>NZ_JARZRZ010000009.1:0-19044 GCF_029946585.1 Thermodesulfovibrio sp. 1176 | reverse complement strand
GCAAAAACGGGATTTTAATTCATGTAACAAATTAAAATCCCACTTTTTTATCTGATTTGTGTAACAGATAAATTGCAAAAACGGGATTTTAATTCATGTAACAAATTAAAATCCCACTTTTTTATCTTAAATTTTTATTTCAACAAATAATTATTCTCAATAAAGCTATTGAATTTTCAGGCTATTTTTTATTTTTTTGACATTTTTTATAAAAATTCTAATTTTCTTAACCCTTTGATTTTTGGGAAAATTTTAATCTTTTTTCGTGTAAGGTATTTATAATAAATTAAAAATATTTTTTAATTTTTTAAAGATAGCTTTATATAGTCTTTGTAAGATGATACTTTATTGTAAGATTGATACGGTACCTGAAAAGACTTTCAATAACTACTTCGTAGTTATTGAAAATCAACCAGGAGTTAATTTATTCCCTTATAAAGGGGAATAAGTTTATCTCTCTTTTATTGAAGGATTTATTATGTTGCTACGTGTGTTTAATAAGCCTACAATTAAGAAAAAGGTTTCAATATGCTTTGCATATTGAAATGGCGAAGCTGGTTTTCAGGGACTTGTTAAATTTTCAATTTTCAGGTGCAGAAATATCTATCTCTACTTACTGTCCAGATGAACTGCTCCTCTCTTACAGAAGGGAATCTCCTGTATCTAATTGCTTTTCAATCCCATGAAAAGCTTTAAGCCCTCATTGATTTAAAGCAAGAAGTAATAAATATATATGCTACTTGACATTGAAAAAGCAGCAGAGATTATGGGGTTTAAAGATGGAAAGCAGTTTAAGAAGGTTGTGAAAAAACACAACATACCCCACATACGTCTTAATGCACGTAACTACATGTTTAATCTGGAGGACCTGAAAAAATGGATAGAAAAAAACAGGAAAAATTAGAAAAATTGCTTCTCACTAAAGAGGAAGCAATGGAATTTCTCGGTCTTAAAAGCAGAACCATGCTTAATTTTTATATTGAAAAAAGAGGACTTCCTTATTTGAAAATCGGGAAATTTTTAAGATTTCCCTTAAAAGATATAAAACGCTGGAAGGAGAGAACCATTGAAAAGGCTGTTGCTTAATGAGGTTGAAGTTTGCAATTTACTGAATATAAAGCCAAGAGCCATATCTTCTGCTGGAATTCCTAAAGTTAAACTTGGCAGGATGGTTCTTTATGATGTGGATGATATTCTCACATGGATTGAATCCTCAAAAAAGGCGGGAGCTACCCTTCCCTCTCTGATTGAAACTTTCTTTGAAACTGAAGAAATAAAAGGGATAAGTAATCTTTCACTCGCTCTCGGTGCTCCTTATAGATTCATCTTCAGTGAGGTTAAAAAGGGACAGCTTCCTTTTACCCGAAGAAACGGAGATTACGTATTTAGCATAAAAGCATTGAAAGACTGGATTAAGGAAGCCAAGAGAAAATGGAAACAACAAACAGAAAGAGAGGAGCAGCAGAAACAATGAAATGGATTAATCACAAAATTTCCACTTTTTCTCTGGTTTTTCTGCTAACAAGCGATTTTATCTCATCTTTAATTGCAGCTGCAGGCAGCATTATTCCTGATGCTCTGGAAGGTCATGATTATGACACTGACAGATGGAGAAAAAATCATAGACGGCTCAGTCACTGGTTGCTGGGATATGTTATCTCGGGATTAATTCTATGGTCACTATTATACCTGAAGACAAAGGTTAATGTTCTGGCTATTCCTTTTGTAAATTTTATACAAGGTTTTAAAATTTTTAATTCAGAAACCCTGCTTTTTGTTCTTCTCTATGCAGTTTTTTATACGGTTATTGGCTGTGTTCTTCATATTCTTGAAGATTCTCTGAGCAGTTCTGTTCCATTATTACACCCGACAAAAAGAACTTTTTCCATTGGAATAATGAGAGTTGGAAGTCCTGCTGAATACCTTCTGAGCTTTGGATTGCTTTCAGGCGTGGTTCTGTGGAGGTAAAAGTATGCGTGACATAGTTTTTTGAAGGATGTGAAAGATGGGGATGTCAGAATTAGTTAAAAAGATAATTGAAATGGAAAGAAAAAAAGATAAAGCTTTTATGATATTTGATCCAAAAGCAAATTTAGATAACATTCCTGAACCTAAAGGAATGTCATGGCTACAGTCAAAATTGATGAAGGAATATGTTAAAAAAGGTATTAAGAAGATACGAATAATCGATATAGTCCCATCAAAAATAAAAGAGATATATTATACAATTGGCTCTAAAAGAAAAACATAATTCCAACAGTTCGTTAAAAATAAAAAAGGGGCTTTCGCCCCTACTACTACCAGACCTGGCAGAGGAAGATTTTTTTACCATCTTCCTCAGCGGTCTGACAAATTTTGTATTTCTTATCAGAAACACGAAAAGTGTCTCCAATAAGAAATATTTGTTCAACAATTTCTTTTTTTAGGCCGGTGATACCAGCCAAAAAAGAAAGATCAATTTTTTCAAATACTTGAAAATTTTTGGTAATCATTTTCCCCTCCTAAAAAGGTTATTCCCTGCAATGCAGGCAAACTAAAATTGCTGAAAAAAGGAAAATAAAAAATAAAAATTAAAAAATTGAAAATAAAAACCTGCATTGCAAGAGAAAGGAGGGAATAATTTCAGGTTAGAAACCTGATATTCGAAAATCTACTGAACTAAAGTTATTTGTATATTACCCTGCGAATATTTTAAGTAATATTTCCATGCCATGCTTCCATATAGTATCCTATTACTGGCAGGAACAAAAGGTAAGATACCGTGGTGGCAGTTGACATTCGGGTGTTTTCCTGTGTTTATCTTTTCATCAAACTGGACTGCTTCCCGAAGAACACGGTTCTGGAGAGAAAGCAGGGTGAAAACTGTTGACCAATTTTATGTGAGAGATAAAGCAGGCAATATATGGTTCTACCTGCTACAGGAAGCAGAGTCTTCAGGCTTTCTCAATGTGCAGATACTGGGATATCCTATGGATAAACTTACTCAGGAAGAAATAAAAGAAATGTTTTCCTCTATATGCTGTTTTGCAAGAATTGATACCGAATATAGTCGTTTTGATAAAATTCTCTTCATTCACGATATTGTCATTCATCCAGAATACAGAAGACAGAATATTGGAAAGTTTTTATTCAGTGAGGTTATTGACTATTACAGAAAAAAAAACAGCTATCAATCAAAAAAATTACTGGTAGATTGGGAACCAGAGACGAATACGGAGAAGAGGATTTGAATCCGAGAGATTTTTTTCTGGAAGACTCTGGGATTCAAATTTAAAAAAGGACAAATCAAAACTATTGAGGCTGATTTTGATAGCTTGATCATTGATTCAGTGAAAGCATACAAAATGTCTCTGAATGAATATCTAAGAGAGATAGATTTTGAAATCCATCAAGAGACAATAACCCAGCAAAAGCAGCATATCACAGGTCTTATGGATAGTCTTAAATTTGAAAGAAACAAACCCTGCTGGTTAAGACTTATTGAAACTCTTGTAAAATACCTGAGTGGTTTATTCCTGTTTTTAAAAAAATTATTTTTTTGAAGTCTGATAAATAAAACTCCAAGAATTAAAGCTGAAACAGACAAAACAATCACTGATATAAGTCCCAGTATTGAGGGCACTTTTGTCTCATCAATAAAAGAAGAAATAAGTCCTGTGACAGAGATAATCAATGATATGAAGGTCACTATGTTAAAGGCTTTTCTTCTTGATTGGACAAAGGTTCTATCTTTCTCCTCAAGCTTCTCAATGTTTGTTGAGTTCAGCCACGTGGCTCCTGCTCCAAGCAAGGCAAGATTTAAGGCCAGAAGATATAAAAAAATCTGTTTCATATCCTCAATATTGAACCATAATAAAATAAATAAGAAAGTCATTAAAATCATAAACCATGAAATTTGCATAACGCAACCCTCGTTTTCTCCTGATGTTTTTTGTCTAAACGATATTACCTGTAAATATCTTTTATTTCAGAAAAAGTAATAAAAACATATGTTTAATTCTCCTGTAATCAAAATCAATTACCTCGTCCTTTTTCAGGTAGTTAAAAAATTGCCAGATCATGACAGCCTTCTATGTAACATTGTGGGAACCCAACTTTTTGCACAATTACCTAAGAAATATGCTGCACATGACTATAAAATCGGCGATACAGACTGGGCTGCTGTGTTTGAAATCAAGGGAGCAAGAATCACTCTCACTCAGAAATCACCTGCTTATATAAGAAAACTCATTGAATATCTCGTAAGTGAACCTCTTATTAATTATGAGTTGAGCATTAAAAAAATAGGAATTTATCAAAATCTGTTCAAAATTCTTATAAAAACAGATAAAAATTTCACAAACAGAGATTTGAATGAAATTTTTAAACCATATATAAACGGTCAGGAAATAAAAAAACACTTCCCCGAAGGAAAATTTGTTTTTATTAGATATTATGAAAACATTGAAGATTTAATAAAAAGTCTCCTTCTTTATGAAGATAGAATTCAGAGAGTTATTTATTTTAAATCCCTTGCTCAAGCAATAGTATATTCAGAGAATGGTTCAGTAGGGCTTCTTGTTGGTGAAAAGGGAAAAAATCTTATAACAGCAAAAAAGATTCTTCAAAGTTTGGTAGGTAATATTGATATTAAAATTAAATCCTTACAATAACAAACAAAAGGAGGTCAGTGTATGACTGAATCAGTGGCCCAAGAAGCCAAAAGTAAAGGACAGATAATTCTTGAAAGAAAAATGAAACAGATTCAGGACACAAGAAGCATTGTAGTCCTGATCAGTGAATCTGCTCTACCAAGAGAACTTGTATTCAGCATTTTTGAGCTTGACAAAAAAATTAATTCAATCATGAGAAATGTTGGTTTTTCTATTTCTCTTACCGAAGCTAAAAAAAAGATTGAAGAAGTAAGAAAAAAGATTTCCTCTTTGTGGGATAAACTCAAAGAGGTAATTCCAGGATTTTTTACATTTAATTACGAACAGTGGAATGAAGTCAATGATACTTATGAGCAAAAGCAACTTCTTATAAGACGAAGAAATTCCATTGTATTTATCCCCCGTTCCAATGAAGGAGCTCAGATCATGATGGCATTTAAAATTCTCAGCAAAAAGAGAATAGATTTTTCTGCAGAAGGTAATTTTGAGGGAATAGAAAAAATAGCAAGAATTTATCTTGATTTCGGCAGTCAGATTAAAACATTAAATGAATCTCTGTCCATAAAACAAAACAATGATGGTTCAGATAAATAAATCGGAGTAAATATATGGGGAAAGTAATTATTGACAGAAAAGATGAAAAATTTATTGTATCCATTACTCCTTATCTTGAAAATACTTTTGTTATTGACGAAGTAGAAATTTCAGAGGAGGCAGAAAATGCTCTGTTTGGCAGAAAAGGAAGCGATTCTGCTGTTAAAAAATTTGCAGAAGAATGGAGAGAAAAAGTATTTAAAGAATTCTGATCACAAAAAAGAAAAGGTCAAGTATAAAAAAGAGGAATCAGGAATTGTGAAAACATGCCTTGAATATCTCTCTTTAATGGGTTACATAGCAATAAGAAATAATTCAGGGCTTGTTATTTTTGATTCAAATAATAAAAAACGGGCAATTAAATTGGGAACAGCGGGCTCGCCTGACATAATAGCCTGCTCCCCTAAAGGACAGTTTGTAGCAATTGAATGTAAAAGTTCAAAAGGAAGGCTAACAGAAAAACAGAAAGAGTTTCTTAAAAAAGTAGAAAAACTCGGTGGAAAATCTCTCGTAGTCAAAAGTATTGATGATTTAATTAATAATCTTTAAAAGGAGGATTTTTATGTTCAGATATCCTGAAACTTTGCAGGAACAGAATATAAATCCTGAACTTTCAGGAATTAAGAGACTTATCGGGAGTATTATTGTTCTGGCTTTTAATGACCTGAAAAAATTGATTAAAAATCCTGTTTATTACAGTAATTTTCTTGCCAGTAGAGGTGAAGCTGCGGAACAGGTAATTAAATTCTGGGAAGAAGATGCTTATGTTTTCCTGTCTTTCATATTAAATGATTATAGAAGTGGAAAAATAATTAACAAAATTAAACCTCTGGTAGCTGAGGCAAAGGAAAAATTAAATGTTTATAAGATTTAAAGTTTTAATTTTATTGGTAATTTTTATGTTGATTTTTTTAACTCAAAACATAAGCAGCAGCCAGTCATTACAACCATACGAAATCAACCAGTGCTTTTTAGAAGCTGGTCAGAAATATGGAATACACCCAAATCTTCTCTGGGCAATAGCCAAAGTGGAATCCAATTTTAATTATACTGCATTGAACAGAAATGGCAATGGAACATATGACATTGGAATCATGCAGATAAATACCTCATGGTTACCTGTTCTCAAGAAGTATGGTCTTTATGACGAAAGACAAATCTGGAATCCCTGCTACAACATACATGTGGGAGCGTGGGTTCTGGCTCAATGTATTAATAAATACGGTTATACATGGGAAGCAGTGGGTTGCTATAATGCCAGCTCAAAAATAAAAAGAATTAAATACAGCCAGAAAGTCTGGGAGGTTTTAAGACAATATGTCAGAGAGCAGTGAACGTAATAATAATTATCAAAACTGGATTGTCTTTTATAAGTGGAAGGGTAATTTCTACAGAAAAACTGTTCTTGCACATAATAAACAGGAAGCAGAAAATATTGTCGTAGAAAAGCTGATTTCAGAAGGAAAAGGAACTGACTGCCTGATAATTGGGGTAACTGCCGAGCTTGATATAGACAGAATTTGAAACAAAAATATATGAACATATTATAATTAATACTAAAAATTTTAAAGAGGAGGGATGAAATTGAGACAGAACAACAAATTTAAACTATTATCTCTTCTGGTTTTACTTGTTTTTCTATTTAGCAGTTCTGGATGCGGGCAGATGATTAATGCTATCGAACACAGTGATATGCAGGTAAAACTGAAAATGACGGACACGATATTTCTTGACCCTGTTGTGAAAGCAAAAAACAAAACAATTTATGTAGCAGTGAACAATACCTCAGATATGCAGGAAGTAGACACAACGATGTTACAGAATCTTATTGTGAGCAGGCTTTCTGCTAAAGGTTATCAGGTTGTAACTGACCCTACACAGGCAGGCTATATAATTCAGGCAAATGTTCTTTATATGGACTACTATCGCCAGACTGGAACAAAAGAGGGAGCAGTGGAAGGGGCGCTTGTTGGTGCTGGTAGCGGTGCTTTAATTGGCCAGAGCAGAGATACCTCCATAGCTCTCGGATTAATCGGGGCACTGGTTGGAGGTGTTGGTGGAGCTCTTCTTGGAAAGGCAATAAAGGTAGAAACCTATGCCGGTGTTGTTGATGTTCAGATACAGGAGAGAACAGACAAACCAGTTACAGGGCAGATTATAACCAACGCTCAGCAGGGTTCATCAACCACCATTCAGACAAAACAGGAAATAAGCTCTAACTACCAGATTTATAGAACCAAAATAGCCTGCACTGCTCAGCAGACCAATATTGATAAAAATGAGGCTGCAAGAGCTATTGCAGATAAAATAGCAAATCAGATAGGCGGTATATTCTAAGGAGGAAATATGAGAAAAAGGACAATAGTAATATTATTGTTTATTTTAGCAATTTTTGTATATATCAGTTCAGCTTTTGGTTCAGAGGATGTTTTTGAAGTGTTTGCTCGATCAGAAATAAACCCTATATATGAAAAGATCAAGAAAGAAAATAATCTGGAGGACATAGTTTCCTTTATTGAATATCTTGAAAAGTTAACTACTTTACCTGAAAAAGCAAAATATGCTGTTTGTATTGGTTCTGTTGCAGTTAGTATTAAAACAGAAAAAGGAAATGATTATGTATCCCCAATATATCTTTATATATTTGACAAATACAAGGAGAACAAATTTGATGGAGTGCATTTGATATTTAGAAACAAAGAGATATTGAAGTTTTTTGTAAAAAAAACAAAAGCTTTCCCCAAAAAACTAGATACCAGTTGTGAAGACACTGCCAAAAAGTATAATTTAAGACTTTATAATATCTGGGAAAATACTATTAATCCAAATATGCCCTATGAGTTTTACTTGGAGAAGGGATATTCGCAAGATGATATTAAAAATAACCTGATTATAACCACCGTGATAAGTCCTGCAGTTGAAAAAAGACCCGAACTTGAAAAGAAGTTCTATTTCCCTGCCAGCTTAAAGTTAAATCTGCAAACTTATTATGAGTTTATTGATCAGATATTTCTTTGGATCAAAAAAGAGGAAGATATTTTGAAGAATCTTTAATTTTTAAAAAATTAAATGTTTGCTATCAGAAACAGTGGAAAGTTTTCCACCGTTTTTTTTTATCTTTATGAGTAATATTTTCTATAAGAGATAATTGCCCCAAAAAACATTAAATGGAGGTAGAAGTGAAAAATGTAATTTTATTAGGATTAATATCATTAATGTTTTTTACTTTACCACTTGTTTATGCCGCAGATTTAAAAACTGATGAAGTGAAAGCACAGTTGATTAAATTTTTTCCTAATTTTTCTATTGAATATGTTTCTGAATCCCCTATACCTGGTTTATATGAAGTAGTAGATAAAAACGGGCAGATAATTTACTGGTCACCGAAAGGTTATGTGGTTTTTGGTGAAATCTGGACAACTACAGGGGTATCAATAACAGGAGAAAGAAGACAGCAGTTAGCAATTAAAAAATTTGAAAGCCTTGATTTATCTAAAGCAGTAAAAATAGGTAGCGGCAAAAATAAAGTAATTACTTTTACTGACCCTGATTGTCCTTTCTGCAGGAAAGGTTATGAATACCTTTCAAAGAGAGATGATGTAACAGAGTATCTGTTCTTTCTTCCATTTCACGGAGACTCTTCAAAGAAAAAGATAGCTTATGTGATTTGCAGCAAAGACAAGAAAAAGGCTTACTCAGAAGTTATGAGCGGTAAAGAAGTATCTGTGACTGAAGAATGTTTAAAGAAATCCGAACAGGCAATAAACGACCATTTATCCATTGCTCAAAGTCTTAACATAGGAGGAACTCCTACTTATTATGTTAAGGGCAAACTTGTACAGGGAGCTAATATTCCTCTGTTAGACAACGTATTAAATGGAGGCAAATAAAGTGAAGGCAAGAGAGTTTATAAAAATAGCTTTAATTTCTGTAGTTGTTTCTATTTGTTCTATTTTGATTTATGACAAATTTTTTGCAACCAAAATAGTGACATTTGACCTGAAAGGGTATGTGGCAGTGCTTAGGGATTTATATCTCACAAAGCAGATAGATGAAGCGGAGTTAAAAAAGAGAATAGATAAAATTGAAGAAATCGTAACAAAAACACCAAAAAGAAAAGTAATAATTACATCTGATGTAATTTTAGGGGGTGACAGAGTTGAAAACATTACTCCAGAACTTAAAGAATATTCTACAAAGAAGACAGAGATACCTGAGCCTCAAGGCAAATAGGCTTCTTAAGAATCCAAGGCAGTTATTTTTAACTATTTTTGGTATTAGTGCTTTTGTTTTTTTAGGATATGCATTAGTTTCAAATCTTGCTGTAAGCTATGGAAATTCTATTGATAAAAAACTTTTCTGGAAAGTTAATTCAGAAAAAATTGAAAGAGGAGATTATGTTTTGGTTCAAACAGACAGAGAAGATATATTTGCCAAAGGACATATTATTGCAAAAATAATAGGTTGTTCAGAAAGAGAAGTTCTTGAGATAGAGGGAGATGAATATTATTGTAATGGGGATTATCTTGGCAGAGCAAAGCATCAAAGCAGGACTGGTATTACAGTTAAACCATTTAATCCCTGTGGAACTCTTTACTGTTTATACAAAATTCCAGAGGGGCAGTATTTTGTAGTAGGAACACACAAAGACAGTTATGACAGCAGATATTTTGGACCTGTAAGGAAAGATAAAATAATAGCAAAATTGTTACCGATATTGTAGGAAAAATGGAAAGGATTTTAACAATTTTAACAGTCATTGTAGTTCTGGTTTTATTTATTATTCCTATATGGGCTCAGAGTTCTCAGGAGCCTTTACAGGAACAAAAGAAGGATACCTATTACAAATCGCCAACCAAAGAGGGTTGGTGGTGGTATAAGGATTATCAAAGACCCAAAAAAGAGGAAGAAGCGAAAAAAGAAGATGTAAAAACAGAGCAACCAAAGCAGACATCTACTCCGAAGCCATTGAAGGAGTATTCTTACAATGAGCTTTTATATATGCACCCTGATGAATTTAGCAAACTGTATGACTACTATCTCAAAAAAGCAGTTCAGAGACCTACAGAAGAAAATGTATATGAATTTTACAATCTTCAGGATGTAGCAAGAAAGAAGGCGTTGCTTTTTTCTCATTATGCAGGCTATGTGTGGCAGAAGTATCCTGAGCTTTCGACAGAGAGAGATATTCCCATATCCGGTCCGGGTATGTCAAAGAAGAGAGACCTTATAGCAGGAGAACTTCAGAGCTATGCAAAAAAGAACGCTTCAGAGTTTGGATATGTAGTGTTTGTTCAACCTGGATGTGGTTACTGTGATTCTCAGTTAAAGATACTTAAATATGCAGAAGCAGATGGAATACCAATAAAGGTGGTTGATATAAGTAAAAACCCTTCTATGCAGGCAAGGTTTGGCATAGAAGTAACCCCGACCATAATAGTTGTTGATCAAAAAACAGGACAATATATGCCTATAAGTTCAGGAGTAGTTTCCTTAGATGAGATATACACAAGAACTGCAAGAGCGATAAGACTTATGACAGGAGAGGATGATCCTGCAAGGTATGGAATATATGATTTTCAGAAAGGCACAAGTCTTGATCCGCTTGAGCCTCCACCGCTCTGGAAAAAAGAAAAAATATAAATAAATAAAGGGGTGATATAAATGACTAAATTACTTGAGTTAATAGGTTTAAAGAGAGAAAAACACGAAGAGGAAGTTTTATCTTATTCAGAAATTGAAGCAGATTTAAGACGAAATAAATTAAGTAAATATTTCAGTCCTATTGCTTACGATGAGGAAACTGGGATTTTTTACAATCAGGATGAAACAATTGGTATAATGTATGAATGCACGCCTGTTTTAGTATTTGGCATGCAGTCACTTCAAACTCTGAAGGGATTATTTCAGATAAACTATCCTGAAGGAACGGTTTTGCAATTCATTCTTTATGCAGACCCTGATATATCTGCATATATGGATTATTATGAATATTATAAAAGACAGTCTCCTGATTATATTAGAATGGCATATCGCTCTTTAAGGGAATTTTATGAAAAACAAAAAACAGGTAATCCTCCTATAAGAAATTACAGGCTGTTTTTTACAGTAAAACTTCCTGTAAAAAAGACAACAGATAGTCTTCTTAAAGAACTAATATCTTCAACAAGAGAAATTTTGCAATCTGTTCATTTAAATCCTGTTTTATGTGGTCCTGATGTATATCTAAGTTTATTGAGAAAAATAATAAATAGTAGAAAACCTGAAGTAATTAATTCATGGTGTAAAAATAAACCAATTAATGCACAGGCAATTTCTGCAGATACAGATATAGAAGTTGAAAATAGATTTATAAAGACTAAAAGTAAATTCGTAAGACAAAATGGTAAAGGACTGGAAGATAGTGAAGTTACAAAATACTTTAGATGTGTAACAGTAAAATCAATGCCACAGGAAATAGACTTTTTTTGGGCAAACAGAGTAACAGGAAGTTATGATGGAATAAGCGGTGATGTATCGCAGATAAATACTCCATTCTGGTATACCCTCAATATATTTGTTGAGGATTTGAAGACAAAAATACACGGCAAAGCAAATCTTATCTTCAGTCAGCAGGCAATGGGTTCATTCATAGCCTCTTTGAAAAGAAAGCAGGAAGAGTATTTTTGGGCAGTTGACAAAGTAGATAAAGGAGAGAGATTTTTCCGAATAATTCCTATAATCTGGGTTTATTCGGAAGATGAAGAACAGACAAGAACAGCAGTTTACAGAATAATAAAACTATGGGAGTCAACAGGTGCGGTAATGCAGGAGGACTCTACAATACTGCTTCCTCTCTTTACATACAGTTTACCTTTTGGCTGCTATGCAGACCACAGAACAATAAATCTTCTTGATAGAGACTTTATAGTTCCGTCGGAGACACTTCCTCCTATGATACCTGCACAGGTTGATTATATGGGAACAGGAGAACCTGTTCTTATATTTAGTGGCAGAAAAGGACAAATAGTAGGACTTAATATATTTAGTCAGGGGAGTTCTTCTTATAACTTTTACATTGCAGCTCCTACGGGTAAGGGTAAATCGTTTACCTGTAACTATATGGTTGCCAACTATCTTGGGGCAGGAGTTAAAACAAGGATGGTTGACATAGGTGGTAGTTACAGAAAACTTGCTAAAATGTTTAATGGTAAATTTCTTGAGTTTTCTCCTGACAGTGATATATGTATAAATCCTTTTTCTAACATAAGAGAAGCACAATATGATATTCCTGTTATTTCAAACATAATTTTACAGATGGCTATATCTTCAACGGGGCAACTTCCTCAAGGGACAAACCACGAAAGCGTTGTAAATCTAATAAGTTCAGGAGTAAGATGGGCAATTGAAAAATTCGGGCAGAATGCTATGGTTGACCACATACAGATTTATCTTTCAGAGTTTCCAAAGCATTACAATGGCAAGGATATCCTTTGCGAAGGCAAAGAAGCGTGTATTGAAGACTTTAAATTATTATCCACTCATCTGGCATTTAATCTGGATAAGTTTACTTCTGCAGGTATATATGGGAAATATTTTAACGGTCCAACAAGTTTTGATATATCTCAGGATAACTTTGTAGTTCTTGAACTTGAACATTTGAAAGCATTACCAGATTTATTTAAAGTAGTAGTGCTTCAGGTTTTAAACACAGTTACAATGGATTTATATCTCAGCAGCAGAGAAAACCCTCGTATGGTAATTATGGATGAAGCATGGCAGTTTTTGCAGGATACAGAGATTTTTCAGAAGGTTATAGAGGAAGGATATCGTAGAGCAAGGAAATACAAAGGTAGCTTCGGAATAATAACACAGTCTATTCTTGACCTTGAGCATTTTGGAAGAGTAGGACAGGTTATTAACTCAAACTCTGCATTTAAATTTTTCCTTGAAAGCGGTGACTTTGTGATAGCCAGAGACAAAAAACTTATTGATTATGACGAGTTTACTTTAAATATTCTTAATTCGATTAAATACAATGCTCCGAAATATTCAGAAATTTTTATACATTCTGATGATTTTGGGGTCGGTGTTGCAAGACTAATGGTTGACCTATATTCATATTACACATATACCTCTGATCCAACAGAAATAGCAGAAATACAAAACATGGTGAACAATGGAATGAGTTATGAAGAGGCAATCAATGAGATGGTTAAAAGACGTAATAGTAAGTAGTTTATTGTTTTTTCTTGTAACCATATCCTATGCAGAACAGAATGCAGCGGATATAGCAGGAAGCATGCATTCTCAGTATAGAGATAAAGCAGGCTCGGAAAAGGCAATAAAGCAGAACTTTGTAAATCCCTTACTTGGCGGAGACAAACTTTTTACCATTGACAGTTCTAAAAGTGGTGATGTGCAGTTAGTATGCCCAAGCAGTAAAGAATTTCTTACAGTGCTTGTAAAACCAAAAGGCACAGGTGATTTTGATGCAGACATATACTGGGATAGCGATATGGATGGGAAAATGGATAAATCAATGGCGGTAAGTAATGTATCGGGTATATGCACCAATGGATTTATAAGTTGTCAGCCGGGGACATGGGTGAACTGTAAAAACTATTCATTTGAATACAACAATGGAAACTTACAATTGCAGGAAGTTGGACTTACATCTTTAGCAGGATGTTTTTGTATTAATCAGTCCTGCGGGAATAATCTCTTATGGAACAATGTTGGATATGTTTTAAAAGTTTTTGGTGGAGCAGTGGCAGGTGCTTTTCAGAAGGCAGATTCAAGGTATGCTATATCAGATGCAAGGATAGATGGTGCAGCAATATATTTTTATGGACAGAAAACAAGAGATTGTGGGATAGCAAGCGGCGGAAGCGGTGCTTTATATCCTGAGCAATACTGGAAATCTCCTTATACAATTTCTTCTTCTGTTGAAGGGTTAGTTTTGTCTCAATCTCAGGATTCAAGTAGTTTTTATAGCCTTATGCATAGTGCTTACAATCAATCTCAAAGTATTTCAAATCTTAGGTCTTGCACAATAAGACGAAACTTAAGAGAGCAGAGAATAGGAATTTATGACATTATAGAACCGGTTGGAGGCAATGGTGGAACAGTAAGGTCTTGCGGAGAAAAATGTATTCAAGTTGTTTTGGGATGGGAAGGAGACAACTACTGGTGTGCTGGCTGTTCGATATTTGAAACTTATTATGATTTACTTATTAAACGACCTGATTTAATTGAAAAAGCAACATTGATAAGAGCAAAGTGGGACGATTGGATTCAGGTATGGTTTAATAACTATCTTGTATGGAATGGTCCATATGGGAACTGGACAGACCCTAACAGTTATCCTCCTAGCAGTTGTGAACTTTCAACAAGCTGGGATTGGGGTTTAAATATTGATGTTACTAATTATTTTAAACAATATGGGCAACCTCATACTTTAAGAACAAGAAATAGAGTAGCAGTTGCTGGTTGTGGAGAAGGATTTTCTATAGCAAATATATATACAAATACTACCTGTGAATTACTGCAAAATATAGAATCTACGTGTGACGATTATGAAAATAATCAAAATTGTGTTTTATGGGAAGAAACAATAGACAATGTCCAAACAATAAGACAAGGAGTTAGAACAGGGCTGGTTCCATTAAAACAACCTGTTACTGCATGTGATAAAACATATGTTTTTGATTGGCTGTTAAAAAGTAGAGTATATTTATGTAAAGACCAAGGAATAGATTTATCAGGAGCAAAACAAAGACTTGCAACTGTTGTTCCATCAAGTCAGTATTCTTCAGACAGAATAACCTTTACAGATATAAGGAAAGAAGGTAATACATGGAATACTTATGTAAATCAACAATTTATTGTTGGGGGAGGAGCAACAGGGGAGTCTTGTGAAAAAGCCTGTAGAGTTAAAGTAAATCGTCCTAATGTAGGAGTTGGAATAAGCGGAAGAGTTACAGAAGTAAATACAGGAAATATAAATTGCATTTATTACTATCGTCCTTGCTACAATGACATTTGTCCTGCCCAAGAAGGTGAAACCATAGATATTCCATGTCAGTGCATGAATGACTTCGGTGCAGCATCAACCCTTATGCAGACAATGAGAATTGCGGGACAGGATATGATCTGCACATCAGGCAATATAAAGACACTGCCGGGGTATTAGTTATGTGGATTAAGAAGGCAATATCACTGATTATTGTTTTTATTTTTGCATTTACTGAAGTATCTGTGGATCTTCAATACTTATCAAGTCTATTTGGTTTTTCCAAACCTGTTGGACAATTTAACCTTTTATCTGTAGCTTACGCAGATACAGCCACTCCATACTGCAGTCCTGCAGACAACGGGCAGGTGGGTGTGTTTTCCTCTGGTTCAGGATACTGTGAGCTTGATCCCCTTGATACATCAGGGAAATGCCCTTCACCTTACATATTTTCAACGGAGTATAAAAAATGTGTTACAATGCCTCTTTGCCCCGGGCTTTATATATGGAACTCCCAGACAAAGCAGTGTGAGAGCGTGACAGCAACTCCAGTGGGGGACACAGAGCCTACATTTCCCGAGAACTCCTGTGCAGTGGACGCAAATGGTGATGGGGAGATACAGCAGAACGAAATCCATCAGTGTCAGCAAACACCGCAGGGATATATATGCCCTACAGGGCAGACACAGTGTAACCCTCAGTATCAGCAGCCAAGTTGTCCTGCACAGTATACTTATAATGCAAACACTCAGAAATGTGAATATACCCCGACAGTGGGAGTGTGCTCTTCTCAACAGGTTCAGATAACTCAGTATCAGTGTCCCGTGAATGGGCAGATATATAGTGATTTGAATCAGTGCAATAGCGCATGCTTACAGACGGCACAGTGTAGTGCAAGTTATGGGGACATAACATGGAGTCCTCCTCGTGGTCCTTGTGGCAATCCTATATCTACTTATGATGATTTTAGACATGGTCCACAGGTAGTGTGTGACTACTTATGGCCAGGATCGGTAGCAGTAAGTGCTAGTTGTTATCCTAGTGAATGTTCACATCGGTGTGATATGAGACATAATGGAGAGTGGTATTGTAATACTTCGTGCCGAGATCAGGGATGGTGTTATCGCTGTGGTATAGCCTCAATAACCTGCCGAGGTTTTGTAGGTTATACTTGTCCCCTTGGCAACTACCCCTGCACAGGTAATCCACCTACATGTCAGAAAGGACAAGCTTGTGTAACTTATAACCAAACAGTTACTAAGTGGCAGTGTTCACTAGATGGTGTTCAGTATGATACACAGGAGCAGTGTGCAAATTCCTGTCATTCGGCGTGTCCTGGGGGCGGAGTATTTAATCCTGCCATAGGAAAGTGTGAAGTTACTCCAAGTTGTTCTACAGGGCAATTACAACCACCTGGCTGTTTTTTAGGATATGGCTGTCCACTTGGTGATTATCCTTGTCATCAAATTGAAAATCAATGGATGTGTTCTCCTTATCAATGTATCACGCAAAGTCAACTACAGGATCAAGGAGACGTTATACCAGGTGGATATGAAGATGACGGACCACGAGACGAACAAGGCAATTGTCTTGGAACGATATACATTTTTAACGGCAAAGGCATGAGATGCAGAAAATCAGGAGTAGATACTGGTTTTCATAACTGTTGTAACGAATCCAGAGGAAAACTCTACGATTCTACTGGGTCTATTGGAGGGGGGTTAGGTGCTATATGGGATTTACAAAAAGTTGTTTCAGGTGTATATACAGCAATAAATCTTGGCACTAATGTATCAAAAGCTACTTTAATACAATTCAATGCGGCTACAGGGAAAGCTATTTTATCAGGTCCTACTGGGAGTGTGACTTATGCTTTAGATAGCAGTCAAGCAAATGCACTTTGGAATACTATTCAAAATACACCAGGGGCTGCAACTCAAGTCGGTGGAGTTCCAGGGTCTTATGTTACTTATCAAGTACAAAATCCGGATTTACTTACAGCAGGAAGTATAAATGAATTTTTAAAACAATCAGGAATTGCAAGTTCTGTTGTATCTTTAGCCACATCCATGATCATAAAAGACCCTGTTCTTTCTTCTGCGGTAAATGTATGTGCCCAATCTATATTAGCAATAGCCGGATATGGAAGTGTACTCGGTGTTGCTACAGCAGTTGCAAGTTTAGCAATGGCTTTATTTATGAAAAAATGTGATCAACAGGATATTATGACGTCCACTTTTAACGATTCCGGGTACTGCCACGAAGTTGGTGAATACTGTATTAAGAAGTGGCCAATGGTTGGCTGTGTGCAGAAAGCAAAAGGTTTCTGTTGTTTCAACAGTAAACTTGCAAGAATAATACACGAACAGGGAAGACCTCAACTTAAAGGATTTCAACCTGATGGTGCATGGGGTGATCCAAAATCTCCAAATTGCAGAGGTTTTCTACCTGAAGAGTTTCAGGCACTTGATTTTAACAGGATTGACCTCAGCGAATACATTGAAGACATACAGAAAAATATAAGACAAAATCTTGCACCACAACTGCAACAGCAGATACAGCAGAATTGGGGGAGATAATTTTGTATAGAAAATTTATTTTGCCAATTTTAATAGGTTTTATAAATGTTTGCTTTTATGTTTCTGTTTGCTTAGCAGAAATCATAGGCACTAACGGTGCAACCTATCCTATTGCAGAGTCTGATGCCTATGAGGAACTTATGGCAAAGGTAAAGAGCACAAATTGGGATAGAATAGTCAAAGATTACAAAGCAGATATAGAAAAAGTTACAAAAGTATCCTTTAATCTTGGTAGAGCTAAAGAAGACAAAACATTTTATGTTAATCCTACTTATACTCTTCAGTTTGACATAATGGATGAAAATGGTCGGATTATATATCCAAAAGGTTATAGCTTTAATCCTCTTGATTACATTAGTTTTCCATATTATCTTGTTTTCTTTGATGGTAATTCAGTAACTGAAATTGCGTGGATGAAAAAACAGGAATGGTTTAATAATTGGAATGTCATGTTTATTCTTACCAAAGGAGATGTAATAAGAGCAGAAAAACAGCTTGGCAGAACAGTATTTGTTGCGACACCTCAGATGATAGAAAAATTTAAAATATCTAAAACGCCTTCTTTAGTATCAACACAAAACAAGCAACTTGTAATAAGTGAGGTGGGTATATATGGAGAGAAAAAGAAATAGTTTTATTTTTGTATTAGTTTTATTAGTTTTAGTTTTAATGCATGCAGAGGGATACTGTATGGATAAATGCAAGGCATCGTTTATAAATCCTGTAACCGATATAAGATGGGATGCTATGTTTCCTGTAGAAATTGCAGGGATAGAGGTTAAAGGTCCGAGCAATTTGCCCGATCCTGATAAAGTAGGCAGCGTTATATGTATGTGTAAAAGAGGGAATAATATTGTATTAGGCGTAACAGTTTCCTATTGGAATCCCACAAGAATAGTTGAAACAACGAAGGTGCCCTATTGTTTCCCTACAATGGGAGGGTTGCAAATGTCTAATCCTGAGCAGGGAACAAAGCATGGTTCAAATGATCCTAAAGTAAATAGACAATATACAAAGCAGAATGCCCATTGGTATGTTTTCCCTGTATGGCATGTGCTTGATCTTTTTGTAGATAATCCCTGTGTTCCTGTGGAAGGTTTTGACCTTGCTTATATGACAGAGATAGACCCTACGTGGAATAATGATTTGATAGGATTTATTCTTAATCCTGAAGCACTGCTTTTTGCAAATCCTGTTGCTCAACTTGCCTGTATAGCTGATTCTG
>NZ_JARZRZ010000008.1:0-21134 GCF_029946585.1 Thermodesulfovibrio sp. 1176 | reverse complement strand
ATATTAACGATAATAGAAATTTATTTAACTATGTGTCAGATAAAAAAGTTGAAACTGATATGACTTCCTTATCAGAAGAATCTTTTCTATTTCTATCGCAAAAAGAGTATAAGTTGAAAGAAAAAATAGAAAGAATTGGCAAACCTCTCAAAGATTGGGATGTAAATATATATTATGGAATAAAAACCGGTTTAAACGAAGCCTTTATAATAAACACAAGACAAAGAGATTTAATTTTATCTAACTGCAAAGATGAAAACGAAAGAAAAAGAACAGAGGAATTAATTAAGCCTATTTTAAGAGGTAGAGATATTGGAAGATATTGTTATAATTGGGCGAGATTGTGGATGATAATTATACCAGCTGGTTGGACTAACAGTAATAAAGGAAGCATGGATGCAGAGGAATATTTTAAGGTCACGTTGCCAGCACTTTATAATTACTTAGCTTCATTTTTAAAAACATCGCCTAAAGGAAGAAAAAAAGGATTACTTAACAGAGATGATCAGGGAGACTATTGGTGGGAGCTAAGACCTTGTGATTATTACTCTGAATTTGAAAAAGAAAAAATTGTGTGGCAGGAAATTGTTACTGAGCCTCAATTTACATACGATACAAATAAATATTTTATTGAAGCAACTGCTTTTGTAATGACAGGTGATAGTATTAAATATATTTGTGGACTCTTAAACTCTAAACCTATTGCTTATTTTTTTAAAACATTTTTTGCTGGCGGGGGTCTTGGGGAGGAAGGTTTTAGATATAAAAAAGCTTTTTTAGAACAACTTCCCATTCCTTTAATAAAAAACGAAAACAAACATTTCATTTCTCAAATAGAGTCTCTTGTTGACCAAATTCATACACTTAAAAGTCAAGACTGTTCATCTAATACTTCAGAATTAGAAACTAAAATTGACAAACTTATTTACAAACTTTATAAGTTAACTCCTGAAGAAATTGAAATAATAGAACAAAAGTCGGGATAATTAATTTTTCTCCTTGTTTTCTTTTTGGAATTCTTCATCTTTCTTTTTGCAAATGTAGTAGTCTTGATAGAAACTGCAAAACATGTCCTGTTGCAAACCATTTTCTGCTTGAATATAGCTATGATTCCACAAGTTGATGCAGAATGGCGAAAGTATTACATGAAAGAAAACTTTAAAATCCTTGTAATGAAATTAAAAGAGATTTAGAATATTTAAGATAGCGATTCTGAAAGATTCGGAGTCGCCCATCTGGTTTTTAGAATTTTCAAAGGAAAAGTTTATTTCACGATATAGAAAAAACTTTAAAATAATTAACCTTCCTGTTGTACAAAAATTTGCAATTTTTGAAAGTGAAAGCCAATATTTTCAATGAGTTACAAAAATGAATTGATAAACTCGGGAGATATTTTTAAATATTTTTCAGAATGCACTCATAAAATACTTTAGTATTATGAAATCCTCTTCTCTTGTTTCTATTTGCGCCTCTAAAGATTATCACTTCTACGCCTATTTCTTTACATATTTCACAGTTGCACTTTTCCCAAGGTCTATCAACAAGAGTCTTCATATATTTATCATAATGATGGTTTCCGTCATATTCTCTCAAAAGAAGCGTATCATACTCAAGAATAGCTTTTAATACTCTTTCAACATCTAATGTCTTATTATTAGCATACTGTCTTATTGCCTTTAATGCGTTGTTTTCCATTTGCTTAATATCCGCTATTGAATAACCTTCTCTCAACGCATTTTTAACTAAAACAGGATTTTCAGCGTATGGTATTCGTATTGCTGCATACCAGTTACCATCTTTTGTAAAGTAATTTCTTCCAGTTCTAAGCCATGATTTTCTTAGAAAAGAAGCACTATCAAAGCTTGTTACTCCAAGTGCTTTAAATTCTCTTATTTTCTGAGGACGCAAAATACCGAAAAGATGAAGTTTGATCTTTCTATGGCTGATTGCTTTAATTACAGTTCTGATAATCTTAACTATTTCATCGTCTGATTTTGGCACAAGGGTTCCGATGCCAATATATGAATATCCCATTTCAACGGTTTTTGCTGCCGAATCTGCATAACTTTCGGGACAATAACCCTGAACTGCTCCAATTGGTGTGAAATTCAGATTTTTCTTTTTATGATATTCAATAAATTCTTTAGCATTAATAAGGGTTAGCTGTCTTCTTTCTTCTTTTTGCTCCTCTGTTAGATTTATTTTTTTCTCGTTTTTGACAATAGTATCAGGAATCATATGGTCAACAGATACGCCATAATCAAAATCCAATGCTTGATATATGTCTGAAACTTTATCTATTTTATACTCTTCAGGAGGAACATCTTCATTAATGTAACTGAAAGCCCCGCAGTCACCCATAACTTTAAGTTTGGAACCTTCTTTAATACGCAAATATTCCTTTATGGACTTAAATTGCCTGATCTGTTTTCCACCATTACTATCAGATATTAGATTAATCTTGTCTTTAAAAATTGCCAGGCTGATCAAGATTCCATTGTATGGTGGTTTTTTAAAGATTTGATGAGCATAAACATCTATTGCATAAGCTGCAGACTTATCTCTACTAAATGTATCGGTTTCAAAATTATAATTGGGGTCTAATCTGTCTTCCCAATTGGGTAAGAAATAAAGCATAATAATAAACCCTATGGAACAGTTGGTTCTGCCGCCACGCTTGCCATAAGTGAACTGAGTGATAAGTCCATCATTAATAATTTCGGTGATTCTAAGGTAGAGCTTGTCACAACATTGTAAGCCAAGAAGATTTCAGCCAATTGCATTATTAAAATTTGGATGTTAGAGAGGTCTATTCTATCTGCATCAGAAACTATAAAAGTCTCAGCAAGGTTTGTATCGGTAACATCCGAAAGTTGAGCAAAAGGGATAGGAATATATGCAACCATACTAACATCCTTATTCATTGCCCATTTATGATATTTAACTTTTGGAGGATCTCCCTCAAGAGATATTCTTCCTTTTGCTCCATATGCTCCTCCAAAAAAGGTAATGAAATCTTTAAAAGGGTCTTTGCTACAGGTTCCGTCAATGGCGACAAAATCTATCTGATCTGTTTCAAAAAACTGCAAAATATGCTTTTTGATTTGATAAAGCGAACCCAAATCAGAAAATAGTGTTTTATATTGTTTGATTAGTTTATTAAAAAATTTCTGATAAAAATCTTGAGCATTTTTTACTCGCTCCTTATACAAATCTTCATATCTCAATCTTGAGTCATATAAGGCTTTTCTATAATTATCAAAAATTTTTGATATCGTTGACATCGTTACAACTTTGCCAAATGATTCATCCAATTACCCCACAGATAAAGTAAAGGAAGATGATGTAATATGGGCAAAGTAGTAGTGTACTACAACAAAGATTCAGATACACTTGACATCTGGTTTGGAAATCATGAAGATGAGGTAATCTGCGAAGAAGCAGGAGAAAAAATAATTTTTAAGAAAGATAAAGAAGGAAAAGTAATCGGTATTGAAAAACTCTATGTTAGTAAAACTCTATGCATCAGTAAATCAATTTCTGTTGAGGTAGTGGTAGCCTAAAAATTTAGATTTATCTTATCTTTTCTTGGCAATCCATCTAACGATATCTACCAATGATTTAGTGAATCTGAAAGCCAATCCTAAAAGCCCCAGTGCAAAAAGTAATTTTCTCATAAAATATAATAACACTTTTTAAAATGCAATTAGCGCCTGATATCGTTGCTCTGGCTTCAATGGAAATCAAAGTAAATCTGTTGGGTTATGGTGTTTAACTTACGAAAAGAAACAAAAATTTCTTAGCAATAAGAGTGTTGCTATCAATGAAAACTTTATGCACTCTTTCCCATTTTTTTGATTATCTTTTTCTCTCTACGAGATTATTTTTATTTTCTTTGGAGTGTGAGATATTTTAGAATATTTTTATGAAAAAGATTAAATCTATACCAAATTTTGATAGACCGCGTGAAAAGATGGAAAAGAAAGGTGCGAAGGCATTATCTGATCTTGAATTACTGGCTGTCTTGCTTGGGAGTGGAATAAAAGGCAAGGATGTCTTTGAAGTAGCAAGGGATATTTTAAAGTTGACTCAGGAAGACTTCAATAACTTGAATTTAGATAATCTGAAAAATATAGAAGGTGTTGGACTTGCAAAGGCATGTCAGATTATGGCAGCCATAGAATTTTCAAAGAGATTTCTGCTAAAAGAGGGAATAAAGATTAAAAATGTTGATGATGTCCTTAAAATAACTGAAGAATTAAAGGATAAAAAGCAGGAGTATTTCCTCAGTCTTACTTTAGATGGTGCATCTAATCTAATACAGAAAAGGACTGTTTTTATAGGCACATTAAACCATAGTATTGTTCACCCAAGAGAGATATTTGCTGATGCTATAAGCGACAGGGCTGCAGGGATTATATTTGTTCATAATCATCCCTCTGGTGACTCTGAGCCAAGCAAACAGGATATTGAAATAACAAAGAGATTGGTTGAAATCGGTAAAATGTTAGGAATAGAAGTAATTGACCATATTATAATTAGTAAGAATGGTTACTACAGTTTTCAGGCTGAGGGGATGTTAAAAAAGAATGATTTAAAGGGAAATTAGATAATTAATAAGGCATGAGTAAGCTATGCACAAAATTTATCTTGATACCAACGTTTATAATCGTCCTTTTGATGATCAAGCACAAGTAAGAATTAGACTGGAAACGATAGCTATCTTTTCTATATTACAGAGTATCAAAAATAGAGAATATTCTCTTTTGTGGTCTTTTATGATTGACTATGAAAATAGTTTGAATCCTCATAATGATATTAGAGAAGAAATAGAAATGCTTTTTTTTCTTGCTGAAGAATTTATTTCACCAGATGATTTTATTTTTAATAAGGCAAAGGAATTTGAAGCTACTGGTATAAAACCAAGAGATGCTATTCATCTTGCCTGTGCATTGAAAGGTGGAGCTAACTATTTTTTGACTTGTGATGATAAACTAATAAAGAAGACATCTGAACTCAAAATAAATCTTAGGGTAATAAACCCTTTAAAATTTATTGAAGAGATGGAGGTGAAATAAAATGGCTGAAATGGCAAGTGATTTGGAAATAAGAAAGAAAGGATTGAGTATTTTATTCAAGACTCTTGGAGAGGTAGATGCTTTGAGATTTCTTTCTCTGATTACCTATGAAAAGAGAGATTATTTGAAAATTCAGGATGAATTGTTTGCAGGAATGACAGTGGAAGAAATATATAAAAAAGCAAAAGAGCATTTTGAGAAAAAGTAAAATTTCTCAAGTGTAAATGAAGAAAAACTATAGGATAAAATCATGCCAAATTTGACAGATTATGACATTCAATTTCTCATAGAAAAACTCCAAAAAGGTGAACCGATACCTGAAGATTATAAGTATAAGCTTTTTCCTATAAAGCAAAAGGAATATGAGCTTGTATATGCTGGCAAGATGCGGAAGGAAGATGTTCTTGCTAATGAGGATGGTGTTTTCCCAGTTCCATTGCAGGTTGAAAAGGTCTTCAATAGTGATGAGCATCCAGCAGGTGATAAAGAATGGCGTAATATGATAGTTTTTGGTGATAATCTTCAATTCTTAAAAACCGTCTACGAAAATAAAGATCCTCTGATTAAGGATAGGGTAAAAGGTAAGGTAAAGCTTATTTATATTGACCCACCTTTTGGGACAGGTGATGAATATGATGCAAATAGAGGGCAGAAGGCATACAGTGCGAGGGCAAAAGGCGCTGAGTTTGTGGAGTTTCTTCGAAGACGATTAATACTTGCAAGAGAGATATTGGCAGATGATGGAAGCATATTTGTTAGGCAGGATTATCACTTTGGGCATTATGTGAAAGTGATAATGGATGAGGTTTTTGGTAAGGAAAACTTTCTTAATGAAATTATTGTAGCAAGAATTACAAAAAAAGGATTTGGAGCTAATAGATATCCAACCGCAAATGATTATCTGTTTTGGTATTCTAAAACATCCGATTATTTCTTCAAACCTTATAGAAAACCACTAAATTCTAAAAAAGAAAAATGGCATTCTATGGACTCAATGTCAGGAGGTAGAAAGACTGGGGAACCCCGATTTATATTAGGTGAGATGCGATATCCTCCCAAGGGACGCGTTTGGACTTTTAGTCAAGAACGAATATTTGAAATGGAAAAAGAAGGGTTAATAAAATTGAATTCGAAAGGGCGACCAATATATAAAGTACTTACACAAGAAGGAGAACCTTTGGATTCAAACTGGACAGACATACCTGGCTATTCTTTCACCACTGATTACCCCACTGAAAACTCCGAACAACTTCTTGAAAGAATTATTAAATCAACTACCCAACCCAATGACCTCGTCCTTGATTTCTTTGCTGGTTCTGGCACAACTGCTGCTGTAGCAGAAAAACTTGGCAGGCGTTGGATTGTCTGTGATATTGGGAAGCTCGCCTTTTACACTATGCAGAAAAGGATTCTTACTATTCAGGATAGCAAAGATTTAGAGAATCCAAAGAAGAAGTACGGGAAGAAGGCAAGGAGTTTTATAACTGTCAACACAGGACTTTATGATCTCAAAAAAGTCTTTGAACTTAAAAAAGATGATTATATTAAATTTGTTATGAATCTCTTTGAGGTTGAGCCCATAGAGAAAAAGATTGCTGGGATAAAGATAGATGGCCAGAAAAAGGATGGTTATTATGTCCTAATATATCCCTACTGGCAGTTCAAGGATGCAGCAGTGGATGAAGAGTACATTGAAGATCTCCATTCACATATTGGCAAAAGGATTGGTGGTAGGCTTTATATCATAGCGCCTGCAAATTACGTGGACTTTATAAGTGATTATCATGAGATAGAAAAGACAAGATATTATTTCCTTAAGGTGCCTTATCAAATCATAAAGGAACTTCACAAGGTGCAGTTTAAGAAATTCAGACAGCCCCAGAGTAAAAGAAATGTCAATGACCTTGATGATGCTATTGGTTTTCATTTTATTAGACAGCCAGATGTTGAATCAAAGCTCGTCAAGAAAAACGGTAATTTTGAAATCCATATAACCAAATTCCTCTCAAATTATTTGGAAGAAGAAACAGGAAATGAATTAGAAAACTTTGAATCTCTTGCTATGGTGCTTATTGATAAAGATTATAATGACAAAGAATTTGTAATGGATGAGTTTTATTTTGCTGAAGATCTCATTCCAGATAAAAAAGAAAACGAGACAGAGGATGAAATAAAAGAGGATTTATCACATCAGGAAAAAATAGTTATTCCAATAAAGGAAGATGAGTGTGGTGACAAGGTTATGGTCATTTACATTGACATTTACGGTAATGAATTTAAAGAAGTATTTCAGCTTAGGGAATAATCATGATTGAGATAAAGACATACAAGACTAAAGACCTTGTATTAGAAGTAAGCAAATCCTATGACCCAACAAAACTTGACCTTTCAATATGGGATAGGTTTATTGATGTGCTTTGCGGTGATAGGCAGTATCAAAAAGAGGCTATTGAGAATGCAATTGTATATCTTGCATCTGGTAGGTATAAATCAATTGAGGACTTAGTGGAAGAAAACTGGGAAAAAAATCCTGAGCTACATACGAGATATAGAAGCCTTGATGAATATTTTCATCATATTCAATTGCCTCACAAACTTTCAGCAACTATAGACCTTGCCACAGGCACAGGAAAAAGTTATGTAATCTATGGTATTGCCCAGATGATGCTTGGATTAGGACTTGTTGATAAGGTGCTTGTTCTTTGCCCATCACTTACTATTGAAAAGGGCTTAATGGAAAAATTTATCTCATTAAGTGGTGATAGCAAACTTAAACAGACACTGCCACTTGATGCAGTTTTTAAAAATCCTCGCATAATTGATGCAAACAGCACAATCAAAGATGGTGACATCTGTATTGAAAATATCCATGCTGTTTATGAAAAAACAGGTTCATCAATAAAAGACAGTTTGATGGGTAATGGTGAGAGAGTGCTCGTTTTAAACGATGAAGTCCATCATGCATATAACAAAGTCTCAGGAAGGGATAAAGAGAGTCAATCAATAAAGAAGTGGAAAGATTTTCTCTTAAGTTCTGATTATAACTTTAAATATATGCTTGGTTTTACTGGAACAGCCTACATTGAAGATGAGTATTTTAATGATGTTATCTATAGATACTCTCTAAGACAGGCAGTTGATGATAAGGTAGTAAAGATGGTTGATTATGTAAGTAAGGACGAAAGTATTGATCAGTATGAAAAATTCCAGAAGATATATGACAATCATGTAGAAAATCAGAATAAATATAGAAGAATTAAACCTCTTACCATCCTCATTACAAAGGATATAACTAATGCAAAAAGGCTCACAGAGAATCTTAAAGAGTTCTTATCTACAAAAGAAGGTCTTCCTATAGAAGAAATAGAAAAAAAGGTTTTAATAGTAACCTCTGCACAGGAACATAAGGCAAATGTAGCAAGACTTAAAGATGTAGATAGTAAAGAAGACCCTACCGAATGGATTGTATCTGTATCAATGCTTACAGAGGGCTGGGATGTTAAAAATGTCTTCCAGATTGTTCCATGGGAAGATAGGGCATTTAATTCAAAGCTTCTTATTGCACAGGTTTTAGGAAGAGGACTTAGAATACCTCCTGAATATCAATCACCTCAACCGAGGGTAAAGGTTTTTAACCATGATGCATGGAGTAGAAGTATAAAGGGGCTTGTGGATGAGATTTTTGAAATAGAGATGAAGCTTGTAAGCTCTGTTTTAAAAGAAGGAGAGAGGGCAAAATATAACTTTACCCTTTATAACATTAATTATGATAAAGAGCCTCAGGAAAAGGAAGCTGAAAAGGAGACCGAAGTTTTTGATTATACAAAGGGATATATTGAACTCATATCGCAGGTAGAAGATATTGAAAAAGGCACTGAATATACAAGTCTTGCCGGTGAGATTTATTCTAAAAACACTCTAATTGAATATAACACTTATACAGTAGATGAAATTGTAAACAAGATTTATGAAGAATTCAAAACAAGGGATTGGGAAGGCAGAATCCTCCAGTTACCTGATGGTGAATATACCAAAAATAATCTTCCACCTAAGGATATTATAAAAAGCATCATAAGAAAATCTATGGATAGAAGGGGGATTAAAGGCGATAGGCTTGTTGAAAAGAATAGACAAAGGATACTTCAGGCATTTGGAACATTACTAAGGAAAAAAGGGAAAACCGTAGTTAATGTTAGAAAGGTTAGTGAGCCGATACCAATTAATACAGATAGTATGGACAGAGAGTCTCTTGCTGTAGGTAATTTAAGACACGGAGCAACAGTTTTTTACACAGATAATTTTGAAAATGAAATTAGTGGTGAGGTAAAAGATATTCTTATAGAAGTTAAGAAAGATGAGAGTCTTCCTAAGAGTGCTGAAAAAGAGATTAATCAATTCTTGTTCAAGACGCCTCTTGATCTTGTATTAACCAAAGGGGAGCCTGAGAGAAAGTTTGTTGAACAATTGGTCAAACGAGAAAATGCTGAAAAGATTGATGCTTGGATAAAATCGCGAGACCAGGGTTTTTACAGTATTGAATACTCATGGCGTAAAGGAGAACATCCTCAGAAGAATCAGTTTTTTAATCCAGACTTTTTTATAAAAATTAAAAAGGAAGACACAGAACATATTATTGTTGTTGAAGTTAAAACAGATGGTGATGATTCCATTGAAAATAAGGCAAAACTTAGATGGGCAAAACAGCACTTCTCAGATTTGAACAAAGAGTTAGAGAATGCAGATATTAGGCAAAAGTATATATTTCATTTTTTAAGTCCCATTAGTTATGAAGAATTTTTCCAGTATTTAAGAGATGGAAGACTGATTGCAGGAATGTTCAGGAGTGATATTGAAGATAAATTTGAAAGGAATGGACAGAATGAATAGCCTTTTTGGTGGAGGCGGCGGGAATCGAACCCGCGTCCGAAGGTGCTACTTCTAAGCATCTACATGCTTAGTGGAAGTTTTAGGATTCGGAAGTTAGCTCGCCCTTCCACAGGCTCTCTAAGCTCCTACAACCCTTAGCTCTCCCTAAGGCATCGGGTTTGTGCCTTAGGATAGCTCTGATTTATGACGCCTTGCCCAATTAATAGCCTCACCATAGCTATCAGCAAGAACATAAAATATTGAGGTCTCCCAATTGCAATGACCACATTTGCTTACCCCCAACTCCTCTGCTTCTATTGCCCAAAGTTTCATCTGATGCCTCCTTAAAATCTCTGAAGATGGAAAGGAATTTACTCCTCTCTTCTGTTGATCTTTTTTAGAAATGATAATCAAATGACTGAATTACATAAAGTTTGTCAATTTCTTCTCTCTCAAGCATGTCAAGTAACTCTACATCATTAAATATCCCATAACCATCCAGAGCAAAGAAAAATCCCTTCCTGTTATAAGCTTCCCACGCAGTTAACCACAGGTCGCCTTTTTCAAGAGCTTCCTTCGCTTTTTCTATTCTTTTTTCCTTTTTCTTTTTTAAACTTTCAATTAGTTCTTCTATTTGAGTTTTACTTATCTTTGCTACCAAAATTTCACCATAATCGTCCGTATTAACCATCCTTAAATCTACGTTAGATAAACTGTAGTTTTCCTTTAACCACTCAATACTGTCTTTAAATTCCTCTTCAGTTTCCAATACAGCATAATCAGCTCCAACTGTCTCTACTATTTCATCTCCAGATACATTTTCATAAACTTCGTTTATTTCTTCTTCACTTCTTGCTAATACAAATACTTTGCTGTGCATAAATCCCTCCTTTTTATTTATTCTTCGGTTGATAAAGTTTGCAATAATTCACTGCTGCCCCTACAGACTGAACTTCAGGTTCATATTCAAAAGTCTCCTTTATAAAATCTTCGTTTATTTCACTAACCTGTTCCCATAAAGAACAGTTCTCCGAATTTTGACAGGAATAACAAAAAAGAATTATCAGTGCAGATTCTTTTATGATTTTTTTTATTTCTTCTTTTGTTAACATTGTTTTCTCCTTTTAAAATTTTTCTCCCCACAGTTCAATCAAGAATGGATTCTCCTGCAATAATCTCCATTTCTCTATAGATGAACAGGGGGCTATTATCCCATGCCAGTCCCTCTTGAAATCTCTTTCCAGTGCCCTTTTATAAACAGGAGCAGCAGACTCAAAAGGAATTACCTGACTTCCTTTGAAATATCTGTTAAAGCAATCCTTACAAATATATTTCTCAAGATAAAGATTATCTCTCTCTTTCCAGAAAATCGCATATATCTCTTCCTCTTTGTAGAAATCTGTATAGAGATTTCCATTACAGTAATCGCAAATTAGTTCTCTGGATACTGAAAGCCCTTCTGTCTTAATCTTGACAATAACTTCCATGACTTCCCTCCTTCAGGAATTGTTTTCCTCTAAAAGAGGAAATTTTTTTCGGCAGGTCTACTTTGATTTGGTTATTTAAATATTACCCCTAAATAAAAAAAGCCCCATAAACAGGAGGGCTAACTTATCCTGTTTGTGAGGCTATAAATGTGATTTTTAATTGCTTTTGATTATTGTTTCTGATAAAATTTCCTATTATGATTCCACCATCTCTTATTCTGCTCCCTCTGGCTTTTCTGCAGCCTGTCAAACTCCTCCCTGTCTATTTCTCTCCCCTGTGCCTTCACTACCTCAAAAATTTTCTCAACTTCCAAAACCTTTATCTTTTTGTCTTCATTGATGCAGGCAAAATACTGCATTGAAGAATTCAATAACAATTTGTCCTTACCACTCTTTATCCTTATCCATCCCATTACTTTCACCTCCATAATACTGCTTGTAATAAAGTTCAAGAAGACAATAACCAATGATATCTTTGATTGTATCTTCCTCACTTTCCTCTACTTGTGCCTGCTGCTTCACCAGTGTCTTCAGCCGTGCAAGTTTATCAGCAATTCTTACAAGAAATGCTACCTTACCAAATTCCTTCCTGAGTTCAAAATAGCTATTTCCATAATCTGTATTCTTTTTGATTAATAATTCCTTAACTTGATAAATCATTTCATGCAATAAATTTAAATTTATAACTTTAGCTCCATAAATCCTATAATAAAGCTCAAGAAAACAATCCCTGACAATATCTTTTATTGTTGATTCATAACATTGAGCATTTTCTTTCAAAAATTTTTTTAAAATGCTAAAATTATTAAAACCCTGAACTACAAAAACAACTTTCCCTAAATCCTTTCGTAATTCTAAATAGTCAGTTGCATAATTTGAATCTTCTTTCGTTAATACTTCTATCGGAAACACTATCTCATTTAATAAATCAATTCTTAACATTTCTCCCCTCCTGATATTATTTCCTGCCTCACCATCACTGGTGAGTTGATTGAATTTGACTAACTGTTCGGTAGGACTACTTAAATTTGTTATAAAAATATTACCCTAATCACAAAATACGGAGTTTTTAAAAAATGCCTTAAAGTTTTTCAGTTTACTGATAACTTTTATCGTCACATTCATTTTTTTCTGCTTTTGAGTTTATAGTAAACCCTCTTCTTTACCCTCCGTGCATGGGCTATCATAAATGGCTTCATCTTGCGATTAACTCTGTAATAATTCATTGCCATCATTGCTACTTTATAAGGTGTGTAATCATAATTATTCATAAATACTGTCTCCATCCACCTGTCAATATGTCTCCACCGAGTTTTACTGATGAGACTGCTGGATATAATCTGAAAGTGCTTCTTCCTTTCCCCCTTAGAAAAAGAATGAACGATTTTCTCATAGATGGACACCCTTTCAGATTCAGTTAGCTGCATCAGTATCCCTTTAAGTATGTTAACCCTGTCCCTTTTAGGGAAAGAAAGCAACAGGTCAATAAGAGAGTCAGATTTTATTTTTTCCATAAAAAGATATTACCCGAGAAAGATAACATATAAAATATTTATATGTTATGTCAGAAAAAAAATGGTAAAATGGTTAAAAGATTGAAAAATTCCCTTACCCTCTCAGAGTGAAAGGTTTTAAAAAAATTCGACATAGCCTACTCTCAAGAAAAGAAAAAAGTTGAGAAAATCTTCCTTTTAAGGAAGAAAGTTTAATATTTTGTTCGGCAAGCTCCTACTTAACTCCAGTTATCTTTATATTACCATTTGAAAAGAAAATTTGCAAAACCTATGTTAAAATGTATACAATGAATATATGAAACCAAAAAAACAACAAAGAAAAAGACATGTTCTTTTGCACATTGGAGTCACTGAACAGGTAGCGAATGAACTTAAGCGTATAGCAGAAAAGCAGGGTAGAACAGTAACAGAGCTTGCCAGAGAGGCATTTGCAAAGATAATAAGGGAGTATGAATGTGCAGACAGGCATGAGTAACCTGTCTGCATGAATAATTATTTAATTGCCTCTTTCAAAATTTTGCCTGCAGTAAACTTTGGAACCTTAGTTGCAGGAATTTTTATCTCCTTACCTGTTTTTGGATTTCTACCTTTGCGGGCTTTTCTTTTTGTAACTGAGAAAGTTCCGAATCCAACAAGAGTTATTTTTTTCTCCCTTTTTGAGTGCTTCGGTGATAGATTCAATAATGGCATCAACTGCCTGAGCTGATTCCTTTTTGGTTAGTTCTGCTTTTTTGCAACTGCATTAACAAGTTCGGCTTTAGTCATTGCTTTTCACCTCCCTTCGTTTAAAAAATGTTTTAAAATCAAAGATTCATATAAAACAATAGCAGTTTTTTCTTTGAATGTCAAGGGAAAATAAAGGAGTTGACAAAGTATATGCATTGTATATATAATGAAAGTAAGATAATTGATCTTTGACAAGAAAGGTAAAATAAAAAAAGAGAGCATGGCTCTCTGATAGTAAATCTAACTGGAGGCACATATGCCAGCAGAAAGAGCTTTCAAGTATAAACCTAATGACATAGAGAAGGTTCTTGTGGAAAATATGGTTAAAACTGGATTTTACTACAGAATAATCAATCTTGGTGACGAAAACACAACCAGAGAAGAACAGGAGATGGAGTTTTTAAGGGCTTATCTGCAGGATGGTTATACTCTTGAGGAAGCCGAAAAATTAGCCAAACAGAGATTAAAGGATTTCCTTGAATTTGTAGAATATGCAGAAAAAGAATCTCAAATGAAAAAAGGAGAGGGATAATCCCTCTCCTGTAATTCTAAAAATTTTTTAGAGTTTCTTCTACTGCTTTTTTTACAATTTCTTTAACTTCCCGAATAAGCATTATTCTCTCAGAGCCTATTCCTTCTACAAAAATTCTTAGACCACAGAATATGTTGTGATCTACAAAATCTGGGTCATAAGAAGATTTTCTTAGTCTTTCATAGGCTAAAATAAGACCTTCTCTGACCTTCCAGTTATCAGTTGCAAAATACAGGGTTGCACCGTATTTACCATGCTTTTCAATTTCAATTAATTCTTTCATTTTCCCCTCCGATGAGGTTTTTATGGAAACCATCAAAGACGGCTTTTTTACAGGATGAAATCCCCACGGAGAGAAAATTTTGGAGAATATATTCCCCCAACAAGGGAAAATTCTCTCCGGAGGGTAAGAGAATGCTCTCCCTTGTTGGGAGATGATGAAGATTTTTCGGATATCCTACTTAACTAAAGCTATTTATATATTACTTTTTTATTCCAACCTGTAATATTCCAATAAAAAAACCTTTCAAGGAGGTCTTATGCCCAGAAGCACCGAATATGACTTTTCATTTCGGTGTCCCTGTTGTGGTGGCTTCCTCTATCAGGCTGAAAAATATGACTGCCCCACCAGACTTGACAGGATAAAGAACGGAAAATTTAAAGGTAATTACTTTTCAAAAATGTATGCCTGCATAAACTGTGGAAGAATCTGGTATCTGGAAGACAAAGAACTTCACCTTTACCCCAATGGCACTCCTGCCAGAAAATTTGTCAGGAAAAGTAAGGTAAAGCTGTAAATAGTCAATAAAAGTTCAGAAAAGCTCGGTTAGGATTTTAATTATGATTTAATTTTGTCCTGGCTGAGCTTTTCTTTTATTTTGTGAGCGATACAGAGCTTTTCTTAGCTATACTGAACTTTTTATAAATGAAAGGTAATATTTTTTGAAGAATTAAAAAATTTTTTTAGGGGGTAAAAATGAACAAATTCTGGCAGGACATGTATGAGATTTACGGAGATTCTTTCTGTCAGGGGAGGATTCCATATGACAGTTCTACCTGTCCTGTTGCCGTTAGATGTGAAGAGATAGCCAAAGAGATTGTAAAAATTGCAGAAGAGGAGAACGCTTCTATAACAAGTATATTTAAGTGGTTAGATGCCTTTTTATATCTGGATTCTGAGGAAGTACTTGGGAGAAATTTCTATTTAAAGCCTCTTGATAGGAAAAAGACTTTAGATGAACTAATTGTGAACAATAATTTTACTAAAAGAGTTTTATTGCTTTTCTCAAAATATAACCTCTCATTAGCTCAGATAAGAGGAGCAGTATATGAGGCTATGTTGATGATAATGAATAAGCCTCTTTATTTACCTATAAAGGAGTAAAAGATGAGCAAGATTATCTTTCGTTTTTCTTTTGATGAGACTCATCATGCTGACGTGATAAAGATACTTGAGAGTGTTCCTAAGAGCATGAGAACGATTTTTGTTGTAGATGCAATTCGTTATAGTGTATCTCGAGTTATGCAGATACCTTCTGAAAAGCTAAGCAATTCGGGAATAAATGAAGAATGGAAAGATATGGTTGAGAAAAAAGATGAAAAAACACTCTTAAAAGATAAACAAACAGAGCTTAATGATCCAGCTACACATGACGGTGATACTCCAGATAAAAACAAACCTGAAAAGCAGTCCTCTGGTGGTTTATCTGTATCCTTGAAAAATGTTTTTGGTTCTGTAAATAACCTTTTTAAAGGAGAATAGAAAATGAACCCTGATAAACCTCATCTCTATATTGCATCAAATCCTGAAATGGTAATAAAGGAAATTAAAAAAAGGGATTGCATTTTAAATGAACCCATAAAGCCTTTTCCTGATATTGACTTTTTAAAACAATTTGCAACCTCACATTACTGGTCAGACAGTGAATCTGTAAATATTTTTAGAGTGGTTGGGACTGCTCATCCTGATTACAATCATGGAATAACATGGATAGACATGTTAAAGGTGGGGAAAAGAATGCATTTAAATCTCGCCCTTCTTGCTCAGAATCAAGATTATTATTTTGAAAATAAAAGAAAAGAACCTGATATGCACTATACGAAAATCAATGATGAAATTTACATATCTGGAGAGGGTAATCACAGGACTGCAATAGCTAAGGTTCTTTTTTATTTCACTGGAGATACTATTCTGCATGGGATCAAATATGAAGAGTTTGAGATTGATTTCAGATTAATGGACAGTTACAGAAAAATCAAAGAGATTTTATTTCAAAAATATCCTCATGTAGAGCTTCAGATTTCCAAAAAAATATATAAGCGTGAAGATACTGCAAAATGGAAGAAAGACTATTTTGAGATTTCCTTCCTGTTAATCAATCACAGAAAGGGTAGAAGTTTTGAATTTGATTCAAATGAATCCGAATCAATATTGAGAGAACTATCAAGTATTAATCTAATTAACAAAATTTTCTCAAAAAGCAAATTAAAGAACATTTTATAGAAAGGGGGATAAATTATGGCTTTTGCAGGCATTGATATTGGATATGGTTTTACAAAAGTAGTTTTTGGAAGCAACAATGAAAATTTGATTTTTCAGACTACTGTATCAAAACATGTTCGTTCTGAAAAAATTTTTAACAGAGCTCCAGAAGTCATCTCAGTTAATGGACAGGAGTATCTTGTGGGACCAGAGACCACTCCATCATGGAAGGTGAACAAAGAATTCGTAGGTAGCAATGAATATTTTGCTGTAATTGGATACTGTTTAAGTCAGATTTACAAAAGAAATATTAATTTATCAGGAATCGCTCTCGGATTACCTCCTGCACTTTTTAATGAAAGGAAGATAATTCTTCTAAGGAATGCACTTGAAAAGAATGAGTTAAAACTTAACAAAACATTCCTGCCAGTGCCGGATAAAATCTCATTTATCCCTCAAGGAGTAGGAGCTTATGTTGATTTTCTTGTGAATAATCCTGACTATCAGGGACAGAGTGTAATAGTGATTGACATAGGATACTATACTCTTGACGTTATTTTTATAGACAAGGGTCAATTTATTTCTCATACGGCTAAGAGTTATCCAGTTGGTATGGAAGTTTTATTTTCAAAAATATGCGATGAGGTATCAAACAGGTATGGTGATTTTGTTAACAATACGATAGCAGAGGTTATATTGCAGAAAGGGAGTTTTACATATTTTGGCAGGGAATATAAATTTGATGCTTCAGAGATATTAAGGGATTATTATATTCCAAAAGTTACTTTAAAGTTGAAGGAGTATGCTAATTTTCTGAGGAATGAGGAATTCAACCTGGATTCAATTAAGGCTATAGTTGTAGCTGGTGGTGGAGCAGTTTATCTGAAAAACATACTTGAGGATGCCATAGTTTTACCTGAGCCACAGTTTGCAAATGCAAGGGGGTATAAAATTTATATTGAACAAAAAGGGTAATATTATTATGGGAGAATCAATGAACACCACGAGAGTACCCTGGTGCTGGTAGCTTGGCCAACTACCCTCGCGGACTCTGGGAGACCAGGGGAATGAAGGGGGCAGGCAATCCAGAGTCAGTCTGTCCCGCCTTAAAAGATTAAAAAGTAGAAATTATATTGAACAATTAAGCCAGATTTTCTTTAAAATATCATAATAAACAAAACCTCAATAGAATGGTGTAATTTCACCTGGAATCCCATTACAGGCTATTTCCATCCCTATAAAGATACTTACTGCTACAATACTATTAAATCAACCTCTCCTCTTAACAGATTGAGTGAAAGTTAGAAGTTTTTCTCTTTCATTTTTCTCATACTGGTCAATTAGTTCAGGATTATTTCTAAAAAATTTTTTCTTTCGGCAGGTCTACTGAAAATTGCTCAATAGAATATTACTTTTTGATACAATAAGGAGGGTATAAGCAAAAATCTTTTTAATCCCGGGGAAATTAGGAATTAAGAGCCTTAAAAACGTTATCTATTGTTTGATTATCAAGTTTTGTTAAATTACTAAAGACTTTATCCAGTTCGTCAATATGAATAATTCTTTTGTTTCCATTTTTAACTTCAAGTTTTACTTCAGGGTTTGTAAACACCACAAAGTAGTCAACCCAGACTTTTATTCCTTTTTGTTTAAGATGATTGCTGATAAACCAGACATTTTTCTTTGCCTGCTTTTCAGGATTGCCGATAGAGGCATCATAAACTGTCCCCATCTGTCCAACCTTCTGTCTATGCCAGCCATTTTCGTCAACAGTTATATAGCCGTTATGATTTTTTGCTTCAAGAACAAAAACTCCTGTCGGACCAACAACAAGAGCATCAATATCACCATGCGGGGTTGGATAATTATAAATAACCTTATAATCACTGGATAGGATTTCTCTTAATTTATCTCTTAAGGCCTCTTCCCCGGATAATCCAGCCTTTAAAGTGACGGTATTATCAGACAATCCATAAAATAGCATGACCAAAAAAGAAATACCGAGAAAAACAGCACCTGCAATGAAAAATCCTGGAACCTGCGTAATAAGTCCGATACCAGATAGAATTAGGAAGGCTATACCCCCGAATTTTAATGCTTCACTGGTGGCTTTTTCTTTTTCAGCTTCTGATTCCTGAATTTTTTTCTCAAGAATGGACTCCTTTTTAATTTCAACAGGGGAATCAGTAGTCTGAATGCCTGACAGGGGAGCAGGTCTGAATTTTGAGATGTTTCTGTGATTGAGTGGTTCCATCATTTTAATAAAATATTACTTTTGAAAAAGATTAATCAAGGGTAATATAGCCATATAAAACATATGGAGGTATCAGAAATGCAAGATTTTTATTCCCAGATATTTGATGAATATAATGTAACCATACCACTTCAGAATATAAATCCCGTTGAGAGCTTTATTTTCACTTATGCGACAAGAAGAAAAGATGTTGCTGAAAAAATGGTTGAAATATGTATGAGAAATGGATTGAGCTTGATGCAGGCGGTAAATGTATTAAGATTTTTTGCTAATCCTTTTGATATGCTGGTTTCTCAATATTGAAAGAGATATAGATTTTTTCGTTCATACAGATTATTTTAGATAATTCTTTGAGATAATTCAACATTTTCAAGCCTCCGTTTAAGATAGTAAAAAAGGCAGGCATTAGCCTGCCTAAAATTAATAGGTCATAGAAAAGCCTATTAGCCAGAATAATGCAATAATTACAACAATAATTTTGTTCCAGATGGAAACTTTATTAGTTTGATTCGCTGAATTATGGGGTTTGTGTGATAGATATTGCTTGAGATTTTTGTGGTTTATTGGCTGAATTGCCATTTTGCCCTCCTTGCAGGGATTCAATAAAATCAACTCTGTCTTTTAATCTTTTAATTATTTTTTTCAATAGAGTATCAACAGCATTTTCATCAAACTGTTCTTCCTTATAGGGAAGATTTTCTACGAGTGTAGAGCCCTTATACTGTAATTCACCCCAGACAGCAACCACTTTGGTTCCAGGGATATAAAGCATCCCTTCTACAGGAACCAATTGTTCTTTAAAAACATTTTGTTCTCCGTCAAGGAGATAAAGACCATACTTGAACATAAATAAATTCCTCCTCAGATGGGAAAATAAGATTTCCGCTCAAAGCGGATTGGTAGGTTTATTCGGCAAAGCCTACTAAACTTATTATGTTTAAATATTACCCCTTGACAGAACAAAATTATGAGAGTAATATATGTTTAAGGAGACTTATAAAGGAGGAGTAAAATGAAAATAGTTAAAGAGGCTTATCAAAAAATGAGAGAGGAGATAGAGAAAAATAATCTAAAAATTGATAAAAAGAGTGAAATAAATAATGAATCAATAACCGAGGATTCTTATCCAAATAATTTTTATTACAGAAAACATTTAGACCCCTCTTATAGTTTTCTCCCAGATAATATTTATTATGATTATGAAGATGACTATTACGACTCCTATCACAGATAGAGTTAAACTAAAAATTTTCCAACGCCTTCTGCATTCCTCTTGCTTCTATAATCATTTCTTTTGTAAGTTTACTGGATATTATTTTTGAACAATAAAATTCCCACTCTCTATATGCTAAAAATATCAGTTCAAATTCTTCAGGTAATTTCTCTTCAGAAAACAAAGTAAGGGGTAATTTGATGAAATTGAAATCAAGTAGAACCTGTTTGTCATTCTCTTTATCTATGTGAGTTGTTGGTTTTATCTCGTCAGGCAAAGAATTATATTCTTCATCGGTGACTTTAATAATAAATGCAAGTCCTTTTTCATAATAAAAACCACACAATAAATTCATATAACCTCCATCATTGTGAACTTTTAAAATTATTTACCAAAGATTTTATATTTACCTTCCGGTAACCCAAGCACATTATCCAGCCTTGACTCTAACCCAGGGCCATCCATTTTAAGAGTCTGCGTTTCGGTTTTTGGAAGTTTTCCTGGACTTGTAATAGGAGTATTGATAGTTTTATACGCTTTATAAAGATTAGGGGCTATAACTTCAGGATTAACCCCACTCTCCCTTAATTTTTCAAGAGTTCCAAGTAACCATGGATTATGCCTTACAAATTCCTGTGCATCCCTTATGTCAGTGAATGATTTATCAAAGGTAGATAACTTTTCTCTGAAATTTTCGTAATTAGGAGATTTTATAAATTCTGGATTCACAGCAATGGGAACTGCCTTCGGATCTCCGGATGGATTTTTAATAAAAGGCTCAACCTCCTTTCTGATATCAACAAGTTTTTGCTCAATTCCCTGCTTGCCAGTATTAATTTTGTTTTCTACCTGTTTAAAGATTTTATATTTACCTTCCGGTAACCCAAGCACATTATCCAGCCTTGACTCTAACCCAGGGCCATCCATTTTAAGAGTCTGCGTTTCGGTTTTTGGAAGTTTTCCTGGACTTGTAATAGGAGTA
>NZ_JARZRZ010000007.1:0-42351 GCF_029946585.1 Thermodesulfovibrio sp. 1176 | reverse complement strand
GCAAAATGGCACAGGCAGCAGTTGGTGCAGGAATACAGCAGGCAGCTCAGAACATACAGAAGTTTTATCTTGACCTTGCTCAACAGACAATTCCAATTATAGAAATTCAGGCAACAAGAAATGTGACTTTAGTAGTAAGCGAAGGCATTGAGTTAGAGATTAAAGAGTATAACTTTAAAAATTAAAAGAGGATAAGCTTGTGAGAACAAAACTTCAGGAAGGTGAAAGCTTAATATACATAGCTAAAAAACATTGGATAGTTTATTTAATAGGATTATTTTTAGCTATAGCAATTGTTTTAGCAGCAAGCTTTATTAAACAAACCTTTTTGGGAATTGTTCTTGGAATTGTCGTTATGCTTTATATCCATCTTGAAAGGAAATTTAATATTTGGGTAGTAACCAACAGAAGATTTATTGATGAAAAAGGGATTGTGATTTTTTATTCAAAAGAAACTCCAATTGATAAAATTAACAACATCACTTGTTCTAAAGACATTCTTGGCAGAATGCTTGGTTATGGTGGAGTGTTTATTCAGTCTGCCGCTGAGCTTGGACTTACCAAGGCAAATTTAATTTCAAAACCTGAAATGCTTCAAGCAGCAATAATAGAGGCACAAAATCAGTTTGTAACTCAAAATATTATTCCATCTGATACAGCACCTTGCCCTATATGCAAGGAATTAATAAAGAAAGACGCTCTTAAATGCAGATTTTGTGGAACTGTTTTGGTTGAAATGACAACAGAAAAGGTTTTACAACAAACAGTTGATACAACTTTTGATCAGAATACAACAGACGAACAAAAAGAGAGTTATGAGGGAGCAGATGCTAAGGGAAATAACACTAATAATACAAATCAAGAAATATTTGAAAGGAGAGGAAAAATATGGAGACCTTAATTAAGAAAGGAGCAAAATTTTTACTTTTAGCAGTTTCAGCAATAACTTTTGGTTGTGCATCAGCTATGAATCCTTACAGTGAGAACTTTACATGCCCATTAATGGAAAATGGCAAATGCGTTTCTATTCAGCATGCCTATCAGGAATCAGTAACAGGAAAACCAATCACTCTTGAGGAGCAAAAGTCTAAAAAAGACCAGACACAGATGGAATATTCTCCTGTTGAAGATGCTTACAAGGATGCTTTATTTACAAAATTATCTCAACTTCTTAAAGATCCAAAAACTCCTTTAATTGCACCTCCCAAAATTGTAAGAGTAATGATACTTCCTTATCAGGATACAACAGGTAAAGAATTTTACTCTGCAAGATATGTTTACACAATTGTGGATGAACCTCAATGGATATTACAGAACTTAAAGAGTTTGCCTTTAGAAGATGAGGTTAAATAGAGCCCTTTCAAAGTCCTTATCCAATAATGATACTTGAATGTACCCTATATATAGAGAGAGGAATTCTCTCTATATATTTTTTCTGAGGTGATGCCATGGCATTAATAAAAAACATAACCGCAATTATTCTTGTTGTTTCTCTAATTTTTCCACCTTTTGCTTACAGTGGTTGGTTGGATAATTGGTTTGATCAGCAGGTATCATCAGGACCCAACTACTTTGAAGGGCAGAAAAGAGGATACTTTACTGCAGGTTCATTTAGTGCAAGAATACCGTCATCAACAGATTATCTGTTTAGCATAGAAGCACCAAGACTTAAAGCAGGTTGTGGTGGTATAGACGCTTTTCTTGGTGGTTTTGGTTTTACCAATTTTGATTATCTTGTGCAGAAGTTTCAAAGGCTTATTCAGGCAGCACCTATTGTAGCGTTTCAAATTGCCTTAAACACATTAAGTGCACAACTTGAAGGTATAGTAGGTAAAGCAGAAGATATAATCAATGCTTTAAACTCTATTCAGTTAAACGAATGTGCTATGATGAAACCTTTTACAACAATAAATTTAGCTAAAAATGATGTAGGAAAGCAATTTACAGATGCTGCAGAAGCAGCAATTAAAACAACAGGATTAACTGATTTATACAACTCTATTACTGCAAAAGGTGCAAGTGCAACAACAAAAACAAATCAAACTCCTTCTCCATCTGAACAGTATGCAGGTTGCGGAACTGAACTACAGGGAATAATAGACAACTCAGGTGATAACAAAGGAGTAATTGGGTATATTGCTCAAATAGGTGGATATGATAGCCTTGCTCCTTTGATAAGAGGAATGATAGGAGATTTAGTTATAAAAGCAGGCCCATCTACCATATATGGAAGTTTAACGCCTTCCTGTGAAGAAAATGCCTTTGGTGCTTTTAAAGAAGGAAAACTTTTCAAAAGGGATACTCCTTTTACTCAGGGATGTCAGTCTGATTCTGTTCAGTCTTTTAGAGACAAAGTAAGTCAATATCTTATAGATGCAAATTTAAAATTAAAAACAAAGCAACATCTAACTACAGAGATGGAAAATATGTTTAAAGTATCACCTTTACCTGTTTATAACTTTATAAAGTATTCAAGTATGACAGGAGATACTTCTATTTTACCTGCAATGGCTGATCCTGTTGCTAAAGGAATGCTTTATCAGGCTTTTTTGGATGTGTATATAAACCTTTACAAAATATTGGGGAAAATGGAAGCAGTATCTTACAAAACGAATGGTAGTGATCCTGATAAACTTTGTAACATTGAACACATAAGAGAGAAAATGTTGCAGTTAATTGCAAGAGCACAAACATTTTATGAATATGCAAGGTCTACTTATGCGGCTGCCCTTGAGGAAAATAAAACCACAGTTGAGATAGCGTTTACTTATAAAAATTTTGAAGATTATGTATATAAACAGTTATCTGAAAGATTTTCTTCCTCATTAGCACAAAAAGTTTTAGGAAGGTAACATGAGAATTAAGCTAAATATATTTATACTTTCTGCAGTAATTTATTTTGCTTTACCTTCTGTTTCAGATGCAGCATGGGAGTATATTACCCATGGTGGATATGATGCTGCAGTTAATGCCTGGAAAAGAACTGCACTGATATTTAGTGACAATGGTTATAAAGGCTTATTTATTTCTGCTATTGTTCTTGGTGCAATAACAATATTTGCTTCAACTTACATTAGAATAGCAATAGGAGCAAGAGCAGGTGGGCTTTCGTGGGCAACACCTGTAATTGCAGGAATGGCAATTTATGCTGCGTTTATTGCACCAAAGGATAAACTTATCATTTATGATGAGTTACTTAATAGAGGTCCTGAGGAAGTAGATGGAATTCCTTTGATACTTGCAACTTCAGCAGGAATGCTCAACAAAATTGAAAAAGGTTTTATAGACATAGTATCTACAAGTTCAGATCCTGCATCTGATTACAGATTAAATGCAGGAGGAACTGGTTGGGCATTGTTAGATACAGTTAGCGTAACTTCTTTGTTGTCTCCAAATGAGTTTTCAACAATAAGTAGATTTGTTTTAGACTGTGTGTATTTTGAACTTAATAGAGAAGGAACAAATTTAGATTTGAACAAAATAGCCTCAGGGGAACAAAAATATGATACCATCATAATGGAAAGTGCAAATCCTGTTTTATACACAGTTGTTTATACAGATAATAGTGTAGGAACAACAACTACTTGTTATAATGCTGCACAACAAGTAGCATCTATAATAAATACTGCTAAAATAAATCAAGAATCTTTAAAAACAATATGTTCGTCAAGAGGATTTAACTCAAGTGGAGCAAGTTTAAATGCTTGTAGTAATTTAATGGAATCTACGCTTCAATATACTTTGCCCAATATATCATCAGGAACAGGGTTAGCTTTGTATAATGCACAAAGAATAATGGCTGAAATTTTTTTAGATGCTTCGAATTCAAAATCTCCTTCTGTCTCTATTTCTAAGTTAGCGACAAGTCAAACTCAATCTCAGTTTATAGGATTAGGAGTTCATGCAAATTCGTGGATACCTGTTTTAAAAGAATCTCTTACTTCAGTAGCAATAAGTATTACGCCTCTTTTACTTCTTTTTGCTGCTACACCTATTGCGGGAAGGGCATTATCGCTTGTTTTAGGCATGTTTGTATGGCTTGCATTATGGGGAATAATAGATGCAGTTGTACATGGTTTCGGAATGGATTTGGCTCAACAAGCATCTCAAATGATGCGAGCAAACAGTTTAGACATAGGCTTTAAAGCAATGTATATGTGGCCAGATTATACTGCGAGAGTAGCTGCAACATTTGGAGCACTTCGTTGGTCAGGGCTTATGCTTGCCTCTGTAATATCAGGCATGCTTGTTAAATTTGGTGGTACTGCACTCGCCATGCTTGCAGGTTCTATCTCAGGAATGCCACAAAGCAGTGGTGCTGCTTATGGTAGTAGTCTCCTTAAGAATGCAGGTGGAGTATTACAAAGTGAGATTTTGCCGACTCAGACATGGTCTAATGCAGCTGCTGCGATGGGTGGTTCCAGAGCATTAATGAGCGGGCTTGCAGAGAAAGGAGCGGGTGAATTAAGAGGACAGGCTATGTTTGGAAGTAGACTTGGAGCGAATAGGATAGCACAAGCAACAGAGGGAAATTTATTGAGTGGTGCAGCGAGTGGAATAGCAACATTAAATGCTACTAATAGACTGGGGTTTGACAATGTTGTTAAAGGGCAGACAGCAAGTTTAGCTGAACAGTACGCAAAAAATATTTCTTTATATAATAAAGGTAACGGAATAGAAGGAGCAATAATTCGTGGTGATACTTCTGGAGAAATGCATGTTGGTTCTTTCCCAGGTATAGAAGATAGACGACAAGTTCTTAGCAATGCTGCACTTCGAATAGTATCTTATGGGAAACTTTCATCATTTGAAAGTGGAGGAGGAAAAGTAGTTTCTTATGGAAACGGGAAAGGATATGTTCAGTTAGGTAGCGGTGCAATTGTATTTACTGATGGAGGAAACAATTATGCATTATTAGGCATGGACGCACCGGTTAGAAGTTCAATTAGTGAAGGAGTGGCTTATAAGCAATCAGCACAGGCGTTAAGAACTGATCAGACAACTAAAAAATTTGCAGATTCTATAATGAACAAGTGGTTTGATTCAACTTCGGGAGAATATAGAGAACAAACAGGCGAACAGTTTAGAAATGTGTTTTCTCAATCATTTGGAGAGAGACTTGCTTCAAGTGAAAGTTTATCAAAAACGCTTGGATTTAAAAAGAATGAGATTTCTAATTGGCAAATTGATGCTTCAGGAGGTATGGGAATAAGTTTTTCTGGGCCAAATGTTCGTGGTAATATTGACTTTAAAACAGGAGTAATGACAAGATATGACAAGTCTACAGGAATAGAAAGCAAATCACAACTTACTTCAGAACAAATAAATGAGATAAAAACTGCTTTTGAACAAGCAAAACAGGAAGGATGGGATTATGTAGTATCTAACAGAAGTGGTTTTGAATATGTTAGATCAAAATCAAAAGAATTTTCTTACAATGTATCAGAGTCAATTGCACAACAATTTGAGAAATCTAAGTCTTTTGGAGAAAATCTTGATTTAAATTCTCAAAACGCAATTTTCCATCAATACGTTCTTGCAAGATATGGGGCTGTTAATGTTGATACCGTAGCTCAGGCAGATTCTGATTTGCGAAAAATGTCTACTGCAAAAGATTATGGCGAATTATGGAAATACATAAATAAACCTATTACAGGAGTTAATCCTCAAGAAGTAGAAACCCAAATTCAAACAATTGGAGATGCAGTTTATAAAGAAGGTGCCGGATTATCAGGACAAAAGCTTGTTAATCCGACAGGCAATCCTGAGTCAGTTAACTCTGGCGTAAATTTAAATATCGAAAGACCTGATTTTGGTTTTGTTAAAGGTAAAAAGCAGTCAGTTCATAATTTAGTAGAACGATTTAATAATACTCATGAAAATACAGGTGCATTAGGATTAATGATTGTAAATGAAGCAGAAAGGCTTGCAGGACCTGTAGAAGTGTTAACCGGATATAATCCATTACAAAATAAAAATCCTCTTAATTTAAAAAATGAAAAATTTAGGTGGTGATTATGGAAAAATTTTTACCTTTTGGCGGACTTAATATTAAAAATGGAGTTATGTTTTTCTTTAAAGAATTACCTGAAAAAATAGTATGGAAAAAACCTGTTCTGCAAGAATTTAACGATGAGATTTATGCCTTTATAGGAGAAGGCATTTATATTCCCATAGAAAAACTACCCTTAGAGGATATAATAAACAACAATGCAGGAATTATTATATTAGCTTTAATTAATGAGCAAAATTTTTTAGCAAAAACTCTTTATACTATAGAATTACAAAAAGAAACTGCCTTAGAATTATATGCTTTAATTAAAGCTAAAAGTTTAATCACGTAATAATCTTTTCTTATTTTATAAGAAAGGCACGGCAAAAAGTTTTATAAAATTTGTTAGTTTTTTATAAATCATCGTCCCAAGCAGGACTTAATCCATCTACTCCTAAAATTCCACCTCTAAAGCTGTCATTTCTTATGTGTTCTAATAGAGTGTCATCGTCTTTATTTAGTTTCACATTAATATCCATTGTTTTGCTCCAACTGAAGTTGTTGTATATTAATGCGTTATTTAAAAAGATAATTAGCGATATAACTCCGAAAGGTATAAGAGCAAGATAGTATCCCGCAATAAACAAGATAATTAAAGAAAGCAGGGCTCCGCCTAAGAATAGTTTTTGCTTAACAGAAAAAGGTAATAGCTTCGTATTTGGTTTTATCCTAATGAATTTTACATCCTCTTGAGTAAGCAGTTGCATATTTCTTTTAATTTCCTCTTTGCCAAAAATATCAAGTGCTTTCTTAGTGTTAACATAAACTATCCATTCATCCTTGGATATATCTTTAGGAATCTGAAAAACAACAGGAATATTGTTCATAAAACTTTTTCTTTTGAGTTTTTTTATCAAAGTCTCAAAATTTACAGGCAGAGTTTTTCTTATGGTTTCCTCTGGAATTAAATATGCTTTCCTCATCCCTAAACCTCCTCACCAAGTTTTGTTTTTCTATACATAGGGTACCGCAATGTATCAAATTTTCACCTTTGCGTTTTATTATAATAAAAAAATTAATTTTTGATACATTCATGTACCCTATTAATAGGAGATAAATTTATGGTACTAACAGAGGCATTAGAAAAATATAAGCAGTATCTCTCAGGTTTAAAATCTCAGGCAACTATAAAAACCTATAGTCGTGCCATAGAGGGCCTTATCAGATTTACAGGAGATAAACCTGTAGATGCCCTTACATTTGAAGATATAATGCACTATAAATCTTATCTTTACAGTAAACAGTCTCTGAGTTCCTCTGTTGCAGTAGCCCTTTCTGCTATACATAACTTTGTTGAGTTTTTAAGACAAGTATATAAAATAAAAACCATAGAAATAGATGATTTAAAAATATTAAGACCAAAGGTATCACAGAAAATTCCTTCCTATTTAAATAGAGTTCAAATTGAAAATATATTTAATGCCTGTAAGGATCTTGAGGAAGAAATAGTAATAAAAATGCTTTATTACACAGGAATGAGAGCGGGAGAACTTCTTTCCTTAAGCAGAAGAGACATTGTAGAAATAGATAGTAGCCTGTATATAAAGGTAAAAGGTAAAGGTGGCACATACAGAAACATACCTGTGGTAGAACAATTAAAAGATATTCTTATTCAGTATTTTAAATATCACGAATTAAAGTATAAAAATACTGATAAGTTATTTCCCTTTACCTATAACACTCTTTACAATCAACTTAAGAGAATTGCTCAAAGAGTAGGGTTAGAGGAAATAACTCCTCATTGGCTAAGACACTCCTGTGCAACAGAGTTGCTTTCACAAGGGGTAGACATAAGAATAATTGCAGAAATATGCGGTCATAAATCTCTTAACACTACCATGAGGTATGCAAAGGTAAAGCCTCAACTTGCTAAAGAGGCATTAGAAAAACTTTTAAGGAGAAAGGGTGAAACCGAAGAAAATTAAACAGTTTTATTTACTTTACAACAGAATTGTATCTCCTTATCAGGCAAAGCATTTATCAAAGGAAGAAAAAATCTCAATAGGTGCCTTTTATACTCCTCCGGAAATTGTAAGTAAAACAGTGGAATATATTAGCCCTTATTTAAAAAATAAAGACATTACAGTAGCGGACCTTTCTGCAGGAGCAGGAGCTTTTATTCTACCTTTTAAAGACTATGATTACAGAGCAATTGATTATGATTATTCTGTTATTAATTATTTAAGAAACCAATTAGATGAAGATAAAGTTATACACACTAATTCTTTGCTTAAAGTAAGAAGAAGTAAATTTAGAATACCGAGAAATAATTTTTTAATAATAACAGGTAATCCTCCTTATAACGATATTACCTCTGTTTATAAAAAAAATGGCAAAGGAGAGTTTATTTGTGATCCTGATCTCTATGATAATGACATAGGAATATGTTTTTTAAAAGCTTTTAATAAATTAAAAGCAGATTTAGTTTGTGTCGTTCATCCTTTTTCTTACATTGGGAAAAGATGGAATTTTGTAAGAATTAAAGATTTTACTTCTAATTATAGGCTTGTTAAAGGTGTTTTGTTCCCAAGCACTATGTTTAAATACACTTCAAGAACTTCTCCTTTTACAGTTATGATTGCCCTTTATGAAAGGGATAAAAATGGAATGACTTATGATTATATAGAAAATTTTGAATTTAAAATACTTAACACAGATAAGAAATTTGTGCTTAATGATTATTCTACTACAGATGGTTATATAAATAAATATCAACCAAGGAAAAACTCTTTACTAAAAGAATCGCCAATAGGGCTTTATTATTATTCCTTTAGAGATTTAAACTCTGTAAAAAGAAATACAACCTTTATAGACAAAAAACATGATTTTGCAGTAGTTGTAACCCTTGAAGAATTTTATAAATATGCCTATTTACACTGTATCAGGAAACTTCTTAAAACAGAATACATGTGGTTATTTGGGAATCTTTCCCCTTTAGTTGATATAGAGTTTTTAGAGGAAAATAAGGCAATATTTGTTTACTATGCCTTAGAGAGCAGCTCTACTTTAAAAAGTTTTAATAAAGAAGTAATAGATTTAATTAGAAAAACTTATCTTAAAAATTTTTCATTAACATTAGAACAATCAAAAAACCTTATTTTAGAACATTTTAAAAGCCTTTTTAAAATCAACGAAGCTATTTAATTTGTGGATAAATTGGAGTTTTCTCGAGAAACTTCTTCCATTAGAAAGATAAAAATTGTATAATTTGATACATCCATGTACCCTATATATAGAGGTAAATATTTTAAAGGGAGAAGTAATAGTGAAAAAAATAATTGTTGCACTTTCAATGGTTTGTTTTTTATCAGGTTGTTCAGGTTTTTTACCTCAGTCAGGACCTATGACTAATCAGGTTTATTCCTCTGCAGTGGAAGTTAAATCTGGAAACATAGAACCTTTAATAACTGTGGTTGAACTAAATTTTAAAAATGTTTCTTTGCTTGAATCTAATTTAAAATTTTCTGTATCAGAATTTAAAACAGATAAATATTTTCCATGTTTTGGGATAGGCGATGTTGTTGAGGTAATAATACAGGAGCAGTATCCTCCTGTATTATTACCTGTTGCAGAAAAATCAACTGCTTATGTTTTACCAGCTCAGATAATAACAGAGGATGGTACAATAGTAATTCCCTATGTAGGCAAGGTTGTTGCAAAGGGTAAAACAGTAAATCAACTTTCAGAGGAGATAAAGAATGCCTTTAAAGGAAAGGCTAATAATCCTACTGTAATTGTAAGACAACTTAATGCAGACTCTTCCTTTGTAACAGTTTTTGGCACTGTAAAGGAAAGTAGAAAAATACAACTTGGCTATAACACCACCACCATACTTGACGTGCTTGCCCAGGCAGGTGGAGTGGTTTCTCCTGTGGAAAAAACAGTAGTACAGATAGACAGAACAGGTAAAAAAATCTCTTTACCTTTAGATGAAATAATTAAAAATCCTGAATTAAATCTAAACGTGGCTCCAAAAGACATTATAACTGTTGTCTATAAAAATCAGTCTGTAACTGTGCTTGGTGCTACAGGTAAAAACGAAGAGATAGAGTTTGAAGCAAAAGGAATTAACCTTAATCAGTTACTTGCAAGAGCAGGTGGACTTAATCCAAATCTTGCCAATGCAAAGGGAGTGTTTGTATTCAGATTTGAAGGCAAAGATACAGTAGAAAAATTAAAACTAACTAAGGCAGTAGAAACACAAAAGGGTATTCCTGTTGTTTACAATGTGGATTTAAGTAAGCCTGAAAGTTTCTTTACAACAAAAAACTTCATGGTTAAGGATGGCGATATTGTTTATGTAGCCACTGCACCATCTGTTCAGTATCAGCATTTTCTTAATCTTATAACTAATACAATTTCACCAATATTTATGATTGATAGGCTAACAACAAATAAATAAGGTGGGGATATGATAATAGACATTACAAGACTTATAGGAAGAACACTTAAGGGGTATCAACCAACAGGAATAGATAGAGTTTGCATAGAGTATTTATCCTACTTCAGAGATAAAACAAAAACCTCTCTGTTTCTGTTTAACAGGTTATGGGTAATAAATGAAAGGCTTTCAACTTTACTTATTGATAAAATAGTTTCATCAGATAAAGAAGGATTAAAGAAAGTCTTGCCTCTAATTCCATTTAATCTTACAGATTCTGTTGAGGGTGAGTTGTTTTTTAATCTCTCCCATTCAGGAGGTCTTGAAAAAGAAAATTACTCTAAAGTTTTAAAGAAATACAACTTAAAATCTGTTTTCATGGTTCACGATCTCATTCCTTTAGAACATCCTGAATTGGTAAGGGATAAGGAAAACCAAAAACACAAAACAAGAATAGAAAATATATTAGCCTTACATGATTTAATTCTTGTTAATTCTTATCAGACAAAGCAAAAATTAATAGAATATGCGGAAGACAATTTAAAGTTGCCGGTAGATATAAAGAAAATTGAAGTTAATTACTTAGGATTATCTTCAAAGTTTATAGAAACACCTGATATAGACTTCTCTTATGTAAAAGAAAAATTTAACCTTAAAGATAAATATTTTGTAGTACTTTCCACTATTGAACCAAGAAAAAACCATCTCATACTGTTTTATGCGTGGAAAGCCTTGCATTCTTTGTTAAAAGAAAGAACGCCTCAATTGGTTTTAATAGGTCGTAGAGGGTGGGAAAACGAACAGGTTATAGATTTTATTGAAAGAAGCAGTATTTCAAATTTTATAAGAGAGATAGGTTTATGTAATGACTTAGAATTGAAGGCACTATTAAAAAACTCTCAGGCACTTTTAATGCCATCCATTGATGAAGGCTTTGGCTTACCTGTACTTGAAGCAATTATGCTTGATATACCTGTGATATGTAGTAATATTTCAACCTTTGTTGAATTATTCAAAGACATACCTATTTATTGCAATTGGAACGATGCTTCTGATTGGGTAGATACAGTATTACAAATACTAATGAAAAGTAAAGATAGTTTTATTGCAGAACAGATACAGAGAAAGAAAAGAAACCTAAAATACATTGGTAAATACAGTTGGAATTATCACTTCTATAAATTAAGAGAAGCTTTATTAGATCATTCCTTAATTGATTCAACAGAGGAAATTTTTGCAAAGGAGGTAAACAAGGGCTTTGTTTTATCAGAGCAACATTAATGCTTATTCCTATCAATTCAGTTCTTGGAAACAATACATAGTAAGCAGGTTTGTAAGCTTAAAGAGCAATCTGAGAACTGAAAAACATATACAAAAAGCAATTGACAAACATGGTGAAGTTAACCTGCTTGTATGGTCTGTAAGGCAACAATACAGTTTGCCACAAATACAAGGGCTTAATGTAATAAGCGTGGAGGATGGCTTTGTTCGTTCAGTTGGTCTTGGTGCAGAACATACAATGCCTATATCCCTTGTTTTTGATGATTTAGGGATTTATTTTGACTCTACCTCTGAAAACAGGCTTGAGCATATATTAAATGAGTTAGAAAGTACAGAAACAATTGAACAAACCGCAAGAAAAATAATTAACTTGATAAGACTTTATCAGATAAATAAGTATAATCTCAATGAAAACGAATGGCAAGTAAAAGTTAACAGAAAAATAATAGTAGTTCCCGGACAAGTAGAAAACGACAAATCTATTCAGTATGGAAGCCCTGTGGTTAAGGATAATCTTACTTTACTTAAAGAAGTAAGAAGGAGAAATCCTGATTCCTACATAGTCTTTAAGGTTCATCCTGATATTTACAGGAATTGTAGAGTTAACCACACAAGTAAAAAACAGTATTATGAGTATGCTGATGAGGTAGTGGAAAATTTTTCCACCTTTAGTCTTATCAAACACGCTGATGAAATACATACTATGACTTCTCTCTTTGGATTTGAGGCATTACTGCAACACAAGAAAGTAGTCTGTTATGGACAACCTTTTTATGCAGGATGGGGGCTTACAGAGGATATATATCCTGTTGAAAGAAGAAAAAATCATCTTACTTTGGAACAACTTGTCTATGGTGCTTATTTTGTCTATCCCATGTATGTAAGTCTTATAACAGGGCAGAGGATAAATGCCATGGAAGCTATTGCAGAGATAGCAAGAATAAAACAAAACCAAGACCTTGTAAGGATAAAAATCCCTGCAAAAGAAAAAGTAGCAGACTTTTTTAAAAAAACCATTTTATCCGTAAAGGAGCATTTAGAGAATGGATCCATTAAAAGAGTTTAAAGGTAAAAATGTTTTATTACTTCAGTCTCAGTTTGTATTTTTTAAGAGGCTATCTAAAGACTTAAAGAAAGTAGCAAAAAGTATTCACAAAATTAACTTTAACGGTGGTGATTGGATATTTTATCCCTTTGGTGCGGTTAACTACACAGGCAAACCCGGAGAGATTGGCAATTTCATAAAAGACTATATAGTTCAAAATGACATTGACGCAGTAGTAGTGTTTAACGACTGTAAACCTGTTCACCGAATTGCTAAAAAGGCAATTCAGAACTTAAAAGTTGACCTCTACGTTTTTGAACAGGGATACATTAGACCTGATTTTATAACCTTTGAAAAAGGTGGAGTAAACGGTTATTCCTCTTTGCCAAAGGATGCTAATTTCTATAAAGGGCTTGATTTACCAAAAAAGATTAACATTACAAAAGTAGGCAAAGTAAGTGCTTATAGATTTTTATATTCTGTTGTCTATTATCTTTCCTTTAATTTGCTTAAGCCTATATTTAGGTCATCGGATTTTTCAGTTCCTAAAATTAACAAATACGCTTTAGGTTTACTTAAAGGAAGATTCCTAAAATTTTATTACGATAAAACTCAAAATCCAAAAATTAATGATTTTATAAGTAAACATAAAAACAACTATTACTTTGTTCCACTTCAGATGTCTGTGGACTCACAAATAAGAATGCACTCACCTTATCAGGATGTCTACGAATTCATAGAGGATGTTTTAGTTTCCTTTAGTACCTATGCACCTAAAGACACCTATTTAGTGTTTAAACACCATCCTTTTGACTTAGGATTAAATGATTATACTGATTACATTTACAAGAGATCTCTCATGTTAGGGATTTCAGATAGAGTTAAATACTTTAAGTCAGGGTGTATTGACCTTTTAATCGCCAACAGTATTGGTTGCGTAATGGTTAACAGTACCTGTGGAATGACCGCTTTAAAGCACAGAAAGCCTTTAAAAATAATAGGAAATGCTATTTACGATATAGATGGAATTGTATATAAGGATACATTGAATGAATTTTGGCAAGACATTTTTATCCCTGATAATGACTTAATAGAAAAGTTTACAACCTATGTAATTTTAAACACACAGGCAAATGGTAGTTTTTACAAAAAGATAACAAAGGAAAACAACTGTGGCATAAAATTCTTCTCTGATACATCAGTGTACCCTATATATAGGGAGACAAAAATTTCATTGGAAAAAGGAGCTTTGCATGAAGTTAACCAAAGTTAAAAGTAAATGGCTATTTGTGATATTTGTTTTAATGCCAACTTTTTTAACTGCTCTTTACAATTTAATAATAGCCTCACCTGTTTATATAAGTGAATCAAGGGTAATTATAAAAACTGTAGGAGACAATACCACATCAGGCATAGGTGCTTTTTTGAAATCCTTTGGAGTATCAGACGCCTCTTCTTCAGGCTCTTCTCTTGTAACACAGTTTTCTCAGAGTAGAGATACCATGAACCTTTTAAACAAACAGTTTGATATTAAAAATTACTATGGCAATAAAGGAGACCTTTTAAGCAAGTTTAATCCTCTTGGAATAGACAATTCTGATGAAAACTTCTATCTTTACTACACAAGTAAAGTAGTAAATGCTTGGGTTGACACCGCATCAAACCTTGTAACCATACAGACAAGGGCTTTTGATGGGAAGACTGCTTACGAATTAAACAAAGAAATACTAACACAGGCAGAAAACTTTATAAACCTCATAAACAAAAGAGCCTCATTAACTGCTATGTCTTACTATGAAGGGCAGATAAATGAGACAAGAAGAAAAATTGACGAAGCCTCTAAAAAACTTGTCTCCTTCTTCAAACAGACAGGAGTGGTTTCTTCTGAAGCACAGGTGGCAAGTCAAGTGCAGATAATTACAGAGTTACAGAAACAACTTACAGAGAAAAAACTTGAGTATGCCCGTATTCAGTCCTTAGCACCTGAAAACCCTGTGCTTAAAACCTTAAAGGATGACATTAAGAGAATTGAAAGTGAAACAAACAAAAATTTTGGGATTTTAGCTTCTCAGACAGGTAAACATTCTGTATCACTTGAACTTGCAAAGGCAGAACTACAGACACTACAGGCAGAGTTAAATGCCAATATTCAGGCATACATACAGGCACAGTCTCAGGCATTTATGAAACACCTATTTATTGAAACAGTGCAATCACCAACCATGCCTGATAAGGCAATGGAACCTAAAGAGCTAAAAAACATATTCACTGTATTTGCAGTGGGTTTTATCCTTTGGGGCATTGTCTCTCTGCTTATAGCAGGAGTAAGAGAGCATAAATCCATTTAAGGTAGGTAAAAGTGAAAATTAACGGTGAAGTTAAGGAATTTCTAAACAGTTTAAGGGTTCAGTCAAGGGTAGTGCATGCCCTTATGATGCGTGAGATTATTACAAGGTTTGGCAGAAGAAACCTTGGCTTCTTATGGTTATTTCTTGAACCTATGCTATTTACAATGGGTGTAGTGCTAATGTGGAACACTTTTCATGCAACAAGGGATATAAAGTTTCCCATAGCAGAGTTTGCCTTTACAGGATACATAACAGTTTTATGTTGGCGTAATATGGGTAATAGGCTTGTAAAGGCAATTGAACCTAATTTAGCCTTAATGTATCATCAGAACGTAAAACTCATAGACATATTCTTTGCAAGGGCATTTCTTGAACTGCTTGGCGTAACAGGTGCTTTTGTTTTTATATCTTGTATATTTTTGTTTACCAATGTTTTTACTCCTGTATATGACATATTCTACATAGTTATTGGTTGGTTACTTCTCTGTTGGTTTGCTTTAGGTCTTGGATTGCTTATTGGATCACTTACAGAGATAAGCGACGTGATTGAGAGATTTTGGCATCCCATTTCCTATTTTATGCTACCTATTTCAGGTGCATTTTTCCTTGTGCAGTGGTTACCTGAGAGTTTTAGGCAATACGCAGTATATATACCTATGGTAAGTTGTGTGGAACTTATTAGGTATGGTTTTTTAGGCAATGCCTTTACTCCCTATTACGACATTCCCTATGTAATAAGTTTTAACCTATTGTTAATGTTCACAGGCATGCTATTTCTTATTTATGTAGGAAGGAGAATTGAACTTGAGTACTAACGGAAACAGATACCTAAGGTTAGAAAACATAAGGAAATCTTACAGATTAAGCAATAGAGAAATTCATCAAGTACTTAAAGGTGTTAATTTAGAGATTTCCTATGGAGAAAAAGTAGGAATAATGGGAATAAACGGTGCAGGCAAATCTACTCTTATTCGTATTATTGGTGGAGTAAGCAGGCCTGATAATGGAGTAATTGAAAGAAGCATGAAGGTAAGTTTCCCAATTGCCTTTACAGGTGGATTTCAGGAATCTCTTACAGGTTTTGACAACTTAAGGTTTATATGTAGAGTTTACGATAAAACATGGGAAGACAAGGTGGAGTTTGTTCAGGATTTTGCAGAATTAGGCAAATTTTTCTATGAACCTGTGAAGACCTATTCAGCTGGTATGCGTGCAAGACTTGGCTTTGCCATATCTTTAGTAGTTGAGTTTGACTGCTATCTTATAGATGAAGTGATGGCAGTAGGAGATAGTCGCTTTCACAGTAAATGTCACGAAGAACTCTTTAAGAAAAGACAGGATCGTTCCTTTGTAATTGTATCTCATGATTACAAAAGATTAGAGCAGTATTGCAACAAGTTTTATGTATTACACGATGGAGTATTAACAAATTTTAAAACATTTAAGGAGGCAAGGGATTATTATGAAGCGTGCAAAAATGAGTAAACCAAAGGTTTTACTTGAACTTAGACCTGCAATGGATGGATTTGCAGGCATACCACAGGAGACAAGACTGCTTTTTAGTATCCTAAGAAGTCTTGACAATATAGAGGCAGAAGGAATGATTCAGACAGGAGGCGGACCTTTTTTGCTTCCTGCATTGAAAGACAACGATAAGGTTTTGAAAATGAGCTATCCCCTTGCAAGAGCAATGAATAAAATGTCAAGAATGGTGCTTTCTGCCTATGAAAGACCTGAAGTAACAAAGTTTGAGAAAATACAGGAGTATTTTAAAAAGAAACTCACTGCAAGAGTAATGTTTTTATCTTCCATGTTTAAACTATCAAAAGTTAAATTAACAAAACTTGAAGGTAAAAGGTTTGATAGTTTTATATGGACGAAACTTTTTAGCAAATCTCTTACTTCTGATAAATACGATCTTGTAACGAAATGTGACTTTGCTGTAAACACAGTTCCATGGCATGTAATGCATACTGCAGGGATTCTCTCTTTAAATTATTTTAAATCACCTATATTTCCTTACATTGATACAAAAAAATATGACATATTTATATCACAAACACCTTATCCTGCAAGAATACACAAAAATACAATACACATTGTAAGATACCACGATGCTATACCTGTAACTCATCCTCATTTTATTTCAGACAAAGCAAGACATCAGGCTCATCATTATAATGCACTATTTGAGAATGTAAAGGATGGTGCTTACTTTTGTTGTGTTTCAGATTTTACAAGACAACAATTACTTTCTATATTCCCTGAAGTAGAGAAAAGAGCTTTTGTAATACATAACATTATTTCACCCTTTTACTTTTACGATAAAGAAGCAGATTCTAATTTGGTTCCCGACATAATTCATTCAAGAATTAATTTACAAAAAGAAGAATGTTACCCTAAATTCTTTAACAACAAAGAAAAAGAACTTTTCTATCATAAAAAACTTTTTGGTAAACCCTTTAAATACTTACTTATTGTGTCTACTGTTGAGCCAAGAAAGAACCATGCAAGACTTCTTTCTGCGTGGGAAATGTTAAGGGCAAAGGGTTATAGAGACTTAAAACTTATTGTGGTTGGCGATCTTGGATGGGATTACGATCTTATTATGAAAAAGTTTCGTTCTTGGATAGACATGGGTGAGGTATTTTTCTTAAATAAAGTGCCTGCATCAGACTTAAGGGTGCTTTACAGATTTGCAGAGGCAACAGTTTGTCCAAGTTTTGTAGAAGGTTTTGACTTTTCAGGAGTAGAGGCAATGCGTTGCGGTGGTGTAGTTGCAGCATCAGACATTCCTGTGCACAGAGAAGTATATAAAGACGCTTGTGAGTATTTTAATCCTCACTCAACAGTGTCTACTGCACAGGCAATTAAAAGCATTATGGAAAATACAAACAGAAGAGAAGAGCTCATACAAAAAGGGTTTAAGGTTTCAGAGTGCTACACCTATGAAGCAATTTTACCAATGTGGCAGGAGTTAACTGAAAAAGTACTTACCCATAAAGAAGCATTTCTTAATGAGGATATTTCTGTTCAGAAACAGGTATTTGAACCTGTAAAAAACTTTTAAGAGGTGATTGAGTATGCAAATAGAAACATATTTAGAAAAATATATAGAAGATATAGAGAATATTAAACCTAAAGGGCTTTGTATATGGCTTACAGGTCTACCCTGTTCAGGAAAAACAACAATATCAAATGCTTTAAAGCAGTTTTTTGAAAACTTAGGCAAAACTGTAACAGTAATTGATGGAGACATAATAAGACAATTTCTTTCAAATGGTGATTTTTTTAAAGAAGCAAGGATAAAGAACAACCTTCTTGCAGGATACATAGCAAGTGAAATAGTGAAGCATGGTGGTATTGTAATTTGTGCCTTAGTAAGTCCTTATGAAAAAACAAGACAAGCAGTAAAGTCCTTTTTTGAGGATGACGAATTTGTGCTTGTCCACTTAAATCCACCTATTGATATGTGCATTCAGAGAGATGTAAAAGGAATGTATAAAAAGGCACTAAAGGGTGAGATTAAGAACTTTACAGGAATAAGCGATGTGTATGAACCACCTCGCAAAGCAGACCTTGTGATTGATACTTCCTTAAATACAGTAGGGGAAACAGTGGAAAAGATTATAAATTTTATATTTTTTAGAGAAAACTAAATGGAAAAAATAACAGCAGAAGCAATAGTTAGACAACTTTATTTGGGAATTTTTGGAAGAGAGCCTGATCAGTATGGGTGGGAACATTACTCTGAACAAATAAGGAATGGTAAATCTATATCAGATATAATTAATTGGAGGTGATAATGTATGAAAATATTAATTATTGCTAACTGTCAGTATATGGGCTTGGTTGAATATTTTAAATTAATAATTGGCAAAAACAATATTAACTTTGTTCCTCTTAATATAATTAACAATACGGAGCAGTTTAATAAATATTCTCAACATGCAAAGGCTAATATAGAAAACTACGATATAATTTTAACTTTTTATATTAATCACGATAGATTTGATTTCTGGAAAACTGAAAATATTAAATCTCTGTATCCTGATAAAACCTATATAATTGACAATATATATTTTGCAGGGCTTCATCCAGATGCTGTCTGTGTTGGTGATATATTTAATAGACTTAAAAGTCCGCTTGAAATTTATCATTCAAAAATTATTCTTCATAGTTTTGTAAAAGGGCTAACGGAACAGGAATGTTTGGAAAAATTTAATTATGACGAATATAAAAGGCTTGGCTATTTTGATATATACGAACAATCTGCCAAAGAATTACTTGAGAGAAATAAAAGATGTGATATAGGCTTTGCTCAGGAATTTTTAGGGTTAGTAAAGAAAGAGCATTCTCTTTTTATATTTAATCATCCTACTTCTTATATTTTTTACCATTTTGGCAAAAAGATATGTAAAGAATTGGGAATTAAAACAGAGGAGTTTCCTCATCAACTACTTATTAACCCTCTTTCAGATCATATCTGGTGGAGCGTTTATCCTGAGATTTCAGATTATCATAGATTGTCTTATAAAACACCGATATTTTTTAAAAAAGCAGATGGATATAATGGGGTTATGATGTCTCTTGAAGATTTTATAAGAGAAAGCTATCAAATGTACAACGAGAAAAAAGAAGAAATTCTTTCTTTAGAAGAGGTTAAAATTTTAATCAATCAAATGGACAATCAAATCAGTGAATCAAAAATGTTTTCTTCAAAAGACATAATATCTCAATTTTATCTTGGGTTTTTTGATAGAAATCCCGATCAAAGTGGGTATGCTTTTTATTTAAATAAAATAAATAAAGATGAACTTATTCTCTCAGATTTAATAAAAATTTTTGCTAATTCAGAGGAGTTTAAAAGCAAAAGCAAATTAGTTAAAAATGACGAATTAATTAAACAACTTTACCTTGGACTTCTTAACAGAATGCCTGATTCAAGCGGTTATCAAGCATTGCAAAATAATTTACAGACAGGCAGTTCTATTAGCGATATTATAAAATCCATAATAAATTCTCAAGAATTTTTAATGAAATCTCATGATAGACCTCACCACATGCTTTATGGTGGTCATATTGCTTACGCTTACGAAAACCCTGCAACAGTTTTTATCCACATTCCAAAAACTGCAGGGCAATCACTTCATTGGTTATTTAAACAAAAAGTAGGGGAAAATAAAGTTTCGCCACTGTTTAATAACCTTTATCTGTTACCTGCTAATTTTTCTTATACCTACGATGTAATATTTGGGCATACTGATTATGAAACAGTAAGACTTCTTGTTCAGAGAAAAGAAGTTAAACTTGTTACATTTTTAAGAGATCCAATTAAACGACTTATATCTCTTTATAAATTCTGGTGGTCTCATGACCCTGAGTTTCACAAAGGAAACACAGCAGTAGAACTTGCCAACAAATACAGTATAGAGGAGTTTTTTAGAGCAGAGGAAGTTAGAAAACTCCTTTGGAATGATATGTTTGGTAGATTTATGGGATACAAACTCAGAGATACCTTAAAAGATGCATTGGAGGAATCTTTTAAAGATGAGAACAAAAGAATGTCTTTTCTTAATAAGAGAGTAATTCCATTAATACACGAACAGATTGAGGAATATTTCTATATTGGATTACAAGAGCAGTTTAATCAAGATGTGTGTGAAATGTTTAATAGACTTGGTTTTAGTTGTGATGATGTTGATTTGCAGGATGCAAAAGTAAATATTACAGAAAACAACATAGGTAAACCTGGATTTAAAAAAGAAAAACCTTCCTTTGACGTAAATGAAACTGTTTTGTCTGCAATTGAAGAATTAACTGAATTGGATAATTTATTGTATCAGCAGGTAAAAAATATTAGAAGTGAACAAGAAAACAAAATTTTAGCAAAGGTTTGGTGGTAACTATGGAAGTAATATCTACAAGAAAATTTGAAGAAATTGACGAAAAATGTGTTATCAAAAAAATGTATGGTAAATGCATGATACCTCTTAAGAATGCTCTGTTTTGTCTTGACCGCTATACCATACACATGCAGGCAAGATGTCCTAATTGTTGTTCCTTAAATCAAGTGCGTTTAATTGAATTATTTTTATCTACCTATGACGATGCAGATCCAACAATAGAAAAGGTTATTCAGAAATTTTTAAGAGGGTAATAGGTGAAAAAGTTTTTTATTGTATTAATATTTCTGTTTTTAGCAGTTTCAACAAGTACTGCAGAGATTATTGCAGGTTATCAAGGTTGGTTTGGTTGCCCTGAAGATTATGAGGGAAACAAAGATTGGCAACATTGGTTTCATAAAGGACATTTTACTGTTGATCTGCTTCCTGATATATCTATTTATCCTGAATCCTCTCTTTGTAACACGAGCATAAAAACAAAGGATGGAAAAACTGTAAAGTTATTTTCCTCTCAAAACAGAGAAATAGTTAAAGTTCACGTAAACCTTGCAGAGAAATATGGAATAGACACTTTAGCACTGCAAAGGTTTGTAAACGAAATAAGCAAAGAGAGAGGTTTTAAAAGAAGAAATAATGTTTTAGAAAACATAATCAGTGTAACTAAAAATAAAAATATAAAGTTTTTCATTATGTATGACATAAGCGGTGCAGAGGAAAGCAAAGTTTATGACTTAATAGACAAAGACATAACCTTTTTGAAAGAAAAATATGGGCTTTTTAATTTAGAGAATTACTACAAAGTAAATGGCAAGCCTCTTGTCGGTATATGAGGTTTTGGTTTTAAAGGAAGACCGGGAAATCCATCGGATACTTTGGCTTTATTAAGAAATTTAAAGCACTCAGGTTTTTCCTTGCTTGGTGGTATTCCATCAAAGTGGAGAACCTTAGAGGGAGATTCAAAATCAGACTCACTTTGGCTTAATACTTATTTACAGTACGATATTTTATCTCCCTGGATGGTTGGCAGACTCAAAAACGAAGTATCTATGAAAAGTTATTACGAAGGAGTTGTTAAACAGGATATAGCCTTTTTGAAAGATAAAGGTAAAAAATATTTACCCGTAGTGTTTCCGGGTTTCTCATGGTATAACTTACAGAATGCAAGAGGAAACCAAGCAGAGTTTAACCATGCACCAAGACATTGCGGTTTATTTTTAGAAAAACAGTTCCTTGCCCTGAAAAAGATGGGAATAAAAGATTTTTATCTTGCCATGCTTGATGAGTTTGACGAAGGCACAGCAGTCCTGCCTACAGTAATTAATCCTAATCAATTGCCCAAAGACAATAAATGGAAATTTGTAATACCTGAATACGACAACTGTAGAGTAAACTCATCCTTTTATATGCTTGAGAAAGTAAAAAGCGTTAAATAAAAGTTTGATACATTCATGTACCCTATATATAGAGGGGCAATAAATAACAAAGGAGGAAAAATTATGAATTTTATCATTCTTGCAGGTGGTTCAGGAACAAGACTATTCCCACTTTCAAGAAAAAACTATCCAAAACAATTCATGAAAATTGCAGGTAATCCATATTCTCTGTTTCAACAAACAATTCAAAGAGCAGTTAATTACGATAAAGACATTAAAATTTTTATAGTTACAAATAATAAATATAGATTTTTTGTTCAGTCACAGTTAGATGAGTTATTTAAAGGGCAAAAACGCCCTGATATTGAAGTTATATATGAACCTAAAGGCAAAAACACTGCACCTGCAATTGCCTTATCAGTCAAGAAAGCCTTAGACAAAGGCATTAAAGAGGAAGAAGTATTTTTCGTTTCTCCTTCTGATCACATAATTAAACCTCAGGATGAGTTTAATCGTTCATTGAAAAAAGCAGAGGAATGTGCAAAGCAGGGATACATTGTTACCTTTGGCATAAAACCCTTAAAAGCAGAAACAGGATATGGCTATATAGAAGTTGATAACAGTAGCCCTGTTGGTGATTGTTACAAAGTTAATGCATTTAGGGAAAAACCTGATAGAGAAACCGCAGAACAGTATGTTTCATCAGAAAAGCATTTTTGGAACTCAGGTATGTTTATGTTTACTGCAAGCACAATAAAACAAGAGATGATAATGCATTGTCCAAATGTAGCAAAAATTTTCTATTTAGACACAGAACAGGAGATAAAAGATTACTTTACTTACGAAGTAGAAGACATATCAATAGACTATGCAGTAATGGAAGAAACAAAAAAAGCAGCAGTGCTTCCTGCTACTTTTGGATGGTCTGATGTAGGTTCTTGGGAAAGTATATACGACGCATTAGAAAAAAATGGTGGAGAAAATGCAAAAGCAGGGAATGTATTAGCAGTTGACAGTAAACGCAATCTAATACTTGGTAATGGAAGACTTATTGCAACTATAGGACTTGAAGACATGATAGTAGTTGACACACCTGATGCAGTGCTTATTGCTAAGAAAGGTGAATGTCAAAAGGTCAAAGACATAGTAAGCACACTCAAAGAAAATGGTGATAGCGTTATTGTTAATCACTTAACAGAATATAGACCTTGGGGTAGTTTTACCTTGCTTGAAGTAGGCGAAAGATACAAGATCAAGCGTATAACAGTAAATCCGGGAGAAACTCTCTCTTTACAAATGCACCATCACAGGTCAGAGCATTGGATAGTAGTAAAGGGAACTGCAAAAGTAACCAACGGTGAAACAGTACAGTTTGTTCATGAAAACGAATCAGTCTATATACCAAAAAGCACAGTCCACAGGCTTGAAAATCCTGGTAAAGTACCTCTTGAACTTATAGAGGTTCAGGTTGGTGAATATGTAGAAGAAGACGACATAGTTAGGTTTGAAGATAAATACTGCAGAGTATAAGGAGGAATTTTATGTTTATGATTTTAGATGCAGAAAAAGTAAATGTTAATGAAGAACTATCAGAAATTGACGTAGAATGTCCTCTTTGTAGTTTTGTTCAACAGATACCTAAAGAGGAACTTGCTTATCAGAGTGTTTTTTCATGCCCTGAGTGCAACACTTTATTTGTAATTAAAAACAAAAACAGGAGGTAAAGAGAGGTTGAATCCACAAATATTTAAGAAATACGACATAAGAGGAGTATTTGGCAAAGACTTTACTTTAGACGATGTCTACCTTATAGGCCGTGCTTTTGTATCACTTTGCAGGATAAAGATTAAAAGGTTTCCTATAAAGCTTTCTGTTGGCTACGATGCAAGGCTATCAAGCCCTCAGATTAAAGATACACTAATTAAAGCCATAACAGATAGTGGTGTAGGTGTTTATGATTTAGGTTTGGTTCCTACACCTGTACAGTATTTTTCCTTATTTACCCTACCTGTTGATGGTGGAATTATGATTACTGCAAGTCATAACCCACCTGAATACAATGGCTTTAAATTAAGCATAGGTAAAGAGACAATTTTTGGCGAAGATATACAGGAAATAAGAAAAATCATAGAGAGTAAAAATTTTATCAGTATGATTAAAAAGGAAAAGGCAATTAAATACGACATAAACAGTGATTACATAGACTACATGACAAATGCTTTTCCATCACTTAAAGGTCTTAAAGTAGTAGTTGACTCAGGAAATGGTGCGGCAGGTGTGGTAGCACCTGAGATAATGAAAAGGCTTGGAGCAGAGGTTATAGAGCTTTACAGTATGCCTGATGGAACATTCCCTAATCATCATCCTGATCCTGTTGTTCCTGAGAACATGGAAGTCATGATAGAAACAGTAAAGAAAGAAAAAGCACACATTGGTATTGGTTACGATGGTGATGGTGATAGACTTGGAGTGGTTGATGAAAATGGTGAAATGATATGGGGAGACAAATTGATGATTGTCTTTGCAAGAGATTTATTAAGAGAAAATCCAAAGGCAAAAATAATTGGTGAGGTTAAGTGTTCAGATGTCATGTATAAAGAAATAGAAAAGATGGGTGGAATGCCTATTATGTGGAAAACAGGGCATTCACTCATAAAGAGAAAGATGAAAGAAGAAGGAGCTCTGCTTGCAGGAGAGATGAGCGGGCACATGTTCTTTAAGGATAGATACTTTGGATACGACGATGCCATATATGCCTCTCTGAGACTTCTTGAGATACTTAAAAACTCAGGTGAACCTTATAGCATTAGAAAACTTCTTAATGGTGTAAATTTCATGTGTGCTACACCTGAAATAAGAATTGATTGCCCTGAAGAACAGAAAGAAACAGTCATTGAACGTGCTAAAGAGTGCTTTAAGGAGTATGCCTGTTGTTTTATAGACGGAGTAAGGGTAAGTTTTGGCAAAGGTTGGGCACTGATAAGACCTTCCAACACTCAACCTATGCTGGTTGCAAGAATAGAGGCAGAAACAGAAAAACACCTTAGAGAAATAAAGCAAATATTTCAGGAAAAGTTATCCTTAAATTTTTAGAAAAGGAGAGAAAAGGGTGAAAAAACTTGTTTTTTTAGGATTAGGCGTATCAGTAATTTTAGCAACATTAAGTTTTTTAGTTCCTGCGGTTAAAGATAATACTTTACAAGACATTATTGATTATGATGAGTTAGGCAGATGCTAACAGATACTCTTGCATTACTTACACTTGGTTCATTAATTTTATTATTAATTGTTGTTAATTTGCAAATAAGAGCAATCACAAGAATTGAAAAACAAACAAAAAGGAGAAAATAATGCAAAAAACCTATGTTCTTGACACAAATGTTCTTATTCATGACCCTGATAGTATCTTTAACTTTCAAGATAACACAGTAGTTATACCTTATCCTGTTATAGAGGAACTTGATTCTCTTAAGAAATCACCAAATGGAAAGGCTTACGCAGCAAGGAAGACAATAAGGCATATTGATAGATTGTTAACCTCTGATACGGTAACAAAGAAATCTTATGGCTATGAAGTAAATTTAAAGAAAGGTGGAAGAATAATAATAACAGGTAAGTGGTTTCCTGAGAAAGAAAAATCAGACGATGTAATTTTGAAATATTTCCGCAATATTTCCACAGAAATGTTTAAAGAGTTTCCTTCACCTGTTATTTTTGTAACCAAAGACATATCCTTTAGAATCAGAGTAATGCTTGAAGGATTTCAGGCAGAGGATTATAAAACAGATAAAACTCAATCCTTTCAGAAATATGGCGATACTCAACAGGACAAAATAAGCATTCAATCAGTTTATTACTTTGAAAATGACAATGAATTATACAAAATTAAAAATGGAGAAGCCTTAAAGGTTAGACCAAAAAATCTCTTAACTATTGTTCCAAAAACTAAAGATCAACTTTGTGCAACTGATGCTTTACTTGATACAGATATAGACCTTATTGTTTTAAATGGCTATGCAGGCACAGGAAAAACACTGCTTGCTTTAGCTTCAGGCATATTTCAGACTCTAAAGGACATTTACGAAAGAGTAGTTGTTTTAAGACCTGTAATACCAATTCCGGGCACTGATATTGGTTATTTACCCGGTGATGTTAAAGAGAAACTTGGTCCGTGGATGCAACCTATATATGATAACTTAGATTTAATAAGCCTTGGTTTTGCAACACAGTCAAAAAAAGACAAAAAGAAAAGCAGTGTTAACATTGATGAGCTTGTTCAGATACAAGCCCTTACTTTTATAAGAGGCAGAAGCCTTCCTAACAGTTTTATAATCATTGACGAAGCACAGAACCTTAGACCTCTTGATATAAAAACAATTGTTACAAGAGCAGGTGAGGGTTCCAAGATTGTATTTACAGGAGACCTTGAGCAGATTGACACTCCCTATTTAGATGCAAATTCATCAGGACTTGCCTATTTAGTAGATAGATTTATCAATGAAACTAACTTTTGTTATCTAAATCTCAAAGAAACTGTAAGGTCAAGACTTGCAGATCAGGGAGTAAGGTTATTGTGATATTTTTTGTATTAATTTGTTTACTAATATTTTCCTCTACAGTAAATGGAGAAGAAATACAAAAACAAAAAAGCACTTATCCTTTTGTGGTAATTGAACTTGAGCCTATAAACATTAAGCCTTTTCCTGAAAGGCAAAAAGATAGTCAACCAAAACAGATTATTAGGTCTAAACCAAGCATGGAAAAGATTGAATTAAACAAAGAGGAAACTGAAAACCACCATGCGACCGAAAAGAAACCTGAATCACCTATAAAACTTACAAAGGAAGAACATGCTGAAAACCTAAAAGCCTTTGGAAATACAAGATGGTTTAAGGTTTTTGTAGAGAAAGACACTTTTAGGATATCGGGATTGATTAAAGACATAGAGATAAAACACAAAGTTGAGTCTTACTGTAAATATCATAAAATTCAATGCAAGATTGAGTTAGTAAGAATTAACTAAAAGAAAGGAGACTTAATGGCAAAACAATTAATTTTATGTGAGAAACCATCAGTAGGGATGGATTTTGCAAAAGGACTTGGAAACAATTTTGCACGCAAGGATGGATATCTTGAAAACAACAACTATATAATTACATGGGCACATGGACATTTGTGTGAATTAAAAACTCCCGAAGAATATAATCCTGAGCTTAAAAAATGGAGTCTTGATACATTGCCTATATTCCCTGAAAAGTTTGAATACAAAATCATTAAAGAAAGTGCAAAACAGTTTAAAGTTATTAAAGAGCTTATTCATAAACAGGAAGTATCAAGCATTGTAATAGCAACAGACTGTGGAAGAGAAGGAGAACTGATTGCAAGGTTGATACTTTTGCTTTCGGGCAACAAAAAGCCTTTGTATCGTTTTTGGACTTCTGAAGCATTAACTCCTGAAGTAATACAAAGAGAGATAAAAAACTTAAAGCCTGCTAAAGAGTTTGACAGATTATATCAATCTGCTTTAGCAAGACAATGGGCAGATTGGCTTGTGGGGATGAATGGAACAAGAGCAGTTACAGTAAAAAATAATGGAGAACTGTTTAGCATTGGAAGAGTTCAAACTGCGGTTTTATCTCTTATAGCTCAAAGAGAAAAGGAGATAAAGAATTTCAAACCTCAAACCTTCTACAATGTGGTTGCAGAGTTTGAAAAGGGGAAAGACACATTCAAAGGTATATATTTTAGACCAAGAAAGGAAGAAACAGAGCAGGAAGAGGTAGAACAGGAAGGAGAGGAAAAGCAGGAAGAAAGCATTAATTCTAAATATGCAATTCTTAGGAAAGAAGACGCAGAGAAAATAGCAAAAGAAGTCTCAGGCAAAAAAGGGATTATAAAGAGTATTCAGAGTAAAATTTCCTCTGAAAAACCACCATTACTGTTTTCTCTTACTACACTTCAGCAGGAAGCAAACAAAAAGTTTGGCTATTCAGCTGATAAAACTCTCAGTATTGCTCAGTCTCTCTATGAAAAACATTTAATATCCTATCCAAGAACAGAATCTCAATATCTTGATCCCGGCTATGCAGGTGAAATTAAAAAAATAGTAGGATTACTTTCAACAGCAGAAATTATAAAGTTTGATAAAGACAAATGCAATGTAAATACTTCCAATAAACGCATATTTGATTTAAGCAAACTTACCGATCACCATGCATTAATACCTCAACAGACACCAAAGAGTGCACTTACAGAAGATGAAAGAAAAATATACGAACTTATTTGTAAAAGGTTTATTTCTGCTTTTTATCCTGATTGTAAGTATAAAAACACAACAGTAATAACAGAAGTAGCAGGATATCTTTTTGAGACAAAAGGGAAGCAACTAATAGATCCAGGATGGCGTGAAATATATGGTGGGCTTACTCAGGACATTATACTTCCTGCTACTATTCTTGAGAAAGATACAGTAAACACTAAAAAAGCAGAATCAGTAGAAAAACAAACTCAACCACCACCAAGATATACCGATGCAAGTCTACTAAACATAATGGCTAATGCACATAGAGTGGTAACCAATCCTGAACTGAAGAAAATACTCAGAGAAAATGCAGGGATAGGAACACCTGCAACAAGAGCACAGATACTTAAGGTGTTACAGGACAGAAAATATATATATAAACAGGGAAAACAATTTGTTCCTACAGAAAAGGGAATATTTCTTATAGAAATGCTTAAAGACGAAAAGATTGCTTCACCTGAATACACTGCAGTATGGGAGCAAGAGCTTGAAAAGATAGCAAGAGGTGAAAGCAAAGATGTAGGAGTGTTCCTTAATTCAATAAAGAATTATGTTGTTAACTTCATTGACAGAACTAAAAGAGCAAATACAGTATGGGAAAAGAAATCCTTTGACTATCCAAAGAGCTATGTGCGTAAACAAACCTCAAAGAAGCAATTCTCTAAACAGAAAACAGGTGGTTATAAGAAATTCAAGAATGCGAAGAAGTATTAAACAGACAGAAGGATAGCCATGCCTATTTCAGTGAGTTATTTATTTGAAAAAATTAGAAGTTATTTACCAAAAGAAGAAATACAATTGCAAGGAATTTTGCAAAAAAACGACAAATATTTTGTTTTAATAGACGAAAAAGACAAAGAATACAAAGTTAATATTTTAGGAACTGAGAGTGGGAATCCTCTCTTTTTTAAAAGAGAGATGAAAGCGACCATATGTAGTTAAAATAAATAGATAAAACTTGCCTTTTTTAATGAAAAAACATATACTATATGTATGGTTGAAAAAATAAACCATGCAAGAACTTGTATATATAATTGTAATTACCATATAGTGTTTTCCACAAAATATAGAAAGCCAGTATTGATGGAAGATGTAGAAAAGAGGCTAAAAGAGATAATAATAGAAATAGGAATGGAAAAAGGATTTAAAGTATCTCAGATAGAGGTAGGGCAAAAAGACCATGTACACATTTTTGTATCAGGGCATCCTAAAATAGCACCATCGTATATAGTCAAGATGATAAAAGGGATAACTGCAAGAAAGCTGTTTATAGAGTTTCCGCAATTAAAAAAGCAATTAAGGAATGGGCATCTATGGAATCCGAGTTATTATATTGAAACTATTGGTTCAATATCGGAAGAAGTAATAAGGAAATATATAGAAAGGCAAAAAAAAGATGACTAACTACACATACAAATTCAGGCTTTATCCAGATAGAGAGCAATTTCAAAAACTAAAACAGTTTACAGGCAGTGTAAGATTTGTGTATAACAAACTGCTTGCGATTTCAAGAGAAAACAAAGACTGGAATACATATAGATATAAGAAACTTCTTCCTGAATTAAAACAAGAGTATCCATTCTTAAAAGAAGCACCATCTCAGGCATTACAGGAAGCGGTATTCAACATTGGAGTTGCTTACGAAAATTTCTTTAAAAAGAAAGCAGGTTTTCCTGCTTTTAAGAAAAAGAAAAATGGTGGTTCTATCTATCTGCCACAAGGATTTAAGATAAATAAAATCAACGATAAATGGTCAAACCTTTATATTCCAAAGTTAAAAAACCCAATAAAATTGAGAACACACAGAAAGATAGAAGGACAAATAAAAGCAATAACTATCAGAATAATGCCATCTGGTAGTTGTTATGCTATGATTCTGGTGAAAAAGGAAATAGAGAAAAAAGAAACAAAAGATAAAATAACTGCAACAGATATGGGATTAAAAGATTTTGCTACGCTTGTAGATAGTAATGGCAATATCCAGAAGATACCGCATCCGAAATATTTGACAAAGACAGAAAAAAGACTAAAAAAACAGCAGAAGAAGTTAAGTAGAAAGCAAAAGTTTTCAAAAAACTTCTTTAAACAAGCAAAAAAGGTAGCAAGGCTACATGAAAAAGTAAAAAACCAGAGATTAGACTTTTTACATAAACTATCTTCTGCCATTATAAGCGAAAACCAAGCGATAGTGGTAGAGGATTTAAACATTAAAGGAATGGTGAAAAACAACAAATTGTCAAAATCAATCTCTGACAGTGGCTGGGGATATCTCAAAACTATGCTTGAATATAAAGCAGTTTGGTACGGCAGAGAACTGATAGTAGCAGATAGATTTTATCCGTCATCAAAGTTATGTAGTAACTGTGGTTATTTAAAGAAAGACTTACAGCTCTTAGACAGATACTGGATATGTCCTATGTGTAAAACATACCATGATAGAGATATAAACGCAGCGAAAAATTTATTACAATATGGTTTCACCTATCTTATAGGTGGTAGGGCAGGAACTGTCCAAACTAACGCCTGTGGAGACAGCTCTGTCGGCGGACTGGTGGTTATACCACCAGTCTACGAGACACCTGTCGTTGAAGCAGGAAGCCTCTCATTTCAATGAGAGGTGGTTCACAAAAAGCATATAACAATTTTTTTAGGGATAAAAGTATAGGTTTTCCTAAATTCAAGAAGAAAAAAGGATATCAATCCTATACAACAAATAATCAAAATGGGACAGTAAATATAGAAAATGGTTATTTGAAAATACCAAAGCTAAAAACAAAGATAAAAATAAAACAACATAGGCAATTTGAAGGAATTATTAAATCGGTAACAATATCTAAAACACCAACAGAAAAATATTATGCTTCAATATTAGTAGAAACAGAGATAAAGGAGTTACCAAAAGTAGATAAAAAAGTTGGAATAGATTTAGGATTAAAAGAATTTGCCATATTTTCAGATGGGATAAAAATAGAAAATCCAAAGTGGTTAAGAAAAACAGAAAAAAGAATAAAGAAGGTTCAAAGAGATTTATCAAGGAAACAAAAAGGTAGTAAAAACTATGAAAAAACAAGATTAAAACTGGCAAAATTGCATGAGAGAATTACAAATCAAAGAAAAGATTTTCTTCACAAATTATCCTCTAAAATTATATACGAAAACCAAGTTATAATTTTAGAGGATTTGAAGATAAAAAATATGCAAGGAAATCATTATTTAGCAAAAGCAATAAGTGAAGTATCATGGTCAGAATTTAGAAGAATGTTAGAATACAAAGCTAATTGGTATGGAAGAGAAATAATAATAGCACCACAAAATTATGCATCAAGTCAAATATGCAGTGAATGTGGATATAAGAATGCTGAAGTAAAGAATTTAGCATTAAGGCAATGGAAATGTCCAATTTGTGGTGCTATCCATGATAGAGATATAAATGCAGCAAAGAACTTGCTAAAGTTAGCCATGTAGATGGTATATGCGGGGAAGGAACAGCCCTTTGAGCGTGGGTAACCTGGTAACAGAAGTTACCTTGACCACGAAGCCACCACTTCTATAAGTGGGGGTAGTTCACCGCCTTTACCGAAAATTTTTTCCGTAATGGAGGGGATAGTTCACCATGAGAAAGAAGGTAAAAATGCAACAAATAGAAACAAAAATAGAAGAAGTCATTAATAAAACTATTGAAATTCCTGCTGCACCTTTTGTAATCATAAAGGTAATAGATTTAGTGCAGGAAGATTTAGCGTCTATTTCAGTTTTGGAAGAAATTATTTTGTCTGATCAGGGACTTACTTCAAGGTTACTAAAGATTGCCAATTCACCTTACTATGGGCAGTCAAGAAAAATAAAAACTATAAAACAAGCATTACTTCTCATAGGGTTTGAAACTTTCAAGTCTCTTATCGTTGCAGCTGCACTGAAAGACTTACATAAGAATATGGGAGTCTTTGAACATAAACTTTGGGAGCATAGCTTAAGCGTTGGTTTATGTAGTAGTATGCTTTCTGTTGTAACAAAAATAGATAAACCCTGGGAAGTCTACGTTTGTGGACTTGTGCATGACATGGGTAAGACATTTATTAACAATTCGTTACCTGAAGAATACCAAGAACTTTATAAAGAAATTTGCCGTCAAAAAAATGGTGATTTTAAGGGTTTTGCAATAGATTTGGAAAAAGAAAAGTTTGGCTTTGACCATACAAATGTTGGACATTTAGTAAGTAAATCATGGAATTTCCCGGAGAAAATGGTTGAAGCTATAAGTTGCCATCACTCAGAGGAAAGTGTTTGTGACAAATTGAAATATCCTGAGACTTGCAATCTTGTTAAGATTTCAGATCAGATTTGTAATAGCTTAGGGCTTGGATTTGAAAAGCGATTAAAAGAAAAAATAGATTTTAAAAGCGTAGGACTAAGCCAAGATTTAGCAAACAAATTTATACAAGAGTTTTCAAATCAAATTTTACTGCAGAAGGAATTTTTTAAAGATTAATTTTTCATTTTTCTACTGATAAGATTCCCTTTATAAAAATTTTACTGTCCTTTTGTAGGCACACAGATAACAAAATTGTCATATAAGCCCTTTCAAAGTCCTTATTCAGTAATGATACTCTGATGTACCCTATATTTAGAGGGCATATTATGTTAGATTTTGCGAAGGCAAAAGACATAGGAGAAGTATTTACAAAAAAGCCTGTCAAATATTCTCAGAGAGATATAGAAATCTTTGGTTCTCTTGTTGACGCAATAGAAGAGTTAGCAGAGAAATATGAACTTTCCATAGAAGAATCCATAGACATTGCAGAGTCAGCAATTAGTTTAGCCCTAAGTGAGTATATAGGGCATGATGTTCAGGTTTATCTTAAGCCAAAATGTAAAATTTATATATACACGGATTTTGTAGCAAAAGAAATTCAGCCCTCTCAAATAAAAAAAGAAGCCTTCAAATATGTTAAAGAAAAGCTATCCTTCCGTTTTTATACCTACCAAGCCTTTAGAATTTATGAGGATGCCAAAAAAATAGTTAGAACCGTTACCTTTGGTCCTGTTTTCAGGATCATACAAAATACCCTTTATGTTAAAATAAAAAACCCTCACGCAACAATAAAGGCAGGTAGGGATTTAATAGGGCAGTGCCCTCTGGAACATCAAACGCCGAAAGAGAGGGGTCAATACAGGGAAGGGCAAATCCTGCCTTTTTTTGTTACAAGCGTGAGGGGAGTAGTTGATGGTAACACTCCAAAAATAATCATAACCTTGAGCAGAAATTCTCTTTCCTTTCCCGAAGAATTACTTCGCATGTCCTTAGCACAGAGAGGCATTTTTACACCTATAAAAGCAGTAAGGCGAATTGCAGGTGGTTGGACTGAAATACACGCAGAAGAAAAGCTACCAAAGGAGTGCATAAAGGAAGTAGGAGACCTGTTAAAAGAGGGAATAATCGTTAAGTATTAGGTAGGAGTTTAAAAATGGGAATATTTAAAAAGGAGACCGATTTGATACAAGACGCAGTTAGAGAAAAGAAAACTATATTAGGGCTTGGTCACAAAATGGATGATCCTACTAAAAAAATTGTTATCTCTGTCCCTGACGATGTTCGAAAAGGACATTTTTGGTGTTTTGGAACAACAAGAGTAGGTAAAACAAGACTTATTGAGGGCATGGTTGAGCAGGATATAAGGAAAGGATATTCAGTTGTTATTGTTGATCCCAAAGGTGATATAGAATTGTTTTCAAAAGTGGTACAGGTTGCCTTTGAGGAATCCCGCCATGATGAGTTAATACTTGTAACAGCTATATTCCCTGATTATTCTGCACTTATAGATCCACTTGCTTTTTACTACATGCCTGAAGAACTTGTTGGGCACATAGTAAGTGGTGTAGATGTAAAAGAGCCCTTTTTCTACAATGTAGCTTATGAAATTAGCATGGTAATTGTTCAGGCATTGCTTCTTAAAGCTAAAGTAGAGGGTAAACCGCATTCCTTTAACCTCAATGAAGTCAAAGATAGAATGAGTAAAGAAGAAATAGAGAAATTATTACACGAAGTTCAGTCAATAGATTTACCTGAAGCAAGACAACTTGAACAAGATATGCTTAAGATTGTTAACTCTCCGCAGGATTATTATTCCAAAGTGTCTTCCTCTTTGAGAGTTGCATTAATGGAGCTTTCATCGGGAAACATTGGGAAAATTATAGGTAAAGCAGATGAAAACAGATTTATGAAAAGACTTGAGGCAGGCAAAAGGGTAATAATGGTAGTTCATCTTGGAAGCCTTCTTACAAGAAAAGCGGCATTTACTCTTGGCAAGGTTGTTATTAGTATGATTCAAAGTTATGTAGGTAGAGTGTTTTCATCGGGCAAAGTAGTAAGTCCGCCACTTGCACTGTATATAGACGAAGCACAGAACACACTTTATTACGACATAGAGGATCTCTTTGCAAAGGCAGGTGGTGCGGGAGTATGGATACATGGATTTAGTCAGTCGGTTAATCAGATTTACTCAAGAGTGGGTAAGGATTTTGGTCGTTCCATACTTGATAACACAAACACTAAACTGTTTATGAGAGTTCCTGACCCTGAGACTGCTGAGTATGTAGCGGAGCATTTCGGCACGAAAAAGAAAATATCTCCTGTGTTAACCACAAATGCAGGCATAACCACTAAAGAGTCAGAAGAACCAATTATAAAACCTTACGATGTATTAAGCCTATCACCACGGCAATTCTATCTTATGACTTACGATGGTAGGTTTAAAGGTAGAACGATGGATGTAACAGACAGATACATAGACATAAAATTTCCGGAGGCACATGCAGATGTTGCATAGTGAAGTATTTGTTGTTGCCGGTTTAGCGGGAAGTGCTATGTTGTTTTGGGTTGCGAAAGATTTATTTTGGCCATTTAAGAAGGCTAAAAAGAAAAGCAAAGGACAAAAACAAACAATTGTTCTTGACACCATATCGGTAATATGGAGCAAGAGAAAAGAGGCTATCCTCAACATAGAGGAACTTTCTTTACTTTGGCGTTCTATAAAATCAGAAAGTGATATTGCCAAAGAGGATATTAAATTTTACAGTGAGATAATTGAAAAATTCTTTAAAGAGCATATAGAGGGCAAATTATTTTTTACAGGAAACACTAAGAAAGTAATACTGAATCTATTGATCCTGCTTGATACAGAGGGGAATGTATCTTCATTAGTATCGGGGCAACAGGATACAGAAAGCAAAATTCCACAAGAGACTTTTAAAAAGCTTTACAATGTAAGCCTTATAGAACACACGATAAATGTGGCAGAGGAGATAATACAGTTAATTCCCTATGGACCGATGGTGCCGAAGGGAATTATAGCGGCATTAGGGCATGACATTGGCAAGATACCCAAGTACAGGCAACAGTATTATGCACTTGGAGACCATCCTTTTATAAGTGTCAATGCCCTTGAGTTAGTGCCTGATTTCAAGAATCTTATATATGCTGATGATGTGCTTAAGGCAGTAAGGGATCATCACTTAAAGCCGAAGGACAAGCTTGGGGAGTATTTAAAGGAAGCAGACCAAAGGGCAAGACGCAAGGAACTAAGCAAGGTAAACAATACAATACTGAGCGATGACATATTAGGCAAAACAGGTGATCCGCATGTGTCTGACATAGCGTCTCCTGAGGCTCTGTGTGCAGAGCCTCAAACAACAGAAGTCTATCAAACGGTATCAAACAATTTATCAAACGATCATCAAACTATAAATCAAACTTCCACCAAACAACAATTCCCACAAACAAAAGACCAAACGAACCATCAAACGAAAGGCCAAACGACCTATCAAACGGTATCAAACGGACAGAATTATCAAACGAAGAACAACATAAAGGAAGTTAGCCGCTCTCAAGGCTCTCAAGAGAGTGTTTTTGGTTTTGCAAGCTACATGGCGGGGGTAGACACGGGTGAGGATACTTTTACAGAGGTGCCTGAGATATTTGGTGGAGACAATTCAAGCAAGGGAGAGTACAAATACGAAAGGATGAAAAATGCAGCAGAGGAAAGTTCCAACATATTTATAAGCACTGAATCAAAAGAATCTCAGAGAGGGGACAACAAACCTAAAAAGATACCACTTGATTGGTTAGACCTTATGGAGTTTCTAAATAGGATTAGGGTATATATAAACAAGGTTGACGAAAATGGTGCGTGGAAGGCATTTAGCATGCCTAACGGAGTAGTTTATGTTTTACCTGATTTAATATTTGCTGAGCTTAAGGGATTAGCAGAGGAATTAGGAGTTTTAGATTTAGACTTGGCAAGTTCTGATAAATCCATAAAGAGGGATTATATATATTCTGTATTATGCAGAGTTAGAGATGAATTAGATGGCATAGAGACCTCTTTAATTAGGGATGGATATTTTTCTGCACCTTTTATTTTAGAGGACAAAGAGGGCAATAGGGTTTCAAGGGCGTTATACGTACCCTTTAAGGCTCATGAAGCTTTTGGGAAGGATCTTGGTAGTTTAGAGGTGATAAAGTCGGGCAAATTAACAAAAATAGCAAGAGTTTATCCACCACAAAAAGAGTAAGAAAAAGGGGGTGAAAAAATATGTTTAAGTGGGTAATGGAAGACAAAAGGGATGTAGAGAATTTTAATGAGATTCCTGTTTTTATGTTTAGCGACATAGACGTTAAAGTAGAGCATTTAGGGAATTCGTTAAACATAAATGGAGAGAGTTTATACATAATACAGACAAAAAATATAACAAGAAAAATATTTGAATATATAGATATATTAATTGACAATGGAATAGATGCAGTAATTTATTATCCCTGTGATCCCTGTGAAGGCATACAGTATGACAAATTGCAGTATATTACTAAGACATTATATTTCAAAAAGGTTCCTTGTTTTTGGAACGTAGCGGATTTAAATATATTTTTAGGGTATTGCTATTCTGTATTAAAGCTAAACAGTGATAAAACCATATTAAAAGATGGGATATTAGCAGTAGTTTCTGCCTTAGAGGGATTACATCATACTAAGATGGTTTCCATGTTATCTCAGAAGATGGCAATTCTTTTAAGTCGTGATAAACAGTTTGCTGAACAAGTAGCATTAGCGGGATTAATACATGATATAGGGAAAATGTTTATTCCAAGCTCTATTTTGAACAAAAAGGGGAAGCTAACAAGTTCTGAAAGAAAAGTTATGGAGTTTCATACAATATGGGGTGGCTTTATAGTAGAGCAATTAAAGTTTTTAGATCAAGGCATTAAGAAGGTAGCAAGGAATATCTGTGCTTTTCATCACGAAAGATGTGATGGGACAGGTTATCCTTATGGTTTAAAGCAAAATGAAATTCCTTTAGAGGCTCAGATAGTAGCAATAGTAGACGTATATGATGCATTAATAAGCAACCGTCCGTACAGAAGTGCAGTTGACAAAGACATAGCAATTAGCTATATCAAGGCAAATAAAGACAAATTTGGAGAAGAAAACATTAAAGCATTTTTATCCATTTTGTAATTTCTCATAAACTTTCAAAGTCCTTATCCAGTTTTGATACATTGATGTACCCTATATATAGAGAGAAGTCTTCATCAGGAGACTAAATTCTTAAAAAAGGAGAAAAAAATGAAAAAGTATTTGTTTTCAGTGTTGTTTGTATTAATTTTTGTATCTTCTGTTTTTGCACAACCGACTGAGGAAGTTGAAAAGCAAATCAAGACGCTTTTCCCTAATTTTTCAATTTCCACAGTAACAGAATCTCCCGTGCCGGGTTTATATGAAGTTGTAAGCAAAGATGGAAATATAGTGTATTGGTCACCAAAGGGTTATATGATATTTGGTGAAATATGGACATCAACAGGCAAGTCAATAACAGCAGAGCGTAGACAAGAAATAGTAGCAGAAAAGTTTAAAAATTTAGACTTATCGGATGCAGTAAAAATTGGTAATGGCAAAAACAAAGTAATAACCTTTACTGATCCTGATTGTCCTTTCTGTAGGAAAAGCTATGAATTTCTTTCTAAGAGAAATGATATAACTGAGTATCTTTTCTTGCTTCCATTTCATGGAGATTCTTCAAAGAAAAAGATAGCCTATTTGCTTTGCAGTAAAGACAAAAAGCAGGCTTATTCAGAAATTATGAGTGGCAGAGAAGTATCAGTATCTAATGAGTGTATTAAGAAATCAGAAGAAACATTCAAAAAACATTTATCTGTTGCACAGAGCATGGGAATAGGCGGAACTCCTACTTTTTATATAAATGGCAAGCTTGTGCAGGGAGCAAATATTCCTCTTATAGAGAATATTTTAAATGGGGGCAAATAAGTTGAAAATAGGGGAAGTTATAAAGATAGCTTTAATTTCTTTAGTAGTATCTGCCTGTTCTCTTTTAGCGTATGACAAATTTTTTGCAACCAAAATAGTAACTTTTGATTTAAAGGGATACATAGCAGTATTAAGAGATTTATATCTTACAAAGCAAATAGATGAAGCAGAGCTAAAAAAGAGGATAGACAAGATTGAAGAAGTTGTGGCTAAAACTCCGAAGAGAAAAATAATAATTACCTCAGATGTCATATTAGGAGGTGATAGGGTTGAAAACCTTACTCCAGAATTTAAGGGATACCCTACAAAGAAGGCAGAGATACCTGAACCTCAAAGCAAGTAGGCTTCTTAAAAGCCCTAAAAGATTGGTTTTGACCATTGTAGGACTTGGTGCTATTAGTTTTTTAGGGTATTTTATTGTTTCAAATCTTGTTGTAAGCCTTGGAGACTCCATTGATAGAAAGGTATTTTGGAAGGTTAATGCAAAGGAACTTAAAAGAGGAAATTATGTTTTAATTCAGACAGATGAAAAGGATATATTTGCAAAGGGCAAGCTAATAAGCAAGATAGTAGGATGTGCAAGTGGAGAAGTGCTTGAGATAAAGGACAATGAATATTACTGCGGTGAGGATTATCTTGGCAGGGCAAAAAATAAGAGTAGAACAGGAATATCTGTAACTCCTTTTAATCCTTGTGGTAGTAGTTATTGTAAATATCAAGTTCCTGAAGGTCAGTATTTTGTTGTAGGCACGCACAAAGATAGTTACGATAGCAGATATTTTGGTTTTGTTGATGCCGATAAAATTGTAGCAAAACTATTACCTTTATGGTGAAAAAATGGGTAAAACAATAACAACTTTTTTAGTTTTAGTTTTTTTTATATTTCCTGTATGGGCACAGAGCTCTCAGGAGCCTTTGCAGGAACAAAAGAAGGATACTTATTACAAGTCACCAACCAAAGAGGGTTGGTGGTGGTATAAGGATTATCAGAAACCTAAGAAAGAAGAAGAGGCAAAGAAAGAGGAGAAAAAAACAGAGCAACCAAAGCAGGCATCTACTCCAAAGCCTTTGAAGGAGTATTCATACGATGAGCTTTTATACATGCATCCTGATGAATTTAGCAAGCTATATGATTACTATCTTAAGAAAGCAGTTCAAAGGCCTACAGAGGAAAATGTATATGAGTTTTACAATCTTCAGGATGTAGCAAGAAAGAAGGCATTACTTTTCTCTCATTATGCAGGCTATGTATGGCAAAAGTATCCTGAGCTTTCAACTGAAAGGGATGTTCCCATATCCGGTCCGGGCATGTCAAAAAAGAGGGATCTTATAGCAGGAGAACTTCAAAGTTATGCGAAAAAGAATGCCTCAGAGTTTGGCTATGTGGTATTTGTTCAACCGGGTTGTGGGTATTGTGATTCTCAACTGAAGATACTTAAGTATGCAGAATCAGAAGGAATAGCAGTAAAAATAGTTGACATAAGCAAAAATCCTTCTGTGCAGGCAAAGTTTGGAATAGAGATAACTCCGACAATAATAGTTGTTGACCAAAAAACAGGACAGTATATGCCGATTAGTTCAGGAGTTGTTTCTCTTGACGAAATATACACAAGAACTGCAAGAGCGATAAGGCTTATGACAGGTGGAGATGATCCTGCAAGATATGGAATATATGAATTTCAAAAAGGCACAAGCCTTGATCCACTTGAGCCTTCTCCTTTGTGGAAAAAAGAGAAAAATACAAACAAATAAAGAGGTGATATAGATGGCTAAATTACTTGAGTTAATAGGTTTAAAGAAAGAAAAACACGAAGAAGAGGTTATATCTTACGAAGAGGTGATTAATGATTTAAGGCGAAACAAATTAAGCAAATATTTAAGTCCTGTTGCTTATGATGAAGAAATGGGAATTTTTTATAATCAGGATGAAACGATAGGCGTAATGTATGAGTGCACACCTGTTTTAGCTTTTGGTGGGCAGACTCTTCAAACTTTAAAGGGGTTGTTTCAGATAAACTACCCTGAAGGCACGGTTTTACAGTTTATTCTTTATGCAGACCCTGATATATCTGCATATATGGATTATTATGAATATTATAAAAGACAGGCTCCTGATTATGTAAGAAAAGCATATCGTTCGTTGAGAGAATTTTACGAAAAGCAAAGAACAGGCAATCCCCCTATAAGAAACTACAGATTGTTTTTTACAATGAAAATTCCTGCTAAAAAAGTAACAGATAGCCTTCTTAAAGAGTTAATGTCATCGACAAGAGAGATTTTGCAGTCTGTTCATTTAAGTCCTGTTTTATGTGGACCGGAGACCTATTTAAGTTTGTTAAGAAAAATAATAAATGGAAGAAAGCCTGAAACAGTTAACTCGTGGTGCAAAAATAAACTAATCAATGCACAGGCAATTTCTGCGGATACTGACATAGAGGTTGAAAATAGATTTATAAAAGCAACAAGTAAATTTACAGAGCAGAATGGCAAAGGGCCGGAAGACTACGAGGTAACAAAATATTTCAGATGCGTAACAGTAAAATCTCTGCCCCAGGAAATAGATTTTTTCTGGGCAAACAGGGTAACAGGCAGTTACGATGGCATAAGCGGTGATGTATCCCAGATAAATACTCCTTTCTGGTATACCCTTAATATATTTGTTGAGGATTTAAAAACAAAAATACACGGTAAAGCAAATCTTGTTTTCCGTCAGCAGGCAATGGGTTCATTCATAGCCTCTTTGAAAAGAAAACAGGAGGAGTATTTCTGGGCGGTTGATAAAGTAGACAAGGGGGAAAGATTTTTCAGAATAATCCCAATAATCTGGGTTTATTCAGAAGATGAAGAACAGACAAGAACAGCCGTTTACAGAGTCATAAAACTCTGGGAGACAACGGGTGCGGTAATGCAGGAAGACTCTACAATACTGCTTCCTCTTTTCACATACAGTTTGCCTTTTGGGTGTTATGCAGACCAGAGAACTATAAATCTTCTTGATAGAGACTTTATAGTTCCCTCAGAGACACTTCCTCCTATGATACCTGCACAGGTTGATTACATGGGAACAGGTGAGCCTTTACTTATATTTAGTGGTAGAAAGGGGCAGATAGTAGGGCTTAACATATTCAGTCAGGGCAGTTCTTCTTATAACTTCTATATTGCTGCTCCTACGGGTAAGGGTAAGTCGTTTACATGTAACTATATAGTTGCTAACTATTTTGGGGCAGGAGTTAAAACAAGGATGGTTGACATAGGTGGTAGTTACAGAAAACTTGCTAAAATGTTTAATGGTAAATTTCTTGAGTTTTCTCCTGACAGTGATATATGTATAAATCCTTTTTCTAA
>NZ_JARZRZ010000006.1:0-83564 GCF_029946585.1 Thermodesulfovibrio sp. 1176 | reverse complement strand
GCAACAAACTCCATTGAGGGCTTTTATACCCAGGTGAAATGGAGTTGTCCTGCCCTGCCTTCATTGCTTTCAATGGGTAAAACCCATGCATATAAATTTTATAACAAAAAATTTTTCGTAGGAGGAGTTTATGAAATATCAAAAAGGTAATACTGGAAGAGTTTTTATAGCAAAATTTGAAGATGGTGAAAATCCTTTAAATGAATTGACTGAATTTGCCAAAAAAGAGAAGCTCCATTGTGCCATATTTTGGTTAATTGGTGGGTTAAAAGGTGGCAGATTTGTAGTAGGTCCTGAAAATGATACACTTCCGCCCATTCCAATTTGGCGGGAAATTACAGGAAATCATGAAATTATAGGCATTGGAACAATTATCTGGCATGGTGATGAACCTAAAATCCATTTACATGGTATCTATGGAAGAGAAGATTTTGTAAGAATGGGATGTATGAGAGAAAATCCGGAGGTATTTCTTGTTCTGGAAGCAATAATAATGGAAATTACTGATGTAAATGTTACAAGAGAACTTGATGAAAAATCCAAAATGATACTTCTTAAGGTATAAATGATTAGAGTTAAAATTTGCGGGATAACAAATATGGAAGATGCACTATGGTCAGTAAAATGTGGAGCCGATGCTATAGGATTTATATTTTATAAAAAGAGTCCAAGATATATAGATCCTGAAAAAGCAAAGGAGATAATAGAAGCTCTTCCACCATTTATAAATTTTGTTGGCGTATTTGTAAATGAAAATGTTGAAAAAATTAATGAAATCATAAATTTAACTGGAATTGACACAGTCCAACTACATGGAGAAGAGATTCCTCAATTTTGTAATAAATTTAAACGAGTTATAAAGGCATTCAGAGTCACCGAATTTGGTAATCTCCCAGATGGTAAATCCCTTGAAGAAGTTTTGCCTAATTACAAAGTATCTGCTTTCCTGATTGACAGTTTTAGTAAAGATGAATATGGAGGTACAGGCAAAACTTTTAACTGGGAGGTAGCTAAGATAGCAAAAAAATTTGGTAATATCATTCTTTCTGGGGGATTAAATGTTTTTAATGTTGAAGAAGCAATAAAAAAAGTAGCTCCCTATGCTGTTGATGTAAGTAGTGGAGTAGAACTTTATAAAGGCAAAAAAGATCATGAACTTATAAAAAAATTTATTGAAAAAGTCAAATCAAAAATAAAGGAGAAATAAGATGATCAATTGGTTGCCTTACAAAAAAGAATCCCTTCATAGGGCTGAACATGAAAAGAAGCCAATTTTTTTGCATATCTCTGCAAAATGGAGTAGTTATTGTAAGAAAATGAAAAAAGATGTATTAGATGATCCAGAAATTAGTGGAATTATAAATAGAAATTTTATTCCTGTCTTTATTGACCGTGATGAAAGACCTGATATTGACTCAATATATCAGAAAGCATCATATATTATTGGACAAGGAAGTGGCTGGCCTCTTAATCTTTTTCTAATTCCAGATGGAAGACCCTTTGCTGGATTTACTTACAAAAGTAATGAAAAAAAAGATTATTTCAGGACAATGATAGAAAAAGCTCTTGAACTATATCAAACTAATCAAGAAAAAATTTCCACACGAGCACAGGTAATAGTAGATGCAATAAAACCAATAGAAGTTGCATCGTCTGATATAAGAGAGGAACTTGTCCATAATCCAGAAGAGGATATAGTTAAAGAGATGGACTTTGAATATGGAGGATTTAAAAAAACTCCTAAATTTCCACCTTTTGCCCATATTGATCTTCTTATCTGGAGATACTGGATAAAAAATAAGCCCTGGGTTTTCAGTGGAATAGAAAAAACACTAAAAGTTATGGTATCAGGAGGTATATATGACCATATTGAAGGCGGATTTCATAGATACAGTATAGATAAACAATGGTTAGTACCTCATTTTGAAAAACTTGCAGTAGACAATGCATGGCACATTATCAATTTTCTCGATGCTTTTAATATTTTAAAGGACTTTTTTTATAGAGAGATTGCCATGGAAACAATTGATTATATGATAAAAAATTTATTTTCTAAAGATGGTTTTTTCTGTGCAAGTCAGTTTGCCGATGAGTTCTATTATACATGGGAAGAAAAAGAATTAAGAGAAATCTCTGATTTAACTATCACCCTTGTTGATGAAAAAGCCATGATAGATGGAAGATTTATTATCATAGGTAGAGATAGGGAATTAATTAAACAACTGAGAGAAAAATTTATTTCAAAAAGAAAACAAAAAGATGCTCCTTCTGTAGATAGTACTCTTTATTGCTTTGTAAACGGAATTTGTGCCGATGCTTTTATAAAAGCTTGGAGAACAATAAAAGACAGAAATCTTTTGAATATGGCTCTTCAATCTATTGAAAACACACTTTCAAATTTGTTTATTGGTGAAAAACTTTATAGAAAAATCGAAGACATTCCTGCCTTAATAGATGATTATGCCTACATGATTTCTGCACTTATCTCAGCCTATGAAGTTACCGCAGAGGATAAATATCTTCACAGGGCTTCAAAATTAATGGATTTAGCTATGGAAAATCTATGGGATATGCAAAAGGGAGGTTTTTTTGATTCTCCAGAGTCTATTTTTTCAATAAGACAGAAAAACATTCATGATACTCCCTATCCATCACCAAACTCTATTATGATAATAAATTTTTTAAAGCTTTATGCCATAACTAAAGAAGAAAGATTTATGAACTTGGCAATTGTTGCTTTGAAAGCCTTTTCAAATTTAGCCTCTGCTTATCTTTCTCCTTACTATGTAAAAGCCCTCCTTAGCTATTTTGATTTACTTACATTAAATTTTTATACAAATTTAGAATCTCCCCTTGGAAAGGCAACGATTCATCAAATAACACCCTTTACAGTTATTGCCCACAGAGGAAGGGACAATAATTATATAATTCCGTCAGTTGGATCAAAACAGTTTGATCCAATTTATAAACCAGAAGAATTAGCAAAATTTTTAAGATTATGATATATTATAATTATATAAAAAATTTTTTATAGGAGGTTTATTATGGAAATAAAAATTCTTGGTCCCGGATGTGCTAATTGTTACAAAGTTGAAGAAACCGTTAAAAAAGTAGTTTCCCAGCTTGGAATTCAGGCTGATGTCATACATATAAAAGATTTAAAAGAGATTTTCAAATATACTCAAGTCACTCCAGGCTTGCTTGTAAATGGAAAACTTAAACATTCGGGATTTCCGCTTCCATCAGAAGACAAAATAAGAAATATCTTAATTGAAGAACTCAATTCAAAATAATTTTATCTGATAATAAAAAATTTTAATTTGTATAATTTTGGAAAATTTAATAAAATCCAATCATGTTAGATTTTCTGACATATACATTTCCTATTTCAGGTGTTACAACAAATATACTTATTCCACCTCTGGTTGCTTTCATTGTTTCTTTTTTTACATCAATGGGAGGAGTATCTGGAGCATTTCTTCTATTGCCATTTCAGGTAAGTGCCCTTAACTATACATCTCCGGGAGTAAGTGGAACTAACTTTATTTTTAATGTAGTTGCTATTCCCTCTGGTGTTTACAGGTATCATAAAGAAAAAAGAATTCCCTGGCCCCTTGCATGGGTTATTATGGCTGGAACAGTTCCAGGCATTATCATTGGATATTATATAAGAATAAAAATTCTTCCAGATCCAAAGTCTTTTAAATTTTTTGTCGGTCTTGTTTTGCTTTACATTGGTGTAAGGCTTTTTCTTGATGTTTTCAAAAAGAAAAAAGCTGAAACACAAAAAAAATTTGACCAGAAACTTACAAAAGAAGCTGTGGTCAAAACAACATCTTTTTCATTAAAAAGGACTGAATATGAATTTTGGGGAGAAAGATTTTCTTTCAGTACAATTTGGGTATTTATCCTTGCCTTTGTTATAGGAGTAATAGGTGGTGCCTATGGAATTGGTGGTGGAGCAATTATGTCTCCTTTTTTGGTAACATTTTTTAAGCTTCCTGTTCATAGCATAGCAGGTGCTTGCCTTATGGGTACTGCCACGGCTTCTGTATTCGGTGTTATCTATTATGCAATTCTTCCTTCACCAGCAGGACTTCAGACAAGTCCTGACTGGTTACTTGGTTTACTTTTTGGAATTGGTGGAGCCTTTGGAATATATCTTGGTGCAAGGGTACAGAAACATGTACCTCAAAAATATATAAAGCTTATTTTATCGATTATAATTGTCTATATTGCCCTAAGATATATAATTCAATTTTTTGTTTAGATTTTTTAATATTAATAATTTGTAAGTCTACCTTCAAAAACTTCCTCTGCTGGTCCTGTCATATACACATGACCATCCTCTGCCCACTCAACATGTAAATCCCCCCCTAAGAGATGAACGGTAACTTTTTTTTCTGTAAAACCTTTTTTTATTGCTGCTACTGCAGTAGCACAAGCACCTGTTCCGCAGGCAAGAGTTTCTCCTGCTCCTCTTTCCCAAACCCGCATTGTTATTTCCTGTGGATTTTGTACAAAAGCAAATTCTACATTGGTTCTTTTTGGAAAGATTGGATGATTTTCAATTAACGGACCGTATTTATAAACAGCAAAGTCCTTAGGCTCTACAGAGAGAAAAATAACTGCATGGGGATTACCCATACTAACACAGTTAATTTTTGTATGCCATCCTGAAACTTCAAGGAGTATATCAAATGCCTGTTCTCCTTCTACATCAACAGGAATCATAGAGGGATTAAATTGGGGAATTCCCATATCTACCTGAATAAGGTTTCCTATTTTTTTAGGTTTAATAATTCCAGCAAGGGTTTCTACTTCAAGTACTTCCTTTTTAGAAAGTCCTCTATCCCAAATATATTTAGCAAAACACCTTATCCCATTTCCGCACATCTCTACCTCTGAACCGTCAGCATTAAATATTCTCATTTTAAAATCTGCAATCTCTGAGGGATAAAGAAGCAGTAGCTGATCTGCTCCAATTCCAAATCTGCGATTACAGTATTTAACAGCAAAATCTTCTGGATTAGGTATATCCTGTTTTATACAATCAATTAAAATAAAATCATTACCCAATCCATGCATCTTTATAAACTCTAATTTTTTATTCATAGAAGCTCCTCCGGTATAATTTCATTTCTGATCAAATCTCGATAGGTCTCCCGTTGTCTTATCAGGGCATACTGTTCTCCTTTTACTAATACTTCAGCTGCTCTTGGTCTACTGTTATAATTCGATGACATACTAAAACCATAGGCTCCTGCGCTCATAACAGCAAGATACTCACCGGGTAAAATTTTTTCTATCTGTCTATCCTTTGCAAGAAAATCTCCTGACTCACATATAGGTCCAACTATATCTGCTAATATTTTATTTCTGTCTTTGGAAGTTACAGGTTGTATTTCATGGTAGGAACCATAAAGAGTAGGTCTTATGAGGTCATTCATTCCTGCATCAACTATTATAAAATTTTTTTCTTCCGATGTTTTAGTGTATAAAACCTTTGTAACAAGTATTCCTGCATTACCTACAATTGATCTACCTGGCTCAATTATGATTTTTCCTTTTTTATTTTTAATAAGTGGAATTAGAGCATTAGCTAAATCTTTTGGATGGGGTGGTTCTTCATCTTTATAAGTAATTCCAAGTCCACCACCAATGTCAATGTATTCAATATTTAAATCGAATTTGACAAGTTTATCATATAAATCGAGAATTTTAGATAATGCCTCAACATAGGCTTTAGTTTCTGTAATTTGTGAACCTATATGTTTATGAATTCCGATTATCTTGATATTTTCTAAGGATTTAGCAAGCTTGTAATAATCAAGGGCTTTTTCTATTGGAATACCGAATTTGCTTGTTTTAAGTCCTGTGGCAATATATTTGTGGGTTTTTGGATCAATATCAGGATTTACTCTTAGGGCAACAGAAGCCTGTTTTTTTAATTTTTTTGCTACTTCATTTATTTTAATTAGTTCAGCTTCCGACTCTACATTAAACATTAATATTTTACTTTTAAGAGCATACTCTATTTCTTCCTCTGTTTTCCCAACACCTGCAAAGACTATTCTAAAAGGTTTAATTCCAGCTTTTAATGTTTTGTAAAGTTCTCCTCCTGAGACAATATCAGCACCAAGCCCTAATTGAGCAAAAAGATTCAGTATTGCTAAATTAGAGTTGGCTTTAACAGCGTAGCAAATTATGTGAGGGACTTCACAAAAAGCTTCTTCATAGGCTCTTACATGTCTAATAAGAGTTCCATAACTATAAATATAAAGAGGAGAGCCAAATTCCTTAACAAGTTCAATTACAGGAACATCTTCAGCATATAATTGTCCATTTTTATAATTAAAAAAATGCACTGATACCTCCCATTTATAAAATTTTTATAAAATAATTATAAAATTATACAAAACTTGAGAAAAAATTCGAAAGTCCTTTGCTGACATTTCAAATTTACAATAGAGAAGTGCTGTCTTGGATAATTTTTTTTATTTTCAGCCAAAAATAGAAAAGTCTCACACTTTAATTTGTAATTCTAAGCGCAAGCGAAGGATATCTTCTTTTTTTGAAGAAAGTTCCTTTGATTTCCCATCAGGACAACGCATTGGAACATGAAGTTCCTCTATTTATCTTTAAAAATGTTTACATACAGTGGGATTAAAAGCCGAAATTGCAATAGCTATAGCAATTTTAATAATCATACTGATAATTACAAAAAAGGAAATAGTTTGAAATTGTGAAGCTTTTCAAGAAAGCTCTTCCTCAGTTTCTCCTAAAATTTTATTTTGTAAAAAACATTTCAGATGCAGCAATCAAGGATGCTTTAATTATCAAATTTTCAGGAATAGCCTCATAAGTATTCCCCTTAAAATGAATAGTTCTACAGTCTTCGTCTCCACAGACACTACAACATTTCGATTTCCCCGTCTCTGCACCCAGCCATTCCTCAAGAGGTTTATTATTAATTAATATTAGATTGGAACTAAGTGGAGTTTTACTGAATTCAACTTTATTCAGTTCAATTTTTTCTAAGATAACCTCAATATTAAAATGTTTAAAAGCTTCTTTAAGCTTAAAAAAGGCTTCTTCAATTTCTTTCTCTGTCTCCGAACATCTTGGACAGGTAGAGTTATTGTAAAGAAGTCTCTGCCATTTGATAATAAGTTTTTTCATCTTTGCCTCTTCTTAGAGAATGATAAAATATAATAAAAATATTTTATTAAATTAGTCAACATTTTACACTTTAAAAACAATTTTAAAAATTAAGCATAAAAATAATTAAATATGATTGGTCTTAATTTTGAGCATCTAGATGTTTTTGCTCCTAAAAATTCACTTATACAAAAAATTCTAAACGGTTATGTTGCTTGTGAATAACAGATTAGGTAGCATATCAAGAAGATCAATGTCAGTCTATAAGTTATATTTTGTAGCTAAACCTAAAATGTCAAAATCTCTAATGAGCGAAGATAGTTTTCCTCAATTAGCAAATTTAGACTGGCAATTATGATAATAAAGGGCAGGAAAATTAAAAAATTTTTTATTTTTTGACAAATTTTATTGACTAATTTACAGTTTTACTGGTAAAGTATCTTAATTAAATTCATAAAAGAGAGGAGGGGAGGAACTGAATGCCCTCTGTAAATGTAAGAGATATGGATTCTTTTGAGTCAGCTCTCAAATTGTTCAAAAAGCAGTGCGAAAGAGAGGGAATTCTTTCAGAGATCAAAAAAAGAGAACACTATGAAAAGCCGAGCGTAAAAAGAAAGAAAAAAGTTCTTGCTGCTAAAAAAAAGCTGGCAAAAAAATTAAAAATGCTATCTAAATAATTTTTTCTCAATGATTAATAGAGGAGTTTATGAAACGTGAGCTCCTCTATTTTTTTTATTAATCCATTTAAAAGGAGGATCTATGAAATTAAGAGATTTATATAAAAAAGCTATACAGATTGGTATAGAAAATGATCCCAGAGGAAAAGAGCTAATATTAAAGGAATTGGAAAAAAGAAAAAAGGATTATGAAACACTTTCTGAAAAGAAAAAACAGTTTTTTGATATGGAGTCTTTAGAAAATCCCTATGCTGACTCAAGAATTCTTGTAGGAAGCGGTGATGAAGAAATTAAAACAATAATAGCAGGAATAGACATGGAAGTTGGCGAAGTAGTTTTAGCTGATGCTTTAAGGCAAAAAGGTGAAAGAGTAGATTTAATTATCTCTCATCATCCTGAAGGTGGAGCTTATGCAAGGCTATTTGCAGTAATGTATATGCAAGCGGATATTCTTGGAAGGTTTGGTGTGCCTATTAATATAGCTGAAAGTCTTATGGAAAGCAGAATTAAGGAAGTCGAAAGAAAACTTATGCCAGTAAATCATACAAGGGCTGTTGATGCAGCAAGACTTCTTAATATTCCTTTCCTGTGTTTACATACACCTGCGGACAATATGGTTGCAACTTATTTACAGAAAATTTTTGATGATAAAAAACCTTTTACTTTAGACGATGTCATTGAAATTTTACTTGAAATTCCAGAATACAGAGAGGCTGAAAAAAACAATGCTGGTCCAAGAATTTTAATTGGCAACAAAGATAGAAAAGCAGGGAAAATATTCGTTGATATGACAGGAGGAACAGAGGGATCAAAGGATATATTCAACAGTATAGCATTAAGCGGAATTAATACCATAGTAGCTATGCATTTAAGCGAGGAGCACCGCAAAGAAGCAGAAAAAAATCATATAAATGTAGTTATTGCAGGACATATAGCAAGTGATAATTTGGGATTAAATCTTTTGCTTGACCGAATTTTGGAGGAAGAAGATATTAAAATACTTGAGTGCTCCGGTTTTGTAAGAGTAAAAAGGCAATAAGCCTTTTTTGCAATGGATTACCAAAAATTATTAGAAGAAATAAAAAGCAAAATTGATATTGTTGACTTTATATCAGAATATATTAACTTAACTAAAACAGGACAAAATTACAGAGCTTTATGCCCTTTCCATCCTGAAAAAACTCCTTCTTTTTTTGTAAGTCCATCAAAACAAATTTTTCATTGTTTTGGCTGCGGTAAAGGAGGAGATCTCCTTAGTTTTTTAATGGAGTATGAAAAGCTTTCATTCATTGAAGCCTTATCTATGTTAGCTACTAAAGCTGGCATAGAACTTCCAATTAATAAATCATCTACCTATTCAATTCCTAAAGATAAACTTTATCAGATTTATGAAATTGCTACAGAAATATATTCAAAAAAACTATCTGAATCTCAGATAGCTCAAAGATACTTAAAAGAAAGAGGAATTAATCAAGAAAGTATTGAAATTTTTAAAGTCGGCTATGCACCTGAAGAAAAAGATTTTTTATATCAGCATCTAAAAAAACAGGGGTTCGATGAAAAAATAATTAAATTTTCAGGTCTTATACATAATTTCATGGATTTTTTCAGAGATAGAATCATTATCCCTATTCATGATTTAACGGGAAGAGTTGTTGCCTTCGGAGGTAGAATTATTCAACAGGATTCTAAACTTCCAAAGTATATAAATTCATCGGATACGCCGATATTTAAAAAAGGTAATAGCATCTTTGGACTATGGCAGGCAAAACAATATATTAGACAAAAAGGATATGCCATTTTAATGGAAGGATATCTTGATGTAATTTTATCTCATCAATACGGATTTAAAAACTCTGTTGCTCCCTTAGGTACTGCCTTAACGCAGGAACAATTAAATAAATTAAAAAGATTTACCAACAAAGTGGTTATTGTCTTTGATAGTGACGAAGCTGGAACACAGGCAGCAGAAAAAATTCTTCAGACTCTCTTTCAGAAAGGCTTTATTGTTAAAATCGCAAGATTACCTGATGGACAGGACCCTGCAAGTATACTGCAAAGGTATGGAGAAAAAACTTTTAAAAATTTTATTGCAAAAGCACTATCACCGGTAGATTTTATTTTAGAGACTAAATCCAAAAAAACTCTAAATGAAAAAGTTTATGAACTTCTTCATAAAATTGCATATATGAACAATCTTATTTACAGAGATGAATTAATAAAAGAACTATCTGAAAAGTCAACAATAAATGAGCTTACATTAAGAGAAGAGATTAAAAAAATTTTAACTTCTTTGAAAAAAGAAAGAACTTTTGAAAAGAAAAGTGGTACTAATGTTTTAAATGAAGAGGAGACTCTTTTGAGAATAGCACTATCTTTTCCTGATAAAATTCAACCCCTATTAAGCAAAATTGAGCTTGAAACACTGGAAAATCAAATTGTAAGGCAAATATTTTATAAGATAAAAAATATTACTGATACAGACAAAAAGGAAGCAAAAAATGATTTCACAGTTGACAAATTTTTAAACACTTTAACAGAAGAAGAAAAAAGATTTGTATCTAAGTTAATAATCTCCGCAGAAATTGATGAAGATTATATCATGGAGAATTTAAAGGATTGCATAAAAAGACTTAAAATAAAATTCATAGATAAAAAAATTAAAGAATTAAGCAAATCAGCCGATAAAAATCTTTTACAAAATCTTATAAGGCAAAAGAAAGAAATTTTAAGGAATTCTTATGAAGGATTATGAGGAATCTTTTGACGAACTGAATATTAATTTTGACAATTTTGAAGGAAAAGAAGAAGTATTTCAGATTAGAGAGTCCGAAGATATATACGATATTCTGAAACTATACTTCAAGTTAATAGGGAAAATACCTGTTCTTACAAGGCAGCAGGAAGAATCATTAGCAAAGTTAATTGATAATAAAAAACGACAACTTATCGAAGAGTTTCTTAGTATTCCCTTTGTCTACAACAAAATTGGTTCTTTAAGTGAAATTTTTATTAAAAATCCAGAAAAAGCAAAAGAGATAATTGATGAAGAGGAATTAGAAACTGAGGAAATTAAACATAGATTCATTCAAATTTCTGAGAGTATAAAGGCGATAATGAGAAGAAAAAAGAATAACAGAGAAATTTTAAAAAATTTTTTCAATATTCCCTTAAAAGATGAATTAATTGTGATGTTTTTTGAAGAACTCGAAAAAATATACAACTTAGCCCAGAGAGGCAATGATGTAATTGATACTGTTGGATTACCCACTGAAGAATTTATAAAACGGTTTGATAATCTTCAAAAGATATTTTTTGAGTTTTCTGAAGCAAAAAATAAATTAATAGAGGCAAATCTAAAATTAGTTGTAAGCATTGCTAAAAGATATTTAGGTAGAGGGTTACCTTTGGAAGATTTAATTCAGGAAGGAAACATAGGATTGATGAAAGCTGTTGATAAATTTGAATATAAAAAGGGATTCAAATTCAGTACATATGCAACATGGTGGATAAGACAATCAATTAACAGAGCTATAGCAGATCATTCAAAGACTATCAGAGTACCTGTTCATATTGTTGATAATATATGTAAAATTAATAAATTATTCAGAGAGATTTGTCAAAAAACAGACAGCAACCCTGACTTAAATGAAATTTCTTCAATCTTAGACATATCTGTTGAAAAAATTGAAGAAATTTTAATGATTACTAAAGAACCAATATCAATAGACATCAGTTTAAGGGAAGATGATGATACTTTATTAATAGAAACTATAGAAGATTCTAACTCACCAAATCCCTATTATGAATCTATGCGTAATGAATTAAGAGAAAAAATACTTGAACTCTTTATAAATCTTACAAATAAAGAAAAGGAAATTTTATTAAAACGTTATGGCATTAATCATGATAGACCTGAAAGTCTTGAAGAGGTTGGCAAAGAACTCCACATTTCAAGGGAAAGGGTAAGACAATTAGAATTAAGAGCAATGCGTAAATTAAAACGAATGAGCGGTCTTAAATGGCTTAGAGATTTCATTAAGGAATCTTGACTTAACCCCATTCTTAGGGTTATAGTAATTTTGTAACATTTTTAAAAAGGGCCCATAGCTCAGCTGGCCAGAGCTACCGGCTCATAACCGGTTGGTCCCAGGTTCGAATCCTGGTGGGCCCATTTTAAATAAAAGGAGTGAAAGTTTTGTGACAGAAGAGTTAAAAACTCTCATTGAGTTACAGCAAATAGATTCCCAAATAATTTCTCTCAAACATACATTAGATACTATTCCTTCTGAATTAAAAAAAATCGATGGAATGATTAACAAATTTGATAAAGAGTTTGAAAATGAAAAAAAGAAACTACAAGACTTAGAAAAGAAAAGGAAAGAAAAAGAAAGACAGATAGAAGATTTACACGAGAAAATAAAAAAACTAAAAGAAAAAACTTCTCAGATAAAAACGAATAAGGAATATCAAGCATTACTTCTTGAGATCAGTTTAATTGAAGATTCAATAAAAAAGGAAGAGGACAATTTGCTTTTAATGTTTTATGAAATTGATGAAAATATAAAACTACTGGAAAAAAGTAGAAAGGAATGGGAAAGCAAAAAAAATGAAATTCTTCAACTAAGAAAAGACATAGAGAGTGATGCAGAAAAAATAAACAATGAAATAGAAAACCTTAAAGAAAAAAGAAAAAATATTGTCTCTCAACTTCCTTCAGAATTATACGAAGAATATAAAGAATTAATGAAAAAACACAAAGGCTTAGCAGTAGCAGAAGTTATAGATGAAATTTGCCAGGGTTGTTTCCTTCATATTCCACCACAACTTTATGTTGAAATAAAACTTAACCAGACTATTAAATACTGCCCTCAATGTGGTCGTATTCTTTATTATAAATCCAAGGACAAAAAAGAAGAGCAAAAGGTTTCCTCTGAATGAAGGCAAAGCTGTACTGCGATGGAGCATCTCGTGGAAATCCAGGAGATGCGGGAATAGGTTGTTTACTTGTTATTGATAATAAAAAAATAGAAATATCTGAGTATATTGGAAAAACAACAAATAATGTAGCAGAATATACCGCTTTGATAAGAGGGCTTGAAGAGGCATTAAAACACAAAGCAAAAGATATTGAAATTTTCTCAGACAGTGAACTTCTTGTTTTTCAGATATCTGGTATTTACAAAGTAAGAAATAAAAAATTAATTCCCCTTTATGAAAAAGTTAGAGAACTTTTAAATAAATTTAATCAGTACAAGATATATCATGTATACAGAGAAGAAAATTCTGTAGCAGATAAATTAGCCAAAGAAGCATCATGGAAAACAGAAGAATAAGATGCAAAATTTGTAACAGCCTTAAAGAAGGAATTATCCTCAATCATTACAATCTTAAGTTATGCCTTGAATGTTTCCCCTCTTTTTTTAGAAAAAGGGTAGTTGATACCATCGAAAAATTTAAAATGTTTGAAAAATCTACACCAATTTTAGTTGCCCTTTCAGGTGGAAAAGACAGCATGAGTATCACAAAGGCACTTAAGGATTTGGGATATAACATCAAGGCTTTACACATCAATATTGGGATAGATGGATTATCAGAAAAAACAGAAGAACTTGTTAGTGCTTTTTGTGAAAAAGAAGGAATATTATTAAAAATTTTAAAATTAAAGGATTTTATTGATATTCCATTGGTAAAACTTTCTAAAGTAACCAAAAAACCTGTATGTGCAGTATGTGGAATGCTTAGAAGATATTTAATGAATAAAGAAGGAGAAAATCAAACAATTGTTACAGGACATACTTTAAACGATGAAGTTTCATTTATACTGAAAAATATGCTTTTCTGGAATGATGATTTATTATCAAGAATCTCTCCTGTTTTGAAAGAAAAGGAAGGATTAAACAGAAAAGTAAAACCTCTATGTCTGATTACAGAGGATGAAACAAGGCTTTTCTGTAAAATTTCAGGAATAGAAGTCATAGAGGAAAGATGTCCATATAAATCCGAAGTTTATGATGTATTTAAAGGTATTGTAGAAGAACTGAATAAGAATTTCCCTGGCTCTATTATCGGCTTTTATAAAGGATACTTAAAAAGGAGCAAAAACTTCTATCGGGAAAATGATGATCAAGTTGTGCTAAATTCATGTAAAAAATGCGGATATTTAACCTTAGCAGATTTATGTAGCATTTGCAGATTAAAGGAAAAGCTGTTAGAATATAAGCATGGATGAGGTTTTAAAGGCAGTAAAAGAAAGAAGAAGTATCAGGTCCTTTTTAAAAAAAGAAATTCCTGAAGAATTAATAAAAAAACTTATTGAAGCTATTATCTGGGCACCCTCAGCAGGAAATCTTCAGGCAAGAAAGTTCTTTTTTATAAAAAATAGAGATTTGAAATTGAAACTTGCCTATGCTTCATTAAATCAGATGTTTATTGCAGAAGCTCCATTAGTTATTGTTGGATGTATTGATATTAACAAAATCTATCCGAGATATGGAGAAAGGGGTGTTTATCTCTATGCCATTCAGGATGTATCCTGTAGCATTACAAATGCGATGCTGGTTGCCCATGAAAATGGACTTGGCAGTGTCTGGATCGGAGCTTTTAGAGAAGATGAAGTATCTAAAATATTAAACTTGCCAAAGCATTTAAGGCCTGTTGTAATTTTACCTGTTGGTTATCCAGCAGACATTCCAAAGGCACCTCCCCGTGTATCAATTCATGAAGCAGTGGAGTTTGTGGAATGAGAGATTTTCTCATTGTTTCATTGGAAGCTGCTCAACAGACAGGCAGAATTATAAAAGAAAGAATTGGAACAATCACCAATGAAGAAATCACACAAAAAAGCATTTCTGACTATGTTACAGAAGTAGATGTATTAGCTGAAAAAACAATCATTGATCATATAAAAAAGAGTTTCCCATCCCATCAAATAATGGCTGAAGAGTCATCTAATGACTATAAAAAGGCTGAATATTTGTGGATAATAGATCCTTTAGATGGGACAACTAATTTTATTCATGGGTTTCCAGTAGTAGCCATATCAATTGCATTAATGTATAAAGGAGAACTGGTTTTAGGGGTTGTCCATGATCCAATAAGGCAGGAAATATTTTATGCTGAAAAGAATGGAGGAGCCTTTTTAAATGGGAGAAAAATAAAAGTATCATCAACAAAATTACCTGAGTTAAGCCTTATAGCAACAGGCTTTCCTTTTAGAAATAAACAATATATTGACCCTTATATAAAAATTTTTCGTGAACTACTTTTTTCTGTAAGCGATCTTAGAAGACCAGGTGCTGCAGCAATTGACCTTGCTTATGTAGCCTCAGGTAGAGTTGATGGTTTTTTCGAGTTTTCACTGAGTCCCTGGGATATTGCAGCAGGTATAGTTTTAATAAAAGAAGCAGGAGGTTGCGTTTCAGACTTTGAAGGCAATGAAGAATATTTAAAAACAGGCAATATCATTGCAGGTAATCCTGTAATTCATTCTTTTTTGGTCAAGAAAGTAAAAGATACTTTAGGAGGAATTAATGGGTAAGAGTGTTGTTGAAAAAATCTTAGAATCTCATCTTGTTTATGGAGACTTGAAAGAAGGAAGTCTTATTGGAGTAAGAGTTGATCAGGTTTATACTCAAGATGCAACTGGAACAATGACATGGCTTGAGTTTGAAGCTATTGGATTGGATCAAGTGAAAGTTCCAACTGCAGTTTCCTATGTAGACCATAATATGCTTCAAAGCAATTTTATGAATGCCGATGACCATCTCTTTTTAAAAACATCCGCAGCCCGTTTCGGAGCCTATTTTTCAAGGCCTGGAAATGGTATATGTCATCAGGTACATCTTGAAAGATTTGCTGCTCCTGGAAGGATTGCCTTAGGCACAGATAGCCATACACCAACAGGTGGTGGAATAGGTATGATAGCAATAGGAGTTGGCGGTCTTGAAGCTGCCTCTGTTATGGCTGGTATGCCCTTTGAGTTTACCATGCCAAAAATAGTAAAAATTCACCTTACTGGTAAATTGCGCAGACCCTATGTGACTGCTATGGATGTTATACTTACTCTTTTAAAAATGTTAACTGTTAAAGGTGGAATTGGGAAAATTTTTGAATACGGAGGTCCCGGAGTCAAAGACCTTTCCGTTACTGAGAGAGCAACGATAACTAATATGGGAGCTGAACTTGGAGCAACTACTTCTGTTTTCCCAAGCGATGAAAATACTCGCAGATTTCTTAATGCACAAGGAAGACAGCATCAGTGGATTGAACTTGAAGCCGATGAAGATGCAGGATATTATGAAATAGTAGAACTTGACCTTTCTGAGATAGAGCCAATGATTGCTCAGCCCCATAGTCCTGACAATGTAGTTGCTGTGAAGGATATAAAGGGAATTAAAGTAGATCAGGTTTGTATTGGTTCCTGCACCAATTCATCATATAAAATTATGAAAACAGTAGCATCCATATTAAAAGATAAAGTTGTTCATGAGGACATAACTCTTTTTATAAATCCAGGGTCAAAACAAGTCTATGAGATGCTTGCTAAAGATGGGGCAATCAAAGACATGATTTCAGCAGGTGCCCGAATCCTTGAATCCGCCTGTGGTCCCTGTATAGGAATGGGAGGTGCTCCAGGAAGTGGACAGGTATCCCTTAGGTCATACAATCGTAATTTTAAAGGGAGATCGGGAACTAAAGATGCTTTTGTATATCTTGCTTCTCCTGTAGTATGTGCTCTATCTGCTATTAATGGGAAATTAGTTGATCCCTTTGAAAGTAATATTAAAATTGATGATATTCCTGAACCTAATGAGTTTTCAATAAATGATAACATGATAATTCCTCCAAAGAAGGATAAAGAAATCAAGATAATAAAAGGTCCCAATATAAAAGAAGTACCAGTAAAAGAACCTCTTGAAGAAAAAATCTCTGCAGAAGTTTTACTAAAACTTGGAGATAATATTACAACTGATGACATTCTACCAGCAGGCACTCAGGTTCTGCCTTACAGATCAAATATTCCAATGATTTCAACATTTACATTTAAAAATATCGATGAGACTTTTTATGAAAGAGCTTTTAATGCAAAATCAAAGGGAGGAGGTATTATTGTAGGAGGAGAAAACTATGGGCAGGGTTCCTCAAGAGAGCATGCAGCAATTGCTCCTATGTATCTCGGAATTAAAGCAGTTATAGCCAAATCCTTTGCAAGAATTCACAGAGCAAATTTAATAAATTTCGGTATAATTCCTCTTTTATTTGCGGACCCTCATGATTACGAAAAAATTGAACAGGGAGATATATTAGAGATAAAAAATCTTATTGAAGGTGTTAGGTATAATCAGCGGTATGAAGTAAAAAATTTAACAAAAGATTTTGTTTTTTATGTAAACTCTAATCTTAATTCTAAAGAAAAAGACCTTATCCTTGAGGGTGGATTATTGCCTTATGTAAGAAAAAAGGTTTTAGGATAAGCTTGACAGGTTTATAATTAAATATTTTAAAATTCAATAATTTTCATACACTTATAGGGAGGGCACATGACAAAGGCTGACTTGGTTAACTACATTTTTGAAAAAATAGGATTACCAAAAACTGAGATACAAAAAATTGTTGATACAGTTTTTGAAACAATGAAAGAGGGACTAATTGAAGAGGAAGCATTAAAAATATCAGGCTTTGGTGTTTTTACAGTAAGAAAAAAAGGGTTAAGAATTGGTAGAAATCCAAAAACAATGCAACCCGTTGAAATTAAACCGAGAAAAGTTGTAACATTTAAACCCAGCGAAAAGCTGAAAGAGCAGTTTAAGAAAAATTTAACATAAAATGGGAGAATCTTTACAGAAAGAATTACCTTTTAAGTTATTTTATAAAATAGGAGAGGTAAGCAAAATATTAGGTGTTAATACATATGTTTTAAGGTTCTGGGAAACAGAGTTTCCCTTTTTAAAGCCGAAAAAGACCAAAGGTGGTCAAAGATTATATACTAAAAGAGAAATTGAGATGTTGATTTTGATAAAAAAAATGCTATATGAAGAAAAATATACAGTAGAGGGAGTAAGAAAAAAATTAAGTAAAATATACAATGCTTCTGGTTACGAAATGGACAATAAAAAAGAAATCATAGAAAGAGTTAAAATAAAATTAAGAGAAATTCTTGATATCCTATCATGATCGGGGCGTAGCGCAGCCTGGTTAGCGCACTCGCTTGGGGTGCGAGTGGTCGGCCGTTCAAATCGGCTCGCCCCGATTTTTAATTTGACTATCAAAATATTAAGGGGGTATAATTCAAAATTATGCAAGAAACGCCATTATCAGAACTCATTCAACAGAGAATTAAAAAACTCGAGAATTTAAGAAATATGGGTATTGAGCCCTACGATGGAGTCTTTGAACCTCAACATAGTACATATGAAATTTTTAAAAATTTTGGGAATTTAGACAAAGATCAATTAGAACAAAATATTATAAATACATCAGTTGCAGGAAGAGTTATACTTCTAAGAGATTTTGGCAAAGCAGTTTTTGCTCATTTACAGGATTCGAAAGGTAGGATTCAAATTTATCTTAGAAAGGACCTTTTAGGAGAGAATTTTCAATTAATTAAAAATATTGATATCGGAGATATTATTGGCGTTGAAGGAAGGCTGTTTAGAACCAAAACTAATGAATTAACTATAGAAGTTAAAAATTTTGTTTTTTTAAGTAAATCCCTTAGACCTCTTCCAGAAAAATGGCACGGACTTAAAGATATTGAAGCCCGTTACAGGCAAAGATATGTAGATCTAATTGTTAATCCTTCTGTAAAGGAAACCTTTGTAAAAAGGCAACAGATTATCAGATATTTAAGAGAATTTCTTGAAAATGAAGGTTTTCTTGAAGTTGAAACGCCCATTATGCATACAATAGCAGGAGGAGCAAGGGCAAAACCCTTCAAAACTTATCATGAAGCCCTTGATATGGAACTTTACTTGAGAATTGCTCCTGAACTTTTTTTAAAAAGACTTCTTGTTGGTGGATTTGAAAGAGTCTTTGAAATAGGTAAAAACTTCCGAAATGAAGGAATATCTACAAAACATAATCCCGAATTCACAATGATAGAATTTTATGTTGCCTATAAAGACTATAACTGGTTAATGGATTTTACAGAAAAACTTCTATGCTATGTTGTTGAAAAAGTTTGTGGTGCCTTAAAAATAAAATACAGTGATGACATAATTGATTTTACTCCTCCGTACAAAAGAATTTCCATGTATGATGCTTTAAAAGAAAAGGGAGTTCCTGAGGAAATATTTAAAAATCAAGAAAAGGCAACTAAGTGGGCAAAAGAAAGAGGTATAGAGCTTCCAAAGGAAGCAAGCCTTCCTAAAATTTTAGATGAGATATTTAAAGAAACTGTTGAACCATTCCTTATTCAACCTACATTCATTATTGATTATCCTGTGGAGCTATCTCCTTTAGCAAAAAGAAAAAAGGACAATCCAGAACTTGTTGAAAGATTTGAACTTTTTATTGCAGGAAGAGAAATTGCAAATGCCTTTTCAGAACTCAATGATCCCATTGACCAGAAAGAGAGATTTCTTAAGCAACTTGAGGAAAGACTTAAAGGAGACGAGGAAGTCCCTGAAATGGATGAAGATTTTATAAGAGCTCTTGAAATAGGCATGCCTCCTGCTGCAGGAGAAGGAATTGGCATAGACAGGCTTGTTATGCTTTTAACGGATAATCAATCAATAAGAGATGTAATACTTTTTCCTCTTTTAAGACCTGAAAAATGAAACTTCCCTTTTTTATTGCTCTAAGATATCTTAAAAGCAGAAAAAAAGGGCTTTCCTTTGGTACGTTAATTTCAATAAGTGGAGTTGCTCTTGGTGTTATGGCATTGATTGTTGTTATTTCCGTAATAAGCGGATTTCATGAAGATTTACAAAAAAAAATTTTAGGTGCCCAAGCCCATGCAGTAGTGCTAAGTTATTCAGGAAGTATAAAAGATTATGATAAGCTTGGAGTTTTTTTCTCGGAAAAAAACGACATTCTCGCATTCTCTCCCTTTGTAATGGGACAGGTTTTAATTTCATCTGGCAAAAGAGCCCATGGAGTATATCTAAGAGGAATTATTCCAGAGTATGATATGAAAACTACGGAAGTTTTTAAACATGTTAAATACAAATATGAAAATTATACTGATCTTCCATGGATAATAATTGGAAAAGAGCTTGCAAATCTTTTAGGAGTATTACCAGGAGATTCTATTACAATAATCTCTCCTATGGGGTCAATAGGCCCTTTGGGTATTATCCCAAAGGTAAAAAAATTTATTATTACAGGTATCTTTGAAATAGGAATGTATGAATATGATATGAATCTTGCCATTACTGATCTTAAGATAGCCCAGGATTTTTTTGAATATGGCGATAAAGTAACAGGAATTCAACTTAAACTTAAAAATGTCTATAAAGCTAACACAGTAAGTCAGTCTCTTAGTAAAGAGCTTGGCGAAGATTATTATGTGAAAGATTGGATGCAAATGAACAGAAATCTTTTTTCTGCTCTAAAGCTTGAAAAATTTGCTATGTTTGTTATACTTACATTAATAGTGCTTGTTGCCTCCTTCAATATAATAAGTATGCTTATGGTAAATGTAACAGAAAAACAAAGAGATATTGCTATTCTTAAGTCAATGGGAGCTACAGATAATTTAATAAAATTGATTTTTATGTATCAGGGATTTCTAATTGGTATAATTGGTGTACTAATTGGACTTACAGGAGGACTGATTTTGTGTGAAATAATTAAATCCTATGAAATTGTAAAACTTCCTGCAGATGTTTACTATTTAAGTAAATTGCCAGTAAAGGTTAAAATTTTTGATATTATTTTAATCTCAGTTTCAGCATTGTTTATTAGTCTTGTATCTACTGTATATCCAGCTCATAGAGCTGCTAAAATAAATCCAGTAGAGATATTGAGGTATGAATAATGTTTAAATTTATAAGAAACATAGGATGTTTATCTATTATTGTTTTAACTATTTTTTTTGTAGTTGCCTTACTTTTTGGAGGAGAGAAAATAAGACAGATAGGTGATAAAACAACGGGAGTAGTAAAAAAAGTTTTCCATTATGCTGCTCAGAAAGCAGACAGTATACATAAAAGTACACTGAAAAAAATAGATGAAATGGCAAAACCTTTTAAATCAGATGAAAAAAGAGATATTGATAACAAAAAACCTTAAAAAGACCTATTTTAAAAAAGCAGGTAAAATAGAGGTATTAAAGGGAATTGATTTTTTAGCCTACGAAGGTGAAATATTAGCAATAACAGGAGCCTCTGGAGCAGGTAAAAGTACTTTTCTACACATAATAGGAACTCTTGAAGCACAAACTGAAGGAGAAATTTTATTTAAATTTGATACTGAAATAAACCCATCAAAGTTATCGAGAGATGCTCTTTCAGAATTTCGTAATAGGCATATTGGATTTGTTTTTCAATTTCACTATCTTTTACCAGAATTTAATGTTCTTGAAAATGTAATTATACCAGAATTAATTACTAGTGAATTTGGAAAGAAAAAAATAAATAAACACGAACTGGAAGAAAGAGCCTTTGAAATACTTAAAGGATTAGGAATCCATCAAAGAATCCATCATTATCCAGGAGAACTTTCAGGAGGAGAACAACAAAGAGTGGCGGTAGCAAGAGCTTTATTTAAAAATCCATCTATTGTGCTTGCCGATGAACCTACAGGAAATCTTGATTCTAAATCCGCTCAGGAACTTTTTGAACTATTCTTAAAGATTAATGAGGAAAGCAAAACTACTTTCATAGTAGTAACTCACAATGAAGCTTTAGCTCAAAAATGCACAAGAAGATTTAGGATGATTGATGGACTTCTTATAAATATAAATTAATCCTTTAATTTATATCCAGCATCCTCCAATGCTTTGGCAATCTTTTCAATATCTGTTTTATTCTCATCAAAAATTATGTTAGCTTCACCAATTTTTACATCTGCTTCTTCAACTCCTGCAAGCTCAAGCGCTTGAGTTACTCTTTTAATACAATGATTACAAGTCATTCCTTCAATAAAAATTTTCATTTCCTTCATAGTAGAATCACTCCTTTATGTTGTAATAGAAAAATTTTTAATTATTATATAAGAGAGAATCAAATAAAATGTCAGTCCTATTAAAAGTGAAGGAATAATACCAATTTTGGAACCCAAAAAAATAACTGAAAATATATAAGCTAACCAGGGGAAAAGCATAACAAGAAGGCTTTTAGCATAAATAAGAACATTTTTTTCACCAGATTCAAAATAGATAATAATAAAAGTTGTAAGAGTAATAACAGGTAGATTAGCAAAAAAAGCAGCTATTAATCCCTTTGAATGGCTTGCGAAATAGGTCACTAAACTTACAACACTTCCTCCAATCAAGAAATATATTACATATTTAATATCCATTTTTTATTTTATCAGATAACAGGGTTCTCTCAAAAATTTATCTTAAATAAAGGATTATGATATAATATTTTTCTATGTATTATCTTGGAATTGATATAGGAGGCACAAACACGAAAATCGGGTTAATTTCAGAGGATTATAAAATTATAACCCTTTGCAAATTTCCCACAGGTAATAATGTTTTGAATTCATTAATTGAGGAAATTCAGAGTCTTTTTAATCAACATTATATTACTGGTATAGGAGTCGGAGTTGCAGGTTTGGTAAATTCCGAAGGGACTGTAATTGAATCTCCAAATATTCCATCATTAAATAAAGTACCAATCGCCTCTATTTTTAGAGAAAAATTTAATGTCCCTATAAAAGTAGAAAATGATGCTAAAGTATCTACAATAGGTGAAGCCCATTTTGGAGAAGGTTTAGGAATTCGTAGATTCATATTGCTTACTCTTGGGACAGGAATTGGTGGAGGACTTTATGAAGGTCAAAGACTTATTAAATTTCCTATGGAAGTTGGACATATGAGCATTGAATATCAGGGGAAATTATGCAGTTGTGGTAACAGCGGATGCCTTGAGATGTACGCATCTGCAAAGGCAATAAAAGAAACATTGATTGAAAAAATTGAAGATGGAGAACATAGCCAGGCTAAACAACTTTATGAAGGTAATTTTTATAAAATCTCCTCAGAAGATGTTTACAAATTAGCATTAGATGGCGACAATCTTTCCAGACAGGTTTTAAAAAATGCAGGAAAGGCTCTTGGCGCGGGGATAGCAAATCTGATCAATATTTTTGCTCCTGATAAAATAATTTTAACAGGGGGACTTTCAAGAGCAAAAAACATTTATATTGAAACAGCTATAAATGAAGCTAAAAAAAGAGCCTTAAAGGGATTGTCTGAAACAGTTGAGATTGTTCAGTCTCAACGCATAGATTCTGCAGGAGTTTTAGGAGCTGTCTTTTTGCTCAGAAATCAATGAAAAATATCAGAAATTTTTCAATAATTGCCCATATAGATCACGGAAAATCAACCCTTGCAGATAGACTTCTCGAATTCACAGGTGCAGTCAATCTTGCTGGAAAGATGGGACAGATTCTTGATTCAATGGATCTTGAAAGAGAAAGAGGTATAACCATCAAAGCTCATGCAGTAAGACTACAGTACAAAGCAGAAGATGGAGAAAACTATATTTTAAATTTAATCGATACACCAGGACATGTTGATTTTTCCTATGAAGTATCCCGTTCTTTAGCATGCTGCGAAGGAAGCCTTCTTGTTGTTGATGCTACTCAGGGAGTAGAAGCACAAACAGTGGCTAATGCCTATTTAGCAATAGACCACAATCATGAGATAATACCGGTTATAAATAAAATTGACCTACCTCAGGCAGACTCTGAAAGAGTTAAACAACAAATTGAAGATATTTTAGGAATTGACTCTAAAGAGGCAATTCTTGCATCTGCAAAGGAGGGGATAGGCACTAAAGAGATTCTTGAGGCAGTTATTAAAAAAATTCCACCTCCAAAAGGTAATCCCAATGCACCACTAAGAGCAATGATTTTTGATTCATGGTTTGACAATTATTTAGGAGTTATAATTCTTGTGAGGGTTTTTGATGGAAATTTAAAAACCGGAATGAAAATAAAATTGTTTGCCACAGGAAAAGAATATGAGGTGCAGAGACTTGGCATTCTTACCCCCTATCCAAAAGATATTGAGAAACTCTCAGCAGGAGAAGTTGGTTTTGTTGTAGCTGGAATAAAAAACATTGCAGATACAAAAATTGGAGATACAGTTACAGAGGCAGTAAATCCTTCTTCAGAGCCTCTACCAGGATTTAGAGAAGTCAAACCTATGGTTTTTTGTGGACTTTATCCAACAGAAACCCATCAATATGAAGAACTTAAGACTGCTTTAGAAAAACTCCGACTTAATGATTCATCCTTTTTCTTTGAACCAGAAACATCAGCTGCTTTAGGTTTTGGCTTTAGATGTGGTTTTTTGGGACTACTGCATATGGAGATAATCAAGGAGAGACTTGAAAGAGAATTTAATTTATCTTTAATAAGTACTGCACCAACAGTTCGTTACAAAATCATAGAAAAAAATGGAGAAGCTTACTTAATAGAAAATCCAAGCAAAATGCCAAAGGTTTTTGAAGCAATTGAAGAACCCTATATGAAAGTTTCTATAATTGTTCCTGAAAACTTTGTAGGAGATATTTTGAAACTCTGTCAGGAAAGGCGGGGTATTCAGAAAGAGTTTTCCTATATAACAAAGGATAGGATACTTCTTGTCTATGAAATTCCATTAAATGAGATATTATGGGATTTTTATGATAAATTAAAATCTCTTTCAAAGGGATATGCATCTATGGATTATGAACTTTTAGGTTACAGACCAAGTGATCTTGTAAAACTAGATATTCTTATAAACGGTGAAAAAGTTGATGCTCTCTCTGTAATTGTTCATAAGGAAAAAGCCTACTATAGAGGACGAGCAATTGCGCAAAAACTTAGGGAAGTCATTCCAAGACAGCTTTTTGAAGTAGTTATTCAGGCTGCTATTGGTGGTAAAATAATTGCTCGAGAAAGCATTGCACCACTAAGAAAAAATGTTCTTGCAAAATGTTATGGAGGTGATGTAACAAGAAAGAAAAAACTGCTTGAAAAACAAAAGGAAGGTAAAAAAAGAATGAAACAAATTGGTAAAGTTGAAATACCACAGGAAGCATTTCTCTCAGTACTCAAAGTTGAATAGGGAGGAAAAAATTGACAAGTAAAAAAATTTTAGATTACATAAAAAGCATTGGCATTGCTATTCTAATTGCCCTCTTTATAAGAGCCTATGTTATTCAAGCCTTTAAAATACCTTCTGGTTCGATGATTCCAACATTATTGATAGGAGATCATCTTCTTGTAACAAAGTTTATTTATGGAGTAAATCCTCCGCTGATGGATAAAAAAATTCTTGTTTTTGATAAGCCTAAAAGGGGAGACATAATAGTTTTTAAATATCCTGAAGATCCTGATAGGGACTTTATAAAACGAGTTATTGCTGTAGAAGGAGATATTGTTGAAGGAAGAGATAAAAAAATTTATGTTAACGGAGTTGAACTTAAAGAACCCTATGCCAGATATTCTGATTCATTTATACATCCAAGAGAACTTGATCTAAGAGACAATTTTGGTCCATTAAAGGTCCCAAAGGGAAAACTTTTTGTTCTGGGTGATAACAGAGACCAAAGCTATGATAGCAGATTCTGGGGATTTGTTGATCTCAAAGATGTGAAAGGTAAAGCTCTAATTATATATTGGTCATGGGATAGTGAAAATAGTAAGCCAAGAATTGAAAGAATTGGTAAAATTATAAAATAAGATGTTTACAGGAATAATAGTTGAACTTGGCAAAATAGCAGAGATTCAAAAAATTGCACAGGGTGCAAGATTAAATGTATTTTCAAATAAAGTTATTAATGAAGCAAACCTCGGAGACAGCATATCCATCAACGGAGTATGCCTTACAGTTTCTGAAATGGACAGAAACAAAAATATTTTATCTTTTGATGTTTCCTTTGAAACACTAAAAAAAACCACCCTTGGAGAATTAAAAAAGGGAGATTATGTAAATCTTGAACCTGCTTTAACCTTAAACACGAAACTGGGCGGACATCTTGTAAGTGGACATGTAGAAGACACAGGGATTATTAAGAAAATTGAAAATATTGGCGATTATTTAAAAATAGAAATCGAAGCCAAAGATGAAATTCTCAGATACTGTATTCCAAAGGGCTCTATTGCCATTGATGGAATTAGCCTCACAATAGTAGACCTTTATTCATCCTCTTTTACTGTAGTAATTATTCCCCATACAGCTAAAATGACCACAATAGGGTTTAAAAAAGTGGGAGATAAAGTAAACCTTGAAACAGATATCATAGCTAAGTATGTTGAAAAATTTGTAAATCAGGCAACTTCTATCAGGCAGGATCGCCTTATAACAAAATTAAAGGATTATGGATTTATTAAGGAGTAAAAAATGAAATTCATAGTATTAGCAGGAGGTTCAGGAACAAGGCTTTGGCCTCTTTCCCGAAAAAATTTCCCAAAACAGTTTTTAAAAATTCCTGCAAAAGACAACAGTGAGGCAGAAAGTTTTTTCCAGAAAACTATTAGGAGATTTTCTTTATTTCCCGATGGAGAAATTTTAATTATAACCAATGAAAAATATAAATTTTATGTTTATGGGCAAATAGAAGAAATAAAGAAAAAATTAAGAGAATCAATAAAAACAGAAGTAATTCTTGAACCAGTCCAGAGAAACACAGCTCCAGCAATAGCCCTTGCAATAAAAAAGGCATTACAAAAAGGAGTTCCCTCTGATGAAGTTTTCTTTGTAAGTCCCTCTGACCATTTAATTGACCCTGCTGAAAAATTTATAAATTATGTTAATGAATCAGAAAAGATTGCTAAGGAGGGATTTATTGTTACCTTTGGAATAAAACCAACAAGGCCAGAGACAGGCTTTGGCTATATTAAAGTTAATAATCCCGACGGAGAAAACAAAAATTTCTACGAAATAGAACAGTTTGTAGAAAAACCAGACATAGAAACAGCAAAAAAGTACATTGAAGATGGTCGTTATTATTGGAATTCAGGAATGTTTGCCTTCACTGCTGACCAATTAATTGCAGAGTTTAAAGAATATATTCCTCCTTTGGCAGAAATATTTGAAAAGCCCTATGAGCAAGTTTTAAGAAATTTTAAAGATTTACCAGATATATCAATAGACTATGCGGTAATGGAGAAAACAAAGAGAGGTGTTTTACTTCCCCTTGAAATTTTCTGGTCTGATATTGGTTCATGGGAAAGTCTATATGAAGTTTTACCAAAAGACAAAGACAACAATGCCAAGATAGCAGAAACAATAAATATATCGACAAAATCAACCCTAATATTAGGTAACAAAAGATTAATTGCCACCTTAGGAGTTGAAGACCTAATAATAGTTGAGACAGATGATGCTTTACTTATTGCTAAAAAGGGTGAGTGTCAGAAAGTAAAAGATATTGTAAATATATTATCGGAAAAATCCTATCCTGAGGTAGAAGAACATACAACTGTATACAGACCGTGGGGTAGTTTTACCTTACTTGAAAGAGGCTTAAGATATAAAATCAAAAGAATAACAGTAAATCCAGGAGCATCCCTGTCTTTACAGATGCATCATCATAGGTCTGAACACTGGGTAGTTGTAAAGGGAACAGCAAAGGTTTTAATCGGGCAGAATGAACATTTTGTTCATGAAAATGAATCTGTTTATGTTCCCAAAAGCACTCTTCACAGACTTGAAAATCCGGGAAAGATTCCTCTTGAAATTATAGAAGTTCAGGTTGGAGAATATGTGGAAGAAGATGATATAAAGAGATTAGAGGATATTTATGGAAGATCAGATATTCAGGGAATATGATATAAGAGGTATTTATGGAAAAGACCTTACCGATGAGACTGCTTATTTAGTCGGTAAAGCCTTTATTTCTTTGATAAAAAAAGACACAGGTAAAGAACCTGAAAAACTCTCTATTGGAATGGATGCAAGACTGCACTCTGAAAGATTAAAAAGATCCCTCATAAAAGGCATTACAGAAAGCGGAGTTAATGTAATTGACTTAGGAATGTGCCCTACACCACTACAATATTTTTCTCTTTTTAGGCTTCCTTTAGATGGCGGAATAATGATTACAGGAAGTCACAATCCATTAGAATATAATGGATTTAAATTAAGCATCGGAAAAGAAACGATTTTTGGAGAAAAAATCAAACTTTTAAGAAAAATTATCCTTGATAAGGACTTTATAACTAATGAAAAAAAGGGTACTGTGGAAACCTATGACATAATAGAAGACTATAAAAATTTCATGATAAATCAATTTCCTTCCTTTGAAGGAATAAAGTTAGTTATTGATTCTGGTAATGGCACTGCGGGACTTGTTGCTCCAGAGATTTTTAAAAAACTCGGTGCAGAAGTAATAGAACTTTTCAGCGAACCCGATGGAAGATTTCCTAATCATCATCCCGATCCTGTTGTTCCTGAAAACATTCAAATTTTAAGAGACACTGTTTTAAAAGAAAAAGCCCAAATTGGTATAGGTTATGATGGTGATGCAGACAGACTTGGTGTAATTGATGAAAATGGCAATGTCGTATGGGGAGATCAATTAATGGTCATATTTGCAAGGGAGCTTTTATCAAAAAATCCTCAGGCAAAGATAATAGGTGAAGTAAAATGTTCCCAAATTATGTATGAAGAAATAAAAAATATGGGTGGTATACCCATTATGTGGAAGACAGGACATTCATTAATAAAAAAGAAAATGAAGGAAGAGAATGCTCTACTTGCAGGAGAGATGAGTGGACACATATTTTTTAATGACCGATACTTTGGATATGACGATGCAATATATGCTTCTTTAAGACTTGTTGAGATTATGAAAAAAAACTTTAAACCTTATGGATTAAGCAAATTACTTGAGGTATCAAAAGTTGTCACTTTAGCCCCGAAATAAGAATAAATTGTCCCGATGACAAAAAATTTATTGTTGTTGAAAAATTTAAAGAGCATTTCAATAAATACGAATGTGTGACAATTGATGGAGTAAGGATTAATTTTCCAAAGGGATGGGCATTACTTAGAGCATCAAATACGCAACCTGTTTTAGTTTTACGCTTTGAAGCAGAAACAGAAGAAGCCCTTGAAGACATAAAAGCCATTGTTCATCAAAGACTTTTTGAAGTATTTCAATTTTATAAAATATTGTGATATACTTAAAAACTTTTACATTAAGAGGTGCTTTATGAAAAGATTTTTCTTGATAATTTTAATTTTTTTTCTTTTTGCACCAATTACAATTTATTCTCAGGAACTGCCAAAGATAACAGGTATTGAAATAAAGGGAATTAAAAGAATTGAGCCTGCAGCAGTCAAAAATAAAATCTCCATTAAACTTGGTGAAGAAATATCTCAGGAGAAAATTTCAGAAGATATAAAATCAATATATAAAATGGGTTATTTCGAAGACGTAAAGGTTGATATAGAACCCTTTGAAGGTGGTGTAAAAGTAATCTATACAGTTAAAGAAAAACCTACAATTGTAAAAGTTAGTTTTGAAGGAAACAAGAAATATGATGAGGACAAGTTAAAGGAAGTTGTGACAATTGTACCTGGTGCAATTGCAGATGTAACACTAATCAATGATAATGCTTTAAGATTAAAAGCCTTCTATGAAAGTGAAGGCTATTATTTTGCAAAAATTGTACCTGTATTGAAGAAAAAAACAGAAGAAGAAGTTGAATTAACCTATGTAATTGAAGAAAACAACAGAGTAAAAATAAAAGAGATCAAATTTGAAGGCAATAAAGCCCTGTCAAGCAGGAAAATTAAAAAGGTCATGGCAACTACTGAAAGGAAGTTTTATTCCTTTATTACAGGCAGTGGATTTTATAAAAAATATGAAATGCTTCAGGATCTTGAAAAAATTAAAGATTTATACCATGACAATGGATACTTAAAGGTTTCAATTGGTGAACCAAAACTTGAATTTTCACAGGATAAAAAATCAATGACCATTATAATTCCAATATCAGAGGGTCCGCAATTTAAAATTTCATCTTTAAAACTTGAAGGGATTAAGGATAAAAAGGAAGAAACAGAAATAAAGGGACTTATAAAAGTTAAAGCGGGAGAGGTTTTTAGCAAAGGAAAAATGAGAAAGGACATTGAAGCAATAGTTTCCTATTATTCTGATAGAGGTTATGCCCTTGCATCTGTAATGCCAGATGTTATTCCTAATGAAGAAAAATTAACAGTAGATGTAGTCTATAACATAAGACAGGGAGAAAAATTTACCATTGGAAGGGTAAACATCTCTGGAAATGTTAAAACAATTGACAAAGTTATAAGAAGAGAAGTAAGAGTTGACGAAGGTGAAGATTACTCTGCAAGTAAGATTCAGAAAAGTAAAAGGAGACTGGAGGACCTTCAGTATTTTGAAACAGTTGATATAAATCAAAAACCCGATGCCGATAAAAAAACTGTTGACCTTGATGTTAATGTTAAAGAAAAACCAACAGGCTTTTTAACAATAGGTGGTGGTTACAGTTCTATAGACAATCTCATAGGAATGGTAGATGTAACACAAACAAATCTCTTTGGTAGGGGATATTCTTTAACTTTAAGAGGAGAGCTTGGTGGGAAAAGTTCTTACTATACAATAGCTTTTAGAGACCCCTGGTTTCTTGATAAACCTCTTCTTTTTGGTTTCAACCTTTACAGACAAAAAAGAGAGTATGTTAACTATACAAGGGATGCAAATGGGCTTTCAATTACCTTTGGTAAAAGATATGGAGAAGACTGGTCTGCATCAATAACCTATGACATTGAAAAAACAAAAGTTTCAGATGTTGCTGAAGATGCTGATACAATAGTAAAAGATATGGAAGGGAATTTACTTACAAGCTCTATTACTTTTCAGATAGTTAATGATACCCGTGACAGTTACATTGACCCTTCAAAGGGAAGAAGACATTCACTGAGTTTTACTGTTGCTGGTTTAGGAGGAGATACAGGTTTTTGGAAAAGCTTGCTTGATCTTGGATGGTATATCCCAATATTTGAAGAATCAACCTTACATTTAAGAGGACGAATCGGTATGTCAGATAAACTCTTTGGTAAAAAATATCCCCTTTACGAAAGATTTTACATCGGTGGACTTGATACAATTAGAGGATTAGGTTATGGTGAAGCAGGACCAAAGGACAGCAAAAATGACCCAATTGGTGCAAAAAGAGCTATAATAGCAAATATAGAGTATCTATTCCCAATTGTTGCAGAGATGAAATTAAAGGGTATAATATTTTTTGACTTAGGAAAAGGATACGATGAAACTGAAAAATTTGGTTCAAATATTAAATATACAACTGGATTTGGTTTTAGATGGTTTTCACCGCTTGGACCTTTAAAAATTGACTATGGAATAAATCTTAACAGAAAAGAAGGAGAATCAAAATCAAAGATTGAGTTTGGATTTGGTTCATTCTTCTAAAAAAATAAGGAGGACTTAGAATGAGGAAGTTTATTACGGTTTTTTTAAGCTTAGCTTTTGTTTTAACCTTTGTTTCCTTTGTAAAGGCAGAGGTCAAAATTGGGTTAGTCGATCTTTACAGAGTTTTAAATGAATCAGAGGAAGGTAAAAAGGCTGTTTCAGAACTTCAAAGCTTGCTTGATTCAAGACAAAAAACCTTAGAAGAAAAGCAGAAAAAAATTCAGACTCTCAGGGAAGAATATGAAAAAAAGAAATCTGTTTTAAGTGAAGAAGCAAGAAAATCAAAAGAAGAAGAAATTGAGCGTTTAGGTAGAGACCTTCAGAGAACAGCAGCAGACTATCAGGTAGAACTCCAAAAAAAACAAAATGAAATAACACAGAGTATGCTTAAAGAAATAAGACAGATTATTAATGAATTTGCTCAAAAAGAAGGATACAACTTAATCTTAGAAAAGGCAGAACAGTTTATCATTTACAATACTCCCAACATAGATGTAACAGACAAAATCATTTCCCTTTTTAATCAGAAAACATCAACTCAAAAAGGGAAGAAATGAAACTTAGCCAAATAGCTGAGATTTTCAACGCTGTAGTTGAGGGAAATCCTCATATTGAAATTACAGGAGTAAGAGGACTTGAGGATGCTCAGGAAGGCGATATAAGTTATATTACATCGTCAAAACATATTGAAATAGCTAAAGAATCAAAGGCATCGGCATTTATTGTGAAAGAAAAAATAGAAAACATACAGAAAGCTCAGCTTATCGTTGAAAATCCTCAATTGGTTTTTGCTAAACTTCTTGAAATTTTTTATGTTAACCCCCATCCACATAAAGGAATCAGCAAAAATTCCTTTGTTTCGGAAACATCTAAAATTGGTAGCAATGTTACTGTCTATCCCTTTGTTTACATTGATGAAAATGTCACAATAGGTGACAATACAGTTATCTATCCCTTCACCTTTATTGGCAGGGATAGTTTCATAGGTTCTGACTGTGTAATTTATTCCAATGTAACAATCAGAGAAAAAGTAAAAATTGGAAGCAGAGTAACCATTCACGCAGGTACAGTAATTGGTTCTGATGGATTTGGCTATATTTTTCATGAGGGAAAACATAACAAAATCCCTCAGATTGGCGGTGTTGTTATTGAGGATGATGTTGAAATTGGCTCATCTGTGACCATTGACAGAGCAACAACTGGAAATACTGTAATAGGTGCTGGAACAAAAATAGATAATCTTGTTCAAATTGCCCACAATGTAAAAATTGGAAAACACTGTATAATCGTTGCACAGGTGGGAATTGCGGGAAGTTCAAAAATTGGTGATGGATGCATTCTTGCAGGACAGGTTGGAATTTCTGACCATGTAGAAATTGAATCTGGAACAATTATTACAGCCCAATCAGGAGTTATGCCAGGTAAAGTTCAAAAAGGAGTTTTTTCAGGCACACCTATTATGCCTCATAGAGAATGGCTTAAAGCAAGTGCCATATTTCAAAAACTTCCTGAAATGTATAAAAAATTAAAAGAATTGGAAGAAAAAATTAAAAAACTGGAGGGGAGAAATGATTGATATCAAAGAAATAATGAACATTCTACCACACCGATATCCCTTTCTTTTAGTTGACAGAATCTTAGAAATACAAACTAATGAAAAGGCAGTTGGTATAAAAAATGTTACCATTAACGAACCCTTTTTTCAGGGACATTTCCCCGGTAATCCTGTAATGCCCGGAGTATTAATAGTTGAAGCAATGGCTCAAGTAGCTGGTGTTCTTGCCTTTAAATCAGGAGTAGAAGGCACAGGAGTTTTATTCATGAGTATTGAAAAAGTAAAATTTCGTAAACCAATAATACCAGGGGATCAAATCAGATTTGAAGTAAATGTTTTACATAGAAGAGGCGATGTATGGAAATTTGCAGGATTAGCAAAGGTTGATGATAAGGTAGTAACAGAAGCGGAATTTACAGCTATGGTAACAAAATAAACAGGGAGAGAATATGTCTAAGAATATTCATAAAACAGCAATAATAAGTCCTAAAGCAGAGATAGAAAGCGATGTTTATATAGGTCCCTATTGTATAATTGGAGACAATGTTAAAATTGGTAAAGGTACACAGTTGATAAGTCATGTCCACATTGAAGGTAAAACTGAAATAGGAGAAAATTGCCAGATTTATCCTTTCACTACAATAGGATTTCCACCACAGGATTTGAAATACAAAGGAGAACCTACAGGTGTGAAAATTGGCAATAACAATATTATAAGAGAGTATGTAACCATACACAGGGCTTCTGTTTCAGGAGATGGATGGACAACAGTTGGATATAATAATTTTATAATGGCTTATGTTCATATAGCCCATGACTGTAAAATTGGAAACTCAGTAATATTGGCAAATCTTGCTACTTTAGCGGGGCATGTTATAGTGGAAGATTATGTTTTTATCGGAGGCATGGTAGCCATACATCAATTTACAAGAATAGGAGCCTATGCAATGGTGGGAGGCTTTAGCGGAGTAGGTCAGGATATACCACCATTTACAATGGCATCTGGGGCAAGAGCGAAGCTTTATGGACTTAACACTGTAGGTTTAAAAAGAAGGGGCTTTAGTGAAGAAACAATAAATACTTTAAAGAAAGCTTATAAAATTCTATTCAGAGACAAATTATCATTAAAAGAAGCCATAGAAAAAATAAACCAGGAACTTCCAGATATCCCCGAAATTCGGCATCTCATTGAATTTATTGAGGCAAATAAAAGAGGTATATGCAGATAGGACTAATTGCTGGAGCAGGTGAACTACCTTCAATCATTGCCAGAACATTAAAGGGAAAGGACTATTCTTTAACAATTGTTGCCTTAGAAGGGCTGGCAGATGAAAACTTAATTAAATATGCTGATAACTATGAAAAAATGAACATTGGAAAGGTTGGGAAAATTATATCTTTTCTAAAGAAAAATAATGTAAATGAACTGATACTTACAGGGAAAGTGCCTAAAAAAATTATCTACGAAACTGAAAGAATAAAGCCCGATATGAAAGCTTTAAAAATGTTATTCTCAGCAAAAATGAGAGGAGATAATGAACTTTTACAAATAGTTGAAAATGAACTTTTAAAGGAAGGAATAAAGCTTGTTGAATTAACTAAATACTGTCCGGAATTGTTAACTCCCCAGGGAGTTTTAACTAAAAAAAAGCCATCAAAAAAAGAGATGGAAGACATCTTATACGGTTTCAATATTGCAAAAAAAATTGGAGAGCTTGACATTGGTCAAACAGTGGTAGTAAAGGACAAGTCTGTAGTTGCTGTTGAGGCATTGGAAGGAACAGATGAAACAATACTTAGGGCAGGTAAATATGTTGAAGATACCGTTGTTGTAAAGGTAAGCAAACCTCAGCAAAATTTAAAACTTGACCCCCCTGCTGTTGGATTACAGACAATAATAAACATGAAGACTGCTAAAGCAAGAGTTTTAGCTTTAGAAGCAAAAAAATCTATTATAATACAGAAGCAGGATATGGTAAACAGGGCTAATGAATTTGATATCATAATAATAGGGTGTTAAATAAAATTGAACATTTTCAGCTCCATAAATGAAGGGTTAAAAACAGTCCATAAAAACTACCAGATATTGTTTATTCATTTTGCCTTTTTATTTGTAGCTTTTTTTAGTCTTTTTTTTATATTGAGTATTCCCTTAGGTGTTCTATTTGTAATTTTTGGAATTGACTTGACTGATATTCTAAAGGGAAGCTTTATTGAAATTATAATTTCATCAATAAATCTTTTAAAAAAATTCTTGATAATTGCCGTTGTTTTTCTCCTTAGTTTGGTAATCTACATCATATTTGTTATTAGTTTATGGATTTATATTTTTTCAGGGACCTTAGGAATAGTTTATCAATATCTTGAAAGAGGTATAATTTTTAATTTGAAAGATTTTCACCATTATGGTAAAAAATTTTTCTGGAAAATCGGGGCTTATTCAATTTTTTCTGCTCTTTTATTTTTTAGCTTCACCTTTATACTTGGTTTGATTAGTGATTTAAGCAGTTCATTTATTGAACTACTTAGACAATACAGCCATTCAGTTTACATATTTTTTAGTGTTTTCTTCTATTTAACAATATTAATCTCAGCCTTAATAGCATTTATTATATGGATATCATTTACGCTTATAGGTTATTATGGAATCGTAGCTAAAAATTTGACAGCCCTGCAAGCGATCAAAGAGACAAAGAAATATATATTACTTAATCCAAATAGTCTTTTTAGAGCCTTTTTATTATTCGTTATCTATGTATTAACAGGAGGATTTATTTTATCAATCGGCTCTATTATAGCAATAATTCCTACAGTAGGAGCTTTATTAGTTGCAGTATATCAATTTTTAACTCAATTTGCCCATATTTATATCACTATGGTTATATTTACTGCATACTTTGCCTATTACCTGCAAACTGGTGGAGATTTTTCCCAAGAAGCCACCCAGGGTTCTGATACTTATCAAGAAGTTCCTCTGCCACAGCAAGTTCCTCCTCAAGAATCTCCTCCTCAAGAATCTCAAAACCAAAAGACTTAAAACTTTTTTTTACATTGTCGATAAATTTATAAATCTCAAAATTTTCATAAAGTTCCTTTATTCCATAAATCCTGTTAAGATTGCCATCATCGATATTAAATACTTCTTTAATTAGCTCTCTGTTTACTTTCAAAGGAATTGTTCCCTGCTGTAAAAATCCATCAATCCATCTTTTCTGTGCTGATCCTACAATTTTAAATTCTTTATAACAAATCTCACCAAAGGAAGAACGAGCAAAGCACAAAGCACTTCTATTAGTAATTCTTTTTTCCCTACGAATCTCTACATTTAATCCAGATAGAATAAATGCATACCCTAATATTTGACTTATAATTTCATAACTTTTAAACAGACTTCCTTTAAAAATTCCCTCTTTTTTTGAAGAAAAACTGTATGTTAAATCGTCAAAATGAAAAATTCCTTTACCACCAGTGGGTCTTCTTACTATAGGAATATTTTTTTTACTGCAAAAATCAATGTTAACATCATTAATGTTCTGAAATTCTCCAATGGAAATCGAAGGGCTTTCCCATCCATAAAATCTAAAAGTAGGAACAACTTTATCTTTTCTTACGAATAAATTAACTGCCTCATCAATTGCCATATTAAGGAAGGCATTACAGATTTTAAAATTGATAAATCTGATTAACATTGAAAAATTATTTATATTCCTCTAAGATTATTTTGTGGTTAAGCAGTGACATCTCCTTTATTCTTCCCTTGAAAATCTTTTGTTCTCCAAAAATACTGCGCAAATAAATTTCATCTCCCTCTGGTTTCAATATATCAACTGCTTCTAAATATATTTCTTCCTTGCCATCTTTAATTATGTAAGCATTGGCTTCACACATTTAACTCCTCCTTTAAATGAAGGATTAATTTTTCCACAAGATGTGGAAGAGGTTCTTTTACTACACCTATTATATCAATATTTTCCTGCGTTACTGGTAAAAGAATTTTTTTTGCCGAAGAATTACATACAGCTTCTGCCATTTTTGCAGTTAATTCTCCCATCATAGCATTTGATACAATTATGCTTAAAGGACCGATTATTAAATCTACTTTTGTACAGTTCCATGATATGGCATTTTCTCCTGATGCTCCTTTATTTGCTTTAGCTTTCATCATATTGGCAGTTGCAGCAGCATTTGTTCCCAGTGCCAAAATTTCTATTTTGTCACCAAAGGCTTCTCTTAAAGCCTTAATGATATAACTTCCAATGCCACCACCCTGACCATCTATAACAGCAATTTTTAACATTTTTTAAATAATAAATTCATTCTCAGAAAATAGTCAACATTAAAATTTTTCCTGAAGTTGCCGATAGAGAAAATTATCTTTAAAGGTTTTGTCACCCTGAGGGACGAAGTCCCGAAGAGTCTCATTCTTTTTTCCCTCCTCTTGTCACCCTGAGGCGAAGCCGAAGGGTCTCCTTCCTCTGTGTCATTCCGAGGGACTCGATGTCCCGAGGAATCTCTCAAAAAGGATGAGATTCTTCGCTATCGCTCAGAATGACAAAGAAAAAGTGTAACAAAATGAGAGAGTAAAAGGCTCAGAACGACTGAAAAGAAAGATACAGAATGCCCATGCTGAATATCACATTTTTTTAATCTACTTTTATAATTTTTGTTATAATTAAATATGCCAGCAACACAAGAAAAAGATTTAGAAAAACAGATGGAACAATATCCTATAGTTACCTTTGCAGATATATTGCGCGCTCTTAAAAGTCATCCAGAATGGCTTGAAGAATTAAGGAAAATTATTTTAACTACAGAACTCCTTGAACTTCCAAAAAAATTTGATGAACTTTTGAAAAGAGTTGAAAAAATTGAAAGTGATGTAGAGATTCTTAAACAGGATGTGGCTATCCTTAAACAAGACGTAGCAATACTTAAACAAGACGTAGCAGTACTTAAACAAGACGTAGCAATACTTAAACAAGATGTAGAGATTTTAAAGAAAGACGTGGCTTATTTAAAAGGAGAATTTGGCAGATTCAAAGGAAAAGATTTTGAAAGAACAATAAGGGAAAAATATTATGCCTATTTCGGAAAACTTCTAAGAAAGACAAAACTTATTCAATTTGAAGAAATACTTCCAATCCTTGATGATGCAGAAGAAAAGGGCTTAATTACAGAAGAACAAAGGGATAGCCTATTAAGACTTGATATCATTGTAAAGGGACAAATTAAATCCACACAAAAACCTGTAGTTCTTGCAGTAGAGGTTTCATACAGTTTATACAAGGATGACATTGAAAGAGCAATTGAAAGAGCTGAAATATTAGCTCAACTTCTAAAAGAAGAAGTAATTCCAACTGTTGTCTCTGCTGAAACACAAGAGGATGCTGAAAAATTAGCCGATGAAAAGGGAGTGCTCCTCATAAAAACAGATTATTAGCCTAATCATATAAGAGCTCCACAACTTTTTTCATATCCTCTGGCAAAGGTGATTCAAACTTTAGATTCTCACCAGTTACAGGATGTTTAAACTCAATTCTCCATGCATGAAGCATCTGTCTTAAAACAGGTATTTTTTTATTCCCCTTCTCAATATATGTTTTCCTTCCATAGGTTCTATCACCTAAAAGAGGATGTCCAATTGCTGAAAAGTGAACTCTTATCTGATGGGTTCTTCCAGTAATTATTTTAACTTTTACAAGAGTGTAATTTTTAAAATTTTCAAGTACCTGCCATTCTGTAATAGCTTCTTTAGCCCTCTTTGCCTTTGTTGACATCTTTTTTCTATCATTTTCTGCTCTTCCAATTGGAAGAGTTATCGTACCCCCTTCCTTTAACTCGCCATAAACGATTGCCAGATATTCCTTCTTTACTTGTCTTTTTTTGAACATTTCAACCAATCCATAATAGGCTCTGTCATCAAGGGCAATAACAATCACTCCTGAAGTATCCTTGTCAAGTCTGTGAACAACTCCTGGTCTTAGTGGTGCACCAATATTTGCAAGTTTTTTAAAATGATAGGCTAAAGCATTAAGAAGAGTTCCCTCTTTATGTCCAGCACAGGGATAAACAACCATACCAGCTGGCTTTGACAGAACAACTAAATAATCATCCCTATAGATCAGCTCAATGGGAATATTTTGTGGAATTAATTCTTGGTTTTCTTCATTTAGTTTTAATTTATCTTCATAAATCTCAATAAAATCACCGGGCTTTAATTTATAACTTTTCGGTTTTGCTGAATTATTTATTTTGACATAACCCTTTTCTATCAATTCCTGAGCCTTGGCTCTGCTTATGTTCAGCTTTTCAGAGACAAATAAATCAACTCTTTTCCCCTCATCAAAACTTTCAATACTAAAGCTTACACTCATAATCCCAATTTTTTCCTTAAAAACTTACCTGTGTATGATGACGAATTCATGGCAACCTCTTCAGGTGTTCCCTCTGCAACAATGTATCCTCCTTGAGTGCCACCTTCAGGACCAAGATCTATAATGTAGTCTGCACATTTTATAATGTCAATGTCATGTTCGATAACTATAACTGTGTTTCCATTTTCAACAAGTCTTTGAAGAATACTAAGAAGTCTCTCTATGTCAATCATATGAAGTCCTGTTGTAGGTTCATCAAGGATATAAAGGGTTTTTCCCGTTGCCTTTTTACTTAGTTCCTTAGTGAGTTTAACTCTCTGTGCCTCACCACCTGAAAGGGTTGTTGCAGGCTGACCAAGTTTTATATATCCAAGCCCTATATCCTCCATCAATTGCAATTTATGTTTTAGCCTTGGAACAGCTGAAAAAAACTCTAAAGCCTCTGAAACGGTCATTTCAAGAATATCACTTATACTTTTGCCTTTGTATGTAATCTTTAGGGTTTCATCATTGTATCTTTTTCCTTTACAACTATCACACATTACATAGACATCAGGTAAAAGGTGCATTTTTATTCTCTTCATTCCATCCCCCTGACAGGATTCACAGCGGCCTCCTGAAAGGTTAAAGCTGAATCTTGATTTTGTATATCCCCTAATTCTTGCCTCTGGAAGCATTGCAAATAACTCTCTTATCTCGTTCATAACTTGTGTGTAAGTAGCAGGAGTTGACCGAGAAGTCCTTCCAATAGGAGACTGATCAATGCATACAACTTTGTCTATCTGTTCAATCCCTTCAATTGCTCTAAATTTTCCAGCAACTATATCAGAACCATAAAGTTCCCTCATTAATGCCTTGTATAAAATTTCAAAAATCAGAGTACTTTTTCCAGAGCCTGCCACTCCTGTAACACAAAGGAAAACTCCAAGAGGAATTTTCACATCTATATTTTTTAAATTAAACGCCTCTGCACCGTATAATCTGATAAAACCCTTTGGTTTTCTTCTTTCTTTAGGTATTTTAATTCCTTCTTTCTCCGAAAGATACTTACCTGTAATTGAAGAAGGATTGGAAAGTAATTTCTCAGGGCTTTCTACAGTTACTAAATAACCACCCTTTTCTCCACCTTCAGGACCTAACTCTACGACTAAATCCGCATTTTTAATAGTAGATTCATCATGTTCTACAATTATAAGAGTGTTTTTTTTCTCTTTAAGCTCCTTCAAGCTTTCTATCAATTTACTAAAATCCCTTGGATGAAGTCCTATACTTGGTTCATCTAAGACATATAAAACACCACTTAGATGGGAACCAAGCTGTGTTGCAAGCCTTATTCTTTGTGCTTCACCACCTGAAAGACTAAAGGAGGGTCTATTAAGACTTAAATAAGAAATCCCAATTTTTTTTAAAAACTGTAGCCTTACAAATATCTCCTTTATGATTCTATCGGAAACCTTTTTTTCATAGGAACTTAGAGAGAGTTCTCTAATAAAAATTTCAAGTTCATCAAGGGTAAGATTTGAAAGCTCTGCGATATTTTTTCCATTTATCTTTACAGCAAGGGCTTCCTGTCTCAATCGATTACCATTGCAGAGTGAACAGGTCTTTAGACTAATCTCGTCAATTTCCTCTTCTTCTGATTCAATATTTTCGAATCCTAATCCTCTACACTTAGGACAGGCTCCGTATTTACTGTTAAAAGAAAAAAGTTTTGGCTCAATATCAGGTAGATTTATTCCACAGCTCGGACATGAAAGAAGAGAGCTGAAAATTAAATCTTTATCTTCTTCAACAATATTCACTACAATTGTATTAGAATGTTTGAGTGCTAACTCCAAAGCCCGTCTTATTTGTTTTTTGTAATTTTCCTTTACGATGATTCTGTCAACAACAAGTTCTATTGTATGTCTGATATTTTTTTTAAGCGATATATCCTGTGTTAAATCAACAATTTTACCATCTATTCTCGCCCTTATAAACCCTTCAGCCCTTGCTTTTTCAATTTCTGCCCTGTGTTCTCCTTTTCTTTCTATTACAATAGGTGATAGAACCTGAATTTTTGTTCCTGCAGGCAAACTCAAAAGTGTATCAATCATTTTATTTATATCCTGTGAATGTAAGGGTCTGCCACATTTAGGACAAAAGGGTTTCCCTATTTTGGCAAAAAGAAGTCTCAAATAATCGTAAATCTCAGTAATAGTTCCCACTGTTGAACGAGGACTTTTTGAAATAGTTTTCTGGTCAACAGAAATAGCAGGAGAAAGCCCTTCTATATAATCAATATCAGGTTTTTGAATTTGTTCAAATATTGTTCTTGACTCAATTGGCAGGCTCTGTAAATATCTTCTATGGGCTTCTGCAAAAATTGTATCAATTGCCAAAGAAGACTTCCCTGAACCAGAAGGTCCTGTAATTACAATTAATTTGTTTCTTGGAAGAGACAAATTAAGATTTTTCAGGTTGTGCTGTCTTGCACCTTTGATTACAATGTAATTTTGAGACATCCTTAGTCTTTTTTGTACTCCTTTAATTCTGCAACAACTCTACCAACAGAAACCTTTGTTTCAACTCTTAATGGAATTTTTCTTTCATCATTACTTAACCAGATAAAAATATCGCCCTTTCTTTTAAATAATCCCTCTGTTGTAAGTTCAGGTTTGACAACCAAAGCTTTCACTTCTTTATTAAGTGAAGTTTCTATAACCTCTTCCTTTATAGGTTTTACCTCAACTGTAGCGAATTTGTCACTGTCAAAGATGTCAATTAAAACAGGTTTATTTAATTCAATGGATAAACTGCGAAGATAGAAAAAGCCTGATAAAACATCCATGAAGACCTTTTCAACACCCTTATGAATGGAAACTTTATTTTTAATGTGATTTATAAATGTAATCTCTTTAGAATCATAGTTAAAATGGATTTCTTTGTCACCTCTATGTTTTCCTTCAATCTGCAAAAATCTAAAATGTTTTGGTTTTCCATGTTCAATTGTACTTTCTGCCTTATCATTTACATAGTAGAAATTTGAAATAAATGGTGCAGAATGAACCTCTGAAATAATTTTTACTTCCTTTTCATTTCCTTTTACATTAATCAATGCATAACCTGCATAAATTCCCATCCAGTATATGTCAAATCTCATTTTTTCATTAATGAATTTTTTAAAGTTGTTATGAATAACAGGGACTTCTTCTGTTTTTTTCTCTTCAGAGAGTTTGCTTAGACTTTCAACTTCATTCTGTGTTAAATATTCTTCTTTTTCTTCAGTTGTATCCCTTTGAATTTCACTATTCCCATTTTTTTCACTTACATTTTCACTTTCTTGCTGAATTTTTTCATTAAGTTCAGGTGAGGTTGTTGGCTTTTTTTCTTTTGAAAGAATGAAAGTTTCTATAAAGTAAAAGGAAGGAAGGCTAATATGAATTTTACCAAAGCCAAGCAATACTCCGATGTGAAAAAATAGAGAAATAACCAAAGCTATTGCAATCCATTTGAACTTCATATCCCTAAATTTTTCTTTCAAGAATAGCCTTAAAACATGGATGATTTCTTATTGGATCATAGGTTTTGGAATTTTTCAGATAATTCCAGTTATTGTATCCTTTGCTGATTGCTTTAATTAGCCATTCACAGGCTTCCTCAGGCATTCCCTTTGCTGCGTAAAGCTCAGCCATACTGTTTAATGCATAAATATTATTTGGGTTTAACTCAACAGATTTTTTTATATCCCTTTCAGCCTCTTCAATTTTACCCATTAACAAAAAAGTAAAGCCTCTGTTATTGTAAGGCATACCATTGTTAGGCTTAAGTTCTATGGCTTTGTTATAGTCAGAAATGGCAAGTTCATACAATCCCAGAACAGAATAAACAATACCTCTGTTGTTGTAGGCAAGGAAGTAATCAGGTTTAAGCTCAATAGCCTTTGTGTAATCAGCAATAGCTAAATGATAGAGTTTTTTTCTGTAATAGGCATTTCCCCTTTCCTTATAAGCCTGATAATTTCCTGGTTCTGCTTCAATAATTTTTGTATATTTAGCAATTGCTATATCGTGCTTGTTTCTCTTGATTATTTTAAGTTTTGTGTTAATTTTCTGCTTTGGCATAATTAAATTTTATTTATTTTTGTAAACTTTTATCAACTTTTTTCTTTTATTCCTTTATTTATCACCTTACTCCCCTTATTCTGTCCTTCTGAACGGAGCGATAGCGAAGAATCCCTTACTTTCTTTCCCTGTCATTCTGAGGCACGCAGTGCCGAAGAATCCCCTCCTTTTCAATCAGAATGAGACCCTTCGGCTTGCGCCTCAGGGTGACAAACAACAATACTGTCATTCTGAGCCTCTTTTTTTGTCATTCTGAGCGATAGCGAAGAATCTCCTTCTCTTGTCTCAAAAGAATGAGACCCTTCGGGACTTCGTCCCTCAGGGTGACAAGAAAAAAAGGTGATAAGAAAGAAAAAAGGGTGACAATAAAAAAGTCATTCTGAGCGTAAGCGAAGAATCCCCTCCTCTGTCCTTTTTTTTCAACAAAATGTATCAAAAAACACACACAAATTAAAAAGAAACATTTAAAAATCAACCCTCCCCATATGGCAAAAAATTTGCTTTTTTAGACAAAAAAATGTTCTTTGAAAAATTATTTTTCATATTTTTTGAGGAGACCCTTCGGCTTACGCCTCAGGGTGACAGAAAAGAGGGAAAAAGGGTGACAGAAGAAAAAAAGGGTGACAAAGGAAGGAGTCATTCTGAGCGTCAGCGAAGAATCCCCCTCTTTTTTCTGAGAGATTCCTCGGGGGATTGACCCCCTCGGAATGACAAAAGGGGTTGTCATTCTGAATTTTATTCTGTCATTCGGATCTTCTTTTATCTGTCCCTGAGCGAAGCGAAGAATCCCCTCTTTTTGTCATTCTGAACGAAGCGTTAGCGAAGTGAAGAATCTCATCCTCAAAAAACACTTGACAACATAAAAAAAGTATGGTAAACTTTTTTAAAACTTAAAAAACAAAGGAGGTGAGAGGCGGACACGGTGCATTAACGTAGGAGTCATTCTGACCCTGAGCAACAGCGAAGGGGAAGAATCTCATCCTTATTATGTAGTACCACCGTCTTTGGCGGTGTAACTGAACTAACCAATTGGAGGTTAGGAAGTGAAAAAATATGCAAGTATTTTAGCAGTATTAGTTCTTCTCTTAGGCTTTGCTGCACTCAGCTATGCAGCACCAGCAGAAATTCCCGCAGACACAACAGCAGTAATCGCAAAAGGTAAAACCCAGATAACCTTAGGCGGTGAATTGAGATTCAGAGGATTCTATGGGAGCAATTTACGAGTAGTAGATGAATCAAAATATCCTGTTAACCTTGATACTCCAGCGCCTAACAAATATGTATACAAAAACACAGCCAATTACGACTATCGTGTAAGACTCAATCTTGAAGCAAAGGTAACTCCAAATACAACTGGATATATTGAGCTTGAAAGCGGAACAACCACTGCAGATAACGTAACATGGGGTTCAGCATCTGGTGGTGCAAGAGGAGTATACAACGTTGGTAACACAAAGGAATCCAGTGTTACAATCCGTCAGGCATGGATTCAGTATCAAGGAACAGGGCTACTTGGTGTTCCAGCAGGAATTAAAGTAGGTCGTCAGCTTATTAAACTTGGTTATGGGCTTTTCTTTGACCACACCTATTTTGGTGATGATGCAATCTTGCTCTTTGTTCAGCCAATGAAAGAACTCACCCTTGCAGTTCATACAATTAAATTTGCAGAGAATAGCAACACTCTTAATGATGATGCAACAGCATATGGAATTTTAGCTGCCTATGCAGGTAAAGGCTTTGGCTTAAGCGCTGATATAACCTATGTTGACCATCAGAATGCTGGATTATTTGGAGCTGGTTCAGACATTCATCTTTGGAACTTTGGTTTAAGAGGAAATGTTGATGACATTGCAGGAACAGGACTTAACTTTAAAGCTGATGTAGAGTTTCAGACTGGTAAAATTAGAGATTTATCCCCAGAAATAAAACTCAGTGGCTGGGCAGCCATGGCAGGACTTGATTACAAATTTAAGACAATGCCACTTTCCCTTACCCTTGAGTATGCAATTGGTAGTGGTGACAAAGGCAGCACTTCCGACAAAAATGAAGCCTTTATAACAGCACTTGGACAGGAACAGCACTACACCTTTGTTTATGAATACTTTACACCATCAGCATGCGAAAGTTTAATTGACCCCCTAAAATCCAATCCGAACAGAACAGGACTCTGCAATACCCAGTATGTAAAATTCGGTGGTGCCTATGACATCACAAAGGACCTCAAAGCAGAACTCTATGGTTACTGGTTAAGAGCCCACAGATCAGTAGCAATTAATGGTTACTCAGAACGTGACAAAGACCTTGGCTGGGAAGTTGATGCAAAAGTAACATACCAGATTGACAAAGGTCTTACCTACTTTGTAGAAGGTGGATACTTCTGGCCCGGCGATGCATACAAACTCGACAATGGTAAAGATCCTGATGATGCCTGGGCAGTAAGACATGGTATCCAGCTTAGATTCTAATAATTAAAAAAAACGCACCGTGTCCGTCATAGGGCGGGGATTCCTCCCCGCCTTTTTTATTGTCATTCCGAGGGACTCAATGTCCCGAGGAATCTCTCAGAAAAAAAGGAGGGGATTCTTCGCTGACGCTCAGAATGACAGTATTGTTGTTTGTCACCCTTAGGTGCTCAATGCCCCGAAGGATCTCCTTCCGATTGTTAAAAGGAGGGGATTCTTCGCTGACGCTCAGAATGACAGTATTGTTGGCTGTCATCCTGAGCCGAAGGCGAAGGATCTCCTCCTTTGAGAAAAAAGATGAGATTCTTCGGCACTTCGTGCCTCCGAATGACATGGAAATATGTTCGTAATGACACCTCTTTATTGTCACCCTGAGGCGAAGCCGAAGGGTCTCATTCCTTTCTGTCATTCTGAAGGGGTTCAATACCCCGAGTCGCTGGCCTGAGCAGAGCGAAGGAACTTTCTCAGAAATAAGTATGAGATTCTTCGCCTTCGGCTCAGAATGACGGAAAACAGAGGGGATTCTTCACTTCGCTATCGCTCCGTTCAGAATGACAAAATAAAAAATCCAGAATGATCCTTTATTGTCACCCTGAGGCGTAAGCCGAAGGGTCTCATTCCTTTAAGACAAGAAGGAGATTCTTCGCTGACGCTCAGAATGACAAAAAAGAGGGATCAGAATGACAACATTCGGAGGGGATTCTTCGGTCGCATACGCTCCCTCAGAATGACAGTATTGTTGTTTGTCACCCTGAGGCGTAAGCCGAAGGGTCTCCTCCTTTTCTGTCAGTATTTTATGATAAAATATGCCATGAGTGAACATTATTATGTTTATATTATGACGAATAAATATAACACTGTTCTTTATACAGGTGTAACCAATGATTTGGTAAGAAGAGTTTACGAGCATAAAAATAAACTAGTAGAAGGCTTTACTGCTAAGTATAATCTAACAAAGCTTGTATATTATGAAGTTTTCAATGATATAAAGGAAGCAATCAACAGGGAAAAACAAATAAAAGGATGGAAGAGAGAAAAAAAGGAGGATTTGATAAAGGAATTTAACCCAATGTGGAAGGATTTATATGAGGAGATTGTTTGAAAAAAGATGAGATTCTTCGGCACTTCGTGCCTCAGAATGACAGTATTGTTGGCTGTCACCCTGAGCCGAAGGTGAAGTATCTCCTCCTTTTTCACCAGATAGATTCTTTAATGAGAGATTCCTCGGGGTATTGAACCCCTCGGAATGACCACAATATGCAAGCTTAGAACTGTCCATAAAATCTCTCATAAGCGAATCCTGTTAAAATATTTTCAAAGAATATTAATCTCCTACTTGAATTAAGCAATAAATAATTATATACTTATTTATGGATTTTATAGCCCTGTTAGGTTTAATCATAGGAATTTGTGCGGTTGTTGTAGGAAATATTGTTGAAGGTGGAACAACAGGTCATTTAGTTCAATTGGCTGCAGCAATTATTGTTTTTGGAGGAACCATAGGAGCTGTTCTACTTAGTTTTCCTCTTAAGGATTTAAATATTGCATTGAAATCCCTTAAATTAATATTCATTAACAGAAAAATATCCTATCAGGAAACAATTGATATAATTTTAGAACTTTTAATACTTGCAAGAAGAAGAGGACTTTTAGCTATTCAGAATGAGTTGGACAGAATAAAGGATCCTTTTTTAAGAAGAGGACTCACTTATATAGTAGATGGATTGAATAGTAATCTAATAAAAGATGCCCTTGAAAGAGAGATTTTAGCCTATGAAGAAATGTTAAAAAAAGCATCCCGTGTTTTTGAATCTGCAGGAGGATATGCACCGACAATTGGAATTATTGGAGCAATATTAGGTCTAATTCATGTTTTAAAAAATGTAGCAGACCCAACTAAAATAGGTGTAGGAATAGCAACTGCCTTTGTGGCAACAATTTATGGAGTTGGTTCTGCAAATCTTTTGTTTATTCCTATTAGTAAAAGACTTATAAATAAAATGGAAGAAGAAATTATACTGATGGAACTAATGATTGAGGGAATACTTGCAATAGAAGCTGGAATGAATCCTTACTATTTAAGAGCAAAGCTTGAAGCTTTTATTAATGAACGTCAAAAAGAAAGATTATAATGAGAATTAGAAAAAATCTTCATAAGGAAGAAGATAATACCCATAGATGGTTAATATCATGGGCTGACTTTTTAACTCTTCTATTTACTTTTTTTGTTGCTCTTTTTTCTCTTTCAACTATGGATTTATTTAAGGCAGAAAAATTCACAGGTTCTCTCAGGAAAGCCTTTAAAGTGATTGATGAACCTATTCCTTTTGAGGAAGACAGAAATAAAGCAATCATAGAAGACTTAAAAAAACTTCTAAATGATATATCAGGTATTAATGTAAAATCTGATGCAAGAGGCATAGTTATAAATATTCCAAGTTCAATTCTTTTTGACTCAGGTTCTGCCTTATTAAAGACTGAAGCTACAGAGGCTTTAATAAGAATTTCTGAAGCTTTGAAAGAAATCCCAGGGAAAATATTAATTGAAGGACATACTGATAATGTTCCCTTGTCATCCCATTCCATATATAAATCAAACTGGGAATTATCTTCAGCAAGAGCATCCTCTGTTCTTCACTTTTTAATTCAAAGGGGACTTTCTCCAGACAGATTTACAATTGCTGGATATGGAGAATACAAACCTGTAGCATCAAATGATACCCCTGAAGGTAGAGCTCAAAACAGAAGAGTTGAACTAATTATTCTAAGATGATTATAATATTTGAGAATTTTTCTGGAGTAAAAAAGTATGAGAGAGTTTTCAAGAGTTGATGCTTGCATTCCTTTGTCAGTAAGATTAGTTAGTGAAGAAGAAAAAAATAGAATTAAATCGAGACTATCAGGCGATTTAACTTTTTTGTCTTCAAGACCTGTTGATGAACCAGTTGATAGAGCATTGGCAGAGTGGCTCAAAATGATTAATCAAAAAATTGATTTTCTAATTAATTTAGTCACAATGCAACAGCAAGGTTTTTCATCTCTTCCTCTGACACAGGTTGATATAAGTGGTGGAGGTATTAATTTTTATTCTGAATACCCATATGAAACAGGGGACATATTGGAACTTAAAATGGTACTTGAAACTCCTTCACCAATTGCTTTATATATCTATGGAGAAGTGATAAACTGCGAACCAAAAGATAAAGGATATAGGGTCGGTGTAAAATTCATTAATATTGATGAAGATGTAAGAGACAATATAGTAAAATTTGTATTTCATAGACAAAGACAAATTCTAAGGCAGAAACGGGAGGTTTAATGCTCGTACCGATAGGGTTATTAGGTGTTTTGGGAGCAGTAGTCGGTGGATATATAATGGCACACGGTAATCTTTCTGTTCTTTTTCAACCAGCAGAATTCGTTATTATATTTGGTGCTGCTTTAGGAGCTCTTGTTATATCTGCTCCAAAACATGTTCTTATAGGAGTAATCAAGGGAGCTATAAAGACAATTACTGGTGGTGGCGGATATTCTAAAAAGGATTACTTGGAAGTATTGTTACTATTAACAGAGATATTTACTAAAATCCGTAAAGAAGGGCTAATCTCAATTGAACAGGATGTAGAAGAACCTCAAAATAGTCCTATATTTTCTAAATATCCAAAATTTATGAAAAATCATCATGCTTTAGGACTTCTCACAGATACTCTACGCACAGTTATGACTACAACAGTGTCTCCCTATGAACTTGAAAGTATTCTTGATAGTGAACTTGAAACATTACATGAAACAGAATCTGCTCCTGCGAAAAATTTAAATCATATAGCTGAGTCTTTACCTGGTTTGGGAATTGTAGCTGCAGTTCTTGGAGTTGTTATTACAATGGGAAAAATTAAGGAGCCCCCAGATGTTTTAGGACACAGTATAGGTGCTGCATTAGTAGGAACATTCCTTGGTGTTTTAATGTGTTATGGCTTTGTAGGTCCCCTTGCAAGAAGGCTTGAGGCAAGTGTAAATGAAGAAAAAGAGTATCTTCAGGTTATAAAATCAGCATTAGTTTCCTTTGTAGGAGGTGCAGCACCCCAGATAGCCGTGGAGTTTGCAAGAAGAGGTATTCCACCCCATCTAAGACCAAGTTTTTATGAATTAGAAGAAGAAATAAGGGCATTAAAGAGTGGCAGATAAATCAAAAACTACAGTAATAGTAAAAAAAATTAAAAAGGGACATGGCGGACATCATGGTGGTAGCTGGAAAGTAGCCTATGCTGATTTCGTTACAGCCATGATGGCATTCTTTCTTCTGTTATGGCTAATTACAATGGTTGAACCTGAGAAAAGAGCAGCAATAGCTGACTATTTTAGAAATTTCAATCTCTTTCAACAATCAGGAAGATCCTTTATGGAGCAATCCTCTTCTATTCATAAAGAAGTCAAAACAACTGTGGAACCTGTGACAGGAGAAAATCAAGCAGAAAGACTCAGTGAACAACTAAAACAGGCAATTGAACAGAAGTTAAAGGAACTTAAAGATCATATTATGATAGAAACTGTTGAAGGAGGAGTAAGAATTCAAATTATAGACCTTGAAGGCGACCCAATGTTTCCTCTTTCATCATCGGCACCAACTGACAAGGCAAAACAAATTCTAAAAGTGGTTGCAGAAAACATAAAAGATGAAAATGCCCGTATAGCAGTAGAAGGTCACACCGATGCAGTTCCTTTTAGAGGAGGTAAAACAACAAATTGGGAACTTTCTACAGAAAGAGCTTCCTCAGCACGAAGAGAACTCGAACAAAATGGAGTTGATCCCGCTAAAATTGCAAGAGTAGTTGGATATGCTGATACAATGCCTCTTATAAAGGATGACCCAAAAGACCCAAGAAACAGACGAATAAGCATAATCTTAATGTTTGAAAAGGGACAAAAACCTTCTCAGATTAATTTTTTACAGGAAAAACAAGGTTAAGAGCATTTTTTGCAATTCTTATTTCAACTGGAGCTTTACCAAAATAGTCTCCATCAATCTGAACATGGGAATCACCTAAAATTTTTATGTTTTCTGTCTTAAAATATTCTGTTTTTTTCATCTTTAAATGATATCCAAATATAACACCTAATATTTGTGTTGTAAAAGTTATCTTTGAAGAAGTTTTAGACAGAAAAACATAAAAATTTGGCTCCATCAAATTTGCATGAGGAGCAATTTTAAAGTTTCCTCCGTAACAGGAGGCTTTACAAACAACAGCAGTATATGCCTTTTTGTTTTCAGAATTTATTATCTTTAATTCCTTGGGTTTAAACTTCAGAAGAGTTTTTAGTCCACTCATAATATATGCGATTTTTTTTAAGTATTTCTTGTTTTCAGGATTAACATTGTAAACAGCTTCTCCATCAAAGCCTATACCAGCCATTAGAATAAAAAAGCGTTGTTTTTCTTTATTTTTTATTTTACCAAGATGAATTTTTTTGACAGTTCCCTTTAATGCTATGTCAATTGCTTTATCAATATTGTTTGGGATTTTTAATTCCTTTGCCAGTACAGAAGTTGTACCCATAGGTAATATTGCAAGGGGTATATCGGAAAAACAAAGACCATTTATTACTTCATTGTAGGTTCCATCTCCTCCAGCAGCTAAAACAAGAACGGAATTAACTTCATTAAGATGTTCACTTTTTATATGTTTTGCAAAAATTTCCGCATCACCTTGTTTTTTTGTTAAAAATGTCTCAAATTGAATATTTTTAGATTTTAATATACGTTGAGCTAACTCTATTTTTTTTAATGCACCACCACCAGCAATAGGATTTCCTATTAGATAAATTTTCTTATATTTCATACAACCAATACTGGTGTTTTCTCAAGAAAATTTACCACTTTTTCAATATCAACGGGAGATTTTACAAAAAAGACTCTACCACCTGTGTCATCGCCTTGATTTTTTATATTTGTTATTCTTAAGTATCCAAAATTTCGCGAGGCAATGTATCCAGTTGTATAGTCTGGATTATCGGAAATACAAATTTCAGCAATAATTTCATTAAGATAAGCAACTTTAGAGGCAATTGTGATTGCTTCAATAACTCTCTGAGGATTTGAAGATAGTTTTCTTATTTTTCGAAGAATCCTATTTTTTGTTTTTTTATCCATCTGAATTCGAGAAACCCTTACACCTCTTTGTTTGTCTTTCTCAAGTCGCTCTGTTGTATTGATATCAATTAATGAAGCTCCCCTCATTTTACAATTCTTTATAACTTCAAAGGCTTTGTATATGCAATTTTCTGATATACCAAGCGTAATAAGATTTTTTTTTACTATATTAAAAGCCTCTTCAGGAGATCTACAAAATATTGTTTTCACGGGTAGGGCTTCTACCTTTTTAATAGGTTCCTGAATTTTTTCAACGGTAAAAACTATTTTATCTGGTTGTCCCTTTGAATGGTTTAAAGCCCTTTTAAAAAACTCTTTTAATGCCCTTTCTATGTTAACCAAATCATATATTCCTTCAGCACCTGATATATGTTTTTCTGAATCCTTTTCAAATTTTGAAGCTCTCATTCTAACAGACCACATAGTCAACCTCAAGTTCATGTTTTTTAATAAAATCTAAATCGTCTTTGTAATCTCTTCCTAAGGTTGTAAGATAATTACCTGTCATTAAAGCATTAGCTCCTGCTATAAAGATCCAAGAGGTAAAATCACCAAGCAAAGGTCTTCCACCGCATACTCTTATATCTTTATCTGGAAGTATTATTCTAAATAGAGAAATTATTTTCAAAGCCTCCATTGGTGGTAAAGGTATACAACTTTCAAGGGGAGTGCCTCTAATAGGAGTTAAAAAATTTAATGGAACAGAATCAACATCACTGTCTTTTAAAAATTTAGCCATATCTACTCTATCAGACCAGCTCTCTCCCATTCCGAATACTCCGCCAGAACATACAGAAAGTCCTGCTTTTTTTGCAGATTCAATTGTTTCAACTTTATCAGCAAATTTATGGGTAGAACAAATTTTACTAAAATATCTTTCTGAAGTTTCTATATTACAGTGAAGTCTCTGGAGTCCCTTATCTCTTAAATAAGAAATTTCATCGTATTTGATGAGTCCAAGGGAGGCACAGACATTTATATCATTTTTTCTTAAAAGTTCAATATAATTACCAATCTTTGTTAACTCATCCTTTGAAGGTTTTTTACCGCTTATAACTATTGAAAATCTCTTGACTTTATTATTTTTTGCCTCTATTGCTTTATCTAAAATTTTTTTAGGTTCTATTAATGGATATTCTGGAGCATCTGTTTTATATCTTGAAGACTGAGCACAAAAAGCACAGTCTTCAGAGCATCTTCCGCTTTTGGCATTAACAATTGCGCATAACTCTATTTTATTGCTTTTATACTTCACTCTGAGAGTATTAGCTAAAAAGAGTATTTCATATATATTTTTTTTATTAATCAATTCCAAGATATCTTCTTCTTTCCAATTAGAGCCGAGGGAATCTGACATATGCTCCTCTTTATTTAGTGATTACCTTCAGATAACGCAAATCTTTAAGAACAATTTTTCTACTTTTTACTGCTATAATCGATAAAAATAAAATTATAAACAGAAGAAAGATTCTGGCAAATATCTTTGTTGGTTCACTAACTAAAATTATTGAAGTAAAATCTTTAATTACCCAAAAATAAGTAATCAAGACAATAAATACAGGCGATACAAAAGCAATAACATATACAAAAGCCTTAGGTATTTTTAAGGATGTATTCTGAATTAGTTCATTGTAAAAATTATTAATTCCAAAAATCCAGACAAAAACAATAATTTCAATAAGGCCAAATAAAAGTAGCATTACACATCCTGCCCAGAAATCAATTTCATCAATAAAATTTGGCACAAAAGCAGAAAGATGGGCTCCAATAGTGATTAAAATCATTGATACAGTTACAGACTTCGTATGGCTCCATTTCATTTCATCTTCAAACAATGCTATCAAAGGTTGTGTAAGGGCTAAAGATGATGTTAAAGCTGCTAAGAAAAGCAATAAAAACCAAATAAAAGAGATTAACCATCCTAATGGGAAATTCATAAGCACCGCAGGCATTGTCATAAATCCCAGTCTAAAAGTGCCTTCCTTTGCAAGTTCTGGAATTGCAACGGCTGAAAACATAGCAAAGGCTGCAGGAATGGCAATTGATGCACCAATAACAACTTCTATGAATTCATTTATCCCTGCAGTCCATAATCCAGCCTTTACAACATCTTCCCTTTTTTTAACATAACTGGCATAAACAGCTATTGCTCCCATACCCAATGAGAGAGTAAAAAATATCTGTCCCGATGCTTCAATCCAGACTTTAGGGTCTTTAATACCAGAAAAGTTCAAATTATAGATAAATTTTAATCCCTCTAATCCTGCCCAATCTCTACTTGATAGAGCAATAAAACCAAGTAGAATGCCAAAAAGAATTATGGCAGGCATTCCTATCTTTGCAGTCAACTCTATTCCCTTTACAATTCCTCTCTGAAGAATTAACCAGTTTATTGCTAAAGTAATAATCAAGAAAGTATAGGCTGTAATAGAAGGATTGGTATAAGCTCTAAAAAACTCAACATAGGGTTTAACAGCTTCCTGGGGATTATCGCTTATCATAGGAATAGGCATTTTTTGGAAAAGAGATAAAAATGCGAATCCCAAAGTCCAAGACTCTATGTAAATGTAATACATACAAATTAAAAGAGGAATTGCTACACCAAAAGAACCCAAAACCCTTGCCCAACTGGCATGTTTGAAAAAAAGTCCCAAAATGCCTGTCATAGAACCATGCCCATGTTTCCCTGCATATTTACCTATTATCCACTCAATAATCATTAAAGGAAGTCCCATAAGAAAAAAGGCAATAAAATAAGGAACCATAAAGGCTCCTCCACCATAAAGAGCAGCCTTTGAAGGAAATCTAAGAATATTCCCTAACCCAACAGCATTACCTGCTGTTGCAAGTATTAGACCTACTCTTGATTTCCAATTCTCTCTTTTATTCATAGTGGTCTTATGAAAAATTTATATTGGTATATTATAATCAATTTTTCAAATAAACACATATAATCTGAAATTGCCGATAGAAAAACGCTGATTCGGAAGGACAGACTAAGTGAATTGTCATTCTGAGGCACGAAGTGCCGGAAGAATCCCCTCCTTTTCAATCGGAATGAGACCCTTCGGCTACACCTCAGGGTGACAGGAAGGGAAAAAAGGAATGAGACCCTTCGGGACTTCGTCTCTCATGGTGACAAATGAAGAGAGTGTTATCGTATATTTAGTTTGCCTGAATAAATAAAAAGAAATTTAAAAATACCTTGAAAATTCATAGGAGAGTGTTATTATACTAAACTTATGCTTATTAAAAATTCACCAGGTCTTTATGAGAAGATTTCTTTGCTTGCAGGTGGAGCAAAGTTTGATGTTTCCTGTGCTTCAAGTGGAGTAAGTAGAAAAAATAACCATTCAAATATGGGAAATACATCAAAATTTGGTATTTGTCATAGTTGGACATCTGATGGAAGATGTATTAGCCTTCTTAAAATTCTTTTTACCAATTTCTGTATAAATGATTGCGCTTACTGTATAAATAGAAAGAAAAATGATATTCCAAGAACAATACTTTCACCTGAAGAATTAGCAAAAGTTACCTACGAATTTTACAGAAGAAATTATATAGAAGGACTTTTTTTGAGCTCTGGAATTATTAACAATGCTGACAAAACTATGGAGATGATGATAGATGCATTAAAAATTCTTAGAATTAAATATAAATTTAATGGATATATCCATCTTAAAATTATTCCTGAATCCTCTCAATCAACAATTCTTGAGGCAATTAAGTGGGCAGACAGAGTAAGCATAAATATTGAACTTCCAACAGAGAAGTCCCTGTCCTATCTTGCTCCAGATAAAAAGATGACTTCTATTATAAATACTATGAATTTCATTTCAAAGACAATTGAAGATTTAAAGGATGACAAATCTGGATATAATGCAAAGGGTGGTCAGAGCACCCAATTGATAATTGGAGCTACACCAGAAAGTGACTTTGAAATTTTAAAATTAAGCAGTCTACTTTATAAAAAAAATAGATTAAAAAGGGTTTATTACTCTGGATATATACCTGTAAATAATGATTCTCGATTACCTGCTCTCTCAAAACCTCCTCTTTTAAGAGAACATAGACTTTATCAGGCAGACTGGTTAATGAGATTTTATGGATTCAATATAGATGAAATAGTATCTCCAGATAATCCCTATCTAAATGAAAAGTTTGACCCTAAACTTGATTGGGCATTGAGAAATCTTGACTTTTTCCCTGTTGATATTGCTAAGGCACCCTATGAAATGATCTTAAGGGTTCCTGGCATTGGTCCTACTTCAGCTAAAAGAATCATAAAATTAAGAAAATATTGCTCATTTACTCTAAATGACTTAAAAAAACTTGGTGTTGTTATCAAAAGAGCTAAGTATTTTATAACAATCAACGGAAAATCATACAGTGTTGATAAAGTTGAAAAAAATAGGGAACGATTGAGAAACAATTTATCAGAGTCAGTGCAGTATGGTCTTGCATTATGAATACATTAGTAAAGAGACTAAAAGAAACATTAAATAAAAAGCAGGAACAACTTTTTGTTCACCAGATTGATTCCTTTGATAAAACATTCAGAGAGCTTGATAAAAAAACTTTTCAAATTTTATATAATTACAGCCTTTCTGAAGGAAATACCGTTTATGAAGATATCTGTTATTTCTTAGAGAAATATAAAGATCAAAAAATTTTGAATTTTTCATCAGACCCTGTATTTGAAAGAATTTTTCACACTTCCCAAAGAGTAAAAAGAGAGATTCATAGGTTTAAAGGTTTTTTAAGATTTAAAGAAGTGAAAGGTGGATATCTTTATGCTTCATTTAAACCAGAATACAACATTATTTTGCCACTATCAAGGCACTTTGCCAATAGAATGATGAAAGAAAAAATAATTATCCATGATACAAAAAGAGACTTAGCTGTTTTCTGTTATGAAAATAGAGTATATTCAGCTAAAATTGAAAGTTCTATTCCCGATGAAACTGCATTAGAAAAAATAATCTCTTCCCTCTGGATTGAATATTTTGAAAAAGTTGCCATAAAGGAAAGATTCAATAAAAATCTACAAAGACAAAAAGTACCATTAAAATACAGAAATTCAATATTGGAATTTAGGAGAGAACATGTTTAATTTTATAACAGACTTTGATATTTATTTATTTGGTGAAGGGAATCATCTAAAAATTTATGAGAAACTTGGTGCCCATCTAATTAAATTTAATGACACTGAGGGGGTTCACTTTGCAGTTTGGGCACCAAATGCAAAGTATGTTTCTGTTATTGGAGATTTTAACGAATGGAATCCATCAAAAAATCCAATGAAATTATTGGGAAGTTCTGGAATATGGACAACCTTTATTGAAGGATTAAAGGAAGGCTCTTTATACAAATACTACATTCACGGGTGGGATAACTCAATTCAACTTAAGGCAGACCCTTACGGATTTTTCTTTGAGATTAGACCAAAAAGTGCAAGTATAGTTTATAAACTTAAGGATAAATACATCTGGAATGACTCAAAATGGATTGAAAAGAGAAAAAATACCAATTGGCTTAAAGAACCTATATCAATCTATGAAGTCCATCTTGGTTCATGGAAAAGAAAACCTGACGGAAGTTTTTTAAATTACAGAGAGCTTGCTCATGAATTAATTCCCTATGTAAAATGGCTTGGTTTTACTCATATTGAACTTCTTCCTATAGCTGAACATCCTCTGGATGAATCATGGGGATATCAATGCGTTGGTTATTATGCTCCAACAAGTCGTTTTGGTACTCCTCAGGATTTCATGTATTTTGTTGACTATGCTCATCAAAATGACATAGGAGTAATTGTTGATTGGGTACCATCCCATTTTCCAAAGGATGGACACGGACTTATAAGGTTTGACGGCACTGCCCTTTATGAACATGAAGACCCTCGAAAAGGTGAACATAAAGATTGGGGTACGCTAATTTATAATTATGGAAGAAATGAAGTAAGAAACTTTTTAATTGCCAATGCCCTTTTCTGGTTCGATGTCTATCATATTGATGGATTAAGAGTAGATGCAGTTGCATCAATGCTTTATCTTGATTATTCAAAAAAGGAAGGCGAATGGATTCCAAACATATATGGAGGTAAAGAGAACCTTGAAGCTATAGATTTTTTAAGAAAGATGAATGAACTGAATCATGGACATTACCCGGGAACACTTACAATAGCTGAAGAGTCTACTGCTTGGCCTATGGTAACCCGTCCAACCTATATAGGTGGATTAGGATTTACAATGAAATGGAATATGGGATGGATGCACGATACACTCTTTTATTTTTCAAAGGATCCCATTTTTAGAAAATATCATACCAATTCAATAACTTTTAGCCTTCTTTATGCCTTCTCAGAAAACTTTGTTCTTCCTCTATCCCACGATGAAGTTGTATATGGTAAGGGTTCCCTTTTTCAAAAAATGCCAGGAGATAAATGGCAAAAACTTGCAAATCTGAAGTTACTTTACGGATATATGTATGGACATCCGGGCAAAAAATTGCTTTTTATGGGCTCTGAATTTGCTCAGATTAATGAATGGAACTGGAATTGGCAGATTGAATGGCATTTACTTGATGACGAAGCTCACAGAGGTGTGACTAATTTTATTAGAGACTTAAACTCCCTTTATAAAAAAGAAAAAGCTTTATATGAAGTTGATTTTCATTGGAATGGCTTTGAATGGATTGATTTTTCAGACTCTGAACAAAGTATTATTTCCTTCATTAGAAAAAGCCAAGACAAAAAAGATTTCCTCATATTTGTCTTTAACTTAACTCCTGTACCAAGATTTAATTACCGCATAGGTGTTCCAGAAGAAGGATTTTACAAAGAATTGTTAAATAGCGATTCATATATATATGGTGGTAGTAATCTTGGAAACAACGGAGGAGTATGGTCACAAAATTATTCCTTTCATGGAAGACCATATAGTATTGAACTTACTTTGCCACCACTGGCAGTATTAGTTTTAAAAAAATCTTGATATAAGTTTAGGAGGCGTATATGAAACATATTATTCGAGGAAAATATTTGATTACAATGAATGAAAAGGAGCAAATAATTGAAAATGGAGCTCTTTTAGTAGAAAATGGCAAAATTATTGACATAGATATATTTGAAGAAATTTTGAAGAAATACAATGACCCTTCTATTAAGATATACGGGAATTCTTATTCTGCTGTATTGCCTGGATTTATAAATACACATACCCATTCTGCAATGGTTCTTTTTAGAGGAATTGCCGATGATTTACCTCTCCATAAGTGGCTTACAGAGCATATATGGCCAAAGGAAGCAAAGTTTTTAAGCCCTGACTTTGTTTATGATGGAACTTTACTTGCCTGTATTGAAATGTTAAAGAGTGGTACAACTACATTCAATGACATGTATTTTTTCACTGAAAGCATAGCAAAGGCAGCAAAAGATGCAAGTATTAGGGCAGTTGTAGGACAGGGAGTTCTGGATTTTCCAACTCCAAGCGGCTCTGGTGCAAAGGATTATTTGGCTAAAGCAGAGGATTTTATAAAAAAATTTAAATCCGATGACTTTATAATTCCAGCAGTTGCACCCCATGCAATTTATACATGTAGCAAAGAAACACTACTTTCCTGTAAAGAACTTGCACTAAAATATAATGTTCCAATACATATTCATCTTAGTGAAACTTTTCAGGAAGTTGAAGAGAGTATGAATAGACACGGATTAAGACCTGTTAAATATCTTGATAGCATAGGATTCCTTGAAGGAAAAATAATTGCTGCTCATTGTGTCTGGCTTGACGATGAAGAGATAGAGATTATGGCAAAACATAATATAGGAATATCCCATTGCATTGAAAGCAATCTTAAACTTTCAAGCGGTATTGCACCAGTGGCAAAAATGATTCGTAAAGGAGTAAAAGTAAGTATGGGAACAGATGGTGCAGCAAGCAATAATAATCTTGATCTTCTTGAAGAGATTTCTATTTCTGCAAAAGTACAAAAAGGAATAACTGCAGATCCAACAGTACTTGATGTGAAAACATGTATGAAAATGCTTACAATTTGGGCTGCAGAAGGATTGGGACTTGAAAAGGAAATTGGAAGTATAGAGGTAGGTAAAAGAGCTGATATTATTTTAATTAATATAAGAAAACCCCATTTACAACCAATTTATGATATTTACTCAACGATAATCTATTCTGCAAAAGTATCTGATATTGAAGATGTTTTTGTAAATGGTATTCCAGTAGTCCTTGGTGGAAGGCATCAGTTTATTGATGAAGATGAGATAATTGATAAGGCTTCTTGGTGGGCTGAAAAAATTAAAAATTCATGAAGTCCCTGAATCATTGGAAAGAAAATTTTTCAGTCCTCCACTTCTTGAGAAGCCAAAGCATTCAAGTAATAAATATTGTATAAAGTGTGCCTTTGAATATGGGAACAGAGAATTTTTCTTGGTAGTCCTTCTTCATAAGTTGAAGAATGTTTAAATCGTATTCGATTTTTTTAAGTTTTAATTCTTATAATTTTTTTCATCATTTCTTTTGCCATTCTACCCCTTTTTTTGTCATTCTTAACGAAGCGATAGCGAAGTGAAGAATCCTCTCTTTTCTCAAAGGAATGAGACCCTTCGGCTTACACCTCAGGGTGACAAAAAAGGGGTCATTCTGAACAGAGCGATAGCGGAGTGAAGAATCCCCTCTGTTTTCCGTCATTCTGAGCCGAAGGCGAAGAATCTCATCCTTATTTCTGAGAGAGTTCCTTCGCTCTGCTCAGGACAGCGCCTCGGGGTATTGAACCCCTCGGAATACGATGACAAAAAGGGGGTCATTCTGTGACCCTGAGCGATAGCGAAGGAGAAGAATCCCCTCCTTTTTCAAAAGAATGAGACCCTTCGGGACTTCGTCCCTCAGGGTGACAAATGAAAGAAGGTCCTTCTGAGGCACGCTGTGCCGAAGAATCCCCTCCCTTTTCTGTCATTTTGCTTTTCTTTTTCTGTCATCCTGAGCCGAAGGCGAAGGATCTCATTCCGATTATAAATAGGTTGGAGATTCTTAACTTAGCTTACGCTTCGTTTAGAATGACAGAAATCGGTATAAGATCCTTTGTTATCCTTCAGACAGTGTCTTAGGCGAAGCGAAAGAATAACAAAATCACTCAAGACAGCTTTGACTCATTAAAATTTCAAGTTTATTAAAATCATTGAACAAAGCTTTTGTCTAATCTGTTAAAATAAAACTTAAAAATTCAATTTATTAAAAGGGAGGTTTTTTCATGAATAAAATTGTTTTAGCCTATTCAGGTGGACTTGATACCTCAGTTGCAATTAAGTGGTTACAAGAAAAATATAATGCAGAGGTTATTGCTTTCTGTGCAGACATTGGACAGGAAGAAGATTTAGATGAAATTGCTGAAAAAGCAAAAAAAACAGGAGCATCTAAAGTATATATAGAAGATTTAAAAGAGGAATTTGTAAGAGATTTTGTTTTCCCTATGTTAAGAGCTAATGCTGTATATGAGGCTGGTTATTTAATGGGAACATCTATTGCAAGACCATTAATTGCTAAAAAACAAATTGAGATAGCTATAAAAGAAAATGCGGATTTTGTTGCTCATGGAGCAACTGGAAAAGGAAATGATCAAGTTAGATTTGAACTTACTTATTATGCCCTAAAACCAGATATAAAAGTAATAGCTCCATGGAGAATATGGGAGTTTGACTCCCGTAGTTCACTTATTGAATATGCTGAAAAACAGGGGATTCCTGTTGGAGCGACTAAGGAAAAACCTTACAGTATAGATCAGAATCTATTTCATATAAGTTACGAAGGAGGCATTCTTGAGGACCCTTGGAATGAACCTCCTCAGGATATGTATAAAATGGTTATTCCACCTGAAAAAGCTCCAGACAACCCTCTATATATAGAAATTGAATATGAAAATGGAAATCCGGTATCTTTAAATGGTGAGAGACTTTCCCCTGCGGAATTGCTTAAAAGATTAAATAAAATAGCAGGAGAAAATGGTATTGGAAGAGTTGATATTGTCGAAAACCGTTATGTAGGAATAAAATCAAGAGGAGTATATGAAACACCGGGTGGAACAGTTTTACATATTGCCCATAGAGCAATTGAATCAATAACATTAGATAGAGAACTTCTTCACATAAGAGATAGCTTAATTCCTAAGTATGCTGAATTAATTTATTACGGTTATTGGTTTTCTCCAGAGAGAATTGCTTTACAAAAATTCATAGATGAAACTCAAAAAAATGTAACAGGCACAGTAAGGCTTAAACTCTACAAAGGCAATTGTATTGTTACAGGTAGACGTTCACTCTATTCCCTTTATTCTGCTGAACTTGCAACCTTTGAAAAGGACCAGATTTATAATCAACAAGATGCAGAAGGTTTTATTAAAATCAATTCATTGAGACTAAAGCTGGCAAAGAGAATAATTGAATAAAGAAGAAATCAGACATATTCTTGCTTTATTAGAGATAAAGGATTTAGGTTCTGTATCAATCAGAAAAATTATACAGACCTTCGGGAGCGCTATCAAAGTATTTTATTCAGAACCAGAAGAAATAGCGTCTTTAACAGGTATTAAATTAGACACTGCAAAGAAAATAAAGAGTTTTAGCAACTGGCAAAAAATAGATGATTTGACTAATCAATGTGAAAAAAAACAGATCAAGATATTGTCAATTAATGATGAATCTTATCCACAACTTTTGAAGGAAATCTATGACCCCCCTGTAGTTTTATTTTGTAAAGGTATGCTTTTACCTCAAGACAATTTTGGATTAGCAGTGGTTGGCTCAAGACAGTTAAGTGATTATGGTAAAAGAGTTACTGAAAAATTTGCCTTTGAACTTGCCTCCTGTGGCATCACTATTGTAAGCGGACTTGCAAGAGGTATTGACTCTGTTGCCCATTTATCTGCCCTATCTGCACAGGGTAGAACAATTGCTGTCTTAGGAAGCGGTATTTTAAAAATTTATCCTCCTGAAAATAAAAAACTCTCTGAACAAATAACACAAAGTGGTGCAATTCTAAGTGAGTTTTATCCTGAAACTCCGCCAAAAAGAGAAAATTTCCCAAAAAGAAATAGAATAATAAGTGGTATGACAGTTGGAACATTAGTTACAGAGGCGACAACAAATTCTGGTGCTTTAATAACTGCAAAACTTGCCCTTGAACAAGGAAGAGAAGTATTTGCAGTACCGGGAAATATTACTTCAAAAAATTCAGAAGGGACCAACTTTTTAATAAAAAAAGGAGCAAAGCTGGTACAAAAAATTGAGGACATACTTGAAGAAATTAAACCCTTTATTCCATCATTAAAAGAGTCTTTTATTTCATTGGAGTCAACCATTAAAGTTGATTTAACTGATGAAGAAAATGCTATATTTAGTTTACTCGATAGACCATTAAACTTAGACGAGATTGTAATAAATACAGAGCTTAGTATATCAAGGATTCTTGAAATTTTATTAAAGCTCGAAATAAAAGGATTAATTACACGATTTGAAGGTAAATATGTTAGGAGGATTTAGATGAAGCTGCTTGATTTTTTAAGGGTTCTTGCAAGACAGCTTATTGATAATGACTATAATGACGACGCATTAAGTGATTTTTCTCTCTTTGATATAGACTGGCATCAGGTAAAAGAAGAACTCAATTTTATTGAAGGAACTGAACTACTTGATACAGAGGAGATAGATATGATTAGAGCTTTACTTGTATATTTATTAATGAGGGAAACAGATTTACATGAGGATGATATATACAGTTTCATTTTTAGCAAAGGGAAACAGATCATATGGAATTAAAAGAAAAATTTAAAAATTTATTAATTGTTGAATCTCCCGCAAAGGCTAAAACTATAAATAAAATTTTAGGCAATGATTTTCAAGTTAAAGCCTCTGTTGGGCATATTAAAGATCTTCCAGAGGATCGTCTCGGAGTAGACATAAACAATGGATTTCAGCCAGAGTATATTTTAATTCCAGGAAAGGAAAAAATCGTAAAAGAATTAAGAGAATCTGCTAAAAAAGCTTCTAAGATTTACATAGCAACAGACCCTGACAGAGAAGGTGAAGCCATAGCATATCATATATTTGAAGAAATAAAAGTTCCTAATGATAAAGTTTATAGAGCTATATTTCATGAAATAACGCCAAATGCAGTAAAATCAGCCATTGAAAATCCATCTAAAATAGATATTAATAAAGTTTATTCCCAGCAGGCAAGAAGAATTCTTGATAGATTAGTTGGTTACAACTTAAGTCCTTTTCTTTGGAAAAAGGTAAAAGGTGGATTGAGCGCAGGGAGGGTTCAATCAGTTGCTTTAAGAATGGTAGTTGAAAGAGAGAAGGAAATTCTCACCTTCCAGCCTCAGGATTATTGGAGTATCACAGGAAAATTTTCTTATGCCAATGGAGAAAATGTAAACTTAATTGCCAATCTTTATAAATACAGAAACAAACTTGTAATTGATAGAAAAGAAAATGAATTTTTAATTAAAGACGAAGCTACAGCTAATAGAATAGTTGAAGAACTTAGAGCATTAAACTATATTCTTGCCAAAGTTGAAAAGAAAAGAAGAAAAAGAAATCCGCCTGAACCATTCAGAACAGTAACACTTCAAGCACAAGCTTCAAGCCTGCTTGGATTTAATCCTAAAAAAACCATGATGATTGCTCAACAACTTTATGAAGGTGTAGAGATAAAGGGTAGTTCTGTAGGACTTATTACATATATGAGAACAGATTCTGTAAGGGTTGCTGAGGAGGCAAAAAAGTGGGCAAAAGAGATTATTGAAAAAAACTTCGGTAAAAATTTTGTTGGTACTCAAACAGCAAAGAATAAAAAACCAGATATAGCTATGCAGGATGCCCACGAATGTATAAGACCAACTTATCCTGATAAAAATCCTGAGTCTGTCAAACCATATCTTTCAAAGGAACAATTTCTTCTATATAAATTAATTTGGGATAGATTTATTGCAAGTCAAATGGCTCCAGCTGAAATAGAACAAACAACATATATAATTGAAGATCCTGAAAAAATTGCTCAATTTCGTGTTTCTGGTTCTGTTGTTGTTTTCCCTGGTTTCTTAATACTCTATAAAGATGAAGAAGAGGAAGATGATAAAATACTTCCTTTGCTCAAGGAAAATTCTAATCTAAAATTAATACAGATAGATGCAGAAAAGCATTCCACAGAGCCTCCTCCCAGATACACAGAGGCAACTTTGGTTAAAGCATTAGAAGAAAAAGGTATTGGAAGACCTTCTACCTATGCAACTATATTAAGCACTATTCAAGAAAAGGGATATGTAAAAAAACTTAAACAAAAGCTTTATCCCACCTATCTTGGTTTTGTTGTTAATGACCTTCTTGAAGAGAAATTTCCTGAACTTATGGATTATAACTTTACTGCAAAAATGGAAGAAAACTTAGATAAAATATCATCTAATGAAGCCCAATGGGATAAAGTTGTGGAAGAATTCTATAGAGAATTCGAGAAAGATTTAACAGAAGCTTCAACTATTTCAAAGAGAACAAAACCAAAGGAGATTAAAACAACTGTTACATGCGAAAAATGCGGTAAAGAGATGGTAATTCGTTGGAGTAAAGGTTTACCCTTTTTAGCTTGCTCTGGTTATCCTGAATGTAGAAACACAAAATCACTAACTAATGGAAAAGATGAAAAAGAATCAAATGCTGTTTCTACAGGTAAAAAATGTCCTAAATGTGGTTCTGAACTCTTAATAAGAAAAAGCAAAAAGGGAGAGTTTATTGCCTGTTCATCCTATCCAAAGTGTAATTATACTGAATCAATAAAGGCAGAAATAAAATGTACTCAATGTGGTAGTGATATCTTAAAAAGGCAAACAAAAAAGGGTCGTATTTTCTGGGCTTGTTCAAATTATCCAAATTGTAAGTATACATTCTCCTATGAACCAATATCAATGAAATGCCCTAAGTGCGGTGCCGATTATATGTTGAAAATTAATGATAAAAACGGAAATGAATATTTTGTTTGCCATAATAAGCAATGTAAAGTTAAAATAAAAAGTACGGAAGCTGGGACCGACCCTGCGCAACAGAAGGATGTGAACCCCGCCAGGTCCGGAAGGAAGCAACGGTAAGCATCTAATTCTGTGTGCCGCAGTAAGTCGGTCCCTTTTTTAGGTGAAAAAATGGCTTATCTTGGACTTGCGAGAAAATACAGACCTCAAAAATTTTCTGACCTCATAGGGCAAGAAATTATTGTCAGGATACTTCAGAATTCTCTCAAAACAGGTAAAGTCTCTCATGCTTATGTTTTTTCAGGGCCAAAAGGAGTTGGCAAGACCTCAACAGCAAGAATTTTAGCAAAGGCTTTAAACTGTGTTCAAAGAGAAAATTCTCCCTGCGATAACTGTTCTTCATGTCTTTCAATTAGGGAAGGCAAAGCAATGAGTGTAATAGAAATTGATGCAGCAAGCCATACATCTGTTGAAAACATTAGAGACTTAAGAGAAAATGTTAGATATGCCTCTGCTGAAGGTAATTATAAAGTTTACATAATAGATGAAGCCCATATGCTTAGTCAGGCAGCCTTCAATGCCTTTCTTAAAACTCTTGAAGAACCTCCTTCCCATGTAGTTTTTGTTCTTGCAACAACAGAACCAAGGAAAATTCCAATAACAGTTTTAAGTAGATGCCAACATTTACAATTTAAAAGAATTCCCATTGAACTAATAAAAGAAAGATTAAAATTTATCTGCGAACAAGAGGGAATTAAAGCCAATGAAGAAGCCCTTTATATGATAGCCTCTTATTCTGAAGGAAGTATGAGAGATGCCCTCACTATGCTTGACCAAATAAGTTCTTTTTCAGATGAAATTACTACAGATAATCTAATTTTACTAATTGGAAGTATAGATTACAGTATTTTACATGAAATTGTAAATCAAATAATTAATGGTGATAAACATAACATTGTCAAAATAATAGAAGAGCTTAATGACAAAGGAATAGATTTTAAAATTTTAGTCAGAGATTTGATTCAATTTTTAAGAAATTTGCTTGTCGCAAAAATTACTGGTAATTACAGGATAAATGTAAGTGAATCTCAATCACAACTCCTTGAAAATCTATGCAGAGTAACATCTGAAGAACATCTAATTCTTTTGTTAAAAGAGTTAATCAATGCTGAACCTTTTGTTAAAACTTCTCTTTTTCCACGAATTATCTTAGAAGTCACTCTCTTAAGACTTAGTCTGCTTTCCCATTTTAAATCAATAAATAAAACAATAGAACAATTGAAGAATAAAGGACAAACAGATGAAGAAAGAGAATTAATAGTCGATAAAAATCAAGATAAGTCTCAAGATAAATCTACAGGAAATATTGTTGATAAATGGTCAGAATTCATAGAAAAACTTGAAAATCAAAATCATGTTCTTGCTATGAAAATAAAACATGCGGAGTTTAAGTTTGATAACAATGAAATTAAACTAATTTACAACGGTGGTGCATCCCTATATGCTGATTCAGTAAGAGAAGGAATTTTAGAAATTCAGGGACTCTTGAAAGAATTTATTCCTGATGTTAAGATAACTATACATGAAAAAGAAATTAAAAGAAAAGATGTCAAACAGGAAGCAATTAATAATCCTTTGGTTAAACAGGCACTTCAGCTTTTTGAAGGAAGAATATATAAGATAACACCTAAAAAAGGAGGAAACAATGTCTAAGAAAATGTTTGGTGAAATAATGAGGCAGGCACAAAAAATTCAGGAAGAGATTCAGCGTAAACAGGAAGAAGTAAAAAAAATGACTGTTGAAGCCTCTTCAGGTGGTGGAATGGTAGTTGTACAGGCAAATGGTGCTGGGCAGATTGTTTCAATAAAGATTGATAAAGAAGTAGTCAATCCCGATGATGTTGAGATGTTAGAAGATTTAGTGCTTGCAGCAGTAAATGAAGCATTAAAAAGGGCTCACGAACTTGCTCAATCAGAAATGGCAAAAGTATCAATGCCTTTTAATTTACCAGGAATGCCTGATTTAAGTAGTCTATTCGGCAAACTATGAAATTAAATCCCTTAGAAAATCTTATTGAAAACCTTTGTAAACTTCCAGGTATTGGCAGAAAAACTGCTCAAAGACTTGCTTTTTTTATAATGTCAATGGAAGAAAAGGAAGCTCTTCAAATAGCTGACTCTATCATTAATCTAAAAAAAAATGCAAGGTATTGTTCTGTTTGTTTTAATATTACTCAAAATGAAAAATGTAACATCTGTAATAATCCTGAAAGGCAACATTCTATAATTTGTGTTGTAGAAGAGCCAAGCAACATTGTTTTAATAGAAAAAACAGGATACAAAGGAGTTTATCATGTTTTGGGTGGAACTTTCTCTCCAAATGACGGAATTACTGCAGAAAAGTTAAAAATAAAAGAGCTTGAGGAAAGAGTAAAGACAGGACAAATTGAAGAAGTAATTATTGCAACAAGTCCAAATACAAAAGGGGAGCTTACTGCTCAATGGATCGCAGACATTTTAAAAAAGTATAAAATTAAAGTTTCCCGCATTGCCTATGGACTTCCAATAGGCATTGACATAGAGTTTGCCGATGAGGTCACTCTTTTAAAGGCATTAGAAGGAAGGAAACCAATTAATGTCTGAAGAACTAAAAAATAAAAGATTACAGTTAGGTAAATCCATAGAAGAGATAGCAGAAATTACCAAAATAAAGAAAAGTTATCTAATAGCAATAGAAGAAGGCAAATTTGACGAGCTTCCTATAGAAGTTTATACTCGTTCATATATAAAAATTTATTCAGAATTACTCGGTGTTGATCCTCAGCAAATACTAAGGGAATATGAAAATTATTTAAAATCAAAAAAATCTAAGCCTGATATTATAGAATTGCCCAAAATTGAAAAAAAAGAAAAAAAGCATTTTTTACCAAAGCCCAAACAAAAATGGATAAATGCGGGATTAATTATAGCTTTGGTAATTATTCTGATATTGTTAATTTCAAAAACATGGCATAAGGATAATATTCCTCCTCCACCACCTGTTAATATTGAAATGAAAAAAGAGGAAACACCAAAAGCAGCAGAAAATTTACAACAAACAGATGTAACGAAGACAACGGACAAACAAGAGGAACAAAATCTCATAATTGAAGCCACTGACAAAGTTTGGATGAGAATTACAATAGATGAAAAAGAAAAAAGAGAATTTTTATTAAATCCTGGGCAAAAGATTGATCTAAAGGCTTCCAAATTTTTCCACATTCATATTGGAAATGCAGGAGGGGTAAAAGTTTTCTTTAATGGTAAAGACCTTGGTAGTCTTGGTGAAAAAGGACAAGTTGTATATTTAAGACTTCCTGAGGATAAAAATTGAATTCAGAAAAAATATTAGAATTTATAAAACATTCAGGAAGACCAGTAAATTTTAAAGAAATATCCGATGCCTTTTCTTTAAAATCTTCAGAAAGAAAAAAATTAAAGAAAATCTTAAAAAACCTTATTGACGAAGGCAAAGTAATTCGAAACAGAAAGGGTCTCTATCTTACTGTTACAGAAGCAAAATTAATCACTGGATTTTTTGAAGCCCACAAAGAAGGATATGGTTTTGTAATCCCTGATTCTCCAAAAGAAACAGACATTTTTATTCCACCCCATGCTACTATGGGAGCAATGCATGGTGATAGGGTAGTTGCAAGGGTAGAACAAAGAAGAAAGAGAGAAGGTAGAATAATAAGAATTCTTGAAAGAGCCATAAAAAAGGTTGTAGGAATTATAGAAAAATCTGGTCCAATTTTATATATCCAACCAAGAAAAAGAACAATTCCTCAACAAATATTAGTATCCCCTGATAGCCCTAAACCAAAACAAGGAGATCTTGTACTTGCAGAAATCATTACTTATAAAACAGGTAATGCACCATTAGTAGCAAAAATATTGAAAACCTTTGAAAAACCTAAATCTCCAAAAGAAGATATAGAAATCTTAATCTATGAATATGATTTACCCAAAAAATTTCCACCTTCAGTAATAACCTCGGCAAAAGAGATTTCTAACAAAGGAATTTCTAATAGAAGTATGAAAAATAGAGTTGACCTAAAAGACCTTCCAACAGTAACAATTGATGGAGAGTCTGCAAAAGACTTTGATGATGCAGTATCAATTATGAAAACAAAGAATGGGTTTAAGCTATGGGTTCATATAGCTGATGTAAGCCATTATGTAAAATGGGATTCACCTCTTGATATTGAGGCAAGACAAAGGGGAACAAGTGTTTATTTCCCTGATAGAGTTATTCCAATGCTTCCACCAGAGTTGAGTGAAAATATATGCAGTCTTCTTCCAAAAACGCCAAGGCTTACATTCACAGTAGAAATGCATTTTGAAAGGTCTGGGGAAAGAAAAGAAGCCACCTTTTATCCAAGCATAATTAAGACAATGGAAAGGATGACTTATACATCTGTAAAAAAGATTTTAATTGACAGGGATAAAGAAGAAATTAAAAGGTACAAACCTTTGATTCCGCACTTTGAGAATATGGCTGAGTTATGCGAGATATTGAAAAATAAGAGGAAACAAAGAGGGAGTCTTGATTTTGATCTCCCTGAACCAGAAGTACTTTTAGATATAAAAGGAGATCCTCAAGCAATTGTCAAAGCTGAAAGAAACATTGCTCATTTTATAATCGAAGAATTTATGATAGCAGCCAATGAAGCTGTAGCAGAATTTTTATATTCCCATAAAATTCCTTCTTTATATAGAGTCCATGAAGAACCTGAGGCAAACAAAATCCAGTATCTGACGAAAATAATAAAAAATTTAGGATTATTAAAGGAAGATTTAAAGCCAAAGCAATTTCATGAGTTTATTGAATTGATAAAGGGTGCTCCCTATGAAGAAATTGTTAACTATTTGATTTTAAGAAGCCTGAAACAGGCAAGATACAGTCCTGAAAATGTTGGACATTTTGGTCTTGCATCTCAATGTTATACGCATTTTACCTCTCCCATAAGAAGATATCCAGATCTTATTGTTCATAGAATTCTTAAAGAATTCTTACAAAAAGGCAAGCTCGGAAAAGAAAGAATAAAAGAATTAGAGAAGATTTTACCAGACATAGCCATTCACAGCTCAAGAATGGAACGAAGAGCTGACAGTATTGAAAGAGATTCCATACAAATAATGAGAGTTTGGTTTATGAAAGACAAATTAGGTGAAGATTTTGATGGAAGGGTTACAATGGTTACTCCTGAGGGATTAAGGGTTAGGCTTGATGATTTTTATATTGAAGGATTTCTTCATTTATCTCATATGATTGATGATTTTTATCAATTTGATGAAAAGAGATACTGCCTCGTTGGACTTAAAAAAAAGAGAAAATTTACCATTGGTACACAACTTAAAGTTAGAGTGTCAAAAGTCAGTATTGAAGACAGGGAGATACTTTTTGACCTTCTATAAATAAAACTTCATAAGTAGCATAGACTCCTTCATGATTACTGAACATTTCCTTATAAATAGTACAAAATTTTGCATAGGATTCCTTACCAGAAAATTTTTTATTCTTGGTGAAATTTGTTCCTGTAAGTTTATGGGAAAGGAGAAAATCCTTGACAGTTGGAAAAATCTCTCTATATATTTCAATTGAAAACTGCCACTTAATACAATTGATTGAGTTTAATAAGTCAATATAAAATTGGGAAGACTTAAGTGGAAAAACTGACCCAAAATTAGATATTTCAGAAGCTTTTTTAAGTTCAGCAAGAGAACCTGAGAGAAAAATGGAAAAATAAAATCTGCCATTTACTTCCATAAGATTAAACAACTTATTAAAAACCCTTTCTGGTTCTTCAATCCAGTGCAAAGAGGAAGAACTAACTATAAGATTTGCAATACCTTCTTTTAAAGGCAATTGTTCAGCCTTCGCATTAATAAAAAGGGATTTTTCATTGAATCTACTTTTAAGTCTTTTTAAGAATTCATAGGATATATCGATGTTGATATATCGATTGTAGGAAATTTTTTTTATAAGCAGGTCAGTTATAAAGCCCTTTCCACTGCCTATTTCTACAACTGTAGGATAAAAACCTTCTTTTACTGATTGAGCAAGTTTAATTGCTACTTTTTTTTGAATATTACCTGCCTTTTCATAGGTATTAACTGCTTTATCAAAATAAAACCCTATACCTTTCATTTATTTAAGTTTAACAGAAAACAGAGACTTTATAAAATTAACAATTGAAAATTACTGCCTTTATGTAAGGTTAGAAGAGAAAATCCATTATTTTAAGTTATAATACTTAAATGCAATTTGAACCTAAATGGATAGCCTGGGAGATTACAAGAAGGTGCAATCTTCACTGCATTCATTGCAGATCCTCTTCTGAAGAAGTTGTCAATGACCATCCAGACCCTAAGACAGAGGAATGCCTAAGAATAATAGATGATATAACTTCCTTTGCAAAACCTGTTACGGTTCTTACTGGTGGAGAACCTCTATTAAGAAAAGATTTTTTTGAAATAGCAAAATACGGCACTCAAAAAGGGTTAAGGGTCTGTCTTGCTACAAATGGAACTTTGGTTAATGATGAAATCTGCCAAAAATTAAAAGAAGTTGATATTAAGATGGTTTCTTTAAGTCTTGATGGACCAAATGAAGATATCCATGATGATTTTCGTAAACAAAAAGGTGCCTTCAAGGCAACTGTCAATGCAGCTAAACTTTTTAAAAAATACGATATACCTTTTTTGATTAATTCTTCCTTTACCAAACGTAATCAAAATACAATTCCAGAAGTCTACAAACTTGCAAAAGAGCTTGGTGCTACAGCATGGTATATGTTCATGATTGTTCCAACAGGTAGAGCAGAAGAATTAATAAATGAACTCATTAATCGTGAAGACTATGAAAAAATCCTTAACTGGCATTATGATATGGAAAAAAATGAAAAGGATATACTTGTAAGACCAACCTGTGCACCTCAGTATTATAGAATCATTTTGGAAAGGTCAAAAAAGGAAGGGGAAAAATTTGAAAGAAGGACACTAAAATTTTCTACAGGAGGGTCAAAGGGATGTATTGCAGGACAGTTAATCTGTCTTATAAATGTTGATGGCGATGTAATGCCATGTAGTTATTTTCCCATTCCAGCAGGAAACATTAAAAAACAATCATTCAAAGATATATGGGAAAACTCGGAACTTCTAAAAAACTTACGAAACTTTTCTTCCTATAAAGGTCGCTGCGGTGTATGTGAATATCTTAATGTTTGTGGAGGTTGTAGAGCCAGGGCATATTGTTTAAAAGATGATTACATGGAAGAAGATCCCTATTGTAAATATATTCCAAGGAGGCACATTGAGGGACACTTTTCTTAAAGCTTGCAGAGGTATTAAAACAGATTATACTCCTGTATGGTTTATGCGACAGGCAGGAAGATATATGCCTGAGTATCAAAAAATTAGACAAAAATATGATTTTCTTACAATGTGTAAAACTCCAGAAATTTCTGCAGAAATTACAATGCAACCTATAAGGATTTTAAATGTCGATGCAGCTATTCTTTTTTCTGATATTCTTATCCCCCTTGAAGCAATGGGATTAAAAATAGATTTCATAGAGAATATCGGACCAAAAGTTACACCTTCTGTAAAGACAGGTGATCATTTAGGATATTTGAAAAACTTTGAATTAGAAAAAATTGAATTTGTTTTTAAAACCATAAAAATTCTTATTAAAGAACTTGATGTTCCTTTGATAGGTTTTTCTGCTTCTCCATTTACTTTAGCAACCTATGTTATTGAAGGAAGTTCATCAAAAGATTTTGTAGACACAAAAAGATTTATGTTTTCTGAACCTGACAATTTCCACAATCTTATGGAGATTCTTACAGAAGCCACATTTATCTATCTAAATGAACAAATTGAAGCAGGTGTTCATGCTATACAAATATTTGATACGTGGGCAGGAATTCTTTCACCCTTTGACTATGAAATCTTTTGTAAGCCCTATGTAAAAAAAATTATTGAAAACTTAAAAAGAAATGTTCCAATTATATACTTTTGCCCAAATTTAGCAGGACTTGCAAAACATATAAATGATTTAATTGCAGATGTAATAAGTCTTGACTGGAGAATTAATTTAAGAGAGGCAACAAAATTAATTAGTGATAAAGTTATGCAAGGTAATCTTGATCCTCTTACCCTCTTAGGCAGTGAAGAAGAGTTATTTAAAAGGGCTGAATTAATACTTAAGGATGGAAGGTTTGCAAAATCTCATATTTTTAATTTAGGGCATGGAGTAAATATCAATACCTCTGTTGAAAGATTGAAAAAACTTGTTGATTTTATTCATGAATTTAAGTTTGAGGGGGAGGTTTAATATGCTTAAAATAGGAGTTTTAGCCTCAGGAAGAGGTTCTAATTTTCAAGCAATAATTGATGAAATTGAAGCAGGAAAAATTCCGGCAAAAATAGAAATTCTAATAGTTGACAATCCTAATGCCTATGCTATTGAGAGAGCTAAAAAACATGGGATTTCATATCTTTATATTAATCCAAAAGAGTTTCCATCAAAGGAAGCCTTTTATGAAAAGATAAGAGATGAATTAATTGCAAGGGGTGTAGAACTTGTTATTTTAGCTGGATTTATGAGAATTGTTAAAAAACCTCTTCTTGATGCTTTTCCAAACAAAATTATGAATATTCATCCTGCTTTGCTTCCATCCTTTCCAGGCTTACATGGGCAGAAACAGGCAGTTGATTATGGAGTAAGAATAAGTGGTTGTACTGTCCATTTTGTTGATGAAGGAGTAGATACAGGTCCTATAATTATTCAGGCTGCTGTACCTGTTCATCCTGAGGATACAGAGGAAACTCTATCAGAAAGAATTCTTAAACTTGAACATAAAATATTCCCCGAAGCAATAAGGCTCTTTGCTGAGGGCAGACTCAAAGTTGAAGGTAGAAAGGTAAAAATTTTGAATTACAATTTACCTGAAATATCCTTTTCAAATCCAGAGATAAGACAATGAAGAGTTCTGATGTCCGAGCTATAAAAAAACAAACAGTTAGACCTACTCCTGCTTTGGTTAGAAAGGCTATTTTTGATATCTTACAGAATGTTGAAGGCAAAACTTTCGTAGATCTTTACGCAGGTAAAGGTTTTGTTGGTTTAGAGGCTTTGAAAAGAGGAGCTAAGGAAGTTATTTTTGTAGAAAGAGACCCTGTACTTTGTATTTTTATAAAAAACTCCCTTCAGAAAAATAAAATCTTTGAAAGAGCAAGAATTTATAATTTGGATACAGTGAAGTTTCTTCAAGAAACTTTAATACAATATGATGTAATTTTTGCAGATCCTCCTTATGAATCTGGGGAATTAGATAGAATTTTCAAAATCTTAGATAAAAAAAATATTTTGAAAGAAGATGGAATATTAATTTTACAGCATCACAAAAAGGAGTCATTAAAAGAAAACTTAAAGGATTTAAAAATTCATAAATGTTATCGTTATGGTGATACACTTTTAACTATATACAGGAGGAAAGAATGAAAAAAGTTGGTGTATATCCAGGAACCTTTGACCCAATAACCAATGGACATTTGGACGTGATTAAAAGAGCTCTTAAAATTTTTGATGAACTCATTGTTGCAGTTGCTGTATCAAGCTATAAAAAGAGCCCAATATTTCACATAGAAGAAAGAATTAATTTAATTGAGGAATCTACAAAAGAGCTTGATAATTTAAAAATAGAAGCCTTTGATGGTTTATTGGTAAAATTTGTAAAACAAAAAGGCGCAGTTGCAATTGTAAGAGGATTAAGAGCTGTGTCAGATTATGAATTTGAGCTTCAACTTGCCCATGCCAATAGAAGACTTTTCAAGGATATTGAAACAGTATTTCTAATGCCATCTGAGGAATACTCTTTTCTTTCATCAAGTCTTGTTAAAGAGATTGCATACTTTGGAGGTTCTGTAAAAAGTCTTGTTCCCCCCATTGTTGAAAAGGCTCTGAAGCAAAAGTTTCAGAAATAATTCTTAACAAAAAGTTTCTTACATTTTCTATCCCGCCATCAATATAGATGGCTCCTATCAATGCTTCCATTACATCAGCAAGAATAGAGTCTTTATTTTCGCCACCGCTCAATCTTTCTCCCTTACCGAGGAAAATAAATTTGCCTATAAAAAGTTTTCTTGCTACTTTGGAGAGAGATTTTTTACAAACAAGATAAGACCTTATTTGGGACATTTCTGCTTCATTTAGCTGCGGTGAATGATTATAAAGATATTCAGAAATAACAAATCCTAATACAATATCTCCAAGAAATTCAAGTCGTTCATTTGAAGGAACATAATTTTCATTAGCATAGGAGCTGTGGGTTAATGCCTGGATAATTAGATAGGGATTTTTAAATTTATATCCTATAAGGCTCTCAAATTCCTGTAAATTTTCTAAAGACCAAAGATGCATTCGTTCCACCAAAACCAAAGGAATTTGTCATGGCGCACCTTACCTGTTTTTTTCTTGCCTTATAGGGTACATAATCTAAATCACATTCTGGATCAGGATTATCAAGATTTATTGTTGGAGGTATGATATCTTCATAAATACTTAAAATTGTAAAAATTGCTTCAACACCTCCGGCAGCACCGAGAAGATGTCCAGTCATTGATTTGGTTGAACTTACACAAAGTTTATAGGCATGTTCTCCAAAAATTGTTTTAATTGCCTGTGTTTCAAGTTCATCCCCCTGTTTTGTAGATGTTCCATGGGCATTTATATAATCTATTTCCTCTGGCAATAATTTAGCATCGTTAAGAGCCATTTTCATGCATCTTGCGCCACCTTCACCCTCTGGTGCAGGCGCTGTTATATGATAGGCATCTGAAGTCATACCATATCCAACAAGTTCTGCATAAATTTTAGCTCCCCTTTTTATTGCATGCTCCAATTCTTCTAAAATAATAATTCCAGATCCTTCACCCATTACAAAGCCATCTCTATCAATATCAAAGGGTCTACTTGCCCTTTCGGGTTCATCGTTTCTTGTTGACAAGGCTCTCATAATAGAAAAGCCCGCAACTGCCATTGGTGTAATAACAGCTTCAGCTCCTCCTGCGATCATTACATCGGCATCGCCATATTGAATCATTCTGAAGGCTTCTCCTATGGAATGATTTCCTGTAGCACAGGCAGTAGTTACAGCAAGATTAGGACCTTTAATACCATATCTTATAGATATCTGTCCAGCTGCAAGATTTACAATAACCATAGGAATAAAAAAGGGACTTACCCTTTTCCAACCCTTCTCAAGTAATATCTGATGATAATACTCAATAGCTGGAAGTCCACCCATTCCTGAACCAATAACTATTCCAATTCTTTCAGAATTCTCAGAAGTTATCTTTAAATTAGAATCCTCCAGAGCCATTTGAGTAGCTGCAATTGCAAAATGGATAAATCTATCCATTTTTTTAACTTCCTTTGGCTCTATATATTTAGTCGGATCGAAATCTTTTACCTGAGCAGCGATTTTTACTGGATAATCTTTTGCATCAAAATGGGTAATATAACCAACTCCAGATTTACCTTCAAGGATTGCTTTCCATGATGATTGAACATCTGAACCGAGTGGGGAAACCATCCCCAGCCCGGTAACTACAACTCTTCTTTTAGACATGGATTATTATGCCTGACCTGTTTTGTTTTTTATGTATTCTATTGCATCTTTTACTTTCCCTATTTTTTCAGCATCTTCATCGGGGATCTCGATACCAAAGGCTTCTTCAAAAGCCATTACAAGTTCAACAGTATCAAGGGAATCTGCACCAAGGTCTTCAACAAAAGATGCCTCTGGAGTAACCTGGGATACATCTACTCCAAGTTGTTTAGCAATAATTTCTTTTACTTTCTCTTCTACCATTCCTTACCTCCTGTTTTTTCTTTGAGAATGACTTCTTGTTTTCATAATAAAGTTACATATACATTCCGCCATTTACATGGATAACTTGACCTGTTATATATCCTGATTCTGGCAAAGCCAAAAATATTATAGCATTTGCTACATCCATTGTTGTTCCAAACCTCTGAAGAGGAATTGTTCTTAACATTTCTTCTTTTACTTTTTCAGGTAATTTTTCAGTCATTGCTGTCTGAATAAAACCCGGTGCAACAGCATTAACAGTTATTCCACGAGAAGCATACTCCTTAGCTAATGTTTTTGTCAATCCAATAAGCCCTGCCTTTGATGCTGAATAATTAACTTGCCCAGGATTTCCTGTAAAAGCAACTACCGAAGCAATATTTATTATTCTACCATATTTAATTTTTGACATACCTTTAATAGCTTCTCTGGAGCAAAGGAATGCACCCTTTAAATTAATGTTCAAAACAGCATCCCATTCCTCATCTTTCATTCTTATAAGTAAATTATCCTTAGTTATCCCCGCATTATTAACAAGGATTTCAATTTTACCAAATTTTTTTAAAGATTCCTCAAATAATGTTTTAACATCCTCTGCATTAGAAACATCGGCTTTTAAACCTAATGTTTCAACGCCAAACTGACTCTTAATTTCTTCAGCTGATTGTTTTGCCCTTTCTTCATCTATATCAACAATAACAATGTTTACACCTCTTTTTGCAAACTCTTCTGCTGTTGTTCTACCAATTCCTCTTGAAGAGCCCGTAATTACAGCTGTATGCCCTTTCATAAAATACCTCCTTATTAAGACTTCTAAAAATAAAATTATAAAAAATTTCTCATTAAAAATTCCACCTTTTAATTGGATTTTGTGGTTACAATATACAATTATAGAAATTAAGATTGTTTGAGGCTGTTGGCTGTTTATAAAGATTTATTTATGTATAATGGGTTGAGAGAATTTTAAAAGGCTTCAGTAAAAATTTAGAGATTTTTATAAGGTTAAATAGTTTTTCTCATATATTAACTTTATAATATTGAGAACCAAGTTTCTGTAAGTCTTTGAACAGTTTAAAAATAAAGTGGAGGTGAAGGGATTCGAACCCACGACCTCCTGCGTGCAAAGGAAGTTTAAAATCAAGAAATGGCTTGTATGCTTGATTTGTCAGAGTGAAAATTGTGCATTTTTACCCCCCTTTAGTCACAATTTAGTCACATTTTTGTGACTGAGGAAGAAAAGTTAATTTCCTGTTTCCTCTGGTATTTTTCCTGCTTTTTCCATAGCCACTTTTTAAAGCACTCCCAGCAGAGAAGTTTCCCCTGTTTCATAATTATTTTGTTAGCTTTAATATGGGCTTCCCTTCTATTTTGTGCCCAGATGTAAAATTTATCTGTTTCTGTTCCGCATTGCTGACATGCATTGATATTTTTTCTTTTTATCGGGAAAACTGCCATAGTCATTAATCCTTTCTATATCTTTTATTTTGATTACCTAATATTACTTTTAGTGGAAAAGTAATATTTTCTTGTGAAAAATCTGAATTTATTAGCCTACAAAAAGCTTAACTCTTCTCAATTAAAGGCTGTTGAGTTTGTTCACAAGCCTCTTCTTGTAATTGCTGGTGCTGGTTCGGGTAAAACAAGAGTTATTACCTATAAAATAGCTAATCTTATTCAGACAGGTTTTTCTCCTTACAGGATTCTTGCAATTACTTTCACTAAAAAAGCTGCCAACGAGATGAAAGAAAGGGTCAGAAAATTAACCGGAATTGAATCAAAATGGATTTCAACCTTTCACAGTTTCTGCCTCAAGGTTTTAAGGGAACATGTGAAGCTGCTTTGCAATGGTCTTAAAGAGGATTTTGTTGTTTATGACGATGATGATTCGTTTTCACTATTTAAAACTATTTGCAAAGAAAAATATTATGGTGAAAATGACACTGACAGGGGAAAGTTATTTGGCAGAATTTCTTATTTAAAGCAGTATGGTGAAATTAAGCCTTCCGGTTTCAGAGATTATAGAGAGTATGAAATTTTCAGACTTTATGAACAGGCTCTAATAGATTGCAATGCTGTTGATTTTGACAACATTCAGCTCCTTGCAGGCAGACTTCTCTCTAATACAGAAATATGCAATTTCTATAAGGAAAGATTTGATTACATTCTCGTAGATGAATTTCAGGATACTTCTCCAATTCAGTATCAAATTGTAAGGTCAATAACAAGAAATGGGAATATAACAGCTGTTGGTGATCCCCAGCAGAGTATTTATTCCTTCAGGGGAGCAGTTGTTGATAATATTCTCAGATTTATAAGAGATTATAATCCCCATAAGATAAAACTTAAAGAAAATTATAGAAGTAGCAGGTTTATTCTTCATGTAGCAAACAGCATTTCAGAACTAATTGATGAAAAATGGAAAAGTTTTGTTCTTGAGCTTGAATGTATAAGAAATGATGAAGGTTTAATAAAAATAAGAGAATTTAACAGCGAATATGAAGAGTCGCAGTGGATTGCAGACAACATTAAAGTAGCGTTTCAGAAGACAGAACCAAAAGAGATAGCAATTCTTGTAAGGGCAAGATATGTTAAACCTGCAATCAAGGAAGTGCTGAGAAAAAATAACATAATTTTTGATGATCTTGATGATTATGATTTTTTTCAGAGAGCAGAGGTAAAGGATACTCTTTCATATCTTAAATTTGCACATAATCATCTTGACTTTACATCTTTTGAGAGAGCAATAACTACACCAACGAGAGGAATTGGTGAAAAGACGCTTCAGGAGATACTTGATATTAAGGCATTTGATTATTTGCATGCTTTAAAAATATATGCAAGCAAGAAGAAAAATAAAAAAGCAGAGGAGATATTAAAGTTTATAAAAATCATAGAATATACTCGTTTTTTACTCAATACCCCTTCAGAGGCTTTAAGGTTTGTAGTTAAAAATACAAATTATATTGATTATTTAAAAGAAAAACATAAAGATGATGCAGAAGACAGATATGCAACTTTAGTAGAACTTCACGAAATTTTGAAAAATTACAATTCTTTCAGAGATTTTCTTGACAGTTTTCTTCTAACAGAGGAAAGAAAAGAGAGAAACGCTGTAAAGCTGATGACCGTGCATGCTGCAAAAGGACTTGAATTTGATGTAGTTTTTTTACCATCTCTTGAGGCAGAGATTTTCCCGGATAAAAGAAACAGCGAAGAACCAGAGAAGCTTGATGAGGAAATAAGATTGTTTTATGTCGCTGTGACCAGAGCAAAAAGAGAACTTTATTTGAGTGCATGCTGGAGCAGAAAAAGATTTGGAAAACTGGAAGGCTCATCTCCGGGGATTTTTTTCAGGCATACAGAGCAAGTATTGCGAAATTTGACTCAGCAAAAAGTATGCGTGACATAGAATTCATCAATAAATAAAAAGGATATAAATATTTTATGTCATACACAAAAAAATGATATAATATGTGTATAATTTAAAGGAGATTTGATTATGCGTAGAACAAATATTGAATTAGATGAGAAAATTTTAACTGGGATATTAAATGTAACTATTCAGATAATAGGAAAAGCTTAACTATAACAAAACCTTTATTTTGTTATAGTTAAGCACTAATTTTTCACCCTTATCCCTAAAAATTATCCATTCTGGTCTTGACTGTTTATAACATTTCTGTTAACATATTGCAATGCTTGCTATAAAAAATAATTCCTCTCTTATACCCTCCCCACAGGAAGGAGAAATATACCATCTCACAGAGGATGAACTAAACAGACTTACTGTAGAATTTCAGAAATGGTTTAAGGAAAAGAGAGGTATCGTAAGGGTAAGATACTGGCTTGTATTTTTATTCCTGAGATACACAGGAGCAAGAATCTCAGAAGTTTTAAACATTAATGAAACCCGTGATATAAATTTCAGAAACTCAACAGTAAGGCTTATCACACTCAAAAGAACTGGCAAGAAAAAAGGACAGTATAGAATTATCCCCATTCCTGACAGGCTTATCTCTGAATATCTGAGAACTGTGAAAATATATCCCTCTTTAGAAGGTAAAATTTTTAAAATAGAGAGAAATAATTTTTTCACTGTATTTAAAGAAATCTGCAGAAAAGCAGGTATTCCGTCTGACATTTCACATCCACATGTTTTAAGGCATACAAGAGCGATAGAACTTTTGAGAGCAGGTATTCCTGTTACAGCGGTCCAGCAACTTATGGGGCATGCAAGTTTAAATACAACTGCAATGTATTTGAGATACAGTAATATTGAGATACAGGGATTGATGAGGGCTAAAGGCTTACTTTGATATAACAGCTAAGGAGGAAATCATGCTCAGAAAAGTTGTTGTCTTTCTAACTTTACTTTTCTTTATGTCATCCTCTGCTGTTTATGCCATTGACCCCGGATGTATTGCAGGAGGTTGTGAACAGAGTTCTCAGGAGCAAAGTGCTTCAAGTCTTTACGAAACAGATGACTACGATTGTGTATGTCCGCCGAGAGATACTTTAAAAACTATAATCAACATTTTTGGTGTTTTAACCCTGCCATTTCAGTTTTTTTCAGCAAAACCAAATTTTAATACTGGTGGGACTTCTCTGGCTGAACTCATTCAGGATGGATGTAAGTGTAAGCCTAAAGTCAAGAGCTATTCTCAAGAACAGCAGGACAATGCAAAAGAATTAAAAGAACCAGAACAGCAGGTTAATGCCTCAAATCCAGCAGGAGAATCAAATGAAACAAAATAAAATCACAGCTTTATCTTTCATTTATTCTGTTGTATTCTTGATTTTATTTCTTACGGCACATTGTTTTGCCTCTCAGATAACCTGTAATGTAACCAGAGTTCTTGATGGCGATACTTTTCACTGTCTACCTGAAAAGTTCCTTTTTGGTGCTAAACTCCACAAAGACGGCACTGTCTCTGTTCGTATGCGTGGTATTGATGCTCCTGAGAAGAGACAAGCATATGGTGAGGATGCAAGGCTATCTCTTAAAGATATGATTGGCAACAAAACAGTAAAACTTGATGTTAAGGATATAGACCGATATGGTAGAGTAGTTGCTTATGTATGGTATAATGGTGTCAACATAAATCTTGAACAGGTAAAAAGAGGCATGGCATGGGCTTATACAGAGTATCTGGACAGACCCTATGCAAGTGAATTCTACGAAGCAGAAAAACAGGCAAGGAAGCAAAAGTTAGGATTATGGCAACAGAATAATCCAACACCACCATGGGAGTGGAGAAAAAGGAATAGGTAACATGATCCCATCATATTTTGAGGATTTTCTTGAAGATTTAAAACAACTTTACGATTTACAAATATTTCAAAAATTATACAAACCAAATTTTAAAACTAAAGAAGTTCAAAACTATTTTCAGGCAATACTTTCGGCAAGACCAGAAACACAAACAGAAGAATTATTTAATGTATTTAGAAGCTTAATACAAACCAAAGAAAACGTTTCTCAAATTATCTCACAATTTAAGATTGGTAGGTACACTATAGACAGAGCTATTGTTGATCATTCTGGAATTATAGGAATAGAAC
>NZ_JARZRZ010000005.1:0-213757 GCF_029946585.1 Thermodesulfovibrio sp. 1176 | reverse complement strand
TATCCTTGCTGTGGCTCACAAGCTCCTTAGAACAGTATGGGCTATGCTTACTAAAAAACAACCTTTTTTTGTTAATCATACTCTTTCACCCTGTTTCTGAAGGAGGTGATTTTTCATAGTTGACTCCTTTAAAAGCTAAATGTAATGTTTATTCCTGTTACCCATGTGTCATCAAGATGTCCATTGGGATTGTAAGGGCTTCCATCAACAATTCTTTTTGTCTTACTTGAAAGTGGAAACCAATACTGAACCATAGGTTGAACTGTTAAATTTTTTGCAATTGGTATTGTAAATCCTGCCTGAAGCTTTCCATCATGAAATCCTCTGTATTTTTTCCCTGTGTAATCACCTGTGCTACTTTCGTAAGTTTTCCAGTAGGAGTCATCACCCATAAAATAGCCAAAGGATGCTGCAAGGTCTAAAGTTATGTCTTTGTAAACAGGCAGAGAATGGGAGAAACTGAGATTAATGTAAGTGCCAGGATAGGTTGAAATATCTCTGTAAATCGTCAATGTAGGCTTCGTAATTACATCATAGCTTGCACTAAGGAAAATTTCCTCTGTTTCGTCAGTATACTTTGTTCCGTAGTAAATGTAACCGCCTGTAAGAGAGAGTTTATCAATTGTGTAAGTGTAACTTAGTGTAAGGTCAGATTCATTAAAGCTTTTTCTACCTGGTCTGTCTGGAATAAAACTCTGCGTAGCCCTTTCATTTGTGTCAATGTTTCCCCAGTAGTTGACTGAAAAGCCTTTGTAAGAGAGTGTTATAGATGGTTGGATGACAACACTACCAGAACTTAACTCATAGCCTCTGAAAATATACCTGTTTGAGGCTCCTAAAGAAACACTCCCTGTTACTTTGTCCTCCTGCTTTGTATCCTCTGCCATAGTAACAGAAAAAGTAAGAAGCAGTAATACAGCAACTAACATATAGTTAATTGCTTTGTAAGTCCTCTTAAAATTTTGATGTTTCATAAAGGCACCTCCTGTTAATTTTTTATTGAATATTGCCAAAATCATACCAGATTGTAATTTGTTGGAAAATAAGGATTTTTTTAAATTAATTGCCTGACAAATTTGTAGAACAATACAAAATTGTAAGATTTTTTTATTTTTGCTGAAATTGATTATAGAGAAAAGTTGAATTTTTCCAAGAGTCGTTGTCATAAGTCCTTTGGCTTTGCTTAGAATGACTCTTTTATTGTCATCCTGCTCCATTTAGTCATCCCGAGGCGAAGCCGAAGGATCTAAGGAGGTCCTTCGGTCGCTATCGCTCCCTCAGGACGACATGTGAGGAGTCGTTCTGACCCTTTTTTCTATCATTCTGAGCAAAGCGAAGAATTCCTGAGAGATTCCTCGGGGTATTGAACCCCTCGTAATGATAGGATAAATTAGTGAGTTTTCAATTGTCCTATTTGCAATTTTAAGTCTTTCTTAAATATTTGTAAATGCATTATAATTTACAATTATGAGCATAAAAAGGAAGATTATTTTTGTATATTCTCTTTTTATTCTCTCCTTAATACTATCAACGGTTTTTGTCCATCAATTTTTTATTAGAAACACAATTTTAGATATTGAAAAAAACTATATTATAGAAGACTTAAAAAAATTAGTTCATTACTTTGACAATGAAAAACAAAATCTGTTAGGTCTCACTAAAGATTGGGCTTCATGGACAGATGCATGGCTTTTTATGCAAGATAAAAATCCTTCATTCATTGAAAATAATCTTACAATGGAATCTTTTATTAACAACAAAGTCAATCTAATAGCTTATTTTGATTTAAAGGGTAAACTAAAAAGAGGCTTTGAGTATTATTCTGAAACAAATAAACTTTCAGTAGTTAATCAAAATTTCTGGGGAAAATATGTTCAAAAATTTTTAGCAATTTTGAAAATAGAAAGTTCAAAAACTTTCGGTTTAGTTGGTTTTACCTTCAGAAATGACAAGCCCTATTTAGTTGCAGTCTGTCCTGTTTTAAAAAGTGATTCTACCGGTTCTGTAGCAGGATATCTAATAATGAGTAGAATGATTACAGAAGAAAAGCAGAGTTCTATCAAGAATTTTTTTGGATTTAGGGGTTTTAAAATTGAAAATATAAAAGATGCAGGCGAAGAATTAAAAATCAATCCAGCAATTAATGAAGATTCGGAGAAATATAGAGTCTTTTACAGAACAGAGGATTTTTTTGGCAGTTACAGTGTTGGTTTTAATATTGAAAAAGAAAAAAAGCTGTGGAAGTTAGTTAAAGGAAGCAATTTAAAGTTAATTACCTTTTATATTTCTTGCTTTTTGATTTTTGGTTTTGTTTTTTATTTGTGGTTTAAAGACAAGATAATCAATAAAATTATAAATCTTGTAAACCATATAGAAGAAGTAAAAGCAGGCAAAACAAATGAAGTCAAGGCTGACAGCAAAGATGAAATCGGATATCTTGCTCAAGAAATAAATAGATACATAAATACAGTAAAAAAACAGATTAGTGAAATAGAGACAAATCGTAAGATTTATGAGACAATTGCCGAACAATCTGAGGCAATAATTTTTCTGTTTAACAGTAAAGGAGAAGTTTTATTTGTTAATTCTAAGGCATATGAAATTCTCTATAGAGAACATCATAAAACTTCTGCTAAAAATTTATTTCATTTACTTTCAGAGATTATTCAGATTAATCAAGGAGAAAAAGTTTATTTATCGGAATTAAAACTAAAAGATGACTTATTTGTAAGCGGATGGATAATTCCTGTTGAAGTTGAAGAGAAAGAGAAAGATATACTTTTTATTGCCCATGACATAACTTCTATAAAAAAGGAAAAAGAAAGATTGTTAGACAAAGCCTATAAGGATAGTTTGACCTTATTATACAATAGAGCCTTCTTTGAGTTTTCCTTAAGAAAGATAATTAATAAAGTTCAACAGGGAGAGGCTTACTCTCTAATTTTTATTGACTTAGATGATCTTAAAGCAATAAATGACAAATTTGGACATGTTGTTGGAGATAAAGTTATACAAGAAACAGTTAACTCTATTCGCAGAAGTATAAGAGATGATGATTTAGCATGCCGATGGGGTGGCGATGAGTTTGTAGTTCTCATAAAAGGTAATACAGATATAGCAAAAGCAGTAGCAGAACGAATTCAGACAAATCTTAAAAATGTAGTTTTAACTTACAAAAATGAAACAATCATTCCATCAGTAAGCATAGGTATAACAAACATTGATGCTTCTAAAGACATAGAAACTATTCTAAGAGAAGCTGATAAATCAGCCTATGATGCGAAAAGAACGGGTAAGAATAAAATTAAAGTTTTTGACCCTAAAGAATAGCACTTTCAAAATTATTCAAGAAGAAATTTTTTCTGCATTTCATATTGGGAGATGAATAGGTCTTCTATTTCTTCCAAATTTTTGTTATCTATTCCAATATCTTGAAGGTTAATATTCATTTTTTGGGGTCTTTTAAATCCTATGCCTAAATTCCATGATATCTTGTCAGCAATTCTTACAATATTGCAAATATTTATACAAGAATTTTCTTTTTGATGGGGATAGCTTTGTCCATGATGATCCTGAATTGTTATTTTTATTTCCTCGGGATAATTCCACCTTTCAGCTATAAAAGCACCAACCTCACAATGATTGATTTCTAAAATTTCCTCTTCTAATTGAATTATTGATTTCTCTGTTTCATGGATTTTTTCATAAATTTTTTGATAACTCTCAGATATGGCATTATTTATAAAAATTTTTCCTATATCATGTAAAATTCCAGAGGCTAAGGCTTCTTCTGGTTTAATTGTTTTTGTATAATTAGAAAGCAAACTTGAGCATAATCCTACTGCTAAACTGTGTTCATAGAGCTTCTGTTCAAAGGGTCCAAAATTTTTAAATAGATATCTTGATGATGTTGCAAGAATTAAAGATTTTGCTGTATTAAGTCCTATTAACAGCAGACTATCTTTTAAGGTTTTCACTTTTCGGGTTAATCCGTAGAAAGGAGAATTAGCAATTCTTAAAAATCTTGCGGTAAATCCTTTGTCATGGGACATAAAACTTTCAATCTCATCAATTGATACATATTCATTCTTCAAAAGATTTATAACTTTAAATACAATTTTACTATGAGAGGGAATATCGAGAGTTTTTGAGATTATATTTTCAATTTTTTCATTTTTTTCTGTTTCCATTTTTTATATTTTAACATTAAGGTTTTTTGAAAACAAAAAATTTCCTTAAATTGCCATTATAAAACAACTCTTTTCGCTTATACTTTCATTCTGAGGAACACGATATTCCTAAGAATCTCATCCTTTTTCATTACTAAAGAGACCCTTCGGCTTATGCCTTAGGGTGACAGAAGAAGAGATGAGAGAATTTTCGGGGACATTAAACCCCTCAGAATTTTTCCCAAACTCTCTTGACATATTTGATTAATCTTTTATATACTGAACATCAGTTCACATGAACAAGCGTTCAGGACATGAATCAAGGAAAAGGATAATTGAATCCGCTGTTAAGCTCTTTTCTCAGAGTGGATATAATGGCACAACAATGAGAATGATTGCCAAAGAGGCAGGAATAAGTGTTGGTGGGCTTTATCTTTATTTTAAAAACAAGGAAGAACTTTCTTTATATTTAATCAAAGAAAAATTGAATGAATTTTACAGTAAAGTTTTACTACCTCTTAAAGATATTCAGACTCCTTCTCAGGCATTAAAAGAATACTTTACAAAAGCCATAGAATTTGCAAAAGAAAATCGGGAATTAATTATCATTCATGGTAAACAGCAGGGATTTGCCTTTGGGGTTGAGATAAAGAAAGAGCTTTTAAAAAAGGAAAGAGAAATACTTGCAGAGATAATTAAAAGAGGTATTGAATCTCAGGAATTCAACGAAATTGAGCCAGAAGAAGTTGCTAAATTGCTAATGAATATACTTGGAGGCTATTTGCTTTCAGTGGTTGTTGAGCCTGAAAATCTTTTTAAGCTGGAAGTCTGTATAGATGTGATTTTAAAGGGATTACTAAAAAGGAGTAATTTATGAACAAAATAAGATTCATTTTAGCCTTTTTTATCATACTGTTTACTTTCGTAGCCTGTGAGAAAAAACAGCCACAACCTCAAATTACAGAAGTGTCAGTTATAAATGTACAAACTCAGGAAGTTGTGCTTACAACAGAGCTTCCGGGAAGAACATCTCCTTACAAAATAGCAGAGGTAAGACCTCAGGTAAGTGGAATAATTATTAAAAGATTTTTCAAAGAAGGAAGTAATGTAAAAGAGGGAGATGTTTTGTATCAGATAGATCCTGCACCTTTTCAGGCATCTCTGGATAATGCCCGTGCTGCCCTTGCAAAGGCAGAATCAACACTTCCTTCAATAAAAGCAAGACTTGACCGATATGAAGAGCTTGTCAAAGTTAATGCAATAAGTAAGCAGGAATACGATGATGTAAAAGCTCAGTATGAACAGGTTTTATCAGAAATTAAATACTGGAAAGCACAGGTTAAACTTGCAGAGATAAATCTCGGATATACAAAAATAAAAGCTCCAATATCAGGAAGAATTGGAAAATCAAATGTCACAGAAGGAGCTCTTGTTACAGCCTATCAGCAGATGGAACTTACAAGGATTCAACAGTTTGACCCAATTTATGTTGATATTCCTCAGTCAACAAAGGAGCTTAAAGAACTTGAAAGAAAACTTGCTGAGGGAAGGCTTAAATATGCTGGAGGAGAGCAAAATAAAGTGAAACTCATTCTTGAAGACGGAACAATTTATCCATTAGAGGGCACTTTGCAGTTCAAGGATGTCACTGTTGATCCGACAACAGGTTCAGTAATTTTAAGAGCCCTATTCCCAAATCCAACGGAAGTTCTTCTCCCTGGAATGTTTGTAAGGGCAATTATTAAGGAAGGAATAAATAAAAATGCCATTCTTATTCCTCAACAGGCTGTATTTCGTGATCCAAAAGGAAATCCCTTTGTTTATATTGTTGACAAGGAAAACAAAGTCCAGATAAGACCAATTGTTACTGATAGAGCAATTGAGGATAAATGGCTTGTTTTAGAGGGTCTTTCTGTTGGTGAAAAAGTAATTTTAGAGGGATTTCAAAAAATTATGCCAGGAATGCCTGTTAAATATAAGACTGAAGGCAAACAGGAAAAACAATGATATCTAAATTTTTTCTTGAAAGACCTGTATTTGCATGGGTAATTGCCATAGTTATTATGGGCGCAGGAATTCTTGCTATTTATAATCTTCCTGTTGCTCAATATCCTTCTTTGGCTCCTCCTTCCATTTATATTCAAGCCTTTTATCCAGGAGCTTCTGCTGAAACTGTAGAAAATAGCGTAACCCAAATAATAGAAGAAAAAATGACAGGTCTTGACAGAATGATTTATATGTCTGCTTACAGTGACTCTTCAGGCTCATCCCGCATTGAACTAACCTTTGAACCCGGTACTGATCCTGACATTGCATGGGCAAAGGTTCAGAATAAACTTCAACTTGCAATGCCAAGCCTTCCTGAGGCTGTTCAGAAAACTGGAATTTCTGTTGGAAAGGCAACTTTTAACTATCTTATGATTGTTGCTCTTATTTCAGAAGATGGCCGTCTTGATGCTAAAGATTTAAGAGATTACATGCACTCAAATATTCAGAAAGTTCTTGCCAGAATAGAAGGAGTTGGAGAGGTAGAGGTTTTTGGATTCCCCTATGCAATGAGGATATGGGTTGAACCCCATAAACTTGTAAGTTATGGTCTAACAATTAATGATGTAATTTTAGCAATTAAATCCTACAATGTGGAGGTATCTGGTGGCCAGCTCGGAGGAACACCAGCTAAGCCCGGACAGAGACTTAATGCGCCAATAATTGTACAAAGTATGCTTAAAGAACCAGAAGAGTTTGCTTCAATTCCTGTAAGAATTAATCCAGATGGTTCAACTGTAAAAATTAAGGATGTTGCAAGGGTAGAAATTGGAACAGATTACTATGATATAAATGCCTATTATCAGGGTAAACCAGCAGCAGGTCTTGCCATAAGACCTCTTCCCGGTGCAAATGCCTTAGATGTGGCAAAAAAAGTAAAGGAAAAGATGGAAGAACTTTCAAGACAATTTCCGTCAGGTGTAAAAGTTGTATATCCCTACGATACAACTCCTTTTACCAAAGTTGCTATAAATGAAGTTGTAAAAACTCTTATAGAGGCAATTATACTTGTTTTCTTTATTATGTGGCTTTTTATGGGAAGTCTTAGGGCAACCCTTGTTCCAACAGTAACTGTTCCTGTAGTTCTTCTTGGAACTTTTGCTGTTTTAGGGATGACAGGTTATTCAATAAATATGCTTACAATGTTTGCAATGATTCTTGCAATCGGGCTTTTGGTTGATGATGCAATTGTAGTTGTTGAAAATGTTGAAAGAATAATGAGGGAAGAGGGACTTCCTGTAAAAGAAGCAGTAATAAAGTCAATGGAGCAGATTACCTCTGCCCTTATTGGAATTGGAGCTGTTTTGTCAGCAGTTTTTGTCCCAATGGCGTTTTTCGAAGGTTCAACTGGAATAATTTATAGACAGTTTGCAATAACAATAATTTCAGCAATGTTACTTTCAGTTTTTGTAGCATTAAGCCTTGCTCCAGTTCTGTGTGTAATGTTTCTTAGACCTCATAAAGAGGAGCGTAAAAAAGGTCTTCTTCACTGGTTTAATCTGATTTATGAAAAATTTTATAGTCTCTTTTTCAAATCAAGAAATCTTTATACAAAAGCAGTGGAAAACTCCTTCAGAAAGGTCCCAGTTTATATAGTTGTCTATGTCATAATTGTTGTGACTCTTGGATTTATTTTAATTAAGCTTCCAACTGCCTATCTACCTGAAGAAGACCAAGGAATTCTTCTTACTCAGATTATGCTTCCCTCAGGCTCAACTCTTGAACAAACCGAGGAAGTTTTAAAAGAAGTTCAGGATTATTTTTTAAATAAAGAAAAAGATGCAGTAGAAACTGTGCTGACTATTGCAGGAATAAGTTTTTCAGGAAGGACACAATCAAATGGAATGGCTTTTATAAAGCTTAAAGACTGGCATTTAAGGGATAAAACAGACCTCAGAGTAAAGGCTATTCAGGCAAGGGCAATGCAGTATTTTTCTCAAAATAAAAAAGCCCTTATTTTTGTTTTTCCACCACCTTCAATTATTGAACTTGGAAATGCTACAGGCTTTGACTTACAGCTTATGGATATGGGAGGACTGGGACATCAAAAACTTATGGAAGCAAGGAATCAGCTTCTTTATATGGCAAATCAAGACACAAGGCTTAAAAATGTAAGACCAAATGGACTTGATGACATTCCTCAATATAAAGTTGACATAGATTGGCAAAAGGCTGGCGCTCTTGGAGTCCCTATAACATCAATTCATAACACAATATCAGCTGCCTTTGGAAGTGCCTATGTAAATGATTTTGTAAAAGATGGAAGAGTAAAAAGAGTTTTTGTTCAAGCAGACACTTCTTATAGAATGCTTCCAGAAGATTTGAATAGATTGTATGTGAGAAACAATGAAGGTAAAATGGTTCCATTCTCATCAATTGCCGATGGAAGATGGGTTTATGGTTCACCAAGACTTGAGCGATACAATGCCTTTCCATCAATAAACATAGTTGGAGAGGCTGCTTCTGGACACAGTTCTGGTGAGGCAATGAAAGCAATTGAAGAGATAGTATCAAAACTTCCAAAGGGAATTGGATATGCCTGGACAGGGCTTAGTTATCAAGAAAAGCTTGCAACAGGTCAGGCTCCAATTCTTTATGCCTTCTCAGTTTTTGTTATATTTTTATGTCTTGCAGCTCTTTATGAATCATGGACAATTCCCATTACGAATCTGATTTTACTTCCTCTTGGAATATTTGGTGCAGCTTTAGCAACATGGCTTATGGGACTTCACAATGATGTTTACTTTCAGATAGGATTTCTTGTTACAATGGGGCTTTCATCAAAAAATGCAATACTTATAATTCAGTTTGCAAGAGATAAAATAAGGCAGGGAGAGGAGATTCATAGGGCAACAGTTGAGGCTTCAAGAATCAGATATAGACCTGTTATTATGACATCTTTGGCACTTTTCTTTGGTGTTTTACCTCTTGCGATATCAAAAGGTGCTGGTTCAGGAGCAATGAACGCCATAGGTGTAGCAATAGAGGGTGGAGTAATTGCAGGAACATTTATAACCATACTATTTGTTCCGTTAGTGTTTGTTTTAATTTTGAAATTTTTCAAAGTAAAAGAAGTAAAATGAGGAAATAAGGAGATCTTTCGCTTATGCTCAGGATCACAAAAAGAGGGTTCAGTATGCAAAAAATGAGAAAAATTGTTATTATGATTTTATTTTTAATCCTTACATCCTGCACAATGATACCTGAGTATCAAAGACCTGATGCTCCAGTTCCAAAGGAATGGCCTAAAGGCGAAGCCTATCAAGAATTAAAATTAGATGCCATACCAACCGCAAAATCCCTAAAATGGAATGATTTTCTTATAGATGAAAAACTTCAAAAACTCGTTGAAATTGCTTTAAAAAATAATCGTGACCTAAAACTTTCAGCTCTTAATGTTGAAAGAGCAAGGGCATACTACGGAATTCAAAGAGCAGAGCTCATTCCTGCATTTGATTTATTTGGTTCAGGACAGAGGCAGAGAATTCCAGAAACACTTTCTAATAATAAGGCAGAAATCACTTCACAGTATAGTGTTACTTTTGGAATTAGCTCATGGGAGATTGATTTTTTTGGAAGACTTCGTAGTTTATCTGAAATGGCTCTTGAAAGATATCTTGCCGAGGAAGCCACTCACAGAGCTGTAAGGCTTTCTCTTATTGGTGCAGTAGCGATTGCCTATTATACCTATGCTACAGGCATTGAAAATCTTAAAATTGCAAAAGAAACACTTAAAAATCAGGAAGAAAACTATGAGTTAATAAAAAAACGATATGAGGTCGGAATAGCCTCTGAGATAGATCTTCACAGAGCAAAAACACAGGTTAATCTGGCTTGGGAAGCTATGGCAAGATATACACAAATTGTTGCTCAGGATAAAAACACCATTGACCTTTTAGCTGGTGAACCTGTAAGAGAAGAACTTTTACCTGAAGGATTAAACATAAAACCACCGAAAGATATTTCTGTAGGGCTTTCCTCTGAAATTTTACTTAACCGTCCTGATATTTTAGCTGCTGAACATACCTTAAAGGCATATAATGCCCAGATCGGAGCAGCAAGAGCTGCTTTTTTCCCAAGAATCTCACTTACAACACTGATTGGAACAGCATCCCCAGAGCTTTCAGGACTTTTTGAAGGAGGTTCAAAGACATGGACATTTCAACCACAGGCTATTCTTCCAATTTTTGATGCAAGGGTATGGGCTGCCCATTCCGCAGCAAAAGTTGAAAGAGAAATAGCCCTTACAAACTATGAAAGAACAATACAGCAAGCCTTTAAAGAAGTCTCTGATGCTTTAGCAGTAAAGGGAACAATTAATCAAAGAATCAAGGCAGTTAACTCTCTTGTAGAATCTCTTAAAGAAACATACAGACTTGCAAAAATAAGATATGAAAATGGTATAGACAGTTACCTGAGTGTTCTTGATGCTCAAAGGTCATTGTTTCAGGCAGAACAGCAATTTAATAATCTAATACTTGAAAAATACGCAAACTTAGTAACCCTATATAAAGTCCTTGGAGGGGGAGAATAAGAGTTTTAATTTGTCTTTGCTATTTGAATAAATTTCTTTAAATTTGGTATGATTATTTCATACCATAAAGGGAGGTGATTATAATGTCAGGTGTTGTTAAAAAAACAATTTCTCTTCCAGTTGATTTAGCAGAAGAAGTAGAAAAAATTGCAAAAGAGGAAAATAAAACCATTAGTGCTGTAATTCAAGAAGCGATAAGATTAATAAAAAAAGAAAAATTAAAACAAGAATTTTATGAAATTCAAAATTATTGGAGCAAAAAAGCATTAGAAAAAGGGATTCTTACAGAAGAGGATTTAGAAAGGTATATCAGTTGAAATTAGTTTTTGATACTAACATATACATCTCAGCTTTTGTTATTACAGGTAGTTTAGCAGAAAAAGCAATTTTAAAAGTTATAAAAGAAAATTACAGATTATTTATTTCAAAGGAAATTGTAGATGAAGTTTTATCAGTTCTTTCAAAAAAATTTGATTATAATAAAGAAATGTTAAGCAGAACTGCAATTTTCCTTTCAGAAATAGCAGAGCTGATAAAAACTCATGATAAAGTTTATATTCTGAAAGATAAGGCAGATAATAGAATTATTGAGTGTGTCGTATTGGCAGAGGCTGATATTATTGTTTCAGGTGATAAAGAAATGCTCTCACTTAAAGAATATAAAGGCATAAAAATAATTACATTAAGAGAATTCATAGAAAATTTTTAGTTTTACTTTCTATATTTTTTCTGAAACGGTCAAGGATAAGCTCTCTAAATTTTTTTCAGTATTGCCCCAAGCCTGCTAAACATATTTACCCTAACTTGAACGAATATAATCAACAAAGTCTTCTTGAAATCTTTTCAGAGTCTTTTTGATTTTCTAAAGAATCTATCATTTTACCAAAATTTACTATACTTCTAACTCAAAAATTTATTTAGCTTCTGTGATATACTTAAATATGCTGAATAAAGTGAAAGATAGTAAAAAATCCGCTTTACATCGGGAAAATGTTTTGCATTTTGAAGAGATTACTAAAAAATTCAGCATTTATTTTTTGCTTCTTTTTGGCTCAAAAGCAGAAGGCACTGACAGACCTGAAAGTGATGTAGACATTGCTGTTTATGCAGATCATGTTCTTTCTGAAGAAGAAAAAGTTAATTTAGCCTTTGAACTATCCTTAATTTTGAAAACAGAAAACATTGATCTTGTAGATATTAAATCCGCACCACCCATACTGAAGAGAAAAATTTTTGAAAACTATAAGATTCTTTATCTAAAAGAACCTTTTATTTTTTATCAGGTTGAAATTTCAAGTTTAAAGGAGTATGATGAATCAAAAATTCTTTACGAAATGAGAGATGAAAGACTTAAGGAGTTTTTGATTGATAGATAAGGATTTTATTAAATCGAAAATTTTCTTCATAAAATCCTACTATGAAGAACTGGAGCATATACTTTCATTTTCAGACACTGAAATAAAAAAAGACTTCGTAAAATTAAGAGCCATTGAGAGAATTATCCAACTGATAGTTGATGAAATTATTGATATTAACACCCATTTCATTCGTTATGGCTCTTTGAAGATACCTGAAAGTTTTCAAAGTAGCTTTCTTGTGCTTGCAGAAAATAACATTTTACCTGAGAGTTTTGCAAAAAAAATTGCCCCTGTTGTTGGACTTAGAAACAGGCTTGTCCACAGATATGAAAAAATAGATTTGGATTTATTACTTAGTTTGGTGCGAAAAAATAAAGAAGATTTTACTGAGTATTTGAAATATATATTTCAATTTATTGAGAGAAGCTGAGTCTGAAAAACTAAAAAGGGTATATCGAATTCTTCAGGAATATCCTCTAAATCATCTGTATTTTCTTTTATCTCGTAAAGATATTGATTAAGTCTTTTTATGTCAAGATTCATAACTATCTATAAAACTCAATAAGAACTATTTCATTCATTCTGTATTGAAGAGATATCTTTTCAATATAGGCAGTTCTGACTTCTGGATTTTTATCAACAATTAAAATTCCTTTTTCAAGGACATCGATAACAAAATCGTAAGTTGCATCATTAATTATTCTTAAATCTATTTCATCTGGTAAAATATCTATTTGATTTTTTCTCAATTCCTCTGAAATAGCAATTTTTATATCAACTTGAAAGGCAAAGGGATTTTCAATTTCTTCAGTATAAACCGCTATGTCTATATCATTGGAAATTGGTAATGCCTCTGCAAAAGAGCCATAAAGATAAGCAAAAATTATTTTCTTTTCTTGTTCGATTACCTTTGAAATAATTGAAATTATAATATCTCTATGATTTTGTGAAATATTAGGCATAAAAAATTATATCACAATTTTGAGTTTTGTGAGATGTAAATTTAAAAATTAAGGGAGGCGTAAGCCTCCCTATTTGGGTTAGAGTCTGAAGTAAAGATCATATATTATATTTGGATTAGTATTGTAGTCCCCAGAGCCTCTAATGCTTCCTGTATTGTAAACACCATCATCGTATTGCTGGTCTAAGCTTTGGCAGACATCACCAGGGACATTATCAAAAGCTATCCATTGTGTTGTAAGTCCTTGAACTGTTGCATATCCAATTCCAATGCTTCCACCGTATGCATTTGAGGGCGATCTTGTACCATCAGAAGCAGTTGTTGCCCCTGTTAATATATTTGCAAGTCTCATATGTAACCATGCCTGACAAGTCTCTGTTGTGGCACCTGCTCCACATCCAAGAGTTAATCCGTCAATTAGCCCATTATTATTTCCATTTGTAGCAACTGACCAACGCGGATTGGCAGTATTATCGTCTCCTGGATACTTTCCGTATCTGTCATAATAGGTGTAAACCGCCGATAATATTTCCCTGTACTGATTATAAGCTCTTTTCATTTTAGCATTATTAATCAGCTCCTGTCCTTTTAGCACTGCACCGAGGATAATTCCGATAATTACCAATACAATGGCAAGTTCAACAAGGGTAAAACCTTTGTTGCTTCTTAAATGCTTCATAGCCTATCCTCCTTTTTTGTTTTTTATTTTTGCTTATGCAAAATCTATGCCATCTTAATTTATTATTCCTCTAGATTTAATGACCCGGTCTCCTCCTTTTCTGTCATTCCGAGGGGTTCGATACCCCGAGGAATCTCTCTGAAAAAAGGAGGAGATTCTTCGCCTTGGGCTCAGAATGACAAAGAGAGAGTATATCAGAATGACAAAGAAGGAGTGCATCAGAATGCCCAAAGAGAGTGTGCCTCAAAATGACAAAGAACAAGTACCGCAGAGTGATATAAAGAGAGTGCCGCAGACATTGTTCTGAGCGAAGCGAAGAGATGACAAAAATAAAGTGCTTCAGAATAGCACTTTTTCATGTCAAATTATAATCCATTTTAAAATGAAAATGTCAATATTTTTGACATTTTGAATTCGTTTATAAATTATCTTTGAAAGGATGAATTTAATTTAACTCTTTCAATTCCTTCTAAAGCATAGGGATCACCAAGTTGAAGTAATTTTTCGTAGAGTCTCCTTGCTTCCTCAAATTCACCTTTTTGCTCCTTTAGAAGAGCGAGATTATATAGGGCATTTTTATTATTAGGCTCTAAAGCAAGAGCTTTTTTAAAGTAATCCTCTGCTTTGGTAAAATCCTTTAATTTTGCCTTGATCACGCCATTGTTTATAAGAATTGGAATATTCTGAGGAGCAATGTTAAAAGCTGTCTCTGCATAATGGGAAGCCTCTGACAGATTGTTTAAAAATAAATACAATGTGGCAATTTTATTTAATATTTTGGGGTCCTTCTTTTTGGTAATTTTTAAATATTCAATATATTCAATAATTGCTTCTTTATGCATCCCTTTATTCTCAAAATCTTGAGCTCTGTATAAATAATCAACTGCCCGAAAGGTCTCTAAATCGGGACTTGTAATTGGAATTTCTTTATTTTTCTCTATTTTTTCTTGTTTGGAGACTTTAGAGGGATTTTTCTCTGGTTTTATATCTACATTTTTTGGGGATTCTGTCTTTGATAGAGCTTTATTTTCAGTGAAAGAGGATGATTCATTTTTTACCGTCACAGATTCCATTTTTATATCTGTAGGTAAATTTTGTTCATTAATCGGGGTTGGATTTTTAGAAGCATCTTTCAGGTAGTTATTAAAGATAAAAAGCGAGGTAAATCCGAGCAAAACTGCAAAGACCGATGCTCCAATGATAAAGAGAGATTTTTTAGACTTTTTTTCACCCTTTACAATCCTGATAAGCCCAGGTGGTATATCTTTCTTTATTTTTGAGAACATGGAATATTATATCAGAGAAAAAAGATTTTTTAATAAAAACCTATCCCAAAATCTTTGATTTCGATGTTTTGCGTACGCCCCCCTGTTCCTTCTGTAAAGCCAAATTTGACAGAATTCATTGTTGAAGGCAATTGAAAACAATGGCTAATGGTCGGGGATGCTGAGTAATCCTGGGTTAAATCATTACAAGAGGTACAGTCGATCCATGCTTTTATAAGGGAATAATTTTGAGGATTAGAACTACAGTTATTACAAGCTGGATTACATCCTGTATGAATTTCAACTCTTACAGTATGTTCAACTCCATCTTCTAACCATGTTACGGAGGTAGTTCTGTAGCAGCCTTCAGATGGACAGAGTGGGTTATTACCCATTGGTGTAGAAGCACCATGTGTATTGTTACCTCTTTTTATAATGGCAACATGATTATTTGGTGCTGGATCATTTCTCCAACCAGAGCCATTCGGATAAGTATCAAACTCAACAGCCACTGAATCATAATTTAAACCACCAAAACCAATATCTACTCCTAACCCTCCACAAGCGGTTACAGGCATATTTCCATCAACTACTGCAAAAGTAAAACCATCTGCATAGGCAGTTGAATCAGATGATGTATCAACAGTAGTAAATCTGAATTTAAAATAGGCTCTCATTTTTTTGTTATTTAGAGTATATGAAGAAGGAAACCAAAAACAGCCTCTTTCACTGTATATATTCCCTCCTAAAATTAATGTATTGCCGACAACCTGTACTGCATTTGGATTGTTTTCTACCTCTTGAAATTGATTTATATTGTTAGCAAAGGATACTTGGGCACCAGAAGGACCTGAGGAACCTGAAGAGGTTTGTGGATGTATTGTTAAAACAAGGGTTTTCTGGGCTGTATTATTGCCATCATCTTTTACATAGAAAGTGAGATGATAAGTTCCGTCTGAAAAAGAACGAATATTGACAGAATTAGTATCAAGTTTCAGAAAGTCAGCGTTGTACCAATTAGTTGGATGAAAATCATCACATTGAGAATCACTATCATAGAGAACATTTAGAGTATATGATGAGTTCCCTAAATAAATCCTAATATCAGTATCATTGAATTTCTTAGTAGAATCTAAATCCTTATCCTGAAAGACACACCATTTATATTTCCCTCCACTTGTAAAGGGAACTCCTCCTTCAGCATATATTGTAGCATTGTATGTAGACCCTACATATCCATAAGGAAGTTCATTGTTGAGTATTTTTAACTGAGCACCCTGACAGCCTACCTTAATTCTCAATTCATCTAAGGTTATCCATTTGACTATATCGTCATACTCTTCTGCTCTTGCGCCCTCTGGGAGATCGGGAGGATAATCATCTACGTTAGGATAATCCTGTGGATATACTTTATAACATGTTTTTCCTGAAGGGCATGGAGAAGTAGTTAAGGAACCAGTTTGAACATTGTAATTTGGACCACCACTTACAACTATAAAAGCCACATCTTGAATTTGACTTCTACAGTCTGCATCTGTGCAAACTATTAAATTTGTTGTTTTTCTTCCACATATACCTTCTGCTGGATTGTTGGGAGTAGCAGTCAAAGTAGGGTCAAAAAAATAAATAAGAGGTTTTGTCCATGCATCATTGGAGTTTCTTACTGCCTGAGGAAATTCCTCATTTGTAGGAATTCTGTTATTTTTTACTCCAAAACCTATTACTGACTCAACTGCTGCATTAAGAGTATCTTTTGTCTCTGTTATCTTCGCCCTCTTTGTAAGGGGACCAATTAAGCTTGCGCCAAGTCCTATAAGTAAACCAAGTATTACAAGGACTATGGCAACTTCTACAAGGGTAAGCCCTTGATTTTTAGATTTATTTTGCATATTCTTTTATAACAGATTCTAATTAAATTTTCAATAGACAATGCTCCCTATCATTCTGAGGAAGTGTAAGTGACCGAAGAATTTTCTCTATTTTTATAATTATGAACGAAGCGATAACTGAATGAAGAACCTCCACCTCTTAAAAAGGATTACAAAAGAAGTATAAAATTTGTCAATCTATTAACTTAATTTGTATAATGGATTTATGCTCAATAAAAAATATCTCCTTCCGCAAGAGGCAGTTCAGCTACTTTTAAAATATATTCCCTTTAAATGTCTTCCTTCAGAGATTATTCCCATTGAAGAAGCATTCGGTAGGGTTACCTATGAGGAGATTTTATCTCCCGAAGACTTACCGGGTTTTATCCGTTCTACTGTTGATGGGTTTGCTGTAAAGGCTTCTGATACCTTTGGTGCCAAAGAAAGTTCGCCTGCCTATCTAAATGTAAAAGGTGATATTCCAATGGGAGAAATCCCTCAATTTTCTCTTTCAAAAGGAGAAGCAGCTTCAGTTGCTACTGGTGGAATGCTTCCAGAAGGAGCTGATGCAGTTGTTATGATTGAACATGTTAATACTGTCTCCGATGATTTGATTGAGGTTTTAAAATCAGTATCACCAGGTGAAAATGTAATATTTAAAGATGAAGATGCCAAGAAGGGTGAAGTAATTGTAAAATCAGGAATTAGATTAAAACCTCAAGATGTTGGTGCCCTTGCAGGATTAGGTATATGTCAAGTTAAAGTTACAAAAAAACCTGTAGTATCTATAATTCTAACAGGCGATGAAATTATCCCCCACACAGAAAAAGTTTCTTTAGGCAAGGTAAGAGATGTAAATTCCTTTACTTTAGCAGGATTATGTCTTCAATATGGAGCAGTACCTTTAAAGATGGGAATTGTCAAGGATGAATACGATAAGATAAAAAATATAGTTCATGAAGCCTATGGAAGAAGTGATATTGTTCTTATAACTGGCGGAACTTCAGCAGGAGTAAAGGACTTGACAAGTAAAGTTATAGATGAGCTTGGCTCTCCTGGTGTGCTTTTCCACGGTGCATCAATAAAGCCCGGAAAGCCTATTATTGGCGGTATCTGTCAGGGCAAACCTGTGTTCGGGCTTCCGGGACATCCAGTTGCTGTATATGTTTGTTTTGAAATCTTTGTTAAACCTCTAATTGAACATATGCTTGGTTTAAGAGAAAGACAATATAAAACTCTAATCAAGGCTAAAATGTCTCGCAGTATTCCTTCCCAAGCAGGAAGGGAAGATTTTATTAGGGTATCCCTTGAAGAAAGGAATGGTCAAATTTGGGCAACTCCCCTTTTAAGCAAATCAGGGCTTATAATGAGTCTTGTCAGAGCAGATGGTGTTGTTCGTATCTCTTCAGATTTACTTGGAATTCAAGAAGGTGACGAAGTTTTAGTTGAGATAATTAAGTAACTTTGTCTAATAAAAGGCATTTTCAATGTGCTCAATCTCTTTGTCCCTTATAGCTATTACATCAAATCTTACAGGATGTTCTTTACCGAGCTTGTAAAGATACAATAAAGCCAGTTTTTTTAACTTTTCCTGTTTTTTAGGATTTACAGAAAGTTCTGGGGAGCCAAAGCTATCTGACATTCTTCTTTTAACTTCTATGATAACAATATACTCACCCTCTTTTGCAATTATGTCTATTTCACCAAATTTGGTACGAAAATTTTTTTCAAGGATTTTATATCCCTTTGAAAGAAGATACTCAATTGCTATGCTTTCTCCTTCCTTTCCAAAATCTATTCTTCCCATTGTGTTACATCAAGATTTTGCCCTGAAATTCTCATAAAAAGCTTGGGAATTTCTTCTATTTCTGCAATCTCTTTTTGGCAAAGTAATTTTAAAAGTTCCCGAATACCTGCAAAATCTTCCCACATTCCCTGAAGATTTTCCCCTACCTTTGAGTAAAGTTCTTCACCTTTTTCATCCCAGTCAATTAGCAAGACAACTTTTTCAAATTTTTGTGTTATTGTCTCTGTAAATTCATATATTGATTTTCCGCTATGCAGTGTTATAATTTCACCTTCAAAGCCAATCTCTCTTAGAGCCTTTTTATCTTTTTTGCCTTCAACAATAATTGGAACAAGTTTATTAATCTCATAGAGATAGTGAAGGACTTCCTTTATTTTTTCCGCCCTTTCCCAGTCAACAGGAACAAACTCTTTTTTATTTTTTGTCTGTTTTTTATAAAGTGACATAGTAAAATCTGCTCTTGAAATCCTCTTCGGTCATATTTACAACGTTGGCAAGGGCTTTAAGACGGTCTCCTTCAAAATCTTCTTTTTCAAGTCTTATCATATATTTTCTTCCCACTTCATAATTTTCTGATGTTACATCAACTTTTCTAACCTTAACTTTGCCTGTTCTGTAATCTAAGAGTTCAACAAAGGGAATGGGCCTGAGATGTCCTTCTTCAAAGGTTATCATTGCACCTGTACCACCTCTTAATAGGTATCTTACTGCACCGTAGCCAAGATTTCTTGTATATTCAATGTCGAAAGGGATAGGGTCTGCTGACCTTAATTCATACCCTATGTTTTTATCGACAATTGTAATATTTATGCCCATTTCCTGAAGAGATTTTTTAACAAAGTTTTTCATAATTCTTCCAAGCTGAATCTCGCTTAGTCTGACTCTTCCTGTTTCATCCTTCTCAAGCTGTTCATGTTCACTTAGTTCTTCAGGATCAAATTTTTCCGCTAAACCCTCTGCAAGTATAGCAACACCATGATCTCTTCCCATGCTTAATCTTTTAATTATGGCTCCTGTCAATATATCTGCTACTTTTTTAAAGGATATTTTTTCTTCTGGAAATTCTTCAGGAATTATTGTAAGGGTTGCACCTGCTGCTTTACCCACTCCCAAAGCAAGATGTCCTGTATGTCTTCCCATTATTGTCAGAAAATACCATCTTGCTGTAACCCTTGCATCTTCCATTATGTTTTTTACAATCTCAACTCCCCAATGTCTTGCTGTTTCATATCCAAAAGTTGGTGAGCCACCTGGAAGGGGAATATCATTATCAATGGTTTTTGGAACATGAACAACATTTATATCTCCCCTTGCTTCTCTTTCAATCCAGTTTGCCATAAAAAGAGTTCCATCTCCACCTATTGTTATAAGATATTTGATTTCCAGTTTTTTCAATGTATCCATTAAAATTGGGAATTTTTCTTTAACTCTATCAGCATGTTCTCTTGATGTCCTTAAAATTGAGCCACCCTTTGTATGAATTCTTGATACATCATCAACAAATAGAGGTATAGCACAGGTGAGATCGCCATCAAAAAGAGGCTTAAACCCTCCCTTTATTCCTATAACTCTTTTTCCCTGATTTACTGCTTCAATTGTTGCAGCACTTATTGTTCCATTTATTCCAGGAGCAGGACCACCTCCTACTATAATTCCAACTGTTTCCATTTTTCAGTCCTCCTAAATTTCAATCTTTACAGGAACTTTTACAGGAATAACTGTCTTCTTTACAATATCAAAGGTGTTTACTACTCTTAATTTTTCAAAGAGAAGTTCAAATTTTTGTTCAAGTTCTTGCATTATTGGTTCTTTAACTTCTTTTGGTAGACTCCACCACTCTTTTTTAAAGGGTCCAAATCCCTTTTTACGGGTGCTGTATATGAATTGTTCCTCTGTTTGTCCTTCTTTCCATTCAGAGGCAAACTGTTTTTTAAGATAATCATATATCATTTTTCTGAAATCATCTGGTAAGTGTTTACTGTCGTAAATTATATTCTGGAATCCTGTTGCAAGATGTATTTCCGATGTACCTGTTTCAGGGAATTTATCAAAGGCTTCTTCTGGAAGGGTACTTGCACCGTGCTGAACACATCCACTTAGTCCGTATTCCTTGCGAACAATGTCTGAGAGAGTTTTCAATGTATCAAAATCGATCTTAACCTGTGCAATGCTTCCATCTGGAAGAACAACGCCCCCGTGTTTTGTTCCTGTTTGGACACTAAGCTTACTTAAGCCTTTTTCACCTTTAAAGACTTCTTTAAATCCATCAAGATAGGCTCTTGCCTCTTCAGGGGTGGAGTTTTTTCCACCTATTTCACCAATTTCACCACCAATGGATATTGTGATGCCTTCAGGTTGCAAATTTCTTACATGTTCAGTAAGTCTGGCTGTGTTTTCAAAATTAGGTCTTTGCTGTTCATAAATAGTCTCCTTGCTTAGGTCTACAAGGGTTGATGTGTCAATATCAATATTATAGAATTCTGCTTCTATAGCTTCCTTGATTAGCCCTTTTACATAGTTTGTCTCCATAACAGGGTCCTTTTCAAAATATCTTCTTACTATTTGGAAATGGTCTCCTTGAAGAAATACTGGACCAATGAATCCTTCCTTAACAGCAGCTGCTAAAACACAAGCTGAATACTCAAGGGGTCTTTGTTTGGTATAACCTATCTCAGAACGGGCAATTTCAAAAATAAGAGCTCCCACATTCTGCTGTATAGACTTTCTAAAAATTGCTCTTGCCACATCATAGGTTAATCCACGAATATTTATTGCAGGTACAGTAAAACCTAAAAAATTTTTTCCCATTTCTTCATAGAGTCCTTGAATTGAAGAGGGTATTGCACCCATTTCCTTAGCTATTTCCTTGATTATTAAAAGTTTTTTTGTTCTTATATCATCGGATTCTTCAAAAACAGCATCAAATATCAGTTCATCAATACTTTTTAGTATGGATTCTTTATTTTTCACTTTAACTATTCCTTCTTTGATTTCTACGACTTCTGTAAACTTTTCAAATGCCATATTTCACCTCCACAAAAAATTTTTTAATATTATACTCAATTTGAACAGTGATAGAAAATAAAAAATTTATGCTTCTAAATTACTGAAAGAGGAAATACTGTCTTTCGCTCATGAGAGATTTTGAAACTTTTTGCTTCACCTCAGAAAAATGTTTTGCATTTGGGGACAGTTTTAAGTTTGCTTACTGTGGTTATTCCGAAAGGTTCAATATCCTAAGGGGTTATCATCTTTTCTGTCACTATGTTTTCCTTTATATTATCCCTTCACTTTGTTTAGGGCAGACTCTGAGGCGAAGCCTAAGGGACTTATCCCTCCTGTCCCATTATGTTACCCTGAACCCTTGCTTTATTCAGGATAAACTCCGTTAAGGGTCTCTTCCTTCTGTAATTCTGAGGGACTCAATGTCTGAGGAATCTTTCAGAAAAAAGAGGGGATTATTCGCTCTGCTATCGCTCCGTTCAGAATGACCCTTACATTGTCACCCTGATTATCCCTAAATTGTCACCCTGAGGCGTAAGCCGAAGGGTCTCCTGATTAGATTCTTCTTCGGTCGCTTACACTCCTTCAGACGCTGTCCTGAGCAAAGCGAAGGAATGACAAAAAAGCAGAATGACAGGAAAGCGGAGAAGATCCTTCGCTATCGCTCAGGATGACGAAGGAAAGTCTAAGGATGATAGAGAAAAATATCAGACTTAATGAAAAAGAGGCTCAGACGTTGTCCCAAGTCAAGCAAAGAAATTACAGAATTGGTTCAAGATAGCACTGATTTCAAGGCAATTTTAAGGAGAGATTAAAAAAGGCTTGCAGATGTTAAAATAAAGAATGTTTAAATGGATTTTAAGAGTTTTTATTCTTTTTTTTCTTATTTATCTGGCATATATCATTATTTATCCCTTTACAATTGATATATCCTCATTGAAAAAAAAGAATCCTGAATTAACTGCTATGATGAAATATCGAATAAATCAATGGCAGAAAGAAGGAAAGAAGGTTAAAATCAAAAAAATCTGGGTTTCAATTGATAGAATATCTCCCTATCTTATAAAGGCTGTTTTAATTGGAGAGGATGACAAATTCTATCGTCATTCTGGATTTGATATTGAAGGGATAAAAAAGGCAATTGAAAGAGATATAAAAGAAAAAAAATTAAAATATGGAGGAAGCACAATAACTCAACAATTAGCCAAAAATCTATATTTAAATCCCTCTAAAAATCCTGTAAGAAAACTTCAGGAAGCAATAATTACCTGGCGAATGGAAAGAATACTTACAAAAAAGAGAATACTTGAAATTTATCTTAATGTAGCTGAATGGGGAGAAGGAATTTTTGGAGCTGAAGCAGCCTCAAGAATTCATTTTGGAAAGTCTTCGGCAGATTTGTCTCCTATTGAAGCAGCAAGATTAGCAGCATCTCTGCCTAATCCTATTAAATACTCTCCATCTGGTAATTCAAAATTTGTTGAAAGAAGGGCAACCCTTATATACTTCATAATGCAAAAAAGAGGAATAATTAAAGAAGAATATACTGAAACTCAACAAGATGAGAAACAACCAATCCTTGAAGAACAAAAAGATAAAAATTTAAATGAAAGTCAAAAAGAAAAATTTGAAAATTCTCCAAATTAGGCATTAAAAGAAAGATTTTAATCAAAAAAGCTATGCTAAAAAAGCTCTATATCTCAAAGAGAGTTCAATTTTTTTAAAAATTGGTGATTCTATAATTTCATCTAAACTTTTTGATAATTTTATTCGCCAATTTGGATACTCTGCAATTGTTCCTGGGAAATTAGTTTGCTCATCCATAAGGAGTAGGTCTTCAGGATAAAGAAGAAGATATCTTGATGAAGTAGCAGAGAGAAACTTTATTAATGCAATGAGAATTTCTTCAATCTCATATTCATTTTTTTCTTCCGAAAGATATCCCTCTTCTTTCAAAAGGGATATAATATTTTCTTTATCTTTTTCTCTTTCCTGTAAGGCTTTGTTATAAGCTGATTCATCAAAGATATTAAAATCTTTTCTCATCTTTATGTCTTTACCATTCCAATAACCTTTAAATGTAGGAAGGTCATGGGTTGTAATACTACATAAAGATTCCTCTGGATAGGCTCTTGATGGCTTAAATTTCTCATTTTCTTTTTCAAAATAAAAAACTTTCCAAGAATTTATTTTTCTTTTAATAAGTTCCTGTCTCATCCATTCTTCAGCTGTACCAAGATCCTCACCAATTACGGCAACTTTATTTAATTGACTTTCAAGGACTATAATTCCTAATAAATCCTTCCAGGGATATTGAACATAGGCTCCTTCATAGGGAGCACTTCCCTCGGGAATCCAAAAGGCTCTGAAAAGTCCAAGGGCATGATCAATCCTTAAAATTTGTCCTTTCATATTGGCTTTTAAAAATTTTATAAAAGGAAGATACCCTTGTTTCTTTAATTTAAAGGGAATCACAGGTGGAAAGCCCCATTTTTGTCCCTTTGGATTAAAATCATCGGGAGGTGCTCCATATTCTGCTGAAAGTGCATAAAGCTCCTGCTGTATCCACACATCAAAACTTGATTTAATTGAACCAAAACCCAAATCAAGTAAAATTGGACATTTAATTTCATTGAGTTCACTTTCAACAAGCCACTGAAGATATTCATAAAAGAGGACTTTTTTTTCGTTTTCACAGTAAATTTTATTTAAAAATTCTTTAGTAGGAGATTGCAATTCAGGTTCCCAGCTTTGCCAGTCTTTTCCAAATTTTTCCCTGAGGAAACAAAAAACTGAAAAATATTTTAAATCCTCTCTTATAACTGGACAAAGACTGTTTTTATAATTAATAAAATCCTTTGCTCGTCCATTAATATAATCTATATAAAATTTCTCAAAATCTTGTCTGAGAGCTTTCTCTTTTTCTTTCCATATCCGCAAATAATCAAAAAATTTTTCATTCTCTTCCTTTACAGAGCCCCGAGATAAATAAAGGGGGGTTTTAAATTCCCTTGATAATGCCGAGTAGGGACTAATACCATAAATATCCTCAGGATCATTATAATGCAAAGGATTTATGCTTATAAATCCACCAAGAGAGTTTATAATTCTTGCGAATTCCTTTAAATGAGAAAAATTTCCTTCTAAGGAATTTCCTCTTAAGCTCCAAAGATTGAGATGAATTCCCCAAGTTTTATTTTTGTAAGGAAGGAAGCATTCTTTTGGAACCATTATTAAAATACTTTCTCCGAATGCTCTTTCTAAAAAAATTCGCAATTTATAATAACCAATTGATAAAGGTGGGATATCGATACGATATTTGTTTTCTGATATATGTATGGGTTCAACCTGAAGATGGAAAGCATCTCCCTTTTGACCTAATTTTTCAAAGGGGAAAATTTCAATAGATGCTCTTTGGGGTTTCTTTAAATAAATCTCTATATAGCCGTATTCCTCAATAACATAAACGGGTTCTATAAAATCCGTAGCTGGATAATTTTTAAAATATTCAATCCAGTATTTAATGGATTCTTCTTCAAGGGAAAATCCCATTGCAGAGATTATTTTAGTTTTTGTATCAAAGGAAATCTCAATTCTATTACCTTTACAATCATAATAAAAAGGAATTATTCCAACTAAATTAGAAAGCTCACATATCAATTGTTTCAGGTGCTTCAAGGTAAAGTTCTCCTGCATCATAGTCATAGGCAAAAAGTTCTGCGTATCTTCCCCAATCAATGGCTGTCTCAAGCTGATTCCATGATTCTTCGGGAGTAAAATGATTTTTTAAAATATCAATGAAAAACTCTTCCGATACTCTGTGTTTAGAAATTGTAGATAGAACCTGCATAATTTGCTTAATAAGTTGAACATTCTGTAAAGCCACTTCTTTAAATATTTCCTTTTTCTCAAGTGTGTCAGCTTCTGCCCATTTCTTCCCTTTTTCAGTTAATAAAAAATCACCTTCTCTGATTTCTCCAAAATCAAGAATAACAGCAGCTTCAATTAATGGAAAAATATCATCTACTTCCATGCTAAGTTCTGACGAAAGGGCATAAATATCTACTATACCGCCTTTATCATGAACAAGTTCAATAAGACCAGCAATTGCTCCAACCTTTGCATGAGGTAAAAATTGATATCTTCCTGCTGCAAGTAAAAAGGGGATTTCTTCTGGAGATTTTATTAATGCAGTGTATATTTTATCCAACAAAAATTTAAAATCCCTTGAGTTTCTATCACGAGGATATGGTAATTCAATAGGAATTTCAGCTTTTATTTTTCCAGGATTGTGACTTAGGATAATTGCTCTCGATGACATACTAACCGCTTCCTCGATATTATGGGTAACAAGAATTATAGCCTTAACTGGTAGCTTTCCATCTTTCCATAAATCAATAATATCTCCTCTAAGATTGTCTGCTGTAAGAACATCCAAAGCAGAGAAAGGTTCATCCATAAGCAATAATTCAGGTTCTACTGCCAAAGCTCTTGCAATTCCGACTCTTTGTCGCATACCTCCACTTAATTCCCTTGGATAGGCATCTTCAAATCCATCAAGTCCTACAAGATCTATTGCTCTTATTGCCCTTTCATTCATTTGTTCTTCATTAAGTCCTAATTCAACAAGTCCTACCTTCACATTTTCTAAAACAGTAAACCACGGAAAGAGAGCAAAACTCTGGAAAACCACGGCAATCTTAGCATCTGCCTTTTTAAGAGGAATCCCTTTGTATAGAACCTCTCCATCTGAAGGTTCTACCAAGCCTGCTATAATTCTTAAAAGGGTTGATTTCCCAGCTCCAGACTGTCCAAGAATAGATACAAACTCTCCAGAAAAAATTTTCAAGTCTATACCTTCAAGAACAGCGATTTCTCTGTTTTTCCCTATGAGAAAGGATTTTTTTATTTTTTTTGTCTCCAAAATAATCTCTCTTTTCATAAACTACTCCAGAACATATTTTGTTTTAGCAAGAATAAAAAGTCTTTTCCATATTAATCTGTTTATTCCAACTACAATAGCGGACATGAAACAGGTTGAAAGAAGCAATAAACCAAAATTTCCCTCAGCACTTGAAGAACTTATCAAAGCCCCAAGTCCCTCTGTCCTCATTATATCTCCACCAAAAGAAACATACTCACTTACTATTGTAGCATTCCAGGCACCACCTGATGCAGTAATAAGTCCTGTAACAAGATATGGAAAAATTCCAGGGAGAATCAAAGTCTTCCATTTTCTTATACCTTTAATACCATAGGCACGGCTAATTTCAATTAAATCTTTAGGAATGGAAGAAGCACCTGCAATTATATTAAATAACAGATACCATTGAGTGCCAAGAAGCATAAGAAAAATTGCACCTATATCAAGTCCACCGCCAAGTTTAATGAGGAAAAGCAATATTACAGGAAAGACAGCAGTTGCTGGTACACTGGCTGCTATTTGGACAATACCTTGAAGAAATTTTGCAGCTCGAGGATTTAATCCAATATAAACACCAACAGGAAGTGTCCATGAAAGAGCTATCAAAAGTGCTACAAAAACTCTTATGAGAGAATAAAATGAAGCTTCCAAAATTATAATAATATCATTAAAAGTTATAGAGGAAAGTAGTCCAACAGCCTTTAAAAAAGCCCATAAAATAATTGAAATCAATGTAAGTAAGACAATCAAACCCAAAATTTTGCTAATTTTATTTATTAAAGACTTTTCAGGTAATTTAAATTTTGTATAACTTAGTTTTTCAATCTTATTAATGCCATTGTTTAGAAAGTCTGCCAATTTTCTTACCACTGTTGAGCCTGTAAATAGATTAAGAACAAAGGATTCTCTTTCTTCTTCCGGTGGAATTGTTTCCATCCTAAATCTTTGAGACCATACAATAAGAGGTCGCCAGATAAATACATCAAGGATTATTATCAATAAAATCATTGTTCCTAGTCCATATATGACATATTCAATGCTACCAGTGTTCGCAGCTGTCTGAATGTAGGAGCCAAGTCCGGGAAGTCTAAAGTCTTTATCTTCAAGAACAAACATCTCACATGCCATAAGAAAAAACCATCCACCTGCAACACTCATCATGCTATTCCATATTAATCCTATAGCACTGAAAGGAAGGTCAAGCCTTAAAAATTTAGAAAATTTGTTGAATTTAAAAATTTTAACTACTTCTCTCATCTCCTTTGGAATTGTGCTTATTGAATGATAGAAACTAAAAGTCATATTCCAGACCTGTCCTGTAAATATCAAAAGTACGCAGGCTATTTCAAGCCCTATTCTTTTACCTGGAAAAAGAGCAATCATGGCAAGAACAACACCTGGTAAAAAGGAAAGCACAGGAATTGATTGTAAAATATCAAGCAAGGGAATCATAATTTTTTCATGAATCTTTGTCCTTGAAGCAGTATATCCATACCATATGGAAAAAACTAAAGAAAGCAGGTAGGCTAAAAATATTCTCGCGAGAGACTGCATAGCATAGGCAGGAATATTAGCAGGATTTAAATCAATTTCAAGTGTTCTTTCGTAGGGTCCTCCCCATTGGGAAGCAATGTAGATGATAAAGGAAAGTATCCCTAAAACAATTAAAAATACTCCAACATCTATAGCCCTTATTCGAAAAGTTTCTGCAGGAATAGATATTGGGATTTTCATTCATTTCTCCTTGATATTGAAAATCTTATTATTATAAAAAAAGAAAACAATATTTACCAATTAAATTTAGCTTCAAAATCGCCTTTACTGTCACTCTGAGTGAAGTGAATGATCTTATTCTTCTTTAATGAGAAAAGAGGAATTTCTTCGCTATCGGTCAGGGATTACAGGAAGGAATCTTGGATATTGTCCTAAGTCAAGCAAAGGAGTGACAGAATCGATCAGGACAACAAAAATTTCAAGGTTTAATTGGAAAATTGATAAATATATGGGCTAATATTAACTATGCAAAAATTAAGCGCCAATGAGGTTTTAATATTAAATAGAAGATGCGTAAAACATCCAGAAAAAGGCGGGGCAGAAATTTATACCTATCATTTAGCAAAAACTTTAATTGAAAAGGGTATAAGTGTTGAATGGTTTTGTTGTAGAGTAAAAGGACTAAAACCAGAAGAAGAAATTGAAAACATTAAATTTATTAGAAAAGGCAGTGAATTAACAACACACTTTTGGGGTTTTTTATATGCAATAAAAAAGAAAAAATGTTTAATAATCGATGAATTTAACGGAATTGGCTTTTTTACTTTTTTTAGAAAAAATTCTATTATACTTATACATCAACTTTATGATAATTTTTGGACATCTCAGTTAGGTATATTCGGCTATCCTTTTAAGCTTCTTGAAAAAATATTTCTATTCCTTTACAGAAAAAAACCTGCAATAACTGTTTCACAATCAACATATAATGATTTAGAAAAGATTGGTTTTAAGGATATAAAAATTATACATAACGGATTAGAAATTGAAGCTGTAAGTTTTGATGTCAAAAAGGACCCTAATCTCACCCTTATTTATCTTGGAAGACTAAAAAAAACAAAAAATCCAGAGGACGCAATCAAAGCTTTTTTTATTGTAAAAGAACATATTTACGAAAGCAAGCTAATAATTATAGGAGAAGGTCCTTTATTTTCTGCCTTAAAATCAAAATATGAAAATATAGATGGAATTAAATTTACAGGATATATAGACGATTTAAAGAAATTAGAAATTTTAAAAAAGGCTCACTTTTTACTCGTTCCAAGTATAAGAGAAGGATGGGGACAAGTGGTAATACAAGCAAATGCAATGGGCACACCAGCTATCGGATATAATGTTTCAGGCTTAAGAGATAGTATTATTGATGGTAAAACGGGTTTTCTTGTAAAAGATTACAAAGAAATGGCAGAATTTGTTATAAAATTGTGGCAGGATAAATCCCTTTATCAGGAACTGATAAACAACTCAATAAGATGGGCAAAAAATTTCTCATGGGAAAGGACAAAGAGAGATTTTATAGATTATCTTAAAGAAAGGCAATTAATTTGAAGATATGTACTCCCTTGTAATAATACCCACATATAATGAAGCAGAAAATATTGATAGACTTCTACCCAAAATACTTGACCAAGAGGCAGAGATTCTTTTTATAGATGATGCTTCTACAGATGGCACGGCAGAGAAGATAAAAAATTGGATGAAAAATTCAAAAAGAATAAACTTAATTGAAAGACCTGCAAAGCTTGGTCTTGGAACTGCTTACATAACAGGGTTTAAATGGGCTTTAAGTAGGGATTATTCGTATATCTTTGAGATGGATGCAGATCTTAGCCATGACCCAGCTGAAATTCCGAATTTCATAAAAAAATGCAGTGAAGGCTATGACCTTGTAATTGGCTCAAGATACACTCGGGGGACAATAAGTGTTGTTGGATGGGATTTTAGAAGACTACTTCTTTCAAAGTTTGCAAATAGGTATGCTATAACAATACTTGGACTTAACTTTCTTACTGATATAACAAGTGGATATCGTTGCTACAGTAGAAAAGTCCTTGAAAATATGAACCTTGACATTATAAAGTCAAATGGTTATGCTTTTCAGATAGAGATGGCTTATAGAGCCTACAAGGCAGGATTTAAGATTGCTGAAATTCCGATAATTTTTTATGAACGCAACAGTGGCTCATCAAAGATGAGTAAAAAAATCATCCGCGAAGCAGCAATAATGGTTTGGAGATTGAGATTTGGAAGATGAAAGAATAAAATGTTATATTCAACACCTCAGATAGTAGACAAAGGCAATTTGTAAGAGAAGTTAATTAGCCTGGTTCTAATCTCTTTATTCCCTCAAATTTATCAAAATCTTCATCATAACTATATATCTCTTTTATCCCTTCTTCAATCATAAAATAGTAGTTAAAAATATCTGCAAAGGAAATGTTTACCTGAGGAAACACTTCAAGAGCTTTTTCAAATACTGATTTAAAAGGTAATTTTAATCCTCTTAAATTTAAAATTGGAAGTAACAATTCTTTAATTTCTTCTCTGGACTGTTTATAATAGGTTTGAAGGGTAAAAATTACTTCAAAAATTACTAGTGGAGAAGTTATAACTTTTTCTTCGTTTCTTTCTATTCTTTTTAGCAGTTCCAGAACATCATAAGCTTTCTTTTCGTCGTCCTTTGTAAAGTATCTAAGGAGTATGTTTGTATCAAGAAATTTTTTCATTGAATTTCTTTAATTGATTCCTCTGAGATTTCTTTTTCAACAAAATCTCTGATTTGTTTAAAATCTTCTGGTTTCTGTATAGGCTTTACTTTTCCAAAATTTTCCTCAAGTTTTGATTTCACTGGCATAATTTTAACTGTATTATCTTCTATAACAAAAGTAATCTGCTCACCGGGTTTAACTCCAAGAAACTCTCTTACTTGTTTAGGTAAAGTAATTTGCGATTTTTTTGTAAGAACAGATTTATCAGTAAGAATTTTCATAATTTCTTACCTCCTTTTAAGTATTACTTATTGAATATAATATAAAAGCTCATATAAAAAGTCAATAAATTTTTTTATTGTCTAAATTTTCTGATAGAAAATAGCTGTCTTGAGAGATATTAGAGATTCTTAGGTAACAGTACTTAGCGAAGCGTCCGCAGTAGCAACTGTTTGAACCGAAGGTTGAGTTTTGCGGCTGTAGCGAAGTGAAGCCCCGCCAAAGTTCGGGGTTTCACTTCCTCAAAGGGTTTAAACATATTAATCTTCCAGATTTTTTCATCAGGAGATATTATAATTTCAAAGACATTTTTTATGATCTAATAAGGATTGAGATTTGGAAGATAAAGAAGTGATATAATTTAAGTATGTTCCAGTATGAAAAAGAATCATTATTAAAAATTACCGAAAAATTGAAATCTGCCTTCTCAGAGAGGCTTAAAACTGTTGTGGTTTTTGGTTCAAGAGTAAGAGGAGATTTTGAAATCATTGATAAAGAAAAAGCGGAAGATGCTCTAAATTTTGTTTTTACATGATAAAAAAATAAAGAAAATAATAACGCAATATGAACCCTAAATATAGAGAAAAAATTTACAGAAAATATGTTGAAATTCTGACAAAATATTCAGAAAAATCAAACGATAATCAAGAATATAAAAAACGAAAAAAACTCTATAATTTGAATTATAAAAAGTTTTTACCCTCTAATAGAGAATCTAAAATTCTTGAATTAGGCTGTGGTAAAGGTTTTTTTCTTAAATATCTCAAAGAAATGGGATATTCTAATATTCTGGGAATTGAAAAATCCGAATCGCAAATCTTACATGCCTTATCTGATATAAAAAATTATATTGTTGAGGACGATATGTTTAATTATCTTCAAAACTGTTCTATAGAATATGATATGATAGTGCTGTTTGATGAAATTTTAGAACTATTGGAATTAATTCATAAGAGACTTTCAAATAAAGGAATACTTATAATTGAAGTCCATAATGCAAGTTCTCCGCTTTTTGGATCATTTGGAAGATATAGTGACTTTACTCATGAGGTAGGATTTACTCCGTTAAGTTTAAGGCAATTACTTTTAACATATAATTATGTTGATATAGAAGTTCATCCTGTAAAAGGAGTTTCTCCTTATGCAAGGATATTTTTCTTAATTGTAAACCGTATTTTACACTCAAGATTTACAAGGCATATGTTTATAGAGGGCGAAATTTATGGAGTAGGAAAGAAAAAATGAAAGAAAAACCTTTAATCTCTATTGCTTTGACTACTTATAACGGAGAAAAATACTTACGAGAGTTTTTAAATTCGATAACTTCTCAAACTTATAAAAACATAGAAGTTATTGCATGTGATGACCAATCCACAGACAAAACTATTGAAATTTTAGAAGAATACTCTAAAAAAATGAATTTAAAATATTTCGCAAACAAAAGAAGATTAGGCGTGATTAAGAATTTTGAAAAAACTATAAACTTATGTAGTGGAAGTTTTATTGCCTTAGCAGACCAAGATGATATCTGGGTACCAGATAAAATAGACACGCTGTATAAAGAAATTATAGAAGATGATAGTATTCTCTGTATTCTTTCTGATGCATTTGTAATAAATGAAAATGGTAAATTAATTTTAGATAGTTTTATTAAATACATTGGCGTAGATAGAAATACTGACTTTAAAAGCTTTTTATTCGGGAGTAGATTCCCCGGATGTACTTTTATGATAAAAAGGAATTTAGTCAATTATGCTTTGCCTTTTCCTGATGATATATGTTGCCATGATTGGTGGCTAAATATAGTAGCCTCTAAAAAAGGAAAGGTTAAGTTTTTAAATAAACCACTAATTTACTATAGAATTCATGGAGCAAACACTACTGGAGCTATAAAAGCCTCGTTCATGGATTTACTAAATTTTTACTTACAAAAAGGTGGTAAATTTATGGAGGATCATCAAAAAATACTGTTAGCTACATTAGAAAGGCTCAAACCTGATTTAACATCAGAAGAAAATGAAGTAATAAAAGATTTGGTAAAATTTAATCAAAGAAAAGATAAATATATATCACCTTACGCTTTTTATATTTTTATTAAATATTTTAGATGGTTTGCTTCTGGAAAGAGTAAATTTTTAAAATTAATGTCTATGTTTTCTTCTTTAATTGGATATAAAACAGTTAAAAAAATGACCTTCTTTTTAAAATGAAAATCCTTCATCTAATCTACGATCACATTAACAATCCCTGGGTTGGGGGTGGAGGTGCTGTTAGAGTTTATGAAATTTATAAAAGACTTGCTCCAAAGGGATATGATATAACCGTTGTTTCAGGAAAATATCCAGGTGCAAGGGATTATGAAGAAGGGGATATCAAATTTAAATTTTTAGGAGCAAAAAATAACTATATCTTAAGCACTTTTTCTTATGCTTATTACACAAGTAAATTTTTAAGAGAAAACTATAAATTTTACGATATAATTATTGAAGACTTTGCTCCATGGAATCCTCTATTTTCATTTAAATATCAGCATAAAAAATTAATAATTTTACAAATTCAAAACTACCTTGGCAAAGAAATTATCAAGAAATATTTATTATTGGGCATTCCTTTTTATTTTATGGAAAAAAATTATCCTAAAAAATTTAAAAATATAATAGTTGTCTCAGAAGCATTGAAAAAGAGATTAAATTTGAATGTCTCAGTTATTCCAAATGGAGTTGAAAAAGTCTATGAAATAAGTAAAACAGGCAATTATGTCGGTTTTATTGGAAGAATTGATATCAGGCAAAAGGGGCTTGATTTAATTGTAAAAGTTTGTAAAGAACTTAAATATTTAAATTTCACAATAGCTGGTGATGGTAAAGACAGAAAAAGATTTCTTAAAATAATAAACAATCTAACTAATATTAAATATGTGGGGAAGGTTAAAGGATTAGATAAAGATAATTTTTTACAAAATTCCAGATTCCTTATTATGCCATCTCGTTTTGAAGGACAACCTATAGTTGCATTGGAGGCTGCGGCAATGGGTAAACCTCTGATAGTAAGTGATATACCTGAGCTAAGCTATGTTACAGAGAATGGTTTTGGAATAAGTTTTCGTAGTGGTGATACCAATTCTTTGAAAGATGCGATTGAATATTTATACCATAATGAACAACTCATTTTTCAGATGGGTGAAAAAGGAAGAGAGTTTGCAAAACAGTTTACATGGGACAGAATCGCAGAGGAATATGAAAATTATATAAATGAAATTTTGGATTTGTTATAATAATTTCAAATATGAAAATTTGGAGGTACAACATGATTAATGAAAAATATATTGTAGATGAAAAAGGAGAGACTATAGCTGTGATACTTGATATTTCAGAATATAGAAAAATTCTTGAAGAACTTGAAGAATTAGAATCCATCAAAGCTTATGATATTGCAAAACAATCAGGTGATGAAGTTATACCCTTTGAACAGGCAATTATGGAAATTGAACAAGTCAAAAGATGAGTTATAAACTTTTTATCTTACGAAGGGCACAAAAAGAACTATCCAAACTACCAGAAGATATATATGAAAAGATTAAGCAGGAAATATTTAAATTAAGTCAGAATCCTCAACCCATCGGAGCTAAAAAGCTGATTAATAGAGAAGGTTGGCGAATAAAAATCGGTAATTATAGAATAATTTATGAAATTGACAAAGATAACCAAACCATCACCATACTCCATATTGGACATCGTAAAGATGTCTACAGGTAAAATATTTTTTATATGTTTAAAGACATTTCCTCGGTTACTTTTGCCTTTGTATATGTCAATATTCTTGGCTATGTTTTTCACTCTATTGTAAGCCGAAGCCTCGGACCTGCTGGATATGGCGAATTTATGGTGCTTTATTCCTTTATGCTTACAGTTGGTAATATAACCGCACTTTTGGCAACAGTAAGCATAAAAGTCATAGTTGAAAACTTTACGCAAAGATTTGAATATTTAAGGTCTTTAAGAATTCTTGGATTAACAGCAGGTTTATTTTCTGCAATTTCAGTGAGTCTATTCGCCCCCTATCTGAAAACTTTTCTCAATGTAGGTTATATTTACTATTTTTACATAATTGCCTTTGTATGGCTTGGTATGTTTATGCTTGCAGTTGAAAGAAGTTTTTTACAATCTACAGGAAAATTCCCTCTTTTTGCCTTTTCTTCAGCCTTAGAATTGACAATTAGATTAATTTTCGCTATCACTATAATTTATGCGGGATTTAAAATCGGCGGGGTTCTCTTTTCTTCTTTTGTGGGGATTTTCACAGTATTAATCACTCTTCTTTTAATCGATGGAGCATTAATAGGTAGACTCGCAAGATTAAACATTAAGAAAATAATTACTATTGCTCTTTATGCATCTCCTTCTGGTTTTTTCGTATATGCTGATGATATTTTTATTAGAAGAATATTTGATGAACACACTGCAGGACTTTTTGCTTCTGTATCAATTGTCGGGAAAGTGCTTGTCTGGTTTACTCTGGCTATGCTCGGGATATATTTTCCTAAATTTGTTCATTCTAAAGGTACCGAAGGTTTAAAAAAATTTATTTTACAAATGGTTGGAATAATAATTATAGCGCAAATAATAGGTCAAATTTTTATTTTTATTGTAGGAAAACCTTTGTTCCTGTTGCTTTTCGGGAAAAAATTTGAGTTAGCAGTGCCATTTTTGCCTTATTATTTTTTTTCAGTGCTACCTCTTTTGTTCAGTTTGGTTTTTATAAGTCTGGCAACAGCCTTTGAAAAATATATCTATTTGATTTACATTCATCTTTTGTGTTTTTATATTGGCTTTATTTTATTGAAATTTAGTAGTATTTTTGACTATTTGACTTACATTTTTTGTTTAAATGGTGCTTTTGTTTTATTATATTTCTGGGTATTAAGTAAATTAATATGGAGAAAACATGCAGTATAAAATAAAAGTAAAACCCGAAGACTTTTATGTTAAAGAGATAATATCTTTACCAATCAAAGATAAAGGTCAGTACGGAGTTTTTATTCTTAAAAAAAGAGGATGGAATACTGTTGATATTTTAAAAAGAATTGGGAAAAACTTAGGAATTCCATTCCGCAATATTTCCTACGGAGGTAAAAAAGACAGACATGCCCTCACTGAACAGTTTATCACAATTAAAAATATAAAAAAGAAAATCCTCTTTAAAAATGATAATTATTTACTTCAACCTGTCGGATTTTCTGAGGAGCCTATGGATCCGAGGCATATCATAGGGAATGAATTTAAAATCGTGATAAGGTCTATTTCTAAAGAAGCTGAAGAATTTCTTTATTCCCCTCTTCAAAGTATAGAAAAATACGGGTTTATTAATTACTTTGATGACCAAAGATTTGGTAGTTTTGATCCAAAACAGGGCTTTATTGGAGAAAAAATTATTAAGGGTCATTACAATGGAGCTTTAAAAATATATTTAACCCACATTTATCCTGAAGATAAAAAAGAAGCCAGAGAAAGAAAAAATTTTTTATTTGAAAACTGGGGAAATTGGCAGAAGTGTTTAAGTGTAGCAAAAACCCAAATGGAAAATTTTGCTTTTAATCATCTGATTGAAAACTCCAAAGATTATTTAACAATTTTAAGAAAAATTCCAAAAGAGGAAATGTCAATGTTTTTTTCTGCCTATCAGAGTTTTCTATGGAATGAAACTGTAAGACGTCTTTTAGTGACTTTGCTATCCGATGAAGAAATTATTGTTCATAAAGGTATCGTAGGAGATTATATTTTTTTCAATGAAATCGACAAAGAAAAGTTCGGTTACTTAGTGAAACTGCAAATTCCTACAGCATCATCAAAATTAAAAATGCCTGATGAAATAACTGAAAAAATATATAAAAATATATTAAATGAAAGAGAAGTTAAGCCTTCGATGTTCAATCTAAAAAAAATAAGACAGGCTTTTTTCAAATCCGTTGAAAGAGATATTCTTGTTAAACCTGAATCATTTAAATATACCATTGAAGATGACGAAGTTTATGAAAACAGAAGTAAAATAACCCTCTCCTTTTTCCTTCCAAGAGGTAGCTATGCAACAATGCTTATTAAAAGAATTTTTGCCAAAAAACCTCAGAGGAGGCAATAAAATGCCATATTTTGTTGTCCATGAACACCATGCAAGAAATTTGCATTTTGATTTAAGATTGGAAAAAGATGGGGTTCTTAAATCTTGGGCACTTCCTAAGGGACCATCAATGAATCCTGCAGATAAGAGACTTGCTATTATGGTTGAAGATCATCCCTTAGATTACGGAGATTTTGAAGGAGTTATCCCTGAAGGACATTACGGAGCAGGTAAGGTATATATATGGGATAAAGGTGAATACAATACTGTAAAAGGCTCTATCGAGGAAGGACAGTGGGAAATTAATATGGAAGGGAACATTCTCAAAGGAAATTTTGTTTTACTAAAACTTAAAGGAAGAGCTGACCAGTGGCTTTTTATCAAAAAAAAGGACAAATTTGCCGATCACAATTTTAAATTGTTTTACAGAAAATCCTGATTTTTAAAAAACTTGACTTTCAAAATATCAAAGGGAAAACATAGGGAATAAAGATGTAGATGGAGCTAAAAGAACTAAATAAAACAGGAGTAAAAATTCCAGCAATAGGCATAGGAACCTGGGGAATTGGGGGATATTTAACTCCTGATTACTCAAAAGATGAAGAAGCAGTAAAGGCTTTAAAAAAAGGAATTGAACTGGGAATGTACTTAATTGATACAGCAGAGATGTATGGAAGAGGACACAGTGAAGAAATTGTTGGAGAGGCTATAAAATATTTTCCCCGAGAAAAAGTTTTTATAGTAACTAAGGTTTTACCAGAAAATTTAAGATACAATGATTTAATTAATTCTTTCCAAAAAAGCTTAAGAAGACTAAATACAGACTATATTGATCTTTATCTTATCCATGCTCCAAATCCAAATATTCCACTTAAAGAAACAATGAGCGCTATGGAAAAACTTGTAGAAGAAGGAATTTTAAAATTTATTGGTGTAAGTAATTTTAATATCTTTCAAATTGAGGAGGCAAAAAAATATCTTAGAAGAACAGATATTGTTGTAAATCAAGTAGAATATAGCCTTGTTGACAGAAGGATTGAAAGAGATTTACTTCCATACTGTTTAAAAAATAATATTACTGTAATGGCTTATTGTCCTCTTGCAAGAGGAATACTACCTAAAAATGAGCTTCTTAAACAGATAGGCATTAAATATGGTAAAACAGCAGCCCAAGTAGCCCTTAACTGGTTAATTCAGAAAGAAAATGTTGTTGCAATACCAAAGGCTTTAAATACAGAACACCTTAAAGAAAATGCTCAGGCTACTGGTTGGAGATTGACAGAGGAAGATTTACAATTGATAAACAAACATTTTAAATGAGACTTCCTATCTATTTTTATAAGGGTGATCCACATAAGTTCGCTGTAGTATTTATACATGGACTTGGCATGGATAGTTCAATATGGATTTCTCCTTCAGAGACAAGAATACTTGGTGGAGCTTTTCCATTAAGTACACTCACAAGAAATGAACCTCAAACAATAAAGTTTTATCAAAAGCCTACAGTTTTGCCTGAAAAGTTTACAATAGGGGATACATTTCCTCTTACTACATCTTTTAATGACTTAAAAGAAAAAGGATATTCAGTGATAACATGGTCGCAGAAAAAACTTCTTGGGTCTGTTTATAATGCTATAGAGGAACTTAAATATGTAGTTAATTTTAGCAATCTTTTTACCCGCAAAGGAATTGTTTTAATAGGACATAGTAGAGGAGGACTTATTGCAAGAAAATTTATTGAAAAATCTAATGGAATCAAAGCATTGATAACTATTGCAACCCCTCATAAAGGAAGTACAATGGCAAAATGGGTTGAATATATATCTAATTTACCTGATTTATTAAAACCGATTTTTAAAATCTTACCTAAAGAGAAAATCTTAACAAAGATATCAGATTTTTTGAAAAGTGAAGCAGTAAAAGAACTTTTACCTAATTCTTCTTTTATATGTTCCCTTAAAAAAATTGAAAATGTAAGATATTTTTGTCTCGCCGGAGAAAATCCTAATCTTTTAAATATATATCAGTGGAAGTTAAAAAAAGAAAATGATTTATTTATTCTTACCCCTGAGAAGGTTTTTTCTTTCCCTAAATCTTTTATTTCTTTATTACCAGAAAAACTAATTCCGAAAGAATGGATAAATGGAGATGGTTTAGTATCTGTAGAAAGTTCTTTAATTGATGAAAAATTTTGTAGAATCTTCTATGTTAATCATGCTGAAATTATTATAAACTCTGAAGTTAGAAGCTACATTTTAAATATCGTTGAAAGCCTTCAAAATGAAAATTAACTACATTTTTCTGAAACAAATTTTTTAACAATGCTTAATGCCTTTTTTCTATTTGTAAATCTGATCTGTCTATAAAGTTTATCACAATCTTGAAAATCAAGCCTATTTACCAACTGCACCGCTTTAATCTCATCTAAAATATGCGGAGCTTTGTTTTCTTCCGTTGGAATCATTTCTTCCTTCTCAATAATCATTATGTAAATTAAAGCCCTTGCTGATAGAATATTTTCTAATTCTTCATTTTCCTTTACACCATATATATATCTAATCGTAAGAAGGTCTCCAGGCGGAAATATCCATCTCTTACCAGTGATATTTTTTACAATTTCTTCTAAGGTAAAAACTGTTGATATATTTAAATTTTTTAATTTTTCACAAAGATATTTCTTAAAATACTGATGAATGGCACCTGCTTCAATAAATACTCTTCCTTTGTCAGGTAAAGATTTTAAAACTGCTTCAGCTCTTAAAATATCACGGAAACGGAATCTTTCAGCATCAGCTTTAGCGAATACCTTAACAGCCTCTACAACTTCCTGAAAATTGCTATTTATTGATATTTCATAAAAATCAATTAAAGCCTTTGAAGCCTTTTTCTCTATTGCATATACTTCTTTAAGCTCAGGATTTAATTCAACATCTTTTGGTGTTCTGCCTTCTAAAAACATATTATGTATATATAAAAGCCTTTCCATATAAGGTTCAATCTGCAAGATCTTTTTTCCTTCTTTAAAAAGACTCTGAAGAATTCGAAAAAATCGAAATGAAAAATTTGGAAAATCAAACATTTCTTCTATTAGATAATCTTCAATAGAAATTTCTCCCTTTAACATTTTCTCAAATAATAAGTTTGGTGCTTCTTCGAGAATGATTACATCACTTTGTCGCATTATTTTTTCTAAAATTGGTAAAGTCTCTACCCTATGATAAGAAAAAACTATTGTAATTTGCTGTTCCATAATCTATGTTATAATTTTTTGGGAAGACAATCAAAAAAATATCCGGGAGGTGTAAATATGTTTCTTTATCTTGTCCAACACGCAGAAGCAAAACCAGAGCATGAAGACCCTCAAAGGGGACTTTCTGAAAAAGGACTAAGAGATATTAAAAAAGTAGCTTACTTTATCAGCAAAATTAATATTCAAGTAGATGAAATAATGCATAGTGGAAAATTAAGGGCAAAAGAGACTGCAGAAATACTTGCTAATGCTTTAAAAATTAAAACCTACGAGACAGAAGGACTTGCACCTCTTGATCCACCAGAAATTTGGGCAGATAAATTGAAAAATATTGATAAGTCTATAATGTTAGTTGGACATCTTCCCCATCTTGGACATCTTGCTTCATTGCTAATTTGCGGAGACAAAGAAAAAAATATTGTTTTGTTCAAAATGGCAGGCATCGTATGTCTTGTAAAAGAAAACTTAAAATGGTCACTAAAATGGATGATTACTCCAGATGTTATTCCTGATTAATCTTTTAGTAGGAATTTTTAGGATATAAAAATAAAGGTTGACAAAAGGCAAAATATTGCATAGAATATTTAAAAATTCGATCTGAAGATCGAATTTTTTTATTTGATTGAATATAATTTAGTGGTCATGAAGGCCACGGTTTTAGGCAGAAGCCTGAAGCCGTGGCTTTTTTATTTGAACTATGATAGTAGCTGAAATAAATAAAATCTCTTACTGGAATGAGTATGCCAAGTGGTATAAACTTTGGCGTGAACATAACAATTATCATGACCCAATAAAAAATTTTCTTCTAAAATTTACGCATCGAGGTACAAAAATTCTTGATATAGGTGCAGGAGATGGTATATTAAGTTTTCCTCTTGTTGAACATGGATGTCATGTAACTGCTCTTGAACCATCCCAATCAATGCAAAGCTACTTACTTGAAAATGCAAAAAATTATAAAATTCCAATTTCTATTGATTCAAGAAGATTTGAAGAATTGGATTCCCATGAAATATCAAAATTTGACCTTGCATTAGCCTGTAACAGTTTACATCTTACTGAATATGGAATTGAAGGAGCTCTATGTAAAATTTTTGACTCAAATATTAAAAATGTATTTATGGTTACCGAAAAAATTTTTGCCATTGAAAAACTTCAGGGTCTTTATCCTGGATACATGCTTAATTTTTCCTATTCATATCTTTGTGAGAGTTCCTTTGCCTATCACTGTTCTGAAGAACTCTTTTCTCATTGGGAATGTAAATACAAAAGAAAGCTTTTCAAGTGGGAAAAAATTAAACTTCTAAGCATGGTAACCTTTGAAAGAGAACATATTTGGCTTAAAGACTATGTAGTTGTCAATATATTTTACTGGAGGAGAGGAAGATGATTTTCATTATTTTATTTGCACTTATACTGTTTTTTCCTGTCTTTGTAAATTCAGAGGAAATTTCAAGAATCTATCAACTTGATGAAGTTACAGTCACAGAAGAAAAAGTTAAGGAAGAACAACAAACACCAAATTCCTCAGTAGTTATTCCTGAACTGCTTCTTCAGGGAATTAGTTCAAATCTTGATGGAGCATTATTTAGACAACCTGGCGTAGATGTTCAGAGGCTTCAGGAAATTGGAGGCTCCCTTGATGATGACTCAATCAAAATAAGAGGATTTGGAGCAAGAAGAATAACCCTTGCAGTAGATGGAAGGATTTTAAATACTCCAGGAACAGCAGGTGGATATTTTATTGACTGGACAACAATTCCCCTTATAAACATTGAAAAAATTTACATCATAAAAGGTGTAAGTGATCCAAGATATGGAAATACTTTAGGTGGTGTTATAAATCTTATAACAAAAAAACCATCTGATAAACCTGTCTTTGAATCTCAGGCAATGAAAGCAAGATATGATACTGATAAGTTAAGCTTCTTCCATTCATGGAAACCATCAAACTTTGAATATTCAAGAAGAAAAAAACTTTGATGCTGTGATTCTTTCAAGAGCCTATCTTTGGGATCCTGATATTTATGACCTGTGGCATTCCTCAAAAACTGAAAAAGGACAATGGAATTTTTTCTCATTCAAAGATAAAGAAGTAGACAAATTTCTTGAATTGGGAAGAAAAACAGTTAATTTTAATGAGAGAAAAATTATTTATCAAAGGATTCACAAACTTTTATATGATAAACAAGCCTGTGTGTTTTTATATGAAATTCCTCTAATCTTTTATGCCGATAAAAGAATAAAGCAGATTAAGCCTGCACCCTATGGTTTACTTTATGGAATTGAAAAATGGGAATATGAAATCTCCAAGTGATTTCTCGAATAAAACAAACACCCTTTTATAAAGCCATATTATTTTCAAAAAATTTTTACCAAAATCTTTTCTTTCCTAAATAAACTGTAGGAATTCCAAAATTTTTTTGAAAGTAGGTATTTAGAATATTAATATTAGCAAAAACTTCTAAAACTTTTTCTTTTCTATAGCCAAATTCTGTAAAGAATAACTGCTTTTTTCTGCCATTCTTCAATCTTCCATAAATTTGAAAAATGTATGTACCAGTTCTATTTGCCTTTATCTCCTTTAATTCAATTTGTTCGATTTGATAGAGAGGAAAACTAACTTTTATGAAAAGCTTTTTAACTGTCACTATACCCTTTATTTTTGAAATTTCAAGTTTAATAGGTGCTATTAAATCTTTCATTAAGTAAAGAATTAAAAGATAAAAAGGAATTAACATCGATATAGCATAATAATTTTTCGGAGTAGCATAAATAAAAAGCATTATTATAGCGAAAGGGAAAAAAACCAAAAGAAGGAAAATTCTCAATAAATCATAAAAATTTGCTTTTCTACATAAAACTATCCTTAGAGGATTTAAATCTCTTACTTCAACATAGGGAATTTTAATCTCCTTTGGATTTATATCTTCTGATATCTCTTCAAAAACAATATTATCAATTTCCTCCTCTATTTTTCTTTTCTCATCAAATGTCTTACTCAGGTCCATAATAAAACTCAACTCTCCCACAGTCTTTGCTCCATAGGTATGGAAATTGAGAATATAGCCAATGTTAAGAAAAATCCGTGCAATTTCCTTTATATTATTTGAGCCAGAGATAGAAAAGCTTATTAAAGTTGGTGTTTTTTTATCAGTAAAAATCTCTAAAAGAATTTTTTCATCACTATCCTTTTTAAGATATGAAACAACCATTTTTTTAATTTCATTACAGTGGATTCTTTGAACTCTCTTAAAAATAAAATTTTTTATCCATCCTATCTCAATATTGCAATTATTTGCCCTTATCATAAAAACCTTTGGAACTGCAGAGGCAAATATTATAAAAAATACCAAAATAGGCAATGCAAAGTAGATTATATAAAAATAATCTGACAAATTTTGAATGGTCTTTTTAAGAAAAAGAAGTATTATTGGCAATTCAACAATTATAAGAACACAAATTAGTATTATAATTAGCAAATCTTTTGATAACTTTTCCCTTTTTGCTTCCAAAACAACAGATTCTTTCAATCTAAAATCAATTAAATCAAGAATCATATCTAATTCTTTCTATTTCTCTTCCTTCTCCTTATCCATTTATCTATCTCTACTACAAAAACAACTGACATTGAAACAGCGATAATATTTATCCAGTCGGAAAATGAAATTGGTTCTGTTCTAAAAATCCACTGAAAAGGTGGAAAGTATATAAATGCAAGCTGAGCTAAAAAGGAGGCAACCAAACTAAAAAACAAGAAAGGATTACTTAGTAAACTTATTCTAAAAATTGATTCATATTCAGACCTGCTGTTCCATGCCTGAAAGAATTGAAATAAAACCATCGTGGTAACTGCCACTGTACGAGCCTTTTCAAGGGAGTATCCCTCTTGAAGAGCGCTCATAAAATTAAAAATAATTCCTAATGATATTAATGTTCCAACAATTATAGTTCTTTCTATGAGAAGTCTTGACATAATTCCTTCCTTTGGATTTCTGGGAGGTCTTTCAAGAATTCCTTTCTCACCTGGTTCAAAGGCAAGGGATATGTCCTTAAGTGAATTTGTTACAAGATTTATCCATAATATTTGAGAAGGTACATATGGTATGGGTACTCGGAAAATCATTGCAAAGATAATTGAAATGATAGAAGCTACCCCGGTAGGTATCAAAAAGAATGTAACTTTGCGGATGTTGTCGAAGACAATTCTACCTTCTCTTACAGCATGGAAAATACTTGCAAAATTATCATCAGTAAGAACCATGTCAGAAGCTTCACGAGCTACATCTGTGCCACTCTTTCCCATCGAAATACCTATGTGAGCTGACTTAAGAGCTGGTGCATCATTTACTCCATCTCCTGTAACTGCAACAATTTCTCCATGACGCTTAAGTTGCTGAACAATTCTTAATTTATGCTCAGGAGAAACCCTTGCATAAATTGATACTTCCTTTACTTTATTAAAAAGTTCATCATCTGTCATTTTTTCAAGTTCTTTTCCAGTAAGTACCTTTGATTTTTTATCAGAAATACCAAGCATCTCACCTATTGCCTTTGCTGTAAATGCGTGGTCTCCTGTTATCATTACAACTCTTATACCTGCTTTCTTGCATCCTTTTATTGCATCTAAGACTTCTTGCCTTGGTGGATCAATCATTCCCTGAAGTCCTGCGAAGGTAAGTCCAAAAATATGGTCACATTTCTCAACTTCTTTACATGTAAGCTCTTCTACATGTTCTTCTACTTCTCTGTGAGCAAAGGCAAGAATTCTTAGTCCGTTCTTTGCAAACTCTTCAGCAATCTTTAAAATTTTTTCTCTATCTATTTCATTACCTAAACTATCCCTTACACACATATCAAGAACTCTTTCAGGTGCGCCTTTTACATAAAGATATTTTTTACCTCTATGTTTATGTAAGGTTGCCATATATCCTCTTTCAGATTCAAAAGGCACCATTGAAATCTGAGGATACTTTTCTTTTTCTTCTTCAGGAGTTAGTCCTGCTTTCATTGCAGATACAATTAATGCTCCTTCTGTTGGATCTCCTTCAACTTTGAATTGTCCGTCTTCAATATATAAATTTGATTCATTACAGAGTAAACCTATTCTTAGAACATCAATTAGATGCCTATGTTGTTTTGGATTAACTTGAATACCCTCATGAAGAATCTTTCCTTCAGGTTCATATCCGATTCCTTCTACTTCATAAATATTCTCTCCATCATAAATTACTTTTACAGTCATCTCATTTTTAGTTAATGTGCCTGTTTTATCAGAACAAATTACTGTAGTACTACCGAGAGTCTCTACAGCATGAATTTTTCTGATTAAAGCATTGTATCTTGCCATTCGAGACACTCCAACTGCAAGGGCAATTGTTACAACCACAGGAAGACCTTCAGGTATTGTAGCAACAGCAGCTGCAACCGCTGTCATAAACATATCTTTAATTGATTCTCCAATTATTAATCCTATGCCAAAAAGGAATAAAGATGCCGATATTACAATTATGCCGAGAGAATTGGCAAATTTTTTTATTTTTTCTTGAAGAGGAGCCTTTACTGTTTCAGTTGCTTTTATATATTTTGAAATATTACCTAAAACAGTATTCATTCCAGTTGCAACAACGATTCCCTTTGCTCTACCACTTACAACAATCGTTCCCATAAATGCTATATTTTTTTGATCACCATAGGTTAAATTGTCTTCTTTTATTGCATGGTAATGCTTTTCTACTGGCAAAGATTCTCCTGTAAGAAGAGACTCGTCTGTTTTGAATTCCACACAATGTATGAGTCTTATATCTGCTGGGACACGAATTCCTGAATAAAGCATTACAATATCACCAGGTACAAGTTCATCAGCAGGAATATCTCTTTCAATTCCTTCTCTGATTACTTTAGCTCTATTTACAAGCATCTTTTTTAAAGCTTTAACACTTTGTTCAGCTTTGTATTCCTGAAGATATCCTATTATTGTATTTAAAATCACTGCTACAAAAATTACCCCTGCATCAACATATTCTCTGAAAAGAATGGCTATTAACCCTGCAACAAGTAAAATGTAAATAAGGGGGCTTGCCAATTGTCTAATCAGTATTTTAAGTTTGTTTATTTTATCTTCTTCCTGAAGCTTGTTATAGCCATACTCGGTAAGTCTTTTCTTTGCTTCTTCCTGACTTAATCCTTTTTCTGAAGTTTTCAGTTTATGATAAATATCTCTAATGCTCAGTTGATACCATTGCATAGAATTTCCCCTTTTGTTTTTCTTAAATATACATTGATGTATTTTAAATTAAAGAGCATCTTTATGGTGAAATATTATTTCTTTAAGCTATAATAAAAGCTTATGGAAATAGAGTTTCTAAGAAATATTGGTCAAAGTTTACTTAAGGAGATTTCCTCATCAAAAATTCATCTTAGTGGAACTGCTCTTGGAAGAGGTGCTTCAGGTGATACAACCTTTCCCATTGATAAATTAGCTGAAGACCTAATTATTGAAACCTTTGAAAAAGCAGGGATTAAAATTAATATAATTTCCGAAGAAAGAGGTTCTGAAAACATAGAAGGGAATCATTCATTTCTAATAGTTGATCCAATAGATGGCAGTAAAAATGCAATATCTGGTATTCCCTTTTTCTCTACATCAATCGCCATATCCGATGGAACAACCCTAAAAAGTCTTAAATTAGGTTATATAATAAATCTCATTAATGGAGATGAATTTTGGGCAGAAAGAGGAAAGGGTGCATTTTTCAATGGAGATAAAATTACAACAAAAAATAATGAAAAACCTGTAATAATCGGCTTTGAAGCATCAAATCCCTATGAGGCTTTAAAAAATATATTGTCTCTTTTTAAAATAGCCAACAGAGTAAGATGTTTTGGAAGCACTGCCTTAGACCTTGCATATCTTTCAGCAGGAGCTTTAAATATTTTTGTTACTCCAACTCCATCAAGAATTTTTGATTTTTCAGCAGGGATTTTGATTGCAAAGGAATCTGGGGCTATCATTTCTGACATCAAGGGAAATTCAATTGATGAATTTGAAGTTGCCTTTGATACAAAAACAACTTTACTTGTATCGGCTAATAAAGCTCTTCATAAAAGGGCTCTCAATTTAGTTAATATTAAATAATAGATGAGTCATTCTTCAACAAAGAAACTATCTATCACACTTGGAGTAACTTTACTTATTTTCGTTGTAGAGGTAATAGGCGGTTTGATTAGCAATAGTCTTGCTTTACTTAGTGACGCAGGGCATGTTTTTACAGACTCTTTTGCTATAATCCTAAGCTTAATCGCTTCAATTATTGTAAGAAAGCCTTCTGGGAAAAGAGCTACTTACGGATATCATAAAATTGGCATTCTTGCAGCTTTTATAAATGGAATAAGTTTAATAATTATTGCTTCTGTAATTCTCTTTGAAGGTTATCGAAGATTGATAAACCCTCCCCATATTGATACTGATGTTATGCTTCCTGTTGCTTTATTTGGTTTTATCGGTAATCTATTTATGGCATGGATATTGGGGCATAAACATGAAGATTTAAATATTAAGAGTGCATGGCTTCATGTGATCGGAGATACTATATCATCGGCAGGAGTAATATTTGCAGGATTAACGATAAAATATACAGGCTGGTTAATTATTGACCCCATAATAAGCTGGTTTGTCGGAGCTATTATTATATTTGGTGGTGTGAAAGTTGTTAAGGATTCCCTATGGGTCTTTCTTGATTTTGTGCCAAAAGGATTTGATGTAGATGAGATATCAAATAAAATCAGAAAAATTAAAGGGATTATTGATATCCATGATATCCATATATGGTCAATTGGCTCTGGTGTTACAGCTTTTTCAGCCCATATTGTTGTAAAAGATCAGCTTTTAAGTGAAGTTGATAAATTAAGAAAAGAGATTGAAAGAGAGATTGAACAATTTGGTATTAATCATAGTGTTATTCAGATAGAAAGTATCAAATGTAAAGACAGTTCTATTTATTGTAATTTCGAAAAGCAGTTAAATCATAAGCACTGATGAATCTTTTAAGTCTTTGCTCAATCTGAAGCTGAAGATTAAGATGAAGCCCTTCAAGTTCTCTTAATCTTCTCATTTTATCAACAGGAATTTTTTCTTTTATTTTGTCACATATGAAATTTATACAAAAAGCATCTCTTGCAATAAGACAGCATCCTGATGGAGAGAGAAAAAAACACATATCAGGAATCTGAGACTGATTTGGGAAATTTACCCCTAGAATAAGATTTATTAAAAGAAGCTCATCGGAATACTTAAATTCTATGGCACTGCCACAACAAACCTTGCCTGATTTACCACAATCAATACATATTTCTGTCATTCCAATTTTTGCTCTTTCATTATTTTCTTCAATAATAATTTCTCTTAGTTGATAGAGATTTTCTTCAATCTGTGATAGTATTTTATTTTTTTCTAATTCCTTCATTTTTTTTCTCAATGACTCTATTTTTTCAGTTATCAAATGCATAATTTTATTTTAAACCGGACTTTATAACTTTTTGAATGTAAGTCATTGTAAAATAAGGAAAGTAGTGTTCATTTTCGCCAATACATCTGTTCTGCCTTAATTGACTTTATCCCAAAAAGACCCTCTGAATTACCATGCCTTCTTAGCCAATCTCCAACTGTAGAGGTGGAAGGCATTTTTTGATTCCTATGAGTTTCCTTAATGCTGTATCATTGTTTATCTCTCTTAAATCTTCTATTGTTTTCCCTCCCCCTGTAAGCATAAGAAGTATTGGTTCAATAAACAGTATGCAGGATAACCCAATCTTTGAGGGACAAAGTCCCTCAAACTCTCCTTAGATAAAAATAAAGAATTTATCTTTTTGGGATACAAAGGTGCAAAGCCCCTTTGAGAGTTTCATCATAAACTGCTAAGCCTGCTTTTACTGTTATTTCATCTTTTGTGCGGGATAACTTGAAAGAAAGTATATTTTGTTTTATCATATCGATGAACCTCCTTTTTTTTATTTATTTAATCTATCGGAGGATATTTTATATCACCCTTAAAATTAAAATCCTATAGAAAGGAGGCTCACTTTTTTATATGCCTATCGGCAATCTCAGGATTTATTTCATTAATTAAAGCGGAGACAATTTCATTTTCCTTTACAGTTTTTACAATTTCACCTTTTACAAAAACTATTCCTTGTCCCTTTCCTCCAGCAATTCCAAAATCTGCTTCTCGAGCCTCACCAGGACCATTAACTGAACAACCCATTACAGCAATTTTAATTGGTTTTTTAATTTTTTTAACTGCTGATTTTACCTCTTTAACCATTTTTTTAAGATTTATCTCGCATCTTCCACAGGTTGGACAACTTATAACTTCTACACCAACTTGTCTTAATTGAAGTGTTCTTAATATTTCATAGGCAACTTCTACTTCAGTGACAGGTGATGTAGTCAAGGATACCCTTATTGTATCACCAATGCCTTCCATAAGAAGAATTCCAATTCCAATAGAACTTTTCACTATTCCCTCAGGTGGACAACCTGTTTCAGTAATCCCTACATGTAAAGGATAGTCATGTTTTTCGCTAAATAATCTATAGGCTTCTATTGTTTTTAAAACATCGGAGGCTTTAAGGGAAACTTTTATATCTTTAAAATCGAGTTCTTCAAGTATTTCAATGTGCCTTTCAGCTGCCTCAACCATAGCCTCTGAAGTTGAACTACCATATTTTTTAATTAAATCCTTTGGGAGAGAACCAGCATTAACACCTATTCTTATTGGAATCCCTCTTTCTTTTGCAGCCCTTACAACCTCTTTTACTTTCAATCTGTCTCCAATATTACCTGGATTTATTCTTAATCCATCAACACCTTGTTTTATTGCTTCAAGGGCTAATTTATAATTAAAATGTATGTCTGCGATAAGAGGAATTTTTATTCTTTTTTTTATTTCTCCGATTGCTTTTGCTGCTTCCATATCGGGAATGGCGATTCTTACAATTTCACATCCAGCTTTTTCAAGTTTCTTTATTTGTCTAACTGTTTTAAAAATATCCCTTGTATCAGTTTTTGTCATTGATTGTACAGCGATAGGAGCTCCATCACCTATTGGTACACTACCAATATAAATTCTTCTTGTTTTTTTTCTATTCATTCTTATTACCTCTTATTTCATTTATTGCAGATAGATGACTATCATAATTTACTGAAAATTCATGGGAACCATCACCTTTTGCAACAAAGTATAAATATGGAACTTTGGCTGGATTTAATGCAGCATTAATTGAACTTAAACTTGGAGAGGCAATAGGACCCGGAGGCAATCCCTTAATAATATAAGTATTATATGGGGTTCTATTTAAAAGGTCTTTTTTTGTTACTCCCTGTTTATATCTCTTAATTCCATAAATTGCTGTTGGATCAGCCTGAAGAGGCATTCCGATTTTTAATCTATTGTGATAAACAGCAGATATTAATGGTTTTTCCTCTTCAAGTTTAGCTTCCTTTTCAATAATTGATGCAAGTGTTACTACCTGATTTACTGTCCATCCCATTTTTCTTGTTTTTTCCTGAAGTCTCTCATCGTAAATGCTCCAAAAATTTTTAACCATAATCTTTATTATTTCTTCAATATCCATACCCTTTGGAATACTGTATGTTGCAGGATAAAGATAACCTTCCAAAGATGGAGCATCTATATTGAGAGTTTTTAAAAACTGTTTGTCTTTGCTTAATTTAAAAAGTTTTTCCCCGTAATCAGGATTTAACTTGGAAAGTTTTTCTGCTATTTCAAAGAGACTATCTCCCTCAACGATTGTAATTGTGTAATCAATTATTTTCCCCTCAAGAAGTTTTTCAAGTAATTCAAGAAGATTCATATCCTTTGTTATAAGGTAATAACCTGCTCGGGCTTTTTTTTCCACTCCCAATAGGCGTCCTGTTATTTTAAAAATTGTTTCATCTCCAATTATGTTTTTTCCCTTTAAAATGGAAGCAATAGTTGAAAAACTTGATCCTTGCGGGATAAAAACCTCTGTATCTTCCTTTAATTTTAAAGGTTTTGTAAGTTCAATGGTCACATAAAGAGATAAAAAAACAAGATAACTGAGAAAAACTACTAAAAAGGCTTTCCAGAACTTCATTTTTAAATGATATCAAATAATTGAATTTTATGGCAAATTTGAAAGATTTTACAATTCAAAGATAAAATCCATCTCTAAAGGAGAATCAAGGGGAAGACTACAAACTCCTACGGCAACTCTACAATGCTTACCTTTATCTCCAAATATTTTCAGTAAAAATTCTGATGCGGAATTAAGAATCTTTGGATGTTCGGTAAAATCTGGTGTAGTAGCCACATAACCTGTGATTTTTATGCACTGTTTAATATTTTCAAGACTACCAATGTAATCTTTTACAATAGCCAAAGCATTAAGGACAACCTTAATAGCCTCATTCTGTGCTTCTTCAATAGTTAAATTTTTTCCAACTTTACCAGTTTTTAAAAGTTTTCCGTCTACAAAAGGAAGAATTCCACTTAAAAAAAGTAAATTTCCAATTTTTAATGCAGGAGTGTAAGCCCCAACAGGCTTTATAGCTTTTGGAAGTTCGTAACCAAGTTCTTTAATTTTCTCCTCAATGGTCATATTTTTAATTTAACATAAAGCCGTTGCTAAACTTTAGACAAAAAATTTTTAAACTTTTGATTTAAAACAAAAGATGGTTGTTAAAAGTTTAAAAAATGATTATTATTTAATTAATTAAAGTATGATTAAACTTTTTATTAAAATAAAGTCTAAGATTTTTTCGGAACTTTTGTCTGAATGTATTCTTAAAGATGAAGATTTTAAAATTATAAAGGCAGACAATTTATCAGATGAAGTCCCAGATATAGTTATTACTGACAAATATGAATTGAAGAATGAACTGATTAATAGACATCCTGAATCAAAGATTTTTTTAATTGATACGGGGATTCCAAGAGAAGAATTAATTTCTTTACTTATAAAGTATAAATTAAAAGGAATTTTATCCATGAATTCAGATATTTCACACCTTAAAAAGGCTTTAAAAGTAATTTATAGCGGTCAAACATGGATAAGTGATGAATTAGTTAAATGTCTAATTGAGTTTGATCGATTTAATAATGTTGTAGATATTAAATTGACCGATAAAGAAAAAAAGATTATGAAATTGGTTTGCGAAGGCTTATCAAATAAGGAAATTGCTGCAAAATTATTTATAAGTGAGCAAACTGTTAAGGCACACCTTCACAGAATTTATCAAAAATTAGCAATTAAAAATAGACCTCAGCTTGCAGTAATATATTCAAAGATTTTTAATCAGTAAAACGTTAGTATTAACCCTATCGAATACTTTTTTAAAACTACAATCTTAACCCTTAAGAAAACTAAAAAATATACTTTTGATTAATTGTTTATTATTTGAGAAATCTTTATTCTTAAAGTAAGAACAAGCCCGGCACAGGAATTTTAAAATCTGAAAAAGGAAGGAGGTGAAAAAATGACAAAACTTACAAAAATAATTTTAGCATTAGTTTTAGTTCTTGGTATACCAGCAATGAGTATGGCAACTTGTTTTAATTGTAATCCTTGCGGTGCTAATGGATACAAAGGTTGCACTGAGGCAACAATAACTCAGGTTGGTGGCTTTAACCAGGCTTCTATTGAACAAAATGGTGGTTCATGGTCTTCGAATTTGGCAGTTATTGACCAAAGTGGAATAGGAAATAAAGCTTCTATTTTACAGGCACCATTTGCAGATCATAATAAAGCTATAGTTGATCAGGAAGGATGGAGTAATCAGGCAAATATTAAGCAACAAGGATTAAAAGCTGATTATAATGAAGCCTATATTACCCAAAATGGTCTTGGTAACAAAGCTAATATTGAACAGTATAGTTCCCATAATTTAGCATCAATTACACAGAATGGAATGTGTAATAATGCCTCTATAAATCAAGGAACTATGGGAGGTTCACATTATACTGGTACAATAACTCAAACAGGATTTGCTAACACAGCATCAATTCTTCAGAAGTAAATTCCCAGAGATATTATTTTACCTGTGCTGGGTTTTTGGGGCGGATGAACTCCGCCCTTTAATAAAAAGGAGGTAGTGAAAATGCATCTAAAAGAAATTTTACTCTTGATATTTATAATGTTCATGACAACAACAGTATCTGCTTTTGATTGTGGATATAATGGATACAGAGGCTGTGCGAATGCCGATATTGAACAGATAGGAGCTTTCAATCAAGCTGATATTGAAACCTCCGGGATGAATAGAGTCACAATAAGGCAGGAAGGTATTAAAAATATAGCAAATATTAAACAAAGCTTTGCACTGTTTGGAAATAATGCTGAAATTCTCCAGTATGGAAGTCACAATTCTGTCTTTCAAAATCAGACAGGATTAAATAATTATATTTATGTAGAACAACTGGGAACATTTAATGTTTCCAACCAGATTCAAAAGGGAAATAATAACATTGCTTCAGCAATCCAGTTCGGAATTGGCAATACTATATCACAAACTCAATATACATCGCACAATTTAGCCTTAGCACTTCAAATAGGATTTTACAATAAGGCTTACCAAATTCAGGGATTGACAGGAACTAATGGCAATAAGAGTAATTTACATCAAATAGGTTTTGGTGTTTTAACAATCATTATTCAATGAAAGAGTATAATATGAAAAACTTTTTATTTTTAATTGGAACCATGCTGATTTCAACTATAGTTTTTTCAAATTCCTATGGAGATGAAAAAAAGGATTACGAAGCGTGGTTGATAAAGGAAATTAAAAATTCCCAATTGATTACAAAAGCTTGTGTTAGAAATAACACAAATCGAAGTGTTATACTGATGATCAAAATAACTGGAGAAAAAATAAGTAAAACAGGCATAAGTAGAAGTACTCAATCTAATGAAATATTTCTGAAAGCAAATGAAGAAAAGTGTTCTTCTCAACTAAGTTTTAACTTAATTGATATTGATAATGATGATTATCAGATATCTTTGGAATGTTATAAGGATAATCAATTAATTGCTAAAGATTCAATAAAAAAAGGAATTAAAAGTGAAAAGCCTATTTAAAATAAATTTTATTATTTTCTTGCTATTAATTTTTAGCTTAAACACTGCAGAGTCTCAAATTGAAGGATTCGTAATTGACAAAACAAAAACCAAAATTGGCAGAGATTTTTATGAACTTTTCTATATTAATCTAAGCACAATAGTGAGTGTTGAGAACAGATTAAACATAACTATCGAAGAATTTTTCGATCCTCAGTTCGGCAGTAGAGTATCTGTTTTAATTGATGAAAATATAATTTATCAAAACTTTGTAAGCTCAAGATTTGATGATATAGAAGAGAAAGTTAAAGAAGCAACAGAGATTATTCAATACTTTTTTATGAACTGGAAAGAATATGAAAAATATTTAGAAGAAGAAGGAAAAATAAGATAAAGAGAGGAGTAAGAAAAATGAGAGTATCAATCTTAATAAGCAGTTTTTTAATTGTGTTAGCCTTTACTGTAACTAAATCTAACAGTAGTGAATTAATCTTTCAATTTACAAATCCCTCATTTGGCGGTAATCCACTCAATGGAAGTTTTTTGTTACAGCAGGCTCAACTTCAGAACAAATTTAAGGAAAAAACACAGGAGAAATCTCTTCTTGAACAGTTTGAACCTATGTATCAAGCTCAATATCTTAGCAAAATACTTGATGATGCATATGAGAATAATGGTCAAAATTTAGTTGACGGAACATATGTAATTGGAGGTTTAACTGTTACTGTTACAAAAGATTCTACAAATCGAATTATTACTTTATTAGTTTCAGATCCAGCAACTGGCAGACAAACTACATTTCAAATACCTTATACGCCTTAAAGGAGGAAAATGAGATGTTTAATTTTATAAAATTCAAGTTCATATTAATTCTTTTTTTACCCCCGATTCTATTTGGATGTATGGCAATGACACCAAATATTGCATCTATTAGAGCTACAAGCGGACCAGAATATATTACATCGATTCATCGAGATCTTGTATCTTTGCCAAAGCCTGAAAATCCTATTCCAGTAGCAGTATATAAATTTAGAGACCAGACAGGACAGTATAAAGCACCTGGTAATGCAACAAACTTCTCTACAGCTGTTACCCAAGGTGCTACGTCAATTCTAATAAAAGCCCTTGAAGACAGCGGATGGTTTTTACCTGTTGAAAGAGAAGGGTTGGCAAATCTACTTCAAGAGAGGAAGATTGTCTTACAAATGAGAGAACTTTATCTTACTGAAGAGCAGAAAAAACAGTTTGAACCATTGCCACCTTTACTTTATGCAGGAATTATTTTTGAAGGAGGAATCATAGGTTATGATTCCAATGTAACAACAGGAGGAATCGGTGCAAAATATTTTGGCGCAGGTGGTTCAGCAGAATATAGAGTTGATAAAGTTAGTATTTATTTAAGAGCTGTATCTGTAAAAAATGGGGCTGTTCTTAAAACTGTACAGACTTCAAAGACTGTTTTATCTCAGATGTTGTCATTGGGAATATTTAGATTTGTAAGGCTTAACAGATTACTTGAAGCTGAAGCAGGGATTGCAGCAAATGAGCCAGTTGAGATGGCTGTTCAGGAGGCTATTGAGAAGGCTGTGTATGACATAATAATTGAAGGTGTAAAAACAGGAATATGGAAACCTAAAGATACCAAAGAATTTGAAAAATGGTTAAGTAAATATGAAAATGAACTTAAAGAGAAAACTTTTGCATCAGAATCTATTTCAAAATTATCCAAACAAAAAGAAAGTAAAGACATAGTAAAAGAGCTTTTCAAATATTGACAATTTCCTTCTCTGGTAAGCTTGAATAATTTAAATGCTTACCAGAGTATTTTTTTATTCTTCTGCCATTGAAAATTTTTTCTATAAAAAATATAATTTAAAAAAATTTAATTCAAAGAAGGAGGTGAATCAATTTATGCCAGAAGAATTAAAAGTAGGCTGTGCAAGACCTACAGGTGGTCTTGTAGGTGAAGAACCAAAAAAAGAAGAATCTCAGGAACAAATTATTAAAGAAAAGGAGGGAAGGCAAGTGGTTAAAGTAGGTAAAAAAGCTTCTGATTTTATAGCCCCTGCTTATTATAAAGGTAAGTTTGTAAATGTTAAACTTTCAGAATATCTTGGGAAATGGGTATTACTGTGCTTTTATCCGGGTGATTTCACCTTTGTTTGAGCTACTGAAATTTCGGCAGTTGCCGAAAAATATGGAGAATTCAAAAAGCTCGGGGTTGAAGTTCTATCAATGAGCATTGATAGTATCTTTGTTCATAAAATGTGGAATGATTATGAACTAAGTAAAATGGTTAAGGGCGGAGTACCTTTCCCTATGCTTTCTGATGCAGGAGGTAAAGTAGGAACATTATACGGAGTTTACGATGAAGATGCAGGAGTTGAGACAAGAGGAAGATTTATTATAGACCCTGATGGAGTTATTCAAGGATATGAAATTCTCACTCCACCTGTTGGTAGAAATGTTCTTGAAACTATAAGACAAATACAGGCTTTTCAGCATGTAAGAAAAACTAAAGGAGCTGAGGCAACACCTTCAGGCTGGAAACCAGGAAAGGCAACATTGAAACCAGGACCTGACCTTGTTGGAAAAGTCTGGGAAGTCTGGAAAACAAAAGAAGCCTTTGAATAATTAAAAAATAAAGGAGAAAAGATTCTTCATAATCTTCTTCTCCTTTATCTACCAAATACTTTTCTTAAAAGTTCTGTTACTCTTGCAGATGGGTCTGTTCTAATTTTTTTCTCTTCTAATGCTAACATATAAAATAGTCCATCTAAGGCTTTTTTAGTTACATAATGGTCAAGGTCAATAGATTCCATTCCAAAAAAGGGTGACATAGATGTATATTTATTCATCATATTTTTGTATGCTTTTGTTGTGCCAACTTCATTCATGCTGTTTGAAATTATAGGTTTAAATGATTCATAAAGTTTATTGAAAGTTTTTGACTTGAAATAATCTGTTGCAGATGTTTCGCCTCCAGTGAGAATTTTCCTTGCATCATCAAATGTCATCTCTTTAATTGCCGATATGAATATATCCTTTGCCTTAGGAGTTGCTTTTTCTGCTGCTCTATTCATAGATAGAATAAATTCATCTACCTCTTTTTGATAGCCTATTTTACTTAGGATATTGGCTATATTTTGAATATTTTCAGGGAGTAAAATTTTTATTGCTTCATTTTTAAAGTAGCCATCAATTTTAGAGACCGCGCTTACAGCATTACCAGTTCCAATGGTAAGAGCTTCTTTAAGACCTGCCACTGTTGTATCAGTATCTGTTGTACTTTGTTCTGGTAATTGAAGGTTTCTTAAAATATCATCGAATATTCCAGCTGATGAATGTCCTGCATATAAAATTATTACAAATGTTAAAAACAGAATAATATTTCCAAATTTTTTTATTTTTGACATAACAGCCCTCCATATTTTTTAATTAAAGTATACCATTTATTAAAAGGAATATTTCGATTAACCAATAAACACCATCGAAGTTTTTATTGTTTACCTTAATGCTTATTTTTTGCTAAATTAAATATTATACTTCTATAATGAGGAGGCGGAGTTAATGGAAAGAATTCCTATGACACCTGAAGGTTACGAAAAACTTAAGGAAGAACTTGATAGATTAATAAAAATAGAAAGACCTGCTGTTATAAAGGCAATTGCTGAAGCTCGTGCCCATGGTGACCTTTCTGAAAATGCTGAATACCATGCTGCAAGGGAAAAACAATCCTTTATTGAAGGAAGGATTCAGGAATTACAGGCAAAGCTTGCAAGAGCACAGGTTATTGATCCTGCAAAGATTAATCATGATAAAGTAGCCTTCGGAGCAAAAGTAAAAGTATTAGACCTTGATACAGAAGAAGAAAAGGAGTTTCATCTTGTAGGTCCCGATGAAGCAGATGTAAAAAATGGAAAAATTTCAATTACTTCTCCTGTTGGTAAAGCCTTAATTGGAAAAGAAGTTGGGGAGCAGGTGACAATTAAAGCTCCTGCCAAAACATTTAATTACGAAATAATCTCAATCAGCTTTGAATAAGATATTTAAGGCAGAAATTTTAAAAAATCAAGCACTAACAGAGGATGTTTATTGTCTTAGCATCAATGTGCCTTTTAATATAGAAGCAAAACCAGGACAATTTTTTATCATTAAAATTAACGAAAGATTTGATCCCCTTTTAGGAAGGCCCTTTAGTATTTTTGATTTAGAAGACAAAACATTAAAATTTCTATACAGGGTAAAAGGAAAGGGTACATCTGTATTAAGTAAACTCAGAGAAGGACAAAATCTTCAGATTACAGGTCCCTTTGGAAAATGGTATCCCTTTCCAAAGGATGATTATATTGTAATTGCTGGTGGTATAGGAATAGCTTCAGTTTTTTATCTGATGAAAAAATTTCCGAAAAGAGCTTATTTATTCTATGGAGCACGCCATAGGAGAGAAATTTTTTACTATAAAGAATTAGAAGAAGTTGCAAAGGAAGTTTTTATATCTACTGAATGTGGAACTCTTGATTACAAAGGTGTTATTACGGAGTTATTTAGACAGAAGGGATTACATCTTAATCTACCCATTTACAGTTGTGGACCGATGATTATGATTAGAGAGTTAAAAAAATTACTTAAAAATAAAGATGTTCCCTGCTATGTAGCAACAGAAGAGAGAATGGCTTGTGGTGTTGGTGCCTGCCTTGGTTGTGTTATTGAGACAAAGGAAGGATTTAAAAGAGTATGTACAGAGGGTCCTGTTTTTGAGATTGGAGATTTAATTTTATGAAACCTTTGCTTGAAGTTAAAATCGGAGAATTGACTCTCAAAAATCCTGTTTTAACTGCATCTGGTACTTTTGGTTACGGGCTTGAGTATTCCCAATTTTTTGATATAAGCAAATTAGGAGGAATTGTAGTAAAGGGACTTTCCTTGAAACCCAAGGAGGGAAATCCTCCACCAAGAATATATGAAACACCCTGTGGAATGATTAATTCAATCGGACTACAGAATATTGGATTTGATGCCTTTGTTAAAGAAAAATTGCCTTTTTTAAAAAAATTTGACACAAAAATCATTGCCAACTTTTTTGGCGAAAATCTTGAAGAATATGAAGAGATAGCCCAAAAACTTGATGCCACTGATGGAATCCATGCCCTTGAAATGAATGTTTCCTGTCCAAATAAAACAAGTGAATGGAGGAAAATGGGGCTTCAACCTGAACTTTTAAAGGAATCTGTAAGAAAAGTAAGAAGTAAAGTTAAAAAAACATTAATTGTCAAGCTTTCACCTCAGGTTACTGATATAGCCTATATGGCAAAAATCTGCGAAGAAGAAGGAGCAGATGCCATTTCCCTTATAAATACCATTCCAGCTATGGTTATAGATGTAAAAACAAGAAAGAGCTTAATTGGAACATTAACAGGAGGACTTTCAGGTCCTGCTATCCGACCCATTGCATTAAGAATGGTCTGGGAAGTTGCAAAGGCAGTGAAAATTCCAGTAATAGGAATAGGAGGCATTGTAAATGGCAGAGATGCATTGGAATTTTTTATTGCTGGAGCTAAAGCTGTAGCTGTTGGAACAGCAAATTTTATAAATCCTCTTTCTTCAATAGAGATAATTGAAGAAATAGAAAAATTTTTAATTGAAGAAAAAATTGAAAACATAAATGACCTTATCGGAAGCCTCATCGAGTAAAATAATTACTCTTACCACAGATTTCGGATACTCTGACCCCTTTGTTGGTCAGATGAAGGGAGTTATTTTATCAATAAATCCTGATGTCAAAATAGTTGATATTACCCATGAAATTGAAAACCACTGTATTGAAGATGCTTCCTTTGTTTTATATAACAGTTACAAATACTTTCCTGAGGGTACTGTTCATGTAGTTGTTGTAGACCCAGGAGTAGGTTCTTCAAGACGGGCAATAATAATCCAAACCGATGGTCATTACTTTGTTATGCCTGATAATGGACTTATAAGTTATGTTGTTAAAAATAAATCCTTTAAAGCAGTAAAAATAGAAAACAAAAAATATATTTTAAAAGACAAAAGCCCAACTTTTCAGGGACGGGATGTCTTTGCTCCTGTAGCTGGTTGGTTATCAAAGGGAGTAAATATTGAAGAATTTGGTTCTGAAATAGAAAATCCTGTTATTTTTCCAATTCAAGAACCAGAAATAAAATCAATAAAAGGAAAAAGGAAGATAAAAGGAAGAATTATCTATATAGATAAATTCGGCAATGCCATAACAAACATAAACATAAAACATCTTCAAGAATTTTATAGCCTAAAAGATATTTCAGTAATCAGAATAAAAATTGGTAGACTCTATCTTCCAATTGTCAAATGTTATAGTGAATCACCAAATAAGCCAGCAGCATTAATAAACAGTGATGATTATATAGAAATTTTTGTATACAAAAATAAGGCATCAAAAATTTTAAATTTATCAAAAAATAAACCAGTAGAGGTAGTCATTGATGGATGAGATAGTAAAAGGAATTATCAAGGATGAACATGTTTTAGTTGTTGCTGTAAACTGCACTGAAACAGTCGAGAAAGCAAGAATAATACATGATACCTGGCCTACTGCATCAGCAGCTATGGGTAGAGTAATTGCTGGAAGTCTACTTTTAGCCTCAACTCTCAAGGATAGACAAAAGATAATGATACAAATAAAAGGGGATGGTCCCTTGCAGGAAATTGTTGCAGAGTCAGACTGGCTTTATAGAGTTCGTGCCTATGTGCGAAGACCTCATATATACATGGGGCTTAAAGGTGAAAAAATTGATGTTGGAAGAGCTGTAGGAAAGGGCTTTTTAAATGTTATAAGAGACCTTGGATTAAGAGAATATTATCAAAGCAGTGTAGAATTACAAACAGGAGAGATTGCAACAGATTTAGCTTACTATCTTAATATTTCTGAACAGATTCCCTCTGCTGTATCATTGGGAGTTTTTGTTGAAACTGACAACTCTGTTAAAGCTGCCGGTGGATTCATGATTCAGACAATGCCAGAGACAACGCCACAAATAATAGATTTTCTTGAAAGAAAACTTTCTCATAGTCCTTCTGCCTCATATATGATTCGTCAGGGAATGTCTCCTACACAGATGCTTGAAGAAGCAGTTGGACTTCCAATTGAGGTTTTACAACAAAGTCATGTAACTTACTACTGCCCCTGTTCAAAAGATAGAGTTATAAATGCAGTAATAACATTAGGGAAAGAAGAGATAAAAAAGATGATTAAAGAAGGTGAAACTGTTCAGATTGAATGTTATTTCTGCAAAGAAAAATATCAGTTAAACATAGATGAACTTAAAAACATTCTACGAGATTTATAAATAATTCTTAGAAGACATCAAAAAGTTTAAAGTTTCTCAAACTCAGATAGTGGGCATAAAGAATCAAAAGAGTTCCCTTAGAATTTAGAGTATATAATTTTTCTGGTTGAAGTTTTGAGAGAGCATCTAAATTTGCCATAAGTATATTTCGAAGACGCATTTCTCCATACTTTACATTTATATCAAGATTTAAAGGTTGAAGATAACCATTTTTAAAAATCTCCTGTGAGAATTCCTCTGCATCATGGAAATCCCTTGCAAGTTCAGTAAGTCCTGCTTTTATTTTAGAGAAAAACTCAGTATCATTCCCCTCATCATCAAATAATCTCTCTCCTTCCTCGGACACAAAAGTTTCATCAACTACAATTGAGTAATAATCGTCATCTTTAAAAATTCCAAAGGGATAATGTTTGCAAATATTTGGTATTGCTTCAACTTTCCATGTTCCGTCATCATTTAAAAATATGTTTTTCTGATTAATTCCAATAATTGCAAAGGGAAAAACTATATTGTCTTGAATTCCGAACATTACTGGATAATACATTGTAGCAGTTAAAATTTCAGAATAAGTAAGAGGAACTTTTTCAACTTCCTTCATGAAAGATAAATTATCTGGCATCTTTATCTTTAATTCTCTATGAAGGGTACTATCTAATGCAATGGCTTTCTTAAAGGCTTTCATCAATGCTTTCATTTTTAACCTCCGTAATATTGAAATTTTATGATTATATCCAAAAATTGCTAATTGAGGAAAGACTGTTTTCCTCTCGTCTGTTATTCCGAAGGAGTCCATCCCTTAATGTATCGTCCTCTTTTTTGTCACCCTGAGGCGTAAGCCGAAGGGTCTTCTTCCTACAATAAAAAAAAGAGAAGATATTTCGCTATCACTAAGGATGACAAAATCGCTCAAGACAGCGCTTTTCTAATGGCAATTTTGGGTATCTCAAAGAGTTTGACAGATATTATTAATAAAAAGCAAAATAAATCAATGTCAAAAAATATTGAAATTCCAATAAAAGGGATGACCTGTGCTGCCTGTGCTCAGGCTGTACAGAGAGCTTTAGCTAAATTAAAAGGCGTGGTTAAAGCAGAGGTAAATCTTCTTACTGAAAAGGCAACAGTTGAAGTAACAGAAGAAATTGATATAAAGAGAGTTGTAAGTATAGTAAGGGCAACAGGTTATGATATAGGAAAAACATCTATTTTTCTTCAAGTTAATGAACTTGACCAAGACATAGCAAGGTTAATCGAGGGAAAATTACCCAAACTTGACGGAATCCTTGAAATCAAAACTGACATTGTTAATAAAAATATTAGATTATCATATATTCCCACACTAATTGATGAAAAGGAAATTTTATCAGTCTTTAGAGATTTAAGTGTCAAGGCTAAAAAATATGCAGATAAAGGACTTGAATATGAAGAAAAAAAGAAAGAATTTGCAAAGTTAAAAAGAGACTTGATTTTAAGTTTTATTTTTACACTACCAATTTTTTTAGGAAGTATGTTTAATATTCCCTTGCTTAATAATGGCTATCTACAAATGATTCTTGCCACTTTTGTTCAATTTGTAACTGGATGGAGATTTCACAGATTAGCATTCATTGCTCTTAAACATAGGCAGGCAAACATGAATAGCCTTGTTAGTCTCGGAACAAATGCAGCATATTTTTATAGCCTCCTATCACTTATAACATCACCACATATGCCACATCTATATTTTGAAACATCCGCTGTAATAATTACCCTTATACTTTTTGGTAGAACCCTTGAAGAAAGAGCAAAGACTAAAACCTCAGATGCAATTCAAAGACTCATTCAGATGCAACCAAAAATGGCAACTGTAATAAGAGATGGTAAAGAGATTGAAATTTCCCTTGAGGAAGTCAAATTTGGAGACTCCGTCTTAGTAAAACAATCAGAATCTATTCCTGTTGATGGAACAATTTTGGAAGGCGCAGCATCAATAGATGAATCAATGATAACAGGAGAAAGCATTCCTGTTGAAAAGTCTGTCGGTGATAAAGTAATCAGTGGAACAATTCTTATTTCAGGTGTTATTAAGGTTAAAGCAGAGGCAGTTGGTAAAGAATCCCTTCTTAGTCAGATAATAAAACTCATTGAAGAGGCTCAAACAGGCAAACCACCTGTTCAAAGACTTGCAGACAAAATCTCAGCTATATTTGTTCCAATAGTATTGGCCATTTCAGTAATTACATTTTTATTATGGTTTGTTTTTGGAAGGGAGCTTTCTTTGGCACTTTCAAATGCCATTGCAGTGCTTATTATTGCCTGTCCCTGCGCTTTAGGACTTGCTACACCGACAGCAATAATGGTTGCCACAGGAAGGTCTGCTTCTCAGGGGATTCTTTTAAGAAATGTGGAAAAACTCGAAGAAATTAACAAAATTGAAATTCTTTTTTCTGACAAGACAGGTACTCTAACAATTGGAAAACCAGAGGTAAAAGAGGTGAAATATTTTGGAAGTAATATTCAGGAAATTTTAAAATTGACTGCCAGTGCAGAAAAATACTCTGAGCATCCCTTAGGTAAGGCAATTATAAGACATTGTATGAGACAGGGAATCAGTATTGATGAGCCTCTTCATTTTGAAGTTATTGCAGGGGGAGGTCTTTTTGCAAAGGTTATAGACTCTCAAAACATTGAAAGAGAAATTCTGATTGGGAGTGAAAAATTAATGATAAAAAAACAGATTTCACTACCAGAAATTTTAGATGATGAGCCAACAACTAAGGTATATGTTGCCATTGATGGCAAAATTGTTGCAGTTTTTTCCATTACAGATCCATTAAGGGAAGAAACTTCAGAAATTGTTAATGAACTCAAAAAAATGGGTATAAAAATTGTTATACTTACAGGAGACAATGAAAGGACTGCTCAAGCAGTTGCAAAAAAGCTTGGTATCGAAGAGTATTTTGCGGGAGTTCTTCCAAATGAAAAGGCAAAAATTGTAAGAAAATTTAGAGTAGAAAAAAGAAAAATTGTGGGAATGATCGGAGATGGAATCAATGATGCACCTGCTTTGGCAGAATCTAATGTTGGCATAGCAATGGGAGGTGGTACTGACATAGCAATACATACAGCAGATGTAACTTTAATAAAAGGGGGGCTTAAAGGAGTTCCTTCACTTATCAGATTGAGTAAACTTACTTTAAAAACAATAAAAGAAAATCTTTTTTGGGCATTTATTTATAACATAATAGGAATTCCTATTGCTGCAGGAGTTTTATATATTTTTGGTGGACCCCTTCTAAATCCTATGATTGCGTCCCTTGCCATGTCTTTAAGTTCTGTATCTGTTGTGAGTAATTCATTAAGATTGAAAAGAAGAAGTGGAAAAGAATTTGTCTAAGAATAGTGACCGATGTTTATACTGGGAATTATTCTAATTATTGCTGGATACTTCATACTTTTTAATACTTCTTCCGATGAGTCTGTTGAGATTATTATGAGACAAGCAATAGCAGGAATATCATTAAGCATCTTAGGTGCAGGATTTATTATGTTTTGGATATATAAAAGGTCAAAATGAGTGTAAATTTTATCATTTTCTTTTTATGATATAATAAATTCAAATGAAAAATAAAAAATTTTGGGTTTCGAATAAAATTATGACTAAAGAAGCATATATAAGTATTGAAGGAGTTCATACAAAGATATTTATTCCAAAAAGTAAAAATATTGAAAGAGGTATTTTTTATCAAATTGAAACCAATGAACTTTTAACATTTTTAAAGGAAAATGAAATAAAAGAAATTACGGTATCTCAATTTATCCCTGATTTTATCACATTAACTATTTCAATTCCCTTTGCATCAAAGATACTTAAGAATAAAAAATTATTAAATGGTATAGCGATAACAGAAATTCGTAAAAAATATCCAGCAATACAAAATTTTTCATATTTTTATAAACCCTATGAATCTGCTGGTAGAACTTATTTAAGATGTTATATTATTTTTGAAGAACAATTTAATATTTTCAGTAATCTTGTAATTGAAGGAATTAATGTCAAAGCCTTTTATCCATCTTTTATTCCAATTGTTGAAATTGTTAGAGATTATCAAAATTCTCTGGATACCAATCAGATTATATGTTACATTTCTAAAAATTTGAGATTTCTTTTTATTCTTAAAAAAGATGAAGTCATATTCCAAAGATTTTACGAAAGTGAACCAGATAAATTGACCGAAGAAGATGTTGTTAATATTAATATGACAGTCAATTACGCATTACAAAATCTGAGAATTAATCCTGAAAAAATATTTTTTATCGGTATAAAAACAAAAGAGATTGAAGGATTAAATATACCCTATGAATTTTTAAATTTTTCATCTTTCGAAGAATATATTATTCCGATTTCTCTTCAAAATATTAAGGATAAACTCAAAGGTAAAGAATTTTTCCCCTCTGAATACACAAATTTCAAGAAAACAAAAAGATATTTTCAAATTGCAGTGAGTGTTCTTCTATTGATTGGATTAATTTTAATTTTCAATAATTTTGCCATGATAAAGGAGATACAAATTAATAAGAAACATTTAAATGTTCTAAGAAGCGAAATATTAGCGAAGGAGAAGGAATTTTTTATTTTACAGGATTCCATTAAATATTTTGAGGAAAATATAAAACCTTTTTTAGATCTTCAAAACAAAAAAAATTTTCTTAATGATATAAGGGCATCCATTTATCCTGTAAGTGAAGCAGGAAAGAACAAAGAGAGTCAGATAAGTTCAGTTGAAGTTGAAAATACAAAACCTCAAAAAATAAAAATTACAGGCAAAATATCAGGCAACTCTTTTACTGAACGAGAGATTGCATATACTAAATTTAAAGACATTCTTATCAATAAGGGATTCATAATAACCAAAGAAAACTGGAGTTTTATTAAAGGAGAATTCAATTTAGAGGGAGACTATGAATTTACAGCTCTATCTCAAAAATAATATACAAAGGGAAATATTAAAAATAGCATTAATTTTTACATTAGTCTCCTTTTTGTTTTCATCTTTTATATATCTGAAAAAGATAAATACCGCCCTTAATGAAGATATAAAAAAGCTTGAGATAATTAAAGGTAAAATTCAGAGGACTTCTAACATTGTAAAAACTTTGGAGAAAATTTCTCTTCCTGAATTAAAAACTCCCGAGCTTTTATTAGCTTCCTTACTCGATAATTTAAAATCGAAGTTTCCTGAAACTACCTTTGAAATATCAGAAATAAAAAAAGAAAATTTAGAAACCTTTTGTTCTTTCTCTTTAAAAGGTGAAAGTAATTTTCAAAGACTAACAGATATTTTAGGATTCATTGAAGAATTAAGTTATCCAGTGATAATAATAAAATCAGTTTCATTAAAATCTAAGGATAGTCTTGTAAACTTTGAAATTAAAGGAGAAATTAGGATAATATCTATTAAAAATGAGCGGAAAACTTAAATTATCCTTATTGATACTTATTATTATTTCTATAATAATGCCTGTGGTTGCTTATAAAATCAAGGTGCCCAAGTTTATAACATCCTTAGAAAGTCAAATATTAGAGTTTCATGAACCTGTTCAAATGCAGATTGCTTTAAGAAAAGAATTTAATAAAGTTCTATCTGATCCCTTCAAACTTTCAGAAAAAACGAAAATTTCTGAATCAAAATCTCCAGATATTCAGGTTTTGCCTATTTTGTCTATGATATATGAAGGCAAAGGTCGCTATGCAATAATAGGAGACAGTATTATTAAAGAAGGTGACAGAATTGGTGATTTTAAGATAATAAAAATACTTAAAGATAGGGTTTTATTAATGGATAAAAAAGGAGTGCAACAATGGTTAAAATTGGAAAATTATTGATTTTTTTATCTTTATGTTTATTTATTTTTAGTTGTAATGGTAGGAATATAAAAAGTGAAATTCAAGTTCCTAAGATTGAACCACCCCAAAAAGAAACAGTACTCCAAACACAAAAACTTAAACCAGATTTTAGAATTGAAAATGAAGTTATTAATCCTTTAAAAATTAAGAAAATATCAATTAATGTAAGAAATACTCCTTTAAGAGATGTTTTATTTGTTATTGCAAAGGATGCAGGATTAAATCTTATTCTTGATAAAGATGTTGATCCAGAACTTCCAATTACCCTGATTGTAAGGGATGTTACATTGCAGGATGCCCTTGATTCAGTAATATCATCAACAGACTACTTTTATAAAATTGAAAGAAATATGCTTAAAATATCAGCAACAGATACAAGAATATTTCATTTAAATATATTTCCAATACATCAAACTTACTCAACAGAGGTTGGTGGAGATATTCTTGGAGGTGTAACAGGTCAGTTAACAGGCGCTGGTGGTACAGGAGGAGGTGGTTCTACAGAGCTTAAGGGTAATGTATCTAAAACTGAAAAGTCCGATGATTCAGCCTATAAATTTTGGGATTCTGTTGAAAAAGCTCTTTCATCTATTCTTGGAGTGCAAACTCAAACAATAACTCAAGCTACAGTAACTCAACCTGTTACAGCACAGCTTCAGCCTGGACAAGTTCAGCCACCAAGAGTGGTTGCTCAACCAGTAATACCTACACAGGAAAACTTTGTAATAAACAGACTTACAGGTACAATAATGGTTACAGCAACAAAGAAAAATATGGAGAAAGTTGAGCAATATCTTAATACTGTGAAAGCAGTTATGGGTAGACAGGTTTTGATAGAAGCTAAAGTAATAGAGGTTACTTTGTCAAATTCTCTCAAATACGGAATTGATTGGTCTTTTTTACGAGAATGGTCTCACGGAACACATAACTGGAGCATAGGAGGAAGTACAACTGATTTTACATCAGTTATTCCATCGAATACTCCCTTTTCTGATATTAGATTTTCTCTTACTACAACAGCAATAAAAGATTTCTCTGCTGTAATAAAAGCTCTTGCAGAATTCGGTGATGTAAGAACGCTTTCAAATCCAAGAATAAGCATAATGAATGGTCAAACTTCATTATTGACTGTTGGTAGAAACTTTAGTTTTATATCAAAGGCAGAAAGTAATGTAACAACCTCAGGTACAGGTTCACCAATAGTTACATATACTGTTGAGACAAGCAATCTTCTTTCAGGACTTATTATTGGTATAGTTCCATATATTGATGATAAAGGAGAAATATCTCTTACAATTACTCCTGTCATATCAAATCTTTTAGGGATAACCGAGAAAACTTTTGGCTCTGCAGGTGCTCAAACTATTATTCAGCTTCCCACGGTTGACTTAAGGGAACTTAGTACAACAGTAAAAGTTAAGGATGGAGAACTTGTAATTATTGGAGGATTAATTAAAAGGGAGGAAAATCTTACCGAAAATAAAACACCTATTCTTGGTGATATACCTATATTGGGTAATCTTTTTAAAAGTCATGACAGGGCTCAAACAAACACTGAACTTGTAATCCTTTTGCAACCAAGGATTATTTCACAATGAAGCTTGGGGACCTTTTAATTGAAAAAGGGATCCTTACAGAAGAACAACTTAATATTGCATTAAGTGTTCAAAAAATAACAGGACAAGTTTTGGGTAAATGTTTAACCATGCTTGGCTTTATATCAACACAGGAACTCGCAGAGGTCCTTGCAATACAACACAATCTTGAATATATCGATGTGAGAAACTATCCAATTCAAACAGACCTTCTTAAAAAATTTCATAAAAGTCTTACTGAAACAGCAAAATTTTTACCCCTTGAAGAAATGGAGGATTTTGTTAAAGTTGCTGTAGTTGACCCAAGCAATATAGTTGCTATTGATAGAATTAAAGCATTGACTGGTAAAAGGGCAAAACCTTATCTTACCGATGAAGAAGGTTTTATTGATACCCTAGAAAAGGCATATTATTTTATAGAAAATCCTACTGAAAAAATTATTGAAGATTTTATCCAGATTACATTAAATACAGGTACTGTTCCACCTGAAAAACTCCCATTGCTTGTTGAGTCTATTTTAGCAGAGGGTATAAGAAGAAATGCTACAGATATTCATATATTGATAAATGCAGGTGTTGTCAGTATCTCCTATCGCGTTGATGGAATTCTTCAGTATGCCTACTCTATGTCAAAGACAGTTCATAGTGGAATTATATCTCGATTAAAAATTCTTTCAAAGTTAGATATTGCTGAACAGCGATTACCTCAGGATGGCTCTTTTGTATTCAATTTTCTTGGAAGAAAGTATGAAATAAGAGTTTCAACAATACCAACCATTGAAGGAGAATCAATGGTTTTAAGGATTCTTTTTGGTGGTTCAGAGGAAATATACAGCCTTCCAAGACTCGGGTTTAATGAAGAACTTGTCCATATGATGCAGAGATTAATAAAAAAACCGAATGGAATAATCCTTGTTGTTGGACCCACTGGTTCAGGGAAAAGTACAACCCTTTATGCACTTTTAAGAGAAGTTGACAGACTTCGCAGAAGTGTTATCACTATTGAAGATCCCGTTGAATACAGAATGAGCTTTGCAAAACAAAGTGAAGTTAATGAAAAGATAGGCTATGACTTTGCCCTTGCAGGAAGAAATTTCATGAGGCACGATCCAGATATAATTCTTCTTGGGGAGATAAGAGATGAAGAGACATCACGCATTGCCATTAGAGCATCTATAACAGGTCATTTGGTATTAAGCACTCTTCATACAAATGATGCTGTTAGCGCTATTCCAAGACTTTTTGATCTTGGTGCCGATAAATTTCTTCTTAGTTCTTCTTTGCTTGCTGTTTTAAGTCAAAGATTAATAAGAAAAATATGTCCATATTGTAAAGAATCAAAACAACCGAATGACTATGAAAGGTCTGTTTTTAATAAAGAAGGCATGGAAATATCAAAAGTTTATTATGGAAAAGGTTGCAAAATATGTCGTAATACGGGATATCTTGGTAGAACAGCTATAGGTGAATTAATGATTGTTAATGACGAAATCAGAGAGATGATTTATACAGGAGCCTCTTTCAATGCCTTAGTGCAGGCAGCCAAGAAAAACGGAATGGTTTCACTTAAAATTGATGGCTTGAAAAAAGTTATTGAAGGAATATCAACACTTTCAGAAGTTGAAAGAGTTGTAGGATGAATATTTATTTGTATAAAGCAATTGATCCGAATGGAAAACTTTTTAGAGGTCTCATAAAGGCACAAAATGAAGCATTGGCTATAGATAATTTAATAGCAAAAAATTTTTATGTTGTATCTTTATCTTCTATCCCTAAGATATTTTTACCCCTTTTAACTTTTTTCTCTCCGAAGATAAAAAATATTGAACTTATTGAGTTTACGAAAAATCTTTCAATAATGCTTAAAGCTGGGATACCTTTAACCACAGCACTTTCTGACATATCTGAAAATATAACAAAAGAAAAACTAAAAAGAATTATTTCAGATTTAAAAGAACTCGTTGAAAAAGGAGTTTCATTTAGCCAAGCTATTTCCTATCATAGTGAAGTTTTCCCTCAGATTTTTCAATATCTTATAAAAATAGGAGAGGAAACTGGTAGGCTTGATAAATCCCTTGATGATCTTGCAGAGCATTTTCAAAAAATTGAAGATTTAAAAACTGCTATTAAGAGAGCGTTAATTTATCCTGTTTTTGCAACAGTTGCTTCATTTGGTGCAATGGGTTTCTGGATTATCTATGTTTTACCTAAAATAGTAAGTGCAATGAGAGATATGGGAATAAAGATTCCTTTTATTACCAATCTTCTTGTAGAAATCGGTGTTATCTTACAAAAATATTTTTATCTTATCCCTGTAATTGTCTTTGCCTTGATTGTTGTTTTTAAGATTTTTAAAAGAAATGAAAAGTTTCAATGGGCAATAAGTTACTTAAGTTTTAATCTTCCTATTTTTAAACAGATATTTTATACCCGTGCTGTGGCTCTTTTTTGTGAACAGATGAGAATACTTTTTAGTGCTGGTATTCCTATTGATAATGCCCTTGACATGACAGCAGAAGTTATAAATAATGAACTGATGAAAAAGGCAATAAAGAATGCTAAGGAAAAAATCTTAACAGGAAATCCCATTTCTGATTCCCTTAAAGAGGAAAAAATTTTCCCTTCTCTTTTAATAAGGCTTGTGCATGTTGGAGAGACCTCTGGACGACTTGAAGAACAGTTAAACTTTTTAAATAACCACTATACAGCCTATTTAAGAGAATATTCCGCAAGGCTTGGTAAAGTGATTGAACCTATAATGATAGGAGTTATCGGAGCATTTTTTGCAATTGTCCTTGTAAGCCTGTTAAGTCCTCTTTATGAATTAATTTCCAAATTAGGGAGAGGCTAATGGAGTATTTGAATTTTTATAAATTTAAGGAAGATCCCTTCGGAATAACACCCGATCCGGAATTTTTCTATCCCTCAAGGGTTCATATGGAAGCGCTTCAATCAATGGAGTATCTTTTAAGAAAAGGCGAGGGTTTTATGCTCATTATCGGTGAACCTGGTACAGGAAAAACCACGTTAATTAGAACCTTTTTAAAGAATTTCAACCATGAAGTATCTCCGATTATTGTTTATCAGTCTACTCTCTCCGCAAAGGAATTTCTGAAAGCAATTGTGAGAGAACTTATAAACAATGAGATAATGATAACAGAAAAAATTGAAAAAGTCTTTGACAAGATTGATCTTTTTGAAATTTTGAAAGGTGAATTTATAAAAAGAAAAAATATGGGACTGAAAAATTTAATTATAATTGACGAAGCACAGGATTTACCAGAGGAAACTCTTACAGAGATAAAACATTTATCAAATATTGAAACAGAAAAGGAAAAACTTGTTCACTTTATTTTACTTGGTCAACCTTATTTTGAAGGAATCCTCAAAAGTCCCCATTATGCCCAACTTAATCAAAGAATTAGTCTTAAAGTAAGATTAACACATTTCGACAGAGAAGAGGTAGAAAATTATATAAAATTCAGAATTCAAAGAGCAGGGGATGTGCCTGTAACCTTTGAAAACAAAGCAATAAAGACAGTCTATAAAGTTTCAAAGGGTATTCCAAGAATAATAAATCTAATATGTTCAAGAGCTTTAATGGTTGGTTACTTAGAAAGTTCTTATGTAATTAAAAAATCCTATGTAAAATCTGCTATAAAACATCTCAATTTTTAAAGGTTTTATAAACCTTGATCATTCTCTTTATCTTTTTCTTTCTTTTTAAATAACTTTGACATTTCTTCAAGCTTTTTCATTATATGATAGTTTATAGTTCCTTCAGGATATGTTCCATCGGCAGTAAGTTCACCAGCTTGCATATCTGTAAGTATTTCAAGTCCTTCCTCTACATAATCAATAGCATAAATGTGGAAGGTTCCTTCTTTTATTGCTTTCTGGATTTCCTCTTTCAACATTAGATGTTTTACATTTCTTCTTGGAATTATTACTCCATGGGTTCCATCGAATCCTCTAATTTTACATAGTTCAAAGAATCCTTCAATTTTTTCATTAATTCCTCCAACAGGTTGCACTTCTCCCCTTTGGTCCATTGAGCCAGTAACTGCAATATTTTGTTTAAGAGGTATTTCAGCAATGCTACTTAAAAGGGCATAAAGTTCTGCACAGGTTGCGCTATCTCCTTCTATCATTTCATAGAGTTGCTCAAAAGTAAGAGAGGCACTAAGGCTAATTGGTTTTTTTATGGCATATTTACTCATTAGATAACTTGAAAGAATCATTATAGCTTTTTCATGGATCTTTCCGGACATCTTTGTCTCTCTTTCAATGTTAATTATGCCTGCTTTCCCAAGATATACTCTTGCAGTAATACGAGAAGGTTTGCCAAAGCTATAATCTCCCAAATCAATAACAGCAAGTCCGTTAATTTGTCCAATCTTTTTACCTGAGGTCTCTACAATCAAAACATCTTCAAGAATTAGTTCTCTAAGTTTTTCTTCTATACTTGCTGATCTGTAAACCCTTTGCTCGAGAGCTTTTTTTACATGTTCAGCATAAACTATATCTTTCCTGTCTTTTTTTGCCCAGAAATGGGCTTCTCTTATTAAGTCTGCGATACTGCTAAACTGAGTTGAAAGTTTCTCTTGATGTTCAGCTAACCTTGATCCATATTCTACAATCTTTGCAACAGCTCCTCGATGAAAAGGAAGAAGTCCTTCATCCTTTTGACACAAAGCGATAAATTGAGCATATTTTTTTATATTTTCTTCATTTCTTGGCATTCTAATATCAAAATCTGCTTTTACTTTGAAAAGTTCTCTGTATTCATCGTCATAGTTGTATAGTATGTAATACAGAAAAGGAGTTCCAGTAAGAATAACTTTAACATCTAATGGAATTGGTTCAGGTCTGAGTGTAGTAGTGGTGATTAGCCTATATTGTTCCCAAACATCTTCTATGCGAATTTCTCTGCTTCTTAATGCTCTTTTTAAGGCATCATAGGAGAAAAGATTTTTTATTAAAGCCATAGCATCAATTACAAGATAACCACCATTTGCTTTATGAAGAGAACCAGGTTTGATCATGGTAAAATCAGTTATTGCCATTCCATATTGGATTTTATATTCAATTCGTCCGAAAAGATTAAGATATGTTGGATTAGGTTCATAGACAACAGGAGCTCCTTCAGTGTTAGAGTTGTCAACAATAACATTAACGCTGTATTTAGCAAAGGAGACTTCTCTTTGAAGCTTCATAAAAGGAGGCATGGGCGGAACAGCTTCTTCTTGAATCTTAAAATCCTGAACATTATTAAGTATGTCTTCTTTTACAGCATTGAGGTATTCTATAATTTTTTCATTGAAAGAATACTTTTTCTTAAGCTCTTCAATGGGTTGCTCTAATACATCAAGGGCAATCTGTCTTTCTAAACGGATTAGCATATCTTTTACAATTTTTTCTGCTTCTCTAACTGCTCTTACAACATCATCAAGTTTGTCTTGAAGCATTTTGCCAAGTTCATCAATTCTCTTTCTTGTCTCAGAATCAAGGGCTTGGAATTCTTCTTCTGTAAGTGGTTCACCATCCCGTTTTACAGGAACAATTATTAATCCAGCAAGAGCTTTACGAATTGCAAAGCCTTTTGCTCTTGCCTCTTCTTCTATTGCAGAAAACCATTCTTTTTGTTTTTGCTGAAAATCTTCAAGAATTCTGTTCCTCTGTTTGTCATATTCCTTTGATTCAAAGGCTTTGGGAATTTCAATTTTCAAGGTATTTATTAGATTTTCCATATCTTTTTGAAATTCTTTAGCTTTCCCTGGAGGTAAACTCACTGCAATTGGAGCATCAGGGTTTTTAAAATTATGAAGATAACACCAATCTGGAGGTACAGGCTCTTGTTTGACTTTTTCTGAAAGCATAGTTCTAATGGCACGCATTTTCCCCGTACCCTGAATTCCTAAAGCGTATATATTAAATCCCTTTGCAGGTAAATTTAATCCGAAATCTAAAGCAGCGATAGCTCTATCCTGACCAATGGTACCTGTTAGGGGTTCTAAATCTATGGTTGTATCAAACTGAAAGATAGATTCATCGCAATTTTTATAGACATCCTCTGCTTTTAGTTTGAAAACCATCTTACCCTCCAGTTTTAATTTTTCATATTATACCACTTTATCTTTTAAAATTAGGAATAATCCTTTCGAGTTTATGCTAAATATAATTTATAATAAAAATAATGAACTCTAAAAATTTCTTACAGGAAGAACTTACCCCTCTTATGCGTCAATATATGAAAATAAAGGAACAATATAAAGATTCTATTGTCTTTTTCAGGCTCGGTGATTTCTATGAAATGTTTGCAGAAGATGCCATATTAGCATCAAAAATTTTAGGCATAACCCTAACATCAAGAGATAAATCAAAGGAAAATCCTATTCCAATGTGTGGCATCCCCTATTTTGCTGCTGATTCTTATATTGAAAAACTCATAAAGGAAGGTTATAAAGTAGCAATTTGCGAACAAGTTGGTGATCCAAAAACATCAAAAGGAATTGTTGAAAGACAGGTATTGAAAGTATTAACTCCAGGAACTTATTTACCAGAAGGAGTCAAAGAAAATGTTTATATAATGGCAATGTATCCAACAAAAGGAAAAGTAGGAATTGCCCTTGCAGATATTACTATCGGAGATTTTATTCTTTATGAAAGCAAAAAAAGCATAATTGATGAAATAGGAAGATTTGAACCAAAAGAGATTTTGATTCCAAAAAGTCTTGAAGATACAATAAAATTTGAAAATCTTTCCTATTCTATTACCTGCCTTGATGACTGGAAATTCGATTATATGCTTTCTTACAGGACTTTATTAGAGCATTTTAAAGTTACATCTCTAAAAAGCTTTGGTATTGAAGATTTTTCAACTGCTGTGTCAGCAACGGGAGCACTTATCAAATATTTAGAAGAAAATAAACAGAAGACAGAGTTTAAAAAGTTAAGAGTTTTGAATCTATCTGATTTTATGCTTCTTGATACTGCTACTAAAAAAAATTTAGAAATTTTTACCTCCCTTGATGGTAGCACAGAGGGTTCTCTTTTAGGGGTTTTAGATGAAACAATGACTTCAATGGGAACAAGATTTTTAAAAAATGCTCTTAATTGTCCTCTTCTTAAGATATCAGAAATAGAAAAAAGACTTAATCAAGTGGAATTTTTCTATAGAGATTCCATTTTGAGACAATCTATTCAGAGCATTCTAAAGGATTTTCCTGATATAGAAAGACTTGCCCTTAAAATTAAGTCAGGAAGTATTTCTCCAAAGGAACTGAAAGCATTAAAAGAAGGTTTAAAAAAGATACCTAATATAAAATCAAGCCTTGCAAAGGCTGAATTATTAGAAATTAAAGAACTCTTTGATAAACTCTTTGAACTAAATGAGATGGTAAATCTTATTGAAAATGCCCTTGTTGAAAATCCACCTCATACTGTAACAGAAGGATCAATTTTTAAGAAAGGTTATAATGCAATTATTGATGAACTGAGAATTTTAGCTCATGAAAGTAAAAAATATATTTTGAATATTGAATTAGAAGAAAGGAAAAAAACAGGAATAAATTCGCTTAAAATAGGATTTAATAGAGTTTTTGGATACTATATTGAGGTAACAAAGCCTAATTTACATCTTGTCCCCTCTTATTATATAAGGAAACAAACCCTCGCTAATGCTGAAAGATTTATAACAGAGGAACTTAAAGAGCTTGAATCGAAAATTATCGGAGCTGAGGAAAAACTAAAAGCCCTTGAACAAGAACTTTATATAGAATTGATAAATAAAATAAATCCCTACACAGACTTTATACTTCAAAATGCTAATACATTAGGTTATCTGGATTTTTTATGTAGCCTTGCCTCAGTAGCATCAAAAAATAATTATGTAAGACCTGAGATATGTGAAGATGAAATAATAGAAATACAGGATGGAAGACATCCAGTTATAGAAAGACTTATTCAATTGGGCAGACTTCCTGAACAGAGATTTATCCCCAATGATCTTTTAATAGGTTCAGAAGAACAAAAAATTATAATCCTTACAGGTCCAAACATGGCAGGAAAATCTACATATCTGAGGCAGAATGCTTTAATTGTATTGATGGCTCAGATTGGTTCTTTTGTCCCTGCAACTAAAGCAAAAATAGGAATAGTAGACAGAATTTTTACTCGTATAGGAGCTTCTGATTATCTATCAAAGGGACAGAGTACTTTTATGGTTGAAATGATAGAGACAGCAAATATTCTTAATAATGCTACATCAAAAAGTTTCATAATACTTGATGAAGTAGGTAGAGGTACAAGCACTTTTGACGGAATAAGTATTGCTTGGGCTGTTGTAGAATATATCGCTGAAAAAATTAAAGCAAGAACTCTTTTTGCTACTCACTATCATGAACTGACCGAACTTGCTTTTAATATAGAATGTGTTAAAAATTATACAGTTGTTGTTAAAGAATGGGGCGATGAAATAATTTTTTTAAGAAAAATAGAAAAGGGAGGAACTGACAAGAGTTATGGTATTCAAGTGGCAAGACTTGCAGGGCTACCACAGGAAATATTATGCAGAGCAAGAGAGATTTTGCAGAGATTGGAAAAAAGAGAATTTCAAACCTTTAAGCCACTGGCAAGACAACTTGATCTTTTCTTTCAGGGAGACCCTATTTTAGTAGAGTTAGCAAAAATTGATATAGAAAATTTATCTCCCCAAAAAGCTCTGAAAAAACTTAGAGAATTAAAGGAGATGCTTAAAAATGATTAAAGTGGGGCTTACAGGAAACTACGGAATGGGTAAAAGCACAGTGGCAGAAATTTTTCATAAACTTGGTGCTTATGTTATAAACACAGACAAAATTGTAGAAGAACTTCTTGAAAAGAAAGAAATAATCGAAGAAATCAAGAGATTATTTGGAGAAGAAGTTTTAGTAAATGGTAAGTTAGACAAAAAATACATAGCAAAAGTAGTTTTTGATAATCCTCTTATGCGAATATATCTTGAAAATATTCTTCATCCAAGGGTTTTTGAAAAAATTGATGATTTAATAAAGAACATTCCTAAGAGAGGAGAACCTCTAATTGTAGTTGTTGAGGCTCCAATTATTTTTGAAAGAGGTTATCAAAACAAATTTGATATAATAATTACAGTCTATACACCAGAGAAAATCGCAGTTGAAAGACTCAAACAAAAGGGAATTTCTGAAGAAGAGGTATCACGCAGACTTAAATGTCAGTTTCCAATAGAGATGAAAAAATCAAAGTCAGATTATATAATAGATAATTCTGGAAGTATTGAGGAAACTTCCGTACAGGTTGAGGCAATATTTCAAAAACTCATCACTTTGGAGAGAAAATATGCAGGTAATTAGGGAAGTTAAAAAAATTGAGCATGCTAATACAGTTATTACAATAGGTAATTTTGATGGCGTTCATCTTGGACATCAAAAACTTTTTGATTTTGTAAAGAGAAAGGCAAAGCAAATTAGTGGTAAAAGTATTGTTGTTACCTTTAATCCTCATCCAATAAAAGTACTTTTTAAAGAGCATCCATTAAAACTTATAACAACAGTAGAAGATAAAATAAAATTAATTGAGAAGTGTGGAATAGATATTACAATTTGCATACCCTTTACATTGGAATTTGCTCAAATAGAGGCAGAAGATTTTGTGAGCAAAATACTTTTAGATAAATTTAATGCAAAATGGATTATAGTTGGATATGATTACAGGTTTGGCAAAAATAGACGAGGAGATCGAGAAATGCTTAAAAAACTTTCAGAATTTTACGGATTTAAAGTTACAGTAGTTAAAGCATATAAAAAAAGAGGAAAAATTTTAAGTAGTACTGCTGTAAGAAATGCTCTTATGGAGGGTAACATTAAAGAGGCAAACCTTTTTTTAGGTAGAGCTTATCACATAGATGGAGAAGTGATAAAGGGAGCTGGCAGAGGTTCATCAATTCTTGGATATCCCACAGCAAATATACTGCCAAAACAGGAGATAATTCCAAAGGAAGGAGTATATGCTGTTAAAGTGACCATTAAAGATGGATTAACTTTTAAAGGCGTTGCAAATATTGGCAAAAATCCTACATTTGGCAATACAAATTTAAGTTACGAAGTTCATATCCTTGATTTTAAAGAAGACCTACTTGGAAAAATCATAAGAGTTCATTTTATTGAAAGACTTAGAGATGAAAAAAAGTTTACTTCTTCAGAGGAACTTAAAAACAGAATAGCTCAGGATATTGAGTTCGCAAGAAAAATATTTCGGAAAGACAAAACAAAACTTTTTTTAGATTTTTAAACTTACAGGGTCTACTTCTATTTTATAAGTAATTCCTTTGAAATCTTTAAGCTTATCAATATTTTTTGATAAATCTTCAATTAGTCTTCTTTTTTCCTTTGAGCGAAGGATAAACACAAATTCATATGTTTGTTCTCCTTTAACTGGACCGATTATTTCTCCTGATATATTAGATTTTAAGAATCTTTTTAACTCTTCAATTATATCTGTTGAGGTTGTTTTTTTTAGAAGGAAACTTATTTTAACCAATCTAACAAAGGGAGGGAAATTAGCTTCTCTACGATTTTTAAGTTCCGTCAAGTAGAGTTCTTTAAAATTGTAAGAACGGAAAAATTTGAAAATATCCATTTCTGGTTTTCCTGTCTGAATAAAAAGTATACCTTCTTCCCTTATAAGATGGCTGATAGATAAAACTTTAGCAAAGGCATTTTCAATTGCCCTGTAATCAGGAATAGTAAGGAAGAAATCAAAATCTACAAAAACAGCTCCTTTAAATATTGACGTATATGTTTTTTTAAGCTTGCTTGCCTGTCCAATAAAAATTCCCTGCATTTGATTTTGTCCTAAATCAAAATCTTTTATTTCCACATCTCTTTTGGAAAAAATTTTTTGAAGTTCTTCTTTTAATCTTTCAACACCGATGCCTAATGGATAGAGGTCTAAAGAGGCACAGTAGGGACAAGATTCGAAGGTTTTAACAGTTAAATTACAGCGATTACATCTAATGGTTAAATTATTCTTATTAAAAATCATTCTACTTCCACATCTATCACATTTAATTATTTCTCCACAGTCTGAACATCTTAAAAGACTAAATCCAGCTCTTGGAGAAATCACAAGTACTTTTTCTTTTTCCAAAAGTTTCAGATTAAGCAGAATATCAGGATGAAAAAGGTTGTTTCGAGGTTGCCTTAAAATTTTTATTTCAGGATGTTTAAGTTGATTAAAATCATCAATAAATTTAAATTTTCCAGATAAAACATTATAATAAGAAGTTACTGAAGGTATTGTGTCAAAAAGAATTACAGGACAATTTTCAATAAAGCCTCTTTTTACAGCGCAATCCCTTGTTTGATATCTTGGAGATTCTTCAGCTTTATAAAGCCAACTTGATTCTTGGGAAATCATAATCATAGAGAGTTTTTTAACAGGAACAAAAATTGCAGATCTTGTTCCAACAATTATTTTTACTTCATTAGATATTATTTTTTTTATGGAGTTTTTTAATTCAGTTTTTGTCATTTCACTATGAATTAATACAGCTTTATCATTAAAATGCTTTTCAAAATATTCAAAGCATGATATAGCATCTCTGATTTCAGAAAAAATCAACAGCACAGTTCCCTCAAGATGTAAAAGCTCTTTTACTGCTTCTATCATTAATTTTATTTCATAAAGGATATTTGGAGTGTGAATTAGTAATGTCTTATATTTAGATTCTTTAGCTAAGTCTGTTATTTTTGATAATGTTTCGATATTTATTGGGATACTTTCAAAGGATAAATTTATTTTTTTCTTATTTAGTAGCTTAGAAGAAGATTTTTTTCCTCTTTTTCCTTTTAAAATGGAAATTATCTCATTAAAGAAGGTTGCTCTAAGAACAGTTCCTGTTTCTGTGAGATAATAAAAACTCATCCATTTCAAAAAATCGATAAAACTTTTTGAATAGGCTTCTCCGAGAATAGATTCAATTTTTTTTATCTGTTCAACTTCAACAGGTTTATAATCTTTTTTATCTATTACAATTCCTTCAACTAATTTGTTTTTTAATGGAACTGTTACTGCATAACCTGTTAAATCAATCTCCTTTTCGAAATAGTATGTTAACACTTTAACTTTTTGGGGAATAGATACATCGAAATAAGGCATAATGTAATTTTAACAGTTTTATGGTATAATTTATTCAATGTTTAAAAAAGAGTTGTCAATAATTTTTCTCTTCTTTATTTTTATTTCTGGATGCAGTATGCCTCAAATAGTAGTTTTAAAGGATCCTCTTACTCCTGAAGAACATCTTCAACTTGGATTAAGTTATGAAAAAAAAGGACTTATTGATGAAGCAATAAAACATTTTAAAGAGGCTTCAAAATATGATGCAAGAGGCTTTCTTTTTCTCGGAAACTTATATTTTAAGCAAAACCAATTTGATGATGCTGAAGTAAACTTTAAAAAGGCGATTAAAAAAGACAATAAACTTGCCGATGCCTACAACAACCTTGCTTGGCTTTATTTAACAAAGAACATAAATCTTGATGAAGCGGAAGAATTGGTTAAAAAAGCAATAGAACTTGAAAAGGAAAATACAGAAAAAATTAAGTATTATCAGAATACTCTTGATAAAATTAAAAACCTAAAAACCAAATAGGAGGTGCTTTATGTTTAAGAAATTTTTATCAATTTACCTAATTGTAGCCATATTGGTAATCGGAATGGTTCAATCTGCTACTGCTGCTTTTATCCCATCCGAATTAACTCTTAACACAAAAGCACAGGATTTGGAAAAAGTTCAAAAATTTCTCGAAATGAAAATTGTTTCGCAAAGACTTAAAGATTTTGGATACTCTGAAAAGGAAATTATGGACAGGCTTTCAAAACTCGATGAAACAACTTTACATAACCTGGCATTAAAAATTGATGAAATTAAGGTTGCAGGTGATGCTGGATTAGCTGTAATTTTAGCTTTGGTAATCATAGCATTAGTAGTTTTAATTATTAATCTTACAGGACATAGAGTGGTTGTAAAATAGATAAAAAATAGGGTTGACAAAAAGATATACTCAATGGTAAAAAATAAAAGTCAAAGGGATTTCGGTTTTGACATTAAAAAATCATAGTTGAAAGGAGGTGAATACGTAAGATGAAGAAAATATTGGCATTAGTACTTTCATTAATTCTTATGGTATCCTTTAGCTTTGCTTTGGGATGTAAGAAGGCTGAAGAGCCAAAGAAACCTGAGGCACCAGCACCTGCACCAGCACCAGCACCTGCACCAGCACCTGAGGCACCAAAGGCTCCTGAGGCACCAAAGGCTCCTGAAGCACCAAAGGCTCCTGAAAAAGCTCCTGAAAAACCTGCTGAGAAAAAATAATTTAGCAGGATATAATGAAAGCAACACCGGATTTATTCTGGTGTTGCTTTAAAGTTTTTAAAAGTGTTAAACTTTTTGAAAGAGTGGGTACTCCCACTCTTTTATTTTGATGGAATAGAGGTATCAATTGAATATTAAAGAATTAAAAGAAATCATAAGTAATTATGCAGTTGAAGTTAGCGAAACCGAGGGAGTTGAAGTTATTGACATAGAAGTTCATCCTGGGGGGAAAGGATTGGTAGTTACAGTTTTTATTGATAAAAATGGTGGTGTTACTGTAAAAGATTGTGAAAATTTTTCTCGTTCTTTGGAGGCAATACTTGATATTGAAGATCCTATAAAAAGTTCCTATATATTACAGGTATCTTCTCCAGGTATAGACAGACCTTTAAAAGGAAAAAGAGATTTTTTAAGAAACATAGGAAAAAAAGTGAAAATAACTACAAAAGAAAAAATATCTGATAAAACATTTTTTATTGGTAAAATAATAGATGTTGGTGATGATTGGGTGAGAATAGAAATTCAAGAGACTGATAAAAAGGGTAGAAAAAAATCTGAAAGGGGAGAACTTTTATTTATTCCATTAAATAAAATTCTTAAAGCACAAATTTATATAGGGTAATGATATGGGAAAAGAGTTAAAACTTTTAACAGAACAAATAATGAGAGAAAAGGGTATTAACAAGGATGCAGTAATAGAACTGCTTGAGGCTGCTCTTATATCAGCTATTAGAAAAAAATATGGAAATAAGTCAACTATTAAATTAAAAATAGATCCCCAAATATTTGATATAAAAATTTTTGAGATTAAAAAGGTTGTTGAAGAAGTTAATGATCCTTCTTCAGAAATTTCCATAGAAGAAGCTAAGCAAAAATTTGTAGATAAAGGCATTGGAGATACAGTAGAAATTCCTCTTTCCATTCAAGATTTTGGAAGAATTGCTGTACAGACTGCAAAGCAGGTTCTTTTTCAAAAAATTAGAGATATTGAACGTTCTATAATATATGAAGAATTTAAAGATAAAGTAGGCAGTATCATAAGCGGAACAGTTTTAAGAAAAGAAAAGGGAAATTTCTATATTCTTGTTGGTAAAGCTGAAGTAATTTTGCCTGAGAAAGAAATGCTCCCTCAGGACAATTTAAAAAGAGGAGATATAATTAAAGCCTATATATACGAAGTTAGACAAACAGCTAAAGATCCAATTATAAAAATATCAAGAACCCATCCTAATTTTGTTATAGGATTATTTCATCTTGAAGTGCCTGAAATTCAGGACGGAATAGTACAAATAAAAAGCATTGCAAGGGATCCAGGAGAAAGAACTAAAATAGCGGTATTTTCAAAGGATCCATCTGTAGATCCAGTGGGTGCTTGTGTGGGTATGAAAGGAACAAGAGTTCAATCTGTTGTTAGAGAATTAAGAGGGGAGAGGATAGATATAATACCCTATAGCGAAGATCCAAGTTTATTTATTGCTAAGGCTTTGACACCTGCAACTGTTTTAAAGGTTGGGATTAATGAATCAGAAAAAACTGCAATAGTAGTAGTGGAAAATGATCAGCTTTCTTTGGCAATTGGGAAAAAGGGGCAGAATGTGAGATTAGCCTCAAAATTAACAGGCTGGAACATTGATGTTTTAAGCGAATCTGAATATGCTCAATTAAAACTTAAAGAGGCAGACAAATCTCTTCAGGAAGGTTTCCGTAAAGAAACTTAAATTGAAGTCGTCTATTTTAAAAATTTAAAATGCTTGTAGACAAAGGATTAGACTTACCTATACGATATCTTAAAGGAGTAGGTCCTAAAAAACTATTACTTCTTCAAAAATTAGGAATAAACACAGTAAAGGATGCTGTTTATTATTTTCCTATACATTATGAAGACCGTAGAAACAAAAAAAAGATTTATGAAATAAGTATAGGTGATTTTGTAAGTATTGAAGGTGTTATCGTACAAATCAATGAGATTAAAACTAAAAGAGGATTAACAATCATAGAAGCAATAATTTCAGATAAAACAGGATTTATAAGAGCAAAATGGTTTAATCAAAACTATCTCAAGCGAATTCTTAAAGAAAGAATAAAAATAAAAATATTTGGTAAAGTTCAGTTAGATTATACAGGTACATCATACGAAATACTTAATCCCGAATTTGAAATCTTAGAATTTTCTGAAACGGAACAGGACAGAAAAATCGTTCCTGTATACAGACTTACAGAAGGACTATCTCAGAAACAGATACAATTAGTTATTAATTCAGCATTAGAATACTCCTTTAATTACATAGAAGATTTCATGCCAGATAATTTATTACAAAAACTTAATTTACCCAATCTTTATGAAGCAATTTATAAAATTCATTTCCCTCCCGATGATTCTGATATTAATCTGCTAAATGAGAAAAAAACTCCATATCATAAAAGAATAGCCTTTGATGAATTATTTCTCTTACAGCTTGGCATTCTGATGTTAAAAAATGAAAGATTAAAAGAAAAGGGGATATCAATAAAGGGAGACGGAAACTTAATTGATAAACTTATTAAAAATCTTCCCTTTAAGCTTACAAAAGCACAGAACAGAGTTATTAATGAAATACTCAATGATATGGAAAAAACAGTGCCTATGAATAGACTTCTTCAGGGAGATGTGGGTTCAGGTAAAACAGTTGTAGCATTGATTGCAATGCTGAGGGCAGTTGAATCAGGATATCAATCTGCTTTAATGGCGCCAACAGAGATTTTGGCAGAACAACATTATTTTAATCTTTTGTCCCTTCTAAAAGGTTTGAAAATAAACATTGTAATCCATACATCTTCTTACAATAAGTATACAGATTTAATATCATCTGGAGTAGCAAATATAGTTGTTGGTACCCATGCTCTTATTCAAGAAGATGTACAGTTTAAAAATCTTGGACTTGTAATAATTGATGAACAGCACAGATTTGGTGTTTTACAAAGGTCGATTCTTAAGAAAAAAGGTTTAAATCCTCATACTCTTGTAATGACAGCTACTCCTATACCAAGGACATTAGCGCTTACTGTTTATGGAGATCTTGACTATTCTATAATTGACGAGCTTCCGGCTGGAAGAAAACCGGTTTTAACAAAGGTTGTTGAACCTAAGGATAAAAAAATTGTTTATAAAATGATTGAGGAAGAAATAAATTCTGGTGGACAGGTTTATGTTGTTTATCCTCTTATAGAGGAATCAGAAATTTTAGATTTAAAGTCAGCTACACAGGGATACGAAGCTCTTCAAAAGATTTTTCCTAATTATAAAATTGGACTTCTTCATGGAAGAATCCCTCCAAAACAAAGAGAAGAAATAATGAATGAATTTAGAAAAGGTAATATACAAATACTTGTTGCAACTACAGTTATTGAAGTAGGAGTTGATGTCCCAAATGCAACACTTATGATAATAACTCATGCTGAAAGATTTGGACTTGCCCAACTTCATCAATTAAGAGGAAGAGTCGGAAGAGGACAAAGGTTATCAAAATGCATTCTTATACCTTATAAAATGACAGAAGAGGCAAAATTGAGATTAAAAGCTATGGTAAATTCTAATGATGGGTTTAAAATTGCTGAAGAAGATTTGAATATAAGAGGACCGGGAGAATTTTTTGGGACTAAACAATCAGGGATGCCGGACTTAAAATCTGCTAATTTAATCAAAGACAAAGCTCTTTTACAAATTGCAAGAGAAGAAGCGGAAATACTCTTAAAAAAAGACCCCTATTTACAATCCTTCTCCTCTTTAAAAATCCGATTAGAGGAGTTTTGGAAAAATAAAATAGAGACCTTTTCTGTAGCTTAGTTTTTGTTGTGAGCGTAATTTAAGAAAACTTCTATCTTATTTTTACCATTTTTCTTTGCCTGATAAAGGGCTTTGTCTGCTTTATCTATTGATGATAGAGGATGTTCATTGTAAGATATTTCCTTAACGCCTATACTAACAGTTATATAAAGATATTCCCGTCCAACTCTAATTGGTTTTTTAGCGACATTCATTTTGACTCTATCTAAAGCCATGATAGCATTAATTTCATCGGTATCAGGCAAAATTATAAGAAATTCTTCACCTCCATATCTTGCTACAATATCACAGGTTCTTAAAGAATTTTTAATCTGCAATGCTACATGCCTTAAGACTCTATCTCCTACAAGATGACCGTATGTATCATTTATAATTTTAAAATTATCTATGTCAAGAATAGCAACACAGATAGGTTTTCCGCTCCTTCTTGCTCTTGCTATTTCTTCGTTAAGTCTGTTCATACCTGCTTTTCGATTATAAACTGAGGTTAATTCATCGAAATAAAGTTGGGTTTCAACCTGATCAAGGGAATGTTTTATAATCTTTTCCATTTTTCTTTTTAATGTTTTTGCAATGGTGAAATTGGAAATAATTAGACCTAAACCTGCTAATAATATGCCTGCAAGCACTTCTTTTTGTTCATATTTACTGAAATATAGAAAAATAGCCCATGTGGCGATTAGCATAAGAATATTTAAAACTATAAATCGGTTCATATTTTTTGATAAGTTTATTGATATCTGTCTTATATTCATTCTAATACCTCCATAAATTTTTTGATAATTTTGAAATAACAATTTACATGCCAGGGAAGTATTTCCTTGGCTAATACTACAAGTCTTATAATTTTAAGGAATTTCTTAGGAATTATTAATCTTGTTGACAAAAAGTATGTCAATAAAATAGGCAATTTTTGCCTACAATAGTCAAAAATTTCATCAAGATTCATATTTTTGAAAAAGGATTTATAGGGTTTAGTATAATTAGTATAATTAGATATGGGTGAATTAAAAGCCTTTTCAGAAGAAGTAAAAAGTTTTCCAAATTTTACAATTGTTAAAGCTTCAGCAGGAAGTGGAAAAACTTATTTTCTCACAAAGACTTTTGTTGAATTTCTTCTTTCAGAAAAAATAATTCACAATGAATTAAAGAATATTCTTGCCATTACTTTTTCAAATAATGCTGCCATAGAAATAAAGGAAAAGATACTGAACTGGTTAAAAAAACTTTATTTTAAAGAAGAAGATGCTTTAAAGGAGTTTTGGCATCTTAATTTGTCTGATGAGGCAATTACAGAGAAGGCTGGTATTTTAATAGAAAAAATTCTTGATAATTATTCTGATTTGCAGATTAGAACAATTGACAGTTTTCTAACAAAAATATTTAAAGCAGAAGCTATTAGATTTGGTTATTTTGGTGATTTTGATATTCTCATGAAAAATGAAAATTTCCTTTATAGTGCCTTTGAAAATTTCTTAAATTTATTCAGAGATGAATCTGAAATGACCTCCTTTATTATGGAAGTTATAGATAAAATGGAAGAAAATCTAACAGTAGACTCCAGTTATATATGGAATCCTGGAGAAAAAATTTTTGATGAATTGAAAAATATTTATAATCTTCTTTCTATCAATGGTTATAATTTATCTTACGAAGATATTGAAAAATTTAAGGGATATCTTAGAGATTTTGATAAGGCAAAGGAAAAATTAAAAAGGGCAGTGATAGATTTTGAAAAAAAAGTTCAAGACAGTGGAGGCAGTTTTAGATCAGATAGTAAAATCCCAGGAATAATTGAATCACTTAAGAAGGATGATTTTAATGCTGTAATGAAAGGAACTTTTAACAAAAATCCTGTAAAAAAAAGTACTCCTCAAATAGATGAAGCCTGGAGCAATCTAAAGAGAGCTGTTGCTGATTATGTAACAATTTACTGTAAGAAATATTTCTTGCCCTATTTTATTGTCTTTTTCTATTTTGCAGAAAATCTTGAAGCCCTTAAAAGGAGACAACAGAAGATATTTATTGAGGATGTTAATAATCTAATAAAATCAAAGCTTGATGAGCTTTCAATCCCTGAAATTTATATTAAGCTCGGTGAAAGAATCTATCATTATTTTATAGATGAGTTTCAGGATACCTCTCCTGTGCAATGGAATAATTTGAAGATGCTAATTGAAAACTCTCTTTCAGAGGGTGGAAGTCTTCTAATAGTTGGCGATACAAAGCAGGCTATCTATGGTTTTAGAGGAGCTGACTATACAATAATGACTGAACTTATTAAAGAAGCAGAAAGCCCCCAAACTTTTAAATCTGTTCCCAAATATTACATACTTAACTTATCAAAAAACTACCGTTCTGGTGGAAAAATTTTAAATTTTGTAAAAAATTTTTTTAAAAAGGAACTTAACGAATATCTAATTAATATATCCGATGACAGGGAATATTATGTCGAAGATAACGATCCTACAAATTCTGAGTTTGCTATCCCTCTTGTTCTTTCAGGACTCTGTGATTGTGAACAGCAGGAAAAGGATGATTTAAAAGAAATCGGTTGCGTAAAAATTGAAAAAATTGAATATGAAAAGGGTGATAAAGATGAAAAAGAGGAAAAGGAAAGGAAGACAATTATCCAGTTAATTAAGAAAATCAGAAAACAGGGATTTTCTTATTCAGACATTGCCCTTTTAGCCTTTAAAAACGAAACACTAACAAACATAAGTACATGGCTTAATGAAGAAGGATTTGATTTCTTGTCATATAGCAGTCTTGATGTACGAAAAAGGAAGATTATTGCTGAACTAGTTTTTCTTCTCAAATTTCTTGATTCTCCTGTTGATGATTTTTCTTTTAGTAGTTTTTTGCTTGGAGATATATCGAAAAAAGTCTTTTCAAAGGAGTTTACAAACTGGGAAAGTAAAGTTGAAAATTTTTTGCTTTCTTGCAACAAAAAATTGAATTATGATGGTCAACCATATTACAAAAAGTTTCAAAAACACTTTCCTTATATCTGGAAAAATTATTTTTCCAATATCTTAAGGAAAACAGGTTTTTTACCTCTTTATGATCTATTAACAGAAGTTTATAATCGGTTTTCTCTTTTTGACAATTTCCCTGATGAAGAATCGGCATTGATAAAATTTTTAGAGGTTATTTTAAAGTTTGAAGCAGAAGGAAGCGGATTGAAAAAATTTATTGAATTTTATGAAACAAGTGGGGATGAAGATGAACGATTTTGGGATATAAGTAAACCTATTGGCAAAGATGCAATGACTCTTATGACTGTTCATCAGGCAAAGGGATTAGAATTTCCTGCTGTAATATTGTTAACGGATATTAATACAACTAAAATAGATAAAATTGTTTTTGATGGTAATGATTTCCTAAAGCTTCCTGATGACAAAATTTTGCAAAATGAATACCTGAAAAGAATAAAAAAAGTAAAAGATAAATTTTTTAATAGAAATTTTACTGATGATCTCAACAAATTATATGTTGCTTTAACAAGGGCAAAAGAAGTTTTATACATAGTAGTGTCCTGTGAAAGGAAGGATGAAAATTCAAAAAGTAAAAGCTGTCCAAGAAAAAATCAAGTAGTTAAGTGTTTATATGAAAATCAAGAGTATTCCATTGAGCAAGAATATTACCGTATGATTCCTAAAGTCAAACAGGAAAATAGTCAACAAATATTTGTAAATCATTTTGTAAATAAAAACTTCTTTGATTATCCATTGGAAGAAGAACCTGTAAATATTTATGAAATAAAGAAGGGAGAATTCATTCACAAATTAATGGCTTCTATTTTATTTATCGAAAACAAAGATTTCTTTGAAAAAGACCTTGAAGAAAGAATAAGAAAACTTAATTTTGAATTTAAACAAAACTATGACCCTGAAGAAATAAAAACTCTAATAATGAAAACGATAAATAGATTTGAAAAATATTTCAGATATCAACCTAAAAGAGAGATTTACACAGAAAAGGAGATTCTTGATTTAGATGGAAATCTTCACAGAATTGATAAATTAATTGTAGATTCAGATAGAATAACAGTTATCGAATATAAATTTGGTATTCTCCCCGATGAACAGAAGGCAATAAATCAGACAAAGCTATATATGGAACTTCTAAAGGAACTCTATTTTGACAGAAAAATAGAAGGGTTTATTTATTTATCTACCAAGGACAGAATAATCAAATTATGAGAAAAAAAGTATGAAAGAAATAATACTGTCTCCCAGAGAAAATATGATAGAAAAGATTGTAGATTATATAATTGATAAGGCAGACAACACCACGGATTATTCATCAACCTTGATAGTCTTCCCTAACAAAAGACCAAAATACTTTATGATGAAATGTTTTAAGGAGCGCATAAGAAAAGCTATTTACCCTCCAAAAATTTTTTCAATGGATGAGCTGATTGATTACATATTCAATAGTTTTTTCAAGGACTTTAAAGATCTTTCCTTTCCTGATAATATTTATCTTCTTTATCAGATAATCAGAGAGGATTTTCCTGACTTTTTAAAATATGAGGAAACCCTTTCTATGATTAAATCCTTTTATGAGTTTTATCCCTTAGGTTTGAAAATTTTTGATACCTTTGAGGAGCTCTTTATTGAAATGGTAAGCCCAGAAAAATTCAAATACTATGATTCTCTTATTAGTTCTTACAATTCTTTGTATAAAGTATACGAGATGTTTTATAAATTCATTGAGAATAACAGATTTGCAACAAGATCTTTTAAATACAGAAAAGTTGCGGAAAATGAAATTTTTTCAATTTTTTCAGAATTTAAATCTATAATTTTTTGTGGTTTTTTTGGATTAACAAGAGCTGAAAAGAAATTTTTTAAAAAATTAGATGAACATGTCCAAAGTGGAGACATTTCAGAAGATTTAACTTTCTGGATTTACGAAGAAGAATCATCAGATGAAAAAAAACCTGATATTAAAATTTACCAATGTCCTGACAGACATGGTCAGATTTATCTAATCGGGAATATTCTAAATGAAAGAAAATTAACTGAAGATATCGTGGTTGTCTTACCTTCTGAGGACTTACTTTTCCCTCTTTTAAGGCAAGGATTAACATTTTTAGAAGAAAAGGAATACAACATATCGATGGGGTATCCCATAATAAGAACTCCTATTTGGAATTTTTTTGAGTGTCTATCTCAACTTTTAAATAATATTTTTACCGATGGCAGTGGTAAACATTATGTGGCTCTATCAGAGTATCTGCAGTTTGTTCTTCATCCCTATGTTAAAAACATAAAATACCATGAGGAATCTTTATATTTTAATGAAATCCATAAAAGTGCTACTTTAACAAGAATAATCTTTCACTCCATTGAAAACTACTTTTCAGAAGAAGGAAATATAGTTTTATCAATCGAAGATATAGAAAATTCTGTACTTGAGAGAGTATATCAAAATACAGAAGAATTAAAAGAATACAGTCTCAGCAAGATAAAAAAGCATTTAAAGGAAATACACAAAACGCTTATTTTTCCCTTTTTAAAAATAGACAATCTCTTGGATTTTGCTTCAAAATGCAATGATGCCATTGAATTCATATACTTACAAAGCACAGCAAGGTATCACCCTCTTTTTTTTCCCTTCTATCAAATTTTTTTAGATAAACTCAGAGAACTCTGCCATAGTCTTGCAAAAGAGACAAAATTTAAAGATATAGTAAGCTATTTCAATTTTTTAAAGGGATTTATAAAGAGTGTAAAGTATCCCTTTGAGGGACTGCCTGTAAGGGGGCTACAAATTCTTGGTTTTCTTGAGACAAGAAATATAAGATTTAAAACTGTTTTTTTCCCAGATTTAAATGAAGAAATTTTTCCTCCTCTTTATGAAGACTATATAATGCCATTAAAATTAAGAGAAGCCCTTGAATTACCAACATTTAAAGACAGAGAAAAGTTAATTGAATATTATTTCCGAGTGCTTATAAATGGAGCAGAAGAAGTCCATTTATTTTATGTAAAAGATGAAAAGAGGGAAAGATCAAGATTTTTAGAAAAAATTATATGGGAGAAAGAAAAGTTAAAGGAGTCAATATTAACTCATTCTGTTTTTTATAAAGTTAATTTATCAGCAGTAAAACCCCAATCCATAGAAAAAAACGAAACTCATCTACAGATTCTTAAAAATATTGATTTGAGTCCTTCTGCCATTGATACCTACTTAAAGTGTCCTTTAAAATTTTATTATTCTTATCTTTTAAGATTAAGAAATAAGCAGGATACAGAAATAGATTCAACCTTTATAGGAACTATACTTCATAATGTTCTGGAAAAATATTTTAGGCTTTTTGTCCATAAAAATTATCTTAGCTCAGAAGATATAGACATTACCCTCGTTGAAAATTTTGTTAAAAAAGAGTTTGAGGAACGATACGGACATTACATTGTAGGTAATCCTTACTTAATTATGAGACAAATGATAAAAAGAATAAGAGAGCTACTTGAAAAATATTATTTGCCAATTATTAGAAAGAAAAAATTAAAAATAATGGAAGTTGAATATCCTTTTATTTTTGAATGGAGAAATATAAAAATTACAGGACGTATAGATCTTGTAGAAGAAAGGGATGGGAAAATATTTATAGTTGACTTTAAAACATCTGGCAGGGAAGAATCCTATAAAATTAAAATAGATACTTTAATTGAAGGCATAAAAGATTATGAAAATACTAGAAAATCAGAAAAAAATGAATATCTATCTTACTTTGTAGAGGATAAAGTAGGAAGTATTCAAATACCCCTTTACATAATAGCATACAGTAAAGAGAAGAAAATATCTTTTGAAGATATTGAGGGAATATATCTCTTAATTGGAAAATCAAAATTAAATAATATCGAATTTAAGCCATTGAATAATTTACGGTCTCAAATTGAAGTTTTAAAGTATATAAAAAATTTACTTTCAATGACAATTGAAGAGTTATTTAACATACAAATTCCTTTTTATCCCACTAAAAATTTACGAAAAAACTGTCAATACTGTGATTATCAGGCAATATGTGGCACTCTATGGATAAAGCCAAGATTATAACCTCTTTCACTAAATTTACAAAATTTTTTCAATTTCTGTTAAAATAATTTATCTCCCGTTTAACGGGAGAATTTTATTTTTGAGGTTTTTTAAAATGAAAATTGAGGTCTTTGATATACCAGAAGAAGGACTTGCTTTAGCGGTTGAAGAAACTCCAAAAATAGAAGGAGTAAAAATTATTCAACCTTTTAAAGCAATTTTAAGGGTAGACAAAAGAGGGGTTGAAGTATTTATAAAAGGAGTTGTCAGTGGAGAAGTTGAACTCCAATGCAGTAGATGCCTTAAAGAATATATATTACCTATAAAAACTTTACTTGAAGTTACATATCATCCTGTTCAGCATTTAAATAAAGAGGAACTAATAGAGCTAAAGAGAGATGAAATGGATGTTGATTTCTACAGAGAAGGATTAATTGATACTGAGGATATTATTAGAGATCAGATTTTACTAAATATTCCAATGAAACCTTTATGTTCTGAGGATTGTAAAGGTTTATGCACTATATGTGGAACAGATTTAAATTATTCTGAATGTGGATGCATTGTCCAAGAAATTGATCCAAGAATGGCAATATTACAATCACTTTTAAGGAGGATGAAAGCAAATGGCTAATCCAAGACATCGGCATACCCCTTCAAGAAGGGATAAAAGAAGAGCAAATTGGTTTAAAATGAGCTTACCATCTTTGGTTGAATGCCCAGAATGTAAGGAACCTAAGCTACCTCACAGAGTATGCCCAAATTGCGGAACCTATAAAGGTAGGAAATTATTAGAGGTCGAAGAGTAAATTTAAAAAATGTTAAAAATTGCTGTTGATGCAATGGGGGGCGACTTTGCCCCTGAAGTAAATATCTTAGGTGCCTACGAAGCCGTATCAGATAATGAAGAAATAGAAATTATCCTTGTTGGCGATGAAAAGAAAATAAAGGAGTTTCTAAAAGAAAGAAAGGATTTTAAGGGTAGGTTACAAATTTTAAATGCAGAAGACCAGATTTTAATGGATGAAAATATATCTTCTGCTATCAGAAGAAAAAATACATCCATGAGAAAGTCTGTTCAACTTGTTAAAGAAGGCAAGGCTGATGCTGTAATAAGTGCAGGCAATTCTGGAGCGATGATGGCTTTAAGTTTTCTCTTATTAGGAAAACTTCCTAATGTTGACAGACCAGCAATTGCCACTGTAATGCCCTGTCTTAAAGGACACTTTATTCTACTTGATGCGGGTGCAAATGTTGATTGTAAAGCAGAACATTTATTCCAATTTGCCCATATGGGTGATGCCTATCATAAAGTTCTTTTTAATTCCTCCTGTCCTCGAATAGCTCTTCTTAGTATTGGTGAAGAAGGAACAAAAGGAAATGAGGCAACAAAGGAAGCCTTCAGACTTCTTCAAAAATCCAAACTTAACTTCATAGGTAATATTGAAGGAAAAGATATATTTTTCGGTTCAGCAGATGTTGTTGTTTGTGATGGTTTTGTAGGTAATATTGTTTTAAAAGTAGGTGAAGGACTTGCTGAGGCATTAATGAAAATGCTTAAAAAAGAAATTGCTGATATAATAACAGGAAAACTTGGTTATATGATGATAAAACCTGCAATAAAAAGTTTTCGTAAAAAAGTCGATTACTCTGAATATGGTGGAGCCTTATTACTTGGGATTAATGGAACAAGCATAATATGTCATGGAAGATCTTCAGCAAAGGCAATAAAAAATGCAATAAAAGTTGCTGTAGAAATGGCAAAAAAGCAAATATATAAAAAAATCTTAGACAGTCTAAATTATGCGGAGGAGATAAATGAAAGCCAGAATACTGTCAACGGGTTCTTATGTCCCTCAGAAAGTGTTAACAAACCATGACCTTGAAAAAATGGTAGAGACATCCGATGAATGGATAACTGAACGAACAGGAATAAAAGAAAGAAGAATAGCATCACCACAACAGGCAACAAGTGACCTTGCCTATGAGGCATCAATTAAAGCATTGAAAAATGCCAATTTAAAAGCTGAAGATATAGATTTAATAATTGTTGCTACTGTTACACCAGATATGCTTGTTCCATCCTGTGCTTGTATCCTTCAGATGAAGCTTGGAGCAACTAATGCAGTAGCCTTTGATATAAACGGAGCCTGCTCTGGTTTTATTTTTGCTTTGGCAGTAGCAGAAAAGTTTATTAAAACAGGTGCATCAAAAAGAGCATTGGTTATAGGAGCAGAGACTCTCTCAAGATTTACAGACTGGACTGATAGAACAACCTGTGTCCTTCTTGCCGATGGTGCGGGCGCGGTTATACTTGAACCAACTAAAAAGGATGAAGGAATAAAGATTATAGATATATTTTCTGATGGAACAATGTGGGATTTTATTCATATGCCTGCAGGTGGGGCAAAAATGCCTGTTACAGAAGAAGTAATAAAGCAAAGGCTTAACTTTATAAAAATGAGAGGCAATGAAACCTTTAAAGTTGCAGTAAAAACCCTTGAAGAAACTGTTGATAGTACGTTAAAAAAGGGAGGAATAACTTCTGCAGAACTTTCCTTATTGGTTCCCCATCAAGCAAACATAAGAATAATTCAGGCAATGGCAAAACGTCTTGACTTATCTATGGATAAAGTAATGGTTAACATTAATAAATATGGAAATACCTCTGCTGCTTCAATTCCAATTGCTTTAGATGAGGCTGTTGATGGGGGAAGAATAAAAAGAGGTGATTATGTAATGCTTGCAGCCTTTGGAGCCGGGCTTACCTGGGGTTCAGCTTTGATTAAGTGGTAACTATTTCTTTTTATTTTTTCTGTATTTCCTTATATGCCATATTCTGAAAAGGCGTTCAATTTTTTCTTTAAATAGCCATACCGTAACTGTTACAATGATTGCTATACCAGCAAGGCTTATGAATTTTTTATATTCATGATGCCTAAGATAATCTCCACTTAGTGAAAGAAGAGTTGTTCCAAAAAGTCTACCAACCCCTGCAATCACTGTAAATTCAAACAAACTCAGTCTACTTAATCCTAAAAAATAACTTAGATAATCCTTAGGAAAACCAGGAATGAGAAAAAGAAAAAAAACTAAAAATGCACCTTTATGGTGTAGAAGATAATCGAACTTACCTAAAATAATAGGGTCAACAACTCTTTCAACAAAGGGTTTTCCAAAAACTCTTCCAAGAATAAAAGCAATTACTGAACCAAGGGTAAGCCCTATTGTTGAAAGAACAGTTCCCCAAAAGGTACCATATAAATATCCCCCAAGAAATCCAGTAACCTCACCAGGAATTGGAGCTGCCACAACCTGAAAGGCTTGTAAAATAATAAAACCAACCACCCCGAAAGGACCAAGAGATTGAATAAATTTTTTTAACTTTTCTTCATTAAGAAATAATTCAATAATTCCAAATTCATAAGCCAAAAATACTAATAAAGCAACAAGCACTGCTAAAGCAAAAAGCCTTAGCAGTGCTTTAAAGGTTAATTTATTTTTTAGCACGAGATAAAAGCTCCATAAATGGAGTTATTAAATCAATGGGTAAAGGAAAGAGAATTGTTGAATTTTTCTCTGAGGCAATTTCCTTTAAGGTTTGTAAGTATCTTAGTTGCAATGCTGCTGGTTCAGAAGATATTATTCTTGCTGCCTCGGTAAGTTTTTCAGCAGCCTGAAGTTCTCCTTCTGCATGAATAATTTTTGCTCTACGCTCTCTTTCTGCTTCAGCCTGCCTTGCCATTGCTCTTAACATTTCCTGAGGTAGGTCAACATTTTTAACTTCAACAGCAGTAACTTTAATTCCCCAGGGTTCAGTTTGAGAATCAATCACTTGTTGTAGTTCTGCATTAATCTGTTCACGATTTGTAAGCAAATCCTGAAGTTCGCTCTGTCCAAGAATACTACGAAGAGTAGTTTGTGCAATCTGGCTTGTGGCATAGTAAAAGTCTTCAACTGCTGTTACTGCTTTAATTGGGTCAATCGGTCTAAAATAAACAACAGCGTTTACTTTTACTGAAACATTATCTTTTGTAATAATGTCTTGAGCTGGCACATCCATTGTAACAATTCTTAAGCTTACTTTAACCATTTTGTCAATTACTGGCCAGATAAGAACCAATCCTGGTCCTTTAACTGGAATTACTCTTCCAAGCCTGAAAACAACTCCTCTTTCGTATTCTTTAAGAATTTTGATTGCGCTACTTAAAATGTAAATAGCTAAAAAAACAATTACAATTACAGTTAAAAAAGATGTTTCAAAAAACATATTAACCTCCTTTTTAGATGGTGATATTAAATTTTAAACTTATATATTATTATTTTGCAAATTATGATTAAGTTTCAGGGTTTTAATTTTTGTTATACTAAAGAAGACATTCTTTTAAAGTTTTTTCATGAAAGATATAAAACAGAAAGGAGGAGAAATTAATGGAAATACCACTTAATAAAACACCTGCGTCTCCTGAGGAAAGAAAGGAACTTATTGGCAACATAATTAAACAACAGGAAGAACTCTTTGCCCAAAGCATTGGTTACATTCAAAGATTAATAATAGAAAAATTGATTGATTTAGGATATAAATTTAGTGATATAGAGATAAACAAGGGCTATGAAGTCATTGTTTCTGAAAAGGAAAAATTTTTTGCCACTGTTGATATTCTTTTATGCCTTGAAGGAAAAGTTCTATACGCAATCAAGTGTACACCTGCGAGTATTGAATCATGGGAGAGATTCATGTTTGCCTTTTGCAGAGTTGTTGAACCCTATCAGATTCCTTTTGCAATGGTCACTGATGGTCTAGAGGGAAGAATGATCGATATTATTACAGGAGAAGTAAAAGATTCTATGGATATTCCAAAAAGAGAGGAACTTCTACAAAAACTCAAATCACTTAATTTTATTCCTTATCCTGAAGAAAAACTTCCTAAGGAAAAAAGAATACTTTATGCCTTTGATGCAATTAAGTGTTGTCCAACCTATAACCTATGAGAAAGATTAAAATTGCCCTATGTCAGATAAATCCTACTGTTGGAGATATTGATGGAAATCTTAAAAAGATTCTCTTTTACATAGAAAAGGCATCAAAAGAAGCTGAGATTATTGTATTTCCAGAACTTGCAATAACTGGATATAATCCTGAAGATTTATTATTTTATCCAGCTTTTATAAAAAAAGCAGAGAATGCTTTAAAAGAAATAGTTAAAAATGTTAAAGATTTTATTGTAATTGTTGGTTTACCAGTAAAAAGGGAAGATCTTTATAATTCTGCTGCTGTAGTTGCAAATCAAAGTCTTATTAATATTTATCATAAAATTTATCTACCAAATTACAGTGTTTTTGACGAGATGAGATATTTCAAGCCAGGCAACAGAACTCCAGTTTATGAATACGATGGAGTATTCTTCGCTGTAAATATTTGTGAAGATATATTTCATCCATCACTTCCAAGTCTTATTCAGGCATCAAGTGGTGCAGAATTGATAATAAACATAAGTGCATCACCCTTTTATTCAGGGAAATACAAGAAAAAATTTAGAATGCTTTCAACAAGAGCTTACGACATGGGAGTTTATATTTGCTATCTAAACATGGTTGGTGGACAGGATGAGACTGTTTTTGATGGAAGAAGTTTAATTATTTCACCTTCTGGTGATGTTATTGCATTAGGTAAGGATTTTGAAGAAGATTTAATTTTGGCGGAAATAGATTTAGAAGATGTTGTAAGAACTCGAATGAGAGAACCAAAGATACGATGGGAAAGTGAATTTGAAGATGTAGAAATAATCAAAATTCCTTTAAAAAGAATGCAAAGGTTTGTAGATTCTTCGTCTTTGGCTCAGAATGACATAAAGAGGGCTCAGAATGACATAAAGAGGGTATCTCAAAATGACCTAAAGAGGTTTCTGGTTGATGATGAAGAAGCAGAGGAAGAAGAAATCTTTAAAGCCCTTGTTACAGGATTGAGAGATTATGTTAACAAAAACGGTTTTAAAAGAGTTTGTCTTGGCTTAAGTGGAGGGATTGACTCCTCCTTTGTTGCATTAATAGCCACGGAAGCTCTTGGTAAAGAGAGAGTAGTTGGTGTTTTTATGCCATCAAGATATACATCCCAGGAAAGTAGAGAAGATGTATACGAACTCGTAAAAAATCTCGGGATCGAACTTATTGAAATATCAATAGATGAAATATTTCAGAAATATCTTGACAACTTTAAAAATGTATTTAAAGGGCTTCCAGAGGATACAACAGAGGAAAATATTCAGTCCCGAATAAGAGGAAATATTCTTATGGCACTTTCAAATAAATTTGGCTGGCTTGTGATTACTACAGGAAACAAATCAGAACTGGCAGTAGGCTATTCAACCCTTTATGGAGACATGGCTGGTGGATACGCAGTAATAAAAGATGTATATAAAACAATTGTTTACAGGGTTGCAAAAGGGGTATCTCATGGAAGAATCCCCGAAAGGGTATTTACAAAAGCGCCTTCAGCAGAATTAAAACCTGGACAGACTGATCAGGATACTCTGCCAGCCTATGAAGTTCTTGATAAGATTTTATATTTTCATATAGAAAAATGTATGGGCGAAGATGAAATTGTTGAGTACGGATTTGACAGAGAGGTTGTGAAAAAAGTATTACAGATGATCAAAAAAGCAGAGTTTAAAAGAAGACAGGCGCCTATAGGAATAAAAATATCTCCAGTATCCCTTGGCAAAGACTGGCGCTTCCCAGTTACAAATAAATTTTGAGGAGGGGATAAGATGAAAAAAATATTTATAATTTTAATCAGTATTTGTTTTATTCTTTCAATATCTATTGAACAAGGATACTCACAAACTCAGGTGCAGGTTACAAAAGATAAGGTTCTTCAGTATGCTAAACCTAAAAAACCATTAAAAATAAAGCTTCACAGGGATAAAAAGGGAGAGTACAGCTGGGATATCACTGGTGAAAGTGTTGATGATATAATTAAAGCTGACAAAAGATTAAGGCAATTATTGAAGGAAGAGTAAATGGCAAAAGGAAGGCTTTATATAGTTTCAACTCCTATTGGAAACCTTGATGATATAACATTCAGAGCAGTTGACACCCTTAAAAAAGTTGATTATATTGCCTGTGAAGATACAGAGCATTCTTTAAAGTTACTTAATCATTACGGAATAAAAAAACCTTTGATAAGTTACTGGTCAGAAAAGGAAAAAGTTCGGGCAGAAGAGATAATTGAAAAAGTTAACTCTGGACATTCAGTAGCTTTAATTACTGATGCGGGAACTCCGGGAATTTCAGACCCTGGAGCAGTTGTAATAAAAAGAGCAATAGAAGAAGGCATTGAAATAATTCCAGTACCAGGTCCTACAGCTTTAATCACTGCATTAAGTATTTCAGGACTTTCTACAGAAGAATTCACCTTCATAGGCTTTCTTCCTGTTAAACAGTCGCAAAGAAGAAAAAAACTTCTTGAGTTAAGCTCTGAAAAAAGAACTCTTGTATTTTACGAAGCACCCCACAGGATACTTCAGAGCCTTGATGATATGCTTGAAGTCTTTGGAGACAGAAAAGTATGTATAGCAAGAGAGCTTACTAAAATGTTTGAAGAAGTTTTGAGAGACAATCTTTCAGAGATAATTGAAAGACTTGAAAACTCTAAAATAGCTGGTGAATATGTTATAGTAGTTGAAGGTGCACCTGAGTCAACTCAAAGCTTTGAAGAGGCATTAAGGGAAATAAAAGAGCTTATGAAAAAAGGAAAGGGAAGAAAAGAAGCAGTCAAAATAGTAGCTGAGCTTTATGGATTGAGTAAAAAAGAACTTTATGAAAAAAGTTTGAAGGAACAGGGATAACAAAAATAAGCATATTAAAACTTTAGAATAATGGAAATTAAGTAAAAGAGAATGATGAAAACAGCATATTTAATTAAGCCTGGTAAAATAGAAATTGTTGAAAAAGAAATCCCTTCTCCAAAGGAGGAGGAAGTTTTAGTTAAAATTAAGGCGGCTTTAACCTGTGGTACAGACTTAAAAGCCTACTTAAGAGGTCATCCACTAATTCCAATGCCTGGTCCTTTTGGTCATGAATTTTCTGGAATAGTTGAGGAAGTTGGACAGGCAGTTAATGGATTTAAAAAAGGTGATGAGGTTATGCTTGTTCACACTGCACCCTGTGGAGAATGTAATTACTGCAAAAGAAGATTTTTTAACCTATGTGAAATTTTAAAGAAGGATATGATGCTTGGAGCTTTTTCAGAATTTATTGTTGTAAAAGAAAGAGTTGTTAAACTGAATATGTTTCATAAACCTGAAGAAATAGGCTTTGAAGAAGCAGCTTTTCTTGAACCTCTTTCCTGTGTTGTTCATGGAGTAAAAGCACTTTCTCCTAAAAGAGGTGAGAAAATACTAATAATCGGAACTGGTCCTGTTGGTTTACTTTTTCTCCAGGTTCTTAAAGCTATGGATGTTGATGTTGCTGTATTAGGCAGAAACAGGCATAAATTGGAATTAGCTAAAGCCTTAGGTGCTGATGAGGTTTATAATTCCCATGAGAATCCTATAAAATTTACTGATGGCTTTGGTTTTGACAGCGTTGTTGAATGTACAGGTCAAAAAGAAATATGGCTTAAATCCATTGACTACTTAAGAAAGGGAGGAGTGAGTTTACTTTTTGGAGGACTTAAGGCAGGAACAGAAGTATGCTATGATGCTGGTAGACTTCACTATGATGAAATAACTCTTAAAGGTGCTTTTCATTATACACCAGAGGATGTTAAAGAAGCAGCGGATTTAATAAAATCAGGTAAACTAAAACTTAAAGAGCTTATATCAGAAAAGTTTTCACTTTCTGAAATCTCTAAAGCCTTTGAAAAACTATCAAGAGGGGAGGGTATAAAGTATCTTATTGAAATATGAAAAAGATAAAAAAAGAACAAATAATTGAAACAGTAAAAAAACTTTACATGGAAGCAGTTGTTCATTTACCTCAAGATGTTTCAGATGCATTAAAAAATGCCTATAAAAAAGAAAAGGGACTTACCCAAGAAATCCTAAAACAGATAATTGATAATGAAAAAATTGCTCAAGAAGACAAAATTCCCCTTTGTCAGGACACAGGAGTCGCAGTTTTGTTTGTTGAATGGGGAACAGATGTAATATTCGAAGATGGAGAACCTATAGAGGCATTTAATGAAGGAATAAGAAGAGCAGTAAAAGAAGGTTATTTAAGGGCTTCAGTAGTTGATGACCCTTTATTTGAAAGGAAAAATACAAGAGATAACACCCCTTGTATTATCCATTTTGAAGTTTTAAAGTCAGATAAAGTAAAAATTATTCTTGCTCCAAAGGGTGCTGGAAGCGAAAATATGTCAGCCTTAAGAATGTTAAAACCCTCTCAGGGACTTCAAGGTGTAAAAGATTTTGTAATTGAAACAGTAAAAAATGCAGGAGGGAATCCCTGTCCTCCTGTCATTGTTGGTGTTGGAATTGGAGGAAATTTCGAAAAATCTGCAATTCTTGCTAAAAAAGCTTTATTAAGAAAAGTTGGTGAACCAAATAAAAATTCCCTCTATGCAAATTTAGAAATGGAATTACTCAATGAGATAAATGCACTTGGAATAGGTGCAATGGGAGTAGGGGGAAGCATCACTGCACTGGCTGTCCATATTGAGTATGCACCATGCCACATAGCCTCGCTTCCAGTTGCTGTAAATATTCAGTGTCATTCAGCAAGACATAAGGAGGCAGAGATATGAGCTTGCTTAAGACAGAAGGATTAAGGCTTAAGATAGAGACCCCTCTTACAGAGGAGGTTATAGAAAGCCTTAAGGTAGGAGATATGGTTTTAATAAATGGATATGTTTACACTGCAAGGGATGCAGCCCATAAAAAAATTGTTGAATTAATAAAAAATGATGCACCTCTTCCGTTTTCACTTAAAGGACAAATTATTTATTATGTTGGACCAACTCCTGCTCCACCAGGAAAAGTCATAGGTTCTGCAGGTCCTACCACTTCTTCAAGAATGGACAGTTACACTCCTCTTCTTCTTTCTTTGGGGCTTAAAGGAATGATTGGTAAAGGACAGCGTTCAGAGGAGGTAAAAAGAGCTATAAAACAATACAAAGCAGTATATTTTTTAGCAACAGGAGGAGCAGGTGCTCTCCTTAGTAGACACATTATTTCCTCTGAAGAGATTGCTTTTTCTGAATTAGGCACAGAATCAATAAAAAAGCTTCTTTTTAAAGATTTTCCTGTCATTGTTGCCATTGACTGTCATGGAGGAGATATTTTTAAAAAATTGTAAAATTTTATAACAGAATTAATAGATTTGCCCTCCCTATGAAAAAATTTAATTAAATGTTATAATAAGCACATTTATATAAAGGGAGGGTTATAAAATGAAAAAGTTATCACTAATTTTACTGTCCTTTTTGTTTTTAATCAATTTTACTGCAATTTGCTATGCCATTGAAAATGAATTTGGTGCATCATTAAGATTAAGACAGGAAATATGGGACAATGTTGTTGACCTTGGAACAATGCCATCAGTTCAACCTGATAGAAACTTCTTCAGACTGAGAATTCAACTATGGGATAATGTAAAGTTTAATGAAAACTTCGGAGCCTATGTTAGAATCACAACAGAGCCAAAGTATTACGATAGCCCATATCTTTTACCTCTTGACAACAGAACAAATTTCAAACACTTTGACCAGGACGAAGTTGTTATTGATAATCTCTATATTGACATCAAAAAACCCTTTGACCTTCCTGTAAGTTTTAGAATCGGAAGACAGGATTTTTTAGGAAAGGATATGTATGGTGAAGGTTTTCTTATTCTTGATGGAAATCCTGGAGATGGTTCGAGAACATTTTATTTTAATGCAATAAAAGCAAAAATAGACATTACTCAGGGACATTCAGTAGATTTGGTTTATGTATCAAATCCAAAAACAGATATATATCTGCCAAGCCTTCATCCTGCCTATTTTGATAGTGCATCAGGAGGGCTTTATATTGATCATAAGAAAAGACTTACAGGTTCAAATGAAAGAGGTTTTTGGATTTATGGAAGGCATAAGATAATTGAAGCATTAAATATTGAACCCTATTATATTTACAAAAAAGAAAAGGAATATGATGTAATCAAAGAAAATTACATAAATACCTTTGGAATGAGAGCTGTATTTAAATTAAGCGATTTTTCTTTAAGAGGTGAAATCGCAAAACAATATGGTAAGTATGAAAACGGTAATAAAAGAAGTGGTCTTGGTGGATATGCCTTTGCTGGTTATACTTTTAACAAATGTCCTGTAACTCCAACATTAGAAGTCGGATATGTTTATCTTTCCGGAGACAAAGCAGATACTTCAAAGGATGAAGGATTTAATCCTCTGTTTTCAAGGGCTCCTCAATGGAATGAACTTTTGATTTACACATTAATACCTGAAACAGTAGGTAAGGGAGGACCAATTCCCGGTTACTGGACAAACCTTGAAGCATTGGTAGCAAACTTAAAGTTAAAACCGATAAAAGATATGGAAATAAAGCTTTCATATCAGCATTTGTGGGCTGATGAGAAAACAAATATAACTTCTAGAACATATAAAGACATGTTCTCAAACAATGGTAAAAATCGTGGTGACCTGTGGGCATTTATAACAAATTACAAATTTACAAAAAATCTTGATGGAATGCTTCAGATTGAATACTTTGAGCCTGGAAACTTCTACTCCGATAAGGCAAGAAATGCCACCTTCATAAGATGGCAACTTCAGTATAAATTATAACAAGGGGGTGGAGGATGAGGAAATTACGATACATAACCATATTAATTCTCATCCTCCTTTTTTATTCCAATTCCTATGCATGGGATTGCCTTACCCATTCATACATTGCTAAAAAGGCTGGAATAAGAATTCCTGAGGCAGCCTGTATGCCCGATGTTATCCGTGATGAAAATTATGAGCTTTTAGCTCCTATGCATTATCATAATGCTGCACCAAATGCAGTTGTAACACCAGAATATATTGATAAATATGATGTGAAAGAGGTAATAGTAAATATTGATGGAAGGGCAGTTAAAATTTTGCTACCCCATCAGGCAGGAGTACTTTACTGGAAAATTGTTGATCTTTATGAAAAAATGAAATCCCTTGATAAAACAAAAAATGATGATCGATTAACCTATGAATACTATCTTGTAACAATTGCTCATTATATCGGAGACCTCTCACAACCATTACATAATTTTCCTTACGGAGAATCTCTATCAAGTGATGGGAAAATATATATTGAGGAGGGCAATTTTAATAAAGAATATCACACAAGATTTGACGAAGCATTTAGTGTTTATCTTAATAATCCTAAAACAGAAGAAAAAATAAATAAAGCAATAAAGGAAATAACAATTTCTAATAAACAAGATTTAAAGTATGAGATCTCCAAGATTGCCAATTCAGCAATCAAGATTGCCAATAAATGTTTTAAAGAAAAGAGAATACCCACTGAAGAAGAACTCATTGAACAGATTTCATGGTCAGTTTCTTTGTTAAAGGCAGTTATCAAATCTACCATGATAGTTCAGTAATAAAGTTATTTATATTTTATGTCACCCTGACCCTCATCAAAATGAGGCAAAGACAAAGATCTCCTTTTTTTGAATTGAGATACGTTGATGTTATAGAAAATAAAGGCTATGGTATAATTTTCATAAGAATAAATGAATCACAGGGAGTGTGCAATGAAAGAAATTCCCGAAGAAATAAAAAAGGAGATTGAGAAACTTGTAAAAGAAATAAATTATCATAACTATCGCTATTATGTTCTTGACAGCCCTGTTATTTCCGATGAGGAATATGACATGTTGCTTAGAAAATTAAAAGAACTTGAGAAAAAGTGGGGCTATGTTTTACCAGATAGTCCTACCCAAAGAATCGGCGCTCCGCCTTCAGAAAAATTTGAAAAAGTACAACATCGTGAACCAATGCTTTCACTGGATAATGCCTTTACAATTGAAGAATTAAGAGAATTTGATGCCCGCATAAAAAGACTTCTTGGAAGCAACGATGAATTAGAATATACCGTTGAGCCAAAGTATGATGGCTTAGCTGTAGAACTTAGTTACAAAGAAGGATTTCTCTATAAAGCTTCTACAAGAGGCGATGGTTATGTAGGTGAGGATATTACCCAAAATATTAAAACAATAAAAGCAATTCCATTGAAAATTGAGGGAGTTGAACACATTCCAGAAGAAATTGATATTCGCGGTGAAGTCTACATGAATATTGACGAGTTTGAAAGAATAAATAAGGAAAGACAGCAACGAGGAGAACCTGTATTTGCTAATCCAAGAAATGCAGCATCTGGTTCAGTCAGACAATTAGACCCTGCTATTACAGCAAGTAGAAGACTGCATATGGCATGTTATGGAATAGGATATGTAAAAGGAATAGAGTTTAAAACACAGTTTGAGTTTATTAAATGGCTTGAGCAGGCAAGATTCCCAATCCCTGTATATGTTAAGGTAGTAAAGGGTATTGATAAGGTGATAGAGTGTATTAAAGAAATTGAAAAATTAAGAGAAACCTATCCCTTTGAAACAGATGGTGCGGTTGTTAAAGTTAATCATTTTGAATTTCAGGGACGCCTTGGAGCAAAAACTCGTGAACCTCGGTGGGCAATTGCCTATAAATATCCAGCCCATCAGGGAATTACAAAACTTTTGGAGATTTTACCAAGCGTAGGTAGAACAGGAGTAATTACTCCCGTTGCTATTCTTGAACCAGTTTCTATTGGTGGAGTTACTGTATCAAGGTCAAGCTTGCATAATTGGGATGAAGTAAAAAGAAAAGATATAAGAATTGGTGATTATGTCATAGTTGAAAGAGCTGGTGAAGTAATTCCTCATATAATTGGAGTTGTCGTAGACCGAAGAACAGGAAATGAGATAGCATTAGAACCACCTAAACACTGTCCAGTATGTGGTTCTAAGACGATAAGAGAGATAGGTGAGGTTGCAGTAAAATGCATTAATTTTAACTGTCCTGCACAAGTTGAAGAACGCATAAAGCATTTTGCCTCTCGAAGGGCAATGAACATAGAAGGATTAGGGGAGAAGACTGTAGAACTTTTCCATAAAAGGGGGCTTATAAAAAGTTTTGTTGATATTTATAAACTAAAAGAAGAAGACATAATAGGCTTACCAGGTTTTGCAGAACTTTCATCAAAAAAACTTATTGAAGCAATAAACAAGAGCAAAAATACAACTTTTGCAAGATTTCTGTATGCTTTAGGAATAAGTCAGGTAGGTGAATATGTAGCAAAACTTATTGCTCAACATTTTAAGAATTTTGAAGACCTGTATAATATAAAAATTGACAGCCTTATTGAGATACCTCAAATTGGAGAAAAAACAGCCCGAGCAATTGAACAATTTTTCAATAATCAAGAAAATTTAAAAGCAATTGAAGAACTGAAAAGATTAGGACTAAAAGTCGAAAACCCAGATTATCAAGAAAGGGAAAGGATTTTACCTCTTAAAGGGCTTACCTTTGTTATAACAGGCAGTCTTTCAAAGCCAAGGCATGAAGTTCAGGAAATGATTGAAAAAGCAGGTGGAAAGGTATCATCTTCTGTTTCAAAAAATACAAATTATCTTATTGTAGGAAAAGAGCCGGGAAGTAAACTTGCAAAGGCACAAGCTTTAGGTGTAAAAACTATTTCTTATGAAGAATTATTAAATATGATAGGGTAGCTTTATTTGTATAGGATAAAAATTTTTTGCCCCGGTAAAACAAAGGCAAAATTTATTAAAGAAGGCATAGTTCATTATATCAAGCTTGTTCAACCATATTCAAAAATCGAGTTTACTGAAGTTAAGGAAGGATACGGCGACAGACAAAGAGTAATTGAAGATGAGTCAAAAAACATACTTAACTCTGTTAAAGGAGATTTTATACTTTTACACCGAGAAGGAAAATTAATAGATTCTTTAGAATTTTCTAATCTGATAAAAGCAAAATCAACTCATCAGTTTGTCATAGGAGGAGTTTATGGAGTAAGTGAAGAAGTTTTGAAAAAAGCTTCCTTAATACTTTCCCTTTCACCACTTACTTTTACCCATGAACTTACAAGACTAATCCTTCTTGAACAAATCTATAGAGCCTTCACGATTATTCATGGGAAAAATTATCATTACTGAATAATTCGCATAGACTAAAAGCATTAATGAACGATTTTATGGTATCTTTAATAAATGGAGCTTATAAAAACTTTTTTACTTACCTTTATACCTCTTTTTGTTGCCATTGATGCACCAGGTATCTTACCTATTTATATTTCCCTCGTTGAGGGAATTCCAGAAAGAGAGAAGAAAAAGATTGCCCGACAATCGGTCATAACAGCCTTCCTTGTTGCCATATCTTTTTTATTCCTTGGAAATATTTTATTTTCATTGCTTGGTATAGGATTAGAGGATTTCATGATTGCTGGAGGAATTCTTTTATTGATTCTTTCAATTTCTGAAATTCTTCGAGTAAGGGAAAGAGAATTTTCCATGAGCGAGACTCTTGGTGTTGTGCCAATTGGAACTCCTCTTTTGGCAGGACCTGCAACTCTGACAACTTTAATAATTCTTGCAGGTACTTACGGATATCCAATAGTTATTTTTTCACTTTTTCTTAATCTTATAATTGCTTGGGTTATGATTGAAAAAGCTCAGGTTTTAATAAAAATTTTTGGAATTCATGGCATAAAAGCCTTTGCTAAGGTAATGGCACTTCTACTTGGAGCCATAGCAGTAAGTTTAATAAAAAAAGGACTTATGAGGATTTTAAATTTATGAGAGGATTAATCCATATTTATACAGGCGATGGAAAAGGAAAAACAACAGCTGCTGTGGGGCTTGCAATCCGAGCAGTAGGAAATGGACTAAAAGTTTTCTTTGTTCAGTTTATCAAAGAGAGTTTTACCGGTGAATTGTTAACTTTTTCAGCCTTTCAGGATTCTATACATATATATCGATGTAGTACAGGATTTATAAATGGTAAGCCTACAGATGAGCAAATAAAAAAGATAAAACACTGTCTTAAAGAATTAGAAGAGATTATTACTTCCTATGACTATGATATTATCGTATTTGATGAACTTATAGTTGCATTGAGATTAGGATTACTTTGTAGAGAGGAAGTAGAAAGGTTACTTAAATTGAAGAAGGAGAAAACAGAAATTGTCATTACAGGTAGAGGATCACCAGAATGGCTTATTGACATGGCTGATTTAGTCACAGAGATGAAAAAAATAAAACACTATTTTGACTTAGGCATTACTGCAAGAAGGGGGATTGAGTATTGATGAAGCCAGAATGTGTTTTATACCTTTTAAGACATGGCGAAACAGAAGGACCCAAAAAAGTTTACAAGGGACATATAGATGTTCCATTAAGTGAAAATGGCATAGAGCAAGTAAGTAAAGTGGCTGAAAATTTAAAAAAATTTTTAAGCCGATATGAAATAGACCGAAGAATTATTCTTTCATCCCCTTTAAATAGAGCAATAAAAACTGCTGAAATAATCGGAAAAATTCTTTCAACGGAATATATTCCAATGGAGATACTTAAAGAGAGAAGCTTTGGAAGATGGGAAGGAATGAGCATAGATGAAATAATCTCTCTTTATCCTGATGAATTTGAGAGATGGAGACAAAATCCTGCTCTTTTCTCACCACCAGATGGCGAAAGTACTATGGATGTGAGTAAAAGAGCAAAAAAAGTAATAAATGAAATATTGAAACTATACAAAGGTTTTCAGGTAATAATAACTGCCCATGGTGGTATAAACAGGGTTATCCTTTGTAATATTATGAATATTCCTTTGGAAAAAATTTTCTGTATTGAGCAAGATTTTGCATGCTTAAATATAATTGAGTTTTATGATGGCTATCCTGTTGTAAAGTTGTTAAATGGTGTTTTTTGGAGATGAATATTCTTGAAAGTTTATATCTCTTTTTTTATCAAAGACAAAAGAAAAAAGCTCTCTTTAATCAAAAAAGGCTTCCCTTTCCTGTAATAAGTGTTGGTAATCTCACTTTAGGAGGAACAGGAAAAACTCCTTTTACAATTGCTTTGGCAAAGGAGTCTCAGAAAAGAGGATTCACTCCTGTTATTCTTTCACGAGGATACGGAGGAAAACTCAAAGGTCCTCTTGTTGTGACTACAGAATATAAAGCAGACGATGTTGGGGATGAGCCTCTTATGATGTTTTTTGAGGGTCTTACTGTGATTAAAAGTATTGACCGATACAGAGGTGGTCTTTTTGCTATAGAAACACTTTCAATAAAAGACAATGATAATCCTATATTTATCCTTGATGATGGATTCCAACATAGAAAACTTTACAGGGATATAAATATACTTCTAATTGATGGAATTAAAGGTTTTGGCAATAAAAAACTCTTCCCCATTGGACCATTAAGATCGCCCTTAGAGGAAATCAGAGAGGCTGATATAATTTTTATAACAAAGGAAAAAAATTTTGAACTTACTACACAGTTAATTAATCTTGGAGTAAATTCAATATATAGTGCTCCATTAGAAATAAAAGGTTTATTTGACATTAATAATAAGAAAATAGAGCCTAAAGGACAGGCAATATTTGCCTTTGCAGGAGTTGGGAACTTTGAAAGCTTTTTAAAAAGTCTAAATTTATTAAACATCAATATAATCGGTCATAGAAAATTCATAGATCATAAAAAATATACAAAGCTGACAATCAGAAAGATTATAAAAGATGCGAAAAATTCAGATTTGATTGTTACAACAAAAAAGGATTTTATAAAAATTGCAGGCAATTTTGAAATTGATGGAAGATTTTGCTATTTAGATATTTCTCTTTCAATTCAGAAAGAAGCATTAGCAGAGATATTTTCAAAGTTAGATAACATCCGAAATTTATGAAAAACTGTCTTTCGCTTATTAGATATTCTTTGGCAGTTCAAGCACGCTTCGTTAAAGCTAAATATAAAGTTATAGGCTTCAAGTTGAAGACTGAAGTTTCTTATTGAGTATTTTTTATTCTTTAGCTTTTAAATTGCTTAAAAAAGCTTTTTTATGTTATATTTCCGAATCTTTTATCAATAAATTGATAGGGATTCAAAATGAAAACTAATTATTACTTAATGGAAAATAATGAAGAAATTTTTAGATTGGAATTAAAAACAGATACAGAAGCAGTTAAAAAACAGGCTAAATGGGCTGGTATAAAACCCGGAATGAAGGTTGCTGATATAGGTTGTGGAGCAGGCATAACAACTGTTGTATTATATCAACTGGTTCAACCTGGCGGTGAAGTATTAGGAATAGATAGTTCTATAGAAAGAATAAATTATGCGAAAGAAAATTATGGTAAAAAAGGGATAGAATTTAAATACTTTAATATACTTGAACCTTTAAATATCGAGCATTCTTTTGATTTTATCTGGGTAAGATTCCTTCTTGAATATTATCGTAGGGAATCTTTTGAAATTGTAAAAAATATCTCTAAGCTATTAAAACCAGGTGGTATTTTATGTTTGATTGATTTAGATCATAACTGTTTAAATCATTATCAACTTCCGCCAAGATTAGAAAAAACCTTATTTAAATTAATGAACTCCTTAGAATCGGAAGCAAACTTTGATCCCTATATAGGACGTAAATTATATTCCATGTTATATGATTTAGGATTTACTAACATAAAGGTCAAAGTCGAAGCCCATCATCTTATTTATGGAAAAATTAAAGAAAAGGACGTTTATAACTGGTTTAAAAAAATAGAAGTTGTCTCAAAAAAGATAAAATTCAAATTTGAAGAATATGAAGATGGATATGACGGATTTTTAAGAGAATTTAAAGAATTCTTTTTAAATTCAAGAAGATTTACCTATACTCCTCTCATTTTATGTAGAGGCCAGAAGTCTGTTTTACATTGATTGAAGGCAGGTTGACACTATAAGTCTTTTTATAAAACCTTATAAAGGAATCTACAATTTCCTCATCGTAGTGGACCCCTCTTTTTTCAATTAATAAAGAGAAGGCTTCATCTAATGGTAAAGCATTTCGGTAGTGTCTATGAGAAGTAATGGCATCAAAAAAATCTGCAACAGCAAGAATTTTAGCACCAATCGGAATTTGATCACCTGTAAGACCTTTAGGATAACCGCTTCCGTCAATTTTCTCATGATGATAGGTAATCACTTCAACAATACCTTGATATTTTTTATCAAATTCAATCTGTTCTATTATTTTTTGAGTCTTATCTACATGTGATTTTATTTCTTCATATTCATAATTAGTTAAGGGTCCTTCTTTTTTTAAGATAGAATCAGGGATTCCTATTTTGCCATAATCATGAAGTAATCCTGCTACATAAATCATTTCTATAAAATCATCTGACATTCCAAGTTCTTTAGCAATTCCTTTAGCATATTCTGCGACTCTTTCAGAATGTCCTCTTGTTAAATTATCTCTTGCATCAATGCTTTCTGCTAAAACTTTTAGTGTAGACTGGAATTGTTTTTCCTTTATTTCAAAAAGTTTTGCATTATTGATGCTTATACCAATTTCCGTAGCAATTCCCATAAGTAAATTTATATCTCTTTGAAGCAAAGGTCTTTTTGATTTAACATTATCAACTGCAAGAATTCCCAATGATTCTTCATTATAAACTATAGGGCAACAAATAAATGATTTTGTACCGAGCTTCTTTGCAAATTGAAGACTTCGAGGAGAAAGATTTAATGCTATTTCATCTAAATCATTAACTAAAATTGGTTTTTGTTCTCGAAAGGCAACAATAAAAGGTCCCTTAGACTCAGGCTTGTCAAGATGAAAATTTGTATTCTTTATATATTCATACTGTTCAAAGTCATATCCAAAACCTGTTTGAGGAATAAGTTTTGTTTTGTCCTCATTTGCAAGAAGGATAATTCCTCTATCATAATCAAGTCTGTTTTGTAAAATTTGTATGGTTTCAGAAAGTATATCTTCAATTTTTATTTGTTTACTTAAAACCTGTCCTATTTCATTTATTAAAAAAGCCTGATCATAATTTATTTGTATATTTTCTAAGACTTCTTCAGATGCATCCTGAAAATTTTTTAATGAAGCTTCTAATTCCTTGTTTTTAATTGAAGCAGAGACATTTGTAAGGGTTAATATTAAAATAGCAGATAAAGGTAAAGCAAATAAAGAAATTTCTGGATAAAAAATAAAAAATATTATGTTCAATACTAAAAATAACAAAGCCAGATAAACTACCAATCTATTTAATCTTGCTGAAAGTGATTCTTCCCAAGAGATTATATATCGGCAAACATTACCGCCATGGAACATGCATTCTGGATGTTCTATTTTGGGTAATCTGTAATTAAACAATAAAGCAATTGCTTCCCAAAATCCCATTCTATTTTCACATTGAAAAATTTTTTCTTCTATTCCTTTAAAAGGAGTTACAGTTATTTCAACTCTATTCCTTTTTATTTTTTTTGATTTGTAATGTGATGATCTGGTGAACTTATTAGCATATTCACCGATAAATTCATAAACTTTCGCAGGTCCAACAAGGGAAAGTATGTATTGTCTAATTAGCCCAAGAGCATCAGGTGAGGCAGCATATCTACCTGCTTCTCTTGCAATATTTGGATTACCTGTTAATTTCACTAATTTTTCATAGAATCTGTCTATTTGTTCCTGCGTAAACCAGTGCCCTTCATCATCTACTTGATATGGCTCTATGCCTGCATAATTTAATATTTCGTAAATATCAACATAACTGTATTTATTTTTTATTAGTTGAAGATAGATTTTTATGATTTTACTGTTGTATAAAGGTTTATTTTTCATTATTTCTAATCCATTTTCTTAAATATTTAAGAAATTCATCTGAATACTTTGGATTCAGAATCCATAAACTATACACCTTTTTATATAAAATCGGCTGAAATTCGAAATAATTTAATGGATAAATAAGAACAGGAATTTTTTCCTTATCATAATGTTTTGAAAGTAAGAATACTGTAAAATATAACAATTGATCATTTAGTAACTCAGGCTTCATAACAATTATGTGAATGCAGTTTGCCAAATTAGAAAGATTTAAACCGGTTTCCGATATTGTAAGTGATATTATCGCAATTAAATCTCTATTTTTTTTCAAAGAGTATATTTTTCTTTTTCTTTTAAATCCTGCTTTTTCATACTCAAAATTTAAATTATGAACATTAATCATTTCTGGTTTAAGGTCTAAAGCATCAAGCAGGAGACCGCCTGAATTAAATTTATAAAAATTTTCTAATTCTGACAAGTCATCTTCAGTACTTTTATTTAGTTTCCATCCTAATAAATCATAGGGCTGTAACGTCAAAATATAAGAATTCTTTCTAAAATTGAAATATCCAAAATTATCAATAGAACAACCTTTTAAATTATTTAATTCCTTTTGAAAACCCCCAAAAACACGAGCTGGGAATTTATTATTAGGTCTGAAGTAACAAATGATAAAATCAATAGATGTTGAATTCATATGATAAAAATCATTTACATATCTGCTAATTTGATCTAATACTGACAAACCAGCTGATAAATTAATAGATCTGCTTGCATGATGATGAAATAGCCATGTTTTTTCATATAATCTTAACATTGATATATGTCCAACAATTTTACCTTTATCCTGATATATAAAATGCCTTGCAATATGAGGATTTTCAAAATATAGTTTCTGATAGATTTTTTTTATTTCCTCTTTATTTGATTGTAAAAAAGCATATTTTTCAGCATAGAAAAAACCAGTATCAAAGAAAAACTCCCATAGTGCATCAAGGTCAACCCTGTTACATACATATGCTCTATCATCTTTTGCTCGATGAAGGAATGATGAGAGTTTAGCCTGATCTTGAATATTTAAATCAAGGAATGTAATGCCAGATTTTACAGTTGATTTTTCATCATCAATTTGGTTTATTTTTCTGTATATAACTTGAGCTTTGCAATTTATGGTAAATCCCGGTGTAAATTCTATCTCAAGCTCAGGAATTATTAATCCTGGTAAAAGGATTGAATCATTATAATATTCTTCTACTGAAACCCCTGAACCAGATATGTCTTCAACTTTAAGTGTTACAGTTCTATCTGTTAAAGGATGTTTAAAAACAATAACTGGTAAAGGACATAATTTATATCGTGGGCTTCTTATTTCTTTCGGTTTAAATATTGGTATATTTTCGTCTACAGGTTTTAATACAACCACAGGGTTTGGAATAAGTTTTCCTTTATCATTGACTATGTTTTTTCTTATTATTTCACATTCTCCTGAATAAAAAATGTTTTCTTCTTTCCTAAAAACTGCTGTAACTCGAGATTCAAGAATTAAATATTGATGGAGGGTTTGTAAGCTAAAAAGCTCAATACAAAAGGCTGTATTGCTAAAATCAACGAGTTTTCCTCGTAAGACAATACCAGATTTAAATATTTCAACATCTATATCTTTACATTTATATCTTTTAAACTTTCGTGAATTAAGATCATAACTTATTTCAGGAAGAATGAAAGATATTTTTTCTTTATTTATATCTTTTAATTCTGGTTCAACTAAAATAAACCTGTAACCATCTGCAATAAAAAAATTCAGAAATTTATAATCACTTAGATTTTCTTTTCTATCTAATAATATGCAAACTAAGGTATCGGAAAAACAGGGTTCAATCTGAGCTCTGACAGATATAACATTGTTGTACTTGAGATGTTTAAATTTTAAAATTATGTATTCATTCTGAAAATTTATGTAGTTTAGAATATTGATTAAATTTTTTTTAAAAATTTTTTTTGCTCTTTCTTGAAATAATTTTGATTCGAATTGTGAATTAATTTTTACATCATCTAATTTTTCCATTATTTTATTAATTAATGTTTTTTAGTTATTCTATTTTTCTTTAAAACATTATCTATTGTCAATAACATATTTTTCAGGTTACAATCTGTTAATCATCAAATTAGGAGGTATTGAAAATTATTAACCCAATTAAAGGAGGGTGAAGCAGATGGAAAAAATATTTAAAATTAGCAGATGGAGTATTATTTTTATTTTTGCTTTTTTCTTAAATGTCTCTAATACTTACGGGTCTGGATTTGCTATATATACCCAAAGCTCATCATCTCTGGGGCAAAGTGCTGCAACTATTGCTCATACTGAAGATGCTTCAGCTATTTTTTTTAACCCAGCCTTGATCAACAAACTCGAAGGTACTCAAATACAGATTGGAACAACTTTAATGTTTCCAAATAGAAAGTTTACAAGTGATTATTCGGGAAAAACATATAAAGAGGAGACAGATTTACATTTCCCATCAACATTTTATATGACTCATAAATTTAATGAAAAGGTTAGTGTTGGCTTAGGTGTTTTCAGCCCCTTTGGACTTGGGACAAAGTGGCCAGATGACTGGGAAGGCAGATACATTACAACCAAGGCTGATATGAAGACTTATAATATTAATCCTGTAATTTCCCTTCAGATAACACCTGATATTTCATTGGCTGGTGGTCTTAATATCCTTTATCTTGATACAACTTTGGAGAAAAAATTGAATTTTTCACCTCTTCCTGATGGAAATCAAAAATTTAAAGGTGATGGAATGGGTTTTGGTTGCAATTTTGGAGTCTTAGTTGACCTTACAAAGGATTTATCAATTGGTGCATCTTATAGAAGTAGAATAAAAGTTGATATAGATGGCTCTTTAACTCATAATTTACCATCTCCATTGCTATCTGATTTATTCCCAAATACAAATGGAAAGGTTCAACTTACATTACCAGCACAGTTTCATTTTGGTGTCTTTTATAAAGGATTAGATCCATTCACATTTGAAATTGCAATGAGATGGGAAGGCTGGTCTTCCTATAAAGAGTTAAAATTAGATCTGGAGCAACCTATTTTTTACTCTAATACATTAATTACTCCAAAGAATTGGAAGGATACATACTCTTTTAACGTAGGTATAAAATATCAGATAAATGAAACCCTTGCATTACTTGCAGGCTATCTATACAGCGGAAATCCTGTTCCTGACAGTACCTTTGAACCAACAATTCCTGATGCTAATACTCATTTGTTAACTGCTGGGATATTAATAAAAAAGAAGAATTTCAATTTTGACATATCCTATGCCTATCAGAAATTGCAAAATAGAAAAAAGAATAATACAATTGACGATAATCCCTTGGATGTTTCTTTTAATGCTAATTACAGTGCAAATGGAACTTATAAATCTGATATACATATGATTGGGCTAAGTTTGACTTACAAATTTTAATTATCCTTTTATTTTGAATAATAATAAAGGGTGGTGAAATTTTATGAAAGTTGTTAAATCACAGGAAATGGCAAAAATTGATAATTTAACCATTGAAAAATACGGTATTCCATCTATTGTTTTAATGGAGAGGGCTGCTTTGTCAGTAAGTAATCATGTTATAAAGGAATGTCCAGATAGCCTAATAATTTTAGCTGGTCCGGGAAACAATGGTGGAGATGGAGTTGCTGTTGGAAGGATTTTAAGTAGTAAAATAAAGGATATTAAGATATTTCAGATATTTCCCGATGAAAAACTTTCATCAGAATGTAAAATTCAGATTGAAATAGCAAAAAAATTTAAAGTATCTATTTTAAAAGGATATCCGACAAAAAGAGAGTTACAAGAAACGCAAGTAATAGTAGATGCTCTTTTTGGAACAGGTTTAACAAGAAATATTGAAGGTGAACTTGTGGAATTTATAAGGGTTCTAAATTCCCTTAAGAAAAATGTTATTGCAATAGATATACCCTCAGGTATTTCTTCGGATTCAGGAGAAGTGTTAGGAGAGGCTATAAAGGCTAAAAAAACAATAACCTTTGGTCTTCCAAAAAGGGGACACATTCTTTATCCCGGTAAAGATTATGCAGGTGAGCTCACAGTTGAAGATATAGGGTTTCCAAAGGAATTAACTGAATCGGAGGATTTGAAGGTAAATCTTGTAACAAAAAATTTTGCAAGAAAAATTATTCCAGAAAGACCTGCATATTCTCATAAAGGCAAATATGGACATGTTTTGGTTATTGCTGGTTCAGTAGGGAAAACAGGGGCAGCACTTATGACAGCTAAATCTGCTTTGAGAACAGGTTCAGGATTGGTTACTTTAGCAATACCGTCAACACTTAAAGGAGTCTTTCAAAGTAATGTCCTTGAAGAAATGATTCTTCCTCTGCCATGTAATACCAAAACTTTGTCAAAGGAGTCAGCAGAACAAATTATTAGTTTTGTCAATGAAAAAGCAGATTCAGTAGCCTTTGGTCCTGGAGTAGGAATAAACGAAGATATAGAAGAAATTCTAAAAAATCTTTTAATGAATTGTTCTGTGCCAATTGTTATTGATGCAGATGGAATAACTTTATTAAGCAAAAAAAAGGAAATTTTAAGGGATGCTAAAGCAAAGACAGTCATTACTCCCCATCCTGGTGAGCTGAGCAGATTAATTGGACTTTCTGTTAAGGATATTGAAAAACAAAGAATTGACATCGCAATGGATGTTGCAAAGGAATTGAATACTATAGTTGTTTTAAAGGGTGTTCCAACAGTTATTTCCGATGGAAATCAAGTATTTGTTAACACGACAGGTAATCCAGGAATGGCAACAGGTGGCTCAGGAGATGTTCTTACTGGAATGATTTCATCACTTATTGGACAGGGGGTGAATGTTTTTTATGCTTCAATTTTAGGTGTCTACTTGCACGGTTTAAGCGGAGATATTGGTTCTTCTGAAAAGGGATATCACGGACTTATTGCTCGAGATATCATAGAAAATATTCCTTTTGCCATTAAAGAGACACTAAATGAAATGGATTAATAGTACAGAAAATCCTCTTATTAAAACAATTTTAAAAATCAAAAAAAATCCTGTTGACAGAACGCTCATAGAAGGTTTAAATCTAATAAAAACTGCTATAGAAGCCTTATCCATTCAAAAAGATGCTCCTTTTTATATAGAACAGATTCTTGTTACAGAGGAGTTTATAAGAAAAGAGAAATCTTTTTTTTATTTGATAAATAGAAAAAATTATCCAATTGTTGGTATTAGTGAAAAAATTGCAGAAAAGATATCTGATACTATAACTCCACAGGGTATTTTTGGAGTTTTATCCTTTCAAATAAGAAATCTAAAGGATATAAATATCAATAATCCAGAGATTGTTGTAATACTTGATAAAATTCAAGACCCTGGGAATCTTGGTACAATTATCAGAGCTTCTGAGGCATTGGGTGCAAATTTTATAATTTTAACTCTGGGAACATGTAATCCCCTTTTAACAAAGGTTTTAAGGGCATCGGCAGGAAGTATTTTTTATATTCCCATTGTAAGAGCAGATTATATTGAAATAGAAAAATTTATCGTAAGAAATAATTTAAATCTTATAATTGCAGAGCCAAAGTCTGAAAAATTCATTTTTGATGTAGACTTTTCTAAACCCTTGGTAGTTGTTTTTGGAAATGAATCAAAGGGAGTAAGTGGAGATTTAAGAAAAATTCCTCATATATCCTGTCGAATACCTCATATTGGGCAATCAGAAAGCCTCAATGTGGCAATTAGTGCAGCTATTTTTCTTTATGAAATATTAAGAAGCAAAATAAAGAAGTCCATTTAGTCGAAATAGTATATAAGTCCCAAGCCTGTTTTCCATTCATTATATCCACCAGATATATTCCCAACTCCGTATCCGTAAATTTTAAGATTTTTATTTATAGAGTGCTTTATTTTTCCTTCTAAGGTTCCACCAAATTTTGATTTTTTCTCACCAGCATAGAAGGCTTTTATGTCATTCTGTGCTGAAGGATTAAATAAATCTATACTGTCTTGAAATTTTGGATAATGGGGAGAGTTATCGGTTCTGTAATATAAGTAACCGAAAGATAGTCTCAAATCAATAAAGTTTTCACAACAATCTCTTACCTGGTATCTAAATGTTGGTCCAATCATCTGAAAAAGCTGGGGACTAAAATAACCACCATGCCCAAAGGTGAAAAAGTTGCTGTTTCTTCTAAAATGCTGTATTACATAAAATAATCCTGCATCAAACTGAGATTTTTCATTTAAAATAAAAGTTTTACCAATGCTAATATTTCCTTTTAAAGAGTAGTTTTCCCATACATTTTTGCCCCATATATAGTTAAAATCAGTAGATAGTGCTGTCCAGTAAGAATTGGAAAAACTGAAATTCAAGCCTGTGCTAATACCTGTTTTTAATACTCTTCCCCATTTTGTATTAGTATAAGGGTCTTTTTGTCCCTGTATTGAAAGAATAGATTCCTCAATGGGAAGTTGATGAATATTAAACCATAATTTTTTGTAATCTACATTTATAGAAAAAGTGGGCATAGCAGAAACAAGTCCATTCAAAGGAGTGCTTCCGACTGAGATTTTTATATGAGGATATCCTTCAACTTCATAGGAAATATCTGGTTGAATAAGCCATTTTAAGGTGACAGGCGTGTTTTTTTGCTGAGTTCCATTTAAAAAGTAATAGTAATTCCCCAAATATGGATTTTTCTCTATTTCCCCAGAATTTACATATTTTGGAATTACTGTAAAAGTTAATTTTTTCCCTGATTCTATTGGATAATGAAAAGAAAGGGGTAGAGAAAATTCTTTTAGTTTGGAGCTTCCCTCATCTCCTGATTTCTGTCTATAAAAGAAGCCAGTCTCAAAGTGGGGAAATTTTTCCTTATAATAACAAGCTTCTTTTGATAAATCAGTATGGGAGGCTAACAGGAAAAATCCCTGTCTACAATACCATTGGGCAGATCTTTGCTTAAATAATTGATTTTTTTGTTTTGAAAGTTTATCTATTGTTAAAAATGCTGTTTTGAAATCCCTTTCTGAAAAGGCTTTGTCAGCTTTTCTTATATAAGAATTGGCTTTGATTTCATCTAACTTTGGTGATTGTAAATTTACTTTTTCAGCAAATTCAATTAATTCATCGTCTTTATTTAATGAGAAATAACAGTAGGAAATCCCAAGTATGTAGTCCTCTTCATCGGGATATTGTTTGTTTAAATCGGTAAAAATATCAAGGGCTTTTTCGTATTCTTTTTTGTTAAAGTGATACCACGCAAGAGAAGTTTTTGCTGATTTGTCTTCAGGTTGAAATTTTAAAATTTTATTAGCTATTTTCTCTACCTCAGGAGAGTTTAAATCTAATGAAGCGAGTTTTTGCCTGTATAGATTAATTTCAATTGATTTAATTTTATCAAGATAATCTTTATCGTTGATTGAATAACTCTCTCTTTTTAAAATTTCTAAGGCTTGATTAAAAGAAACAAGGGAAGTATATTCATAGATTATTCCTAATCGGAATTGTAAATCTTCATTTACACATTGCAAAAGCTTATTTAAGATATCAACTGCTTCTTGATTTTCTTTTAATAGAGCCAATTTTTTGCTTAGTTCAAAAAACACAGATGTTCCAATGCATTCTTTTAGCATTTCTTCTGTTTCATTTTTAAATTTTAAATAGGCAGAACGTTCATCTTTTGGAGAAAGGCTTTCAAATTTTTTTTGCAAATAGGCTTCTCTAATTTTATTTGTTATAGGTTTTCTATCTGATTCTTTTAAATAATTGGCGTATATTTCAGCTCTTTCAAAATCTTCTTGTTTAATATAAAGCTCAATTATATGGATAAGAATTTCGTCTCTTCTATAATTTTCCTGCCATAGTTCTTCAAAATGAAGCAATGCTTCTTCATTTTTATTGAGATTTTTAAGACTATAGGCAACTCCCAGTCTTGCAGAATTTGATATTTCTCTGTCAGTTGAATGAATAAGATTTTTAAACTTTATTAAAGACTCTTCATATTTACCTTCCTCATAAAGTTTCCATCCTTCCTTTAATCTATTTCTCTCAACAAATTTTAACTCCAATTTTTTAGGTTCATAAATAGGTTTTTTTATTTTTGGCTCTTCCGTAATTTTTTTGGTTTTTTCATCTATATTTGTTAAAATTTCTTGCTTAAGAGGATTTTGAATTACTGTAGTCTGCTCCCTTTGTTTTTCAATTCTTATTATGTTTTCTTGTTTTCCTTCTTGAGCAAGGATGCCAGAGGGAAGCAAAAAAATTAAAAAGATAAATATAATATTCTTCATTTTACTTCACTCCCTTAGAAATTAATGATAAAGTATAGGAATAATAATTTTGGGTTTCTTCTTCTAATTTTTTATACCCTCTTTCTCTTAGACTTTCTGCAAGTTCCTTCTTCCCAGTTTTATCTGCTAAGAGAGAGGCAATAAAATATTGAAAGGCAGCTCCTTCTTCTGGTGATATTTCATTTGTTTTTAAATTAATTTTCATTGGCACATAGCCTATTTTTTCTATAACATTGAGATATTCAGAGAATTTATTCAGAATAGCGTTATCATTTATCATTGCTGAGTATAGAATTATTCTGATTGCTTCAATACCAAAGGATTCATTTTTCTCATAAAATACTGAGCTTTTTCCATCTTTTACAATAATCCAATCTGCAGGAAGTTTAAAATCACCAAAATTTAGATTTATAAGAAAATTAAGGCTTTTTTCAAAAAATTTATTCCAGAAATCTTTATCGTCACATTCTGAAAAGGCTTTAAAGGCTGGAAGCACATAGTATGAGGGATTTATGATAAGAAGATCATCTTTATAAAAACCAAAATATCCTGGTAAAAGGTAAAATGAATCATTGTTTTTTAATATGAGTAGTGCTTTTATGTCCTTTATAATTTTCTTTGCTTCCTCTAAATATTCGGACTTTCCCCAATTTTTATAAGCAAGGCAGAGACCATAGGCAACAAGAATATCTCCATCTGTTGCATTGTTATAATCCAGAATTGTCCATTTTCCTGAAATATGTTTACCCCAACTCCATGATAAAAGGTTGTCTGTTTTCCTTACCTTTAAGTTATTTTTTGTCCAGTTCCATAATTTTTCAAAGGTTTCTATATCATTGAACATTAAACTTAGAAGTATACCATAGCCCTGTCCTTCAGAATGGCTAATAGAGTTATTCTGAAAATCAATAACTCTTCCATCATGGGAAATAAAAATTTTTTTGTAAAGCTCCCATTCTTGATTAAAACCCAAAACATTCTGATTACTCATAAACGTAATAAAACAAATAATGAATAGGCTAACTCTTTTTTTCACCCATTCTAATCCTTCTGAATTTTTTAATAAATCTAAAAATGAAGAATGCCAGAATAGCTATAATTAGCATTATCAATAGAGTAAATAAAACTGGATGAGCATATATCCAGGAAGTTACTGAGGTTAAAAATCCTAAATTACCCAAATAATAGGTATCCTCTCCTTTGGAAGCAAAAAGAGTCTCTTCGGGATTTGTTGTATCAAAGATAACCAGAGAGCCAAAGGTTTTTGCACTAACAGAGGGTTCCCATAAAGCAGAAATTCCTTTAGAAAGTTCCTTTCCATCTATTGAAGAAATCATTAGAATCGTATTCCTGCTTTTATAAGGAGAGACAAATTCAGAAATTACTAAAAAATTGCCTTCAAGCTTTGAAGAAAGATTTATCAGACTTTTGCTGTATTCATAATCGGATTTTGTTTTAGTAAGAGGGAATATTTTTTCAATAATTGAGCGAATTTTGCTGTTTATACTTGATTCGCTCTTTTCAAAATTTTTTGATAAATAATATACAAAACTTCCCGCATGTTCATTTTTTATGTTTCCTGCCTTTAAATATTCCTCTGGAATTTTTGTTATAGTTCCTACAATCAGGAGATTTTTATCCTTTAATTTGCCGATATCAAAGGAGACTTTTAAATTAATTGGAAGATATCCTGCTTTTTGAGATGCCATTGCTATTAAATTAATGGCAGATGAAAGAATTTCATTACTTTTTTCTGTGAGATAAACTCCAGAATTACCGAAATCATAGGGTCTTGAAAAAGGAAAGGCATCTACAAAAAATAAATTTATATTAGGCATTTCTGCCCAGTAGGAAGCCTTAGGAAATAGTATCTTTGAATCTTCAAAGAGAGTTAATTGTAAATTTTCTGTTTGAACAAACTCACAGTATCCAGTAATGAGTGGAGAGAGTACTGCTGTGAAAGTTATCTGGTTATATCCTGGTTTAAAAAGACTTAAAGGTATATCAATAAGATAATTTCTTATCAAACCACCTCTTACATTTTCAAGATAGATTGATGCAACATATTTTCCATTTATTTGAATATTAAGAGTACTGTCTTTCCTCATACCACTTCCATAGCTAAAGTTAAGTTTAAGAGTAACAAAGGAGTTTGGTTTTAAAAATGTATCTGATGGAATTTTAAAATCCATTGAAACAGATTTTGCGCCAACTCCCTGAAAATTAGTAGTAAAAAATCCTAAATCCTTAAAAGAATACTCATAACCTGGTAATACTGTAGATTTCCCTATTTTGGGTGTTTGAGGTGTGATCTTTACATTTTCAATTTTCATAGACGAAGTTTTTGGAAAGGGAAAATTTATTGAAGCAAAAGCTAATGCTGATTTTTTTATTTCTTCTGCAGTATCTCCTTTTAAAATTATAAGAGCATGATAGGGATCATTTGGTAGTGCCTTGATTTTAATGTAAGCCTCCTTTTCTGGAAATAAATCTCCAGTTAATTCTTTGATGAATATACTGTCACCTATTACAATGTTATCAACTCCATTCTTTATGCTCTGAGAAACAATAAAATTAACAGGTCTGTATTCAAATTTCATAGCAATACCAGAGGCAACTATCATAGCAGATTCTATGTATTCTTCTTTTAGTTCTGGAATAACCAGATTTATTTCATGCTTTATAAAGCTCTTTGAATCAAAAAGAAAATTGGATATTGCTGTTAAATCCTCAGGCACTTTTTTTAAAGCTATTTCAAAATCAAAGGAAGCTTTATCAAATTCTATTGTAGTCCATAATTCTGAAGACCCCGGGTCTTCGCATTCTAATGTATAGTGTTGGGCAACAGTGAATTTTAGCTCGTTATATCCTGATTTTATTAGATTAACTGGTAAATTTACAGAAACTTTACCCTCTGGTAGATGAGGATTAAGAGTTATCTGGGCAATGGGATGTTCATTTAACCATACAACAAGCCTTGACCTGCTTTGTAAGAGTGCTGTTGAATTTATATAGGAAAAATTAAGTGTTGCCCTTTTAATCTGCCATCTATCAGAGGCAGGTATTTTAACTTTTATAAAGTTAGAAGCTCCTGTAAGAGTAGAGGTTTTTATAGGAGCAACCTTTGAAAAGGGAACATTAAACTTTAATATTTCCTCTGAAAAGCATAATCGAGGATTTGTAAAAAGTATCGTAAATATAAAAAGTGAGACAAAAAAAACTATGCTTTTTAAATTTTGCTTCTGAAAATTTTTAAACTGTATCGTCTCCATAGACCCTCCATAAAATTAAATTTTATTAAATTTGAAAAAATAAATTTAAATAATCCTCTTATATTTCTTCCCATGGAAACAAAACCAATCCTGAGTAAATAAATAAATCCCGAAAGAATTCCTTTTTGTATTTCTCTTCGTTCCCAGAATTTTTCCCATCTACCTGAGTCTCCATAAACAAATTTTACTATTTCTTGAAAATCGTTTAAATCATTAAAACTACATCCTATTGTAATGGCTTTGTCTGTGCTTACTCTTTTTACTGTTGTTTTAAATCGATATTGCTTGCCATAACTATCCCATGTAACTACTTCTATGTTACTTCCCAAAAAGGGAATAAAGGCTTGCTCTTTCAATTGTAATGCCATACCTCCTAATGATATATCTTTTATTGATGCCTTGAAACTTTTAAGAGTATTTGGAATTATCAGTAAAGCTTCCTCATTAGTTTCAATTCTATGGAATCTTCTTATTTGTCTTAATTCATAGAGAGCTCCGATACAGGCTATTATCATTGCTATATTGAAAAGATTCCATGAAATACATACTGCAACAGCTCCTCTTTCAAGGGGAGAATAAATCCATTTATTTATTCCTGCAAAAATACCAGCAATACATAAGACAAGCAAAATGTAAAATATTAGAACTCTCATGTTGACCACGCTTTGTTTTAGAGAAGTTCCTTTTGGAGTAACCTTAAAAGTAGGTTTTTGTGGATTTAACAGAACTCCAATAGTTGGAAAAAGAAGGAAAAAGCTTTGTGCTGACTCAAAAACTTCAGAGAAGAAAGGATGTCTCACCTTTCCATAAAGATAATTGGATAGGCTAAGTGAATAAAAAAGATGGGGAATAGCATAGGATAAAATCTGCTCAATTGATACATTATAAACCCTTAAACTGAATAGTAGATACATAAGAGGAGCAAATATGAATATTACTCTTGCTAAACCGAAAAACCAGAAAATACAGTTATTGGTGTAACATAGTTTCTGATACCATCTTAATCCTTTTTGTTTAAAAGGATTTTTTAAAAGCAGTATCTGAATCATTCCCTGAGTCCATCTACTTCTCTGGGTTATAAAATCATCAAAGGTTTCAGGAGAAAGCCCACAAATCATAGGTTTCCTTAAGTAGGCACTGTTGTAGCCTTTACTATGTAAAGTCAATGAGGTTTCAGCATCTTCAGTAATAGTCCTGCCAGAGAATCCCTGAGCTTCTTCCAGATATTTTCTCCTCAATATAGCACCTGAACCACAGAAAAAGGATGAATTCCAGAAATCTAATCCTCTGTGAATTTCTCCATAAAACATCTCATTTTCTCCGGGAGTTTCAACATAGGTTCCTAAATTTTTTTCAATAGGAGTAGGATTTATAAAGAAATGGGGAGTTTGAACTAAAAAAAGTTTTTCATCTTTAAGAAAGAATCCAACTGTATTTTCCAAAAAATCAACTGTAGGAACGTGGTCACAATCTAAGACTACAATAAGGTCTCCTCCTCTTTTTGGTGGTTTTCCATAACAAAACCATTCAGATTTTCCAGTTTCCGTTTTATATCCCTCTGAGGTAAGCCATAGAGCATTATTTAAATTACCCGCCTTTGCATGTTCATTTTTTTCTCTTGTAATGTAATTTATCTCTAACTCCTTAGCAAGGGTCTTCAAACTTTCATATCTTTTCCAAGCTGAAGAAGATTTTTCAGAGTCTGGGTCATTTCTTTTTTGGAAGGTAGCTCCGTCATCAAGGATGTATATGTTCAATTTATCCTGAGGATATCTAAGTTGTTTACAGGCAGTAGCTGTTACTTTGATAATTTCTTCAGATTCATTATAGGTTGGAATAAATATATCAACAGTTGGAAGTAATTTTTTATCTTCAGGAAGTGGTGGTGGCGTTCTTTTTATTGGATTAAGATTTACAAATATTCCTAAAAGATAAATTACAATCGCATAGGTCTCAGCAATATAAAGAGAAGTCATGGCTAAACTGTCAAAGAATCCTGTATAACCAAGAGTATGAAAGGTTCTGAAAATCCAGTATCTTAAAGTAATAAACAAACCAATTGATAGAATAAAAATTCTAAGATAATCCTTTTGTTTTTTTATTTTTGTAAACAAAAGTCCCAATATCATTAATCCATAGGCTAAAATTGCCTGCTGAAACATATCAAGATAAATTGACGAGGTAAAAATAAGAATTAAAATAATTAATGGAGTAGATAATTTTGAAAATAATTTATGATTTTCTAGTCTCATTTGCAATATATAATTTTACAATATTTCACAACGATTTCTACCCCTTCTTTTTGCTAAATAAAGGGCTTCATCTGCTCTTTTTATAAGACTATTTTCATTGTCTGTAGGAAGAATTTCTGTCAAACCAAAACTTGCTGTTATATTACCTTGAATTCCTTTAATGTTCATTTTTTCTATTTTCTGCCTTATTCTCTCTGAAGCTTGATAGGCATTATCTATCTTTGTATTTGGCAGAATAAGAATAAATTCTTCTCCACCATATCTACCGAATATGTCTTCCTTTCTTATTAATTTTTTAATTTTGTTTGCAAAACTTTTTAAAACATAATCTCCCTTTTCATGTCCGTATGTATCATTTATTTTTTTAAAAAAATCTATATCAATCATGACAACAGATAGGGGAATTTTATGCCTTAAAGCTAATGAAATTTCACGACCTATCATTTTGTCTATTGCTCTTCTATTAAAAACACCTGTTAAGGGGTCTGTATTCATCATTCTTTTTACAGTAGATAAAGCCTCTGATAATTGAATATTTTTCTTTTCAAGCTCCCTTGTTATATTAACTATCTGGTCATTTAATTTAGACATTTTTACAATCAACTCATTGTAGGTAAGACGGTGTTGTTCAAATACAAGGAGATATAATTCATCACAGGGGAAAATATAGCCTTTAATGAGAATTTCAGCTTCTCCTAAGACATCAAATAAGAGATTAAGTTTTGAAAACACATTTTCAGGAAAAGAGATTTTTTCAGAATTTTTAGACAGAAGATTATTTATATTATGATTTATCGGTTTATCTTTAAGTCCTACTAATTCTAAAAATCCTCTGTTACAATCCAAAATTTTGCCTTTTTTATCAATTAAAACCAAACCAGTATTACTTAGTTTTGAAAAATAAAGGATTATCTTTTCATTGTATTTTTCAAGTATTTCTGAAATTTTCATAAATTTTTAATCTTACGGGCAATTTCTACTGCTTCCTTAGCATCTTTAGCCCAGAAGTCAGCTCCGACTGTTTTATATAAATCAGGCATAATATTAAAAGCAATACCGCCAACCATTATTTTTGGAATATAGGACTCCATATTTTTTAATGATTTTATTATTTTTTCAGCCTTTTCAAGATTAAAGGGCATAGTTACAGAGAGAGCAATTAATTTGGGTTTAGTTTTTTTAACAATTTTAATTAATTCTTGTTCAGGAACATTAGCGCCTAAATAGGAAACATCCCATCCATCCATTTCGAGAAAATCAGCCACAATTCTGCCTCCTAATTCATGATATTCATTAGGTGAAGATGCGACAATGGCTTTTAATTTGCTTTTTTTAGTTTTTGGAAAGAGAATATATATGTTTGCCATTACTCTTCCAACAATAGATGTAGCAAGATGTTCTTCTGCTACTGAAATTTTTCCTGTTTCCCAAAGATTTCCAACATCATACAGGGCAGGTTGAATTATTTTTAAATAAAAATTTTCAATATCCTCATATTTTTTCACAATTTTTTTTGTAAATTTCAAAGCCTTTTCAAAATCACCTTCTAAAATATATGAGAGAAATTGATTTTTTTTATCCCTCCATTCATCTTCTAATTTTATGGTAAAAGTTTCCTGATTTTTTGATAACTCTACCATAATTTCAAGTTTTTCAATAAGCCAATCATATGTTTTTATGATTTCAGTTGCGCTTGACTCATTAAGAAATTTTTTTATTGCTCTTTTCCATGTTCCCAATTCAACTAAGAAATAATCATAAGAAAAACCATGATTGTGATAGGATCTATAAACCCATGGCACTATTTTTATGAGTAGCTCAAACAAGGAAAACTTAAAAACATTAATCATAAAGTTTATATGATTTCTGTGATTGTCAAACATCATCTGTAAAGAGTTTCCTCCAATTAATTGAACCGAATCTTTTCTTTTTGACATTTCTGTATTTACAAAATCAAGCATAAAATCCTTCTTTTTCTCATAATCCTCTGCTGATTCATAGGATATTGGTAACTTTTTTTCAGCTTCTTTGATTAGTTCTTCCATTTTGATACCCCGATAGAGATTTATAATAAGTATAACAAATAAATTTTTTAATTTCTATGAAAAAAGTTGCTAATTTAAAGGAAAATATATATAATTTAAAAAATAGCCGTAGGAGGAGAAAAAATGCCTGAAAAATTTCAAAAAACAAAAATTTCCTCTGGTATTAAAGGATTAGATGATATTTTAAATGGTGGCTACTTTGAATATAATTCATATCTTATTGCTGGAGGACCTGGAAGTGGAAAAACTACTATTTGTCTTCATTTTCTTGAAGAAGGAGACAAAAAAGGCGAACCTTGTCTTTTTATAACATTAGGAGAAAAGGAAGAACAAATAAGAAGCAATGCTTCTTTACTTGGATTAAAACTTAAAAATGTAGAGTTTCTTGATTTAAGCCCTTCAGCAGAGTTTTTTACTGAAGTTGAATCCTATGACATATTTTCACCTGCAGAAGTTGAGAGAGAACCAGTTACGAAGGCAATCAAAGACAAAATTGAATCTTTAAAACCTAAAAGAGTTGTTATTGATTCAATGACACAGTTCAGGTATTTATCAACAGACGTATTTCAGTTCAGAAAACAGGTACTTTCTTTTCTTAGATTTCTTAATGAAAGCGGTGTTACAGTGTTATTCACTGCTGAGACAAGTCAAGATGCTCCTGATGATGATTTAAGATTTCTTGCAGATGGAATAATTGATTTATCATATTCTGAAATAGGCAAACAATTAGAAGTCAAAAAATTTAGAGGTTCAGATTATCTTTCAGGAAAACATTATTACGAAATTAGAAATGATTACGGTATGGTAGTTTTCCCAAGAATTCTTCCATTAGAGAAAAAAGTAAATCTTACTTTTGAAAAACTTCCTTCTGGTGTACCAGAGATTGATGAACTTCTTTATGGAGGAATTGAAAGAGGAACAGTTACGATTATTTCAGGTCCTTCTGGTACCGGGAAAACAACTCTTGGAATGCAGTTTATAAAGGAAGCTGCTGGAAGAGGTGAAAGAAGTGTTTTATATACCTTTGAAGAATCCATTGAAAAAATTATTGAAAGATCATCTTCAGTTAATATCCCCATAAATCAGATGATTAAAAAGGGAACCCTTGAGATAAAAAAGATTGAACCTCTTATTTTTACACCCTGTTCTTTTGCTAGTATGGTGAAAGATGATGTTGAAAAGAATACAACAAGAATTGTTATGCTTGACTCAACCTCAGGGTATAAACTATCTGTTAGAGGTAGTGAAATTACCACCCATCTTCATGCTCTCTGTAAATACCTTAGTAATAATGGCGTTACAGTTTTCTTGCCTACTGAAACAAAAAATATTACAGGAGATTTTCAGATTGCCCAAGAAGATATAAGTTATCTTGCTGACAATGTAATTATTTTGAGATATATTGAGGTTCAGGGAGAACTTAGAAGAGCAATAGGAGTACTTAAGAAAAGACTTGGAGATTTTGAAAAAACACTAAGAGAATTTCAGATAACAAAATACGGCATAAGAGTTGGAGAGCCTCTAAAAAATATGAGAAATATATTATCTGGAAGCCCTGTTTTAGTTAAAGGAAAATAAAATGACAACTATTCTTATATTAAGCAAGTTGAATAAAAACCTTGAATTAGTGGCAGAATTTTTTAAAAAACAGGGATTTGATTCTGTTAGTGCTTCTTCCTATGAGGATTTAGATAGAATTTTGTCGTCACTATCCTTTGATATAGCATTACTTGATATCGGAGGATTTGACAGTACAATTTGGCATTATTGTGAAAAAATTAACAAGCATGGTAAACCTTTTTTTATTATATCGGCAGTAAAAAATCCTAAAATTGACAAGGAAGGTATAAAAAAAGGAGCAAGAGGAGTGCTTGTCAAACCTCTTGTTATGAAAGAACTTAATGAAATCATCAAGGCTTTAGTATAATAAAAAGTTATGGACAGAATATTAATTTTAGTTTCTAATAAAAAAAATTATGCCTTGCTTAAGCAAGAACTTCAAAAAAAATACATTATTGTAAAAAATGAAAGTGATATTCAAACCCTTAATTTTGATTTAATAATTATTGATGGTGTTGAGTTAAAAAAGAGACAAACAGAAATTACAGAATTTAAAAATAAAAACTTTCCTCTTTTTTTGCCTGTTATTTTACTTACAACTAAGGAAGACTTAAGTATTGCAGAAAAATTCCTTTACGAAGTGGTTGATGATTTAATTCGGATTCCAATTGAAAAACTTGAGCTTAGAGTGAGGATGAATATTTTATTGCGAATGCGTTTTTATACTTTGGTGCTTTCTCGGGAAACTGTTATAGACCCGCTTACAGATATTTACAATAAAAAATTTTTCTATGAAATGGCACAGAAAGAATTTGACTACTTTAAAAGATATGGCAGAAAATTTAGCCTTCTTTTCATTGATATAGATGATTTCAAAAAAATAAATGACAGATATGGGCATCTCTCAGGCGATATGGTACTGCAAGAAATTGCCAAAAGACTGCAAAAAGCTGTTAGAAAAAATGATATGGTTTTTAGATTTGGCGGAGAGGAATTTGTTGTATTGCTTCATGGAGCAAATTCTGAAAGAGCAATATCTATAGCAGAAAGAATCAGGCAGGAAGTAGCCAATGAAGAAATTAAAATTTATGAAGACAATAAGATTTCTATAACTATTAGCTGTGGTGTAGCAACAGTTAATGAAAGTATAAAGGATGTTCAGGAATTGGTAGACAGGGCAGACATTGCAATGTACAAAGCCAAACAATCAGGTAAAAACAGAGTTTCTCTATAATTTATCAAGAACTTCTCTTACTTTATTTAACAACTCTAAAACTGTAAAAGGTTTACTTAGAAATATTTTTTTGTTTAGAATTTGTCTTTCAATTTGAGGAATATCAGGATATCCTGAAATAAAAAGAACCTTAATAGATGGATTTAACTCTTTTAATTTTTCATAAAAGGCAACGCCACTCATATTGGGCATAACAATATCTGAAATTAAAAGGTCAAATTTTGTATTTTTCTCTCTTACAAAAGATAAGGCATCCAAAGGATTTGTAAAAGTTGTAACTTTGTATCCTTTCATTTCAAGGGAAGCACAAATGAATTTTTGTACTTCTTCACTGTCTTCTAAGACAAGAACTGTTTCATTTCCACCTAAGGGTTCTGTCTGTTCATTAAATTTTTCTTCTTTAAAAATTTTCTCTGCAAAGGGTAGATATATCTTAAAAGTTGTTCCCCTGCCTACTTCACTATAAACTGATATATGACCATTGCTTTGTTTAATAATTCCGTAAACAGTGGCAAGTCCCAAACCTGTTCCTTTTTCTTTGGTAGTGAAAAATGGTTCAAAGATATGCTCCATCACTTCTTTACTCATTCCTGTGCCTGTGTCTGTAATATTTAAAACCACATAACTACCAGCTGGCAATTGGTAGTATTTTTCTGACAAGTCAATGTTTGCAGTTGATATATATATTTTACCTCCCTGTGGCATTGATTCTCTTGCATTTGTTACAAGATTCATTATTACCTGTGTAATCTGAGTTTTGTCTGCCTTTATACTATGAAGATCTTCTGCAAGAGAGTATATAATTTCAATATCTTCTCCTATTATTTTTTCAATCATCTCTTTGATTTCTATGATTAGATCATTAATATTGAAGACTTCAAGTTTTTGAATGCTTTTTTTAGAAAAAGACATGAGTTGTCCAATAAGTTTTTTTGCATTGTTTCCAGCCTTATATATGTTTTCTGAGTATCTATAAATTTTATTATCTTTATCAACTGTTTTTAGAATCAGATCTGAAAAACCTATTATTGCATTAAGCATATTATTAAAATCATGGGCTATACCACCCACAAGCCTTCCTATTGCTTCAAGCTTTTGTGATTGAATTAATTGAGTGAAAATTTTTTTATATTCGGTAATATCATTGAAAATAGCCACTACAGAGGAAATATCTCCCTTTTCATCTAAAATAGGAACGATGCTGATTGTTATATCAATTTTTTCTCCGTCCTTTCTTATAATTTGGTATTCTTCAAACTTATAAGATTTTTTCTCTTTAAAAACTATTTTTATTGGGCATTCATCATAAGTTATTTCTTTTCCTTCCAAATTATAAATTTTTGAAATAAATTCCTTACAAAATTTTCCTTTGACCTCATCCTTTGATATATTAAATATTTTTGCGTAGGCATCATTTACAAATATTATTTTTTCATCTTTATCAATAAGAACAATTCCTACAGGACTATAGTTTACAATAGTCTCTAATAAATGCCTTTCCCTTTTTGCAAGAGCCTCTAATTCTTTTTTTCTTATGGCATCTTTGATTGCAAAAGGAAGCTTTTTGATATATTTTTTCAGGATATAATCATCGGCACCTTTTTTAAGACAATCAACAGCTACTTCTTCACTTATAGACCCTGTAAATACAATAAAAGGTATATTGGGATAATATTTTTTAAATATTGACAGAACATCTATTGCTGTGAAACCTGGAAGATTGTAATCACAAACAACTATATCAGGAGCAAATTCCATCAGTTTACTTTCTAATTCATAAAGAGTTGAAACATTTTCACTAATAAATTCTATATTCTCCCTTCTTATTACTTCTTCAGCAACTATTACATCTTCGGGAATGTCCTCAACAAATAAAATTTTTATTGGATTTTTTTCTATCATCTGTATATTGTTGGTTTGAATGGAAGATTAATAAAAAATCTGCTACCCTCTCCAATTTTTGATTCAACCCATACTCGTCCATTCATCAGTTCAACGCATTTTTTTACAATACAGAGACCCAAGCCTGAACCCCTATGGTTTTTAACACTATGAAGTCTATAAAACATCTGGAATATATTATCAAGCTCTTTCTCAGGAATTCCTATTCCGTTGTCTTTTACCTCAATTATTATTTCCTTATTCTTTTTTTCAACGGAAATTTTTATTTTTGGTGGTATATCTTTTTTGGAATATAAAATTGCATTTAGAATAAGATTTCTCAGAATAACCTCTATTAAATTCTTATCAGCATAAAATTCAAATTCCTTTTCTAATTCAACAGAGGCATTTTTTTCTTCTATTTCTTGACCTAAGTCTTTTTTAAGCCCTTCAATTATTTTACTTAATTGAATTTTATCTATATTAATACCTGCTTTGCCTATCGTAAGAAAATTATAAAGTGATTCATTAATCTCATGAACTCTTTCAGAAAGTTTAATTATATGTTGACAATAATTCTTACATTTATCTTTAATTGCCTCACTACAGTCACTTTGAATAAATTCTGAAAAATGTTTTATAGCTCTTATGGGAGACTGCAATTCGTGTCCAAGAGCATGGGCAAAGATTTTGATTTCTTCAAGTCTGTTTTTCATTTGAAGTGAATAATATCTTGCCCTTAAAAGAACAGCAATTCTTGCCTGAAGCTCAACCTTAATTATTGGGATAGTAATGACTTCATCAATTACTTTCCATAGGTGCTTTGTGGCAAGTCCTATATCTTTGTTGCTTGTAATCATAAGAAAGGGTAAAAATAATGGTTTTTCCTCATATCTTCTTAATATTATGTCTTTTTGCATTTTTTCTAAATTTATACCATCAATGATTGCCATATCAAAAAATTGTTCAATATCCTTTGAAGAGTTACCAATTAAAATTTCGTAATTACCACTTAGCTCTTCTTTTAAGAGTTTTTCGTTTTCCTTATTGTTGAGCAATAAAAGTATTCTATTCATTTTTTAATTTATTTTTATCATTTTTTAAGATTTTTTTCAACTCATTGATTTATGACAATAAAGAAAAAATTTTTAAGTTTTTAATTGAATAGAACTCAATAATTCGGAGGAATAGAGATTATGCTGGAGTGCTCTCCCTCTTTTAAAACTTCTATCATTGCAGATAATGATTTAAGGTGAAAGGATTCGAATAATTCCGGATTTTTTAGTTCACCAAAGTTAAAGGCAGACAGAAAAATAAGGGAATTATATATTTTTTTAGATGTTTTAAGAGATAAAGCAGGATTAATAAAAGATTTTTCAAAAAATTTATCGCTTATCCTTTTTACTTTTTTATTTATTGACATTATTTGAAGCCAGTAATAGCGGTCAATCATTCTGTCAGCTTTAAGTTCAAAAATCATATGCTGGAAAGGATTTAATTTTTTTATATCTTTATGAAGGACAGCATCTGCTGCTAAATGAGTCAGAAAACCATAGGCAAAACTTTGTTCTTCAGGTGTTTTTGCTTCATTTATTAAGAAAAATGCCCTATTCCATGAATGGGGATTTTTATCTTCTGGTAAATATTTTTTCCCAAAAACTGTATCTGGAAGAATATTGCCATAAATGAAATAATCTCTATAAGTATTTATTATTGGTAATACAGTTAATGGAATCATATGGGTAACAGAAAAAATCTGCTGGGAAAGGTAAGCATGGGTTAAAGGACCCCAGGCATAGGAAGTATCAGGAGAAAATAGAAAAATAAAGAAAAATAGAAAAGTAATGGGGAACATTAAATTTCCTCTCTATTATATAGATTCATTGCTTTATCAACTCCTTCGCTTATTATTGTAACAATTGAATCTACCGCCTGTGAAATTTTTTCTTTTATTATAGCTTTTTGTTCTTTTGAAAAGGGACTTAAAACGTAATCTGATACTTCTTGCAAAGGGTCTTTACCAATTCCTATTTTTATTCTGATAAAATTTTTTGTGCCTAAAAAATCAATGATAGACTGAACTCCCTTGTGTCCTCCTGAGGAACCATTTTTTTTTATCTTCATTTTCCCAACAGGTAAATCAAGGTCGTCATGGATGACTATTAGAGAATTAGGTAAATTATTTAAAATTTTTTGATTTACTAATTGCTTCACAGCCATTCCACTTAAATTCATATAAGTCAAGGGTTTAACTACTGTAATATCCTGATTTTGTATTTGACCTTTTGCAATACAGTAATGCTCTTTTTTAGTAAAAATTAAATTGTATTTATCTGCAAGTTCATCGATAACCATAAATCCCACATTATGCCTTGTTCTGCAATACTTTTTCCCAGGATTCCCTAATCCCACAATTAATATCATTCAAATTATTACTCTTCTTGCTCTTCTTTTGCCTTTTTACCCTTCTTTATAACTTCTGGTTCAATAGGTTCTTCTACTTTAGGAGTTAATTCAATTTCTTCAGCTTCAACAGTTACTGTGGCAATAACTTCATCGGGATCAGATATTACTTTTATACCTTCCTCAAATTTAATATCGCTTACATGGATTGAGTCTCCAACTTCTAAATCTGAAACATCCACTTCTATGTGTCCAGGTATTTTTTCTGGAATAGCTTCTATTTCTATTTCAGAAATTCCGTGTTGAAGTACTCCTTTGTCTTTTTTAACGCCTATTGGTTCACCTATTAGGACCACAGGTACAGTAACTCTGATTTTTTCAGTAGCACTTACTTCCATAAAATCAACATGTAAAAGTTTTCCTGTTATTGGATCAACTTGATAATCCTGAAGGATTGCTTGTTTTTCTCCTTCTTTAAATTTTAAAGTGACAAATAGTTTTTCCTTTGTAGCAATATTCATGAATGGTAGCATTTCTTTTGCTGCAATCTGTATAGGTGTAGATTCCCCATTTTTATAAATAACACATGGAATAAGTCCCTCTCTTCTTAACTGTCTTGCAGCTCCTTTTCCTTTTCTTTCTCTTTTTTCTACTGTTAATATGAACTTCTCCATTTTTTTCTCCTCCTTATACAAATAATGAGCTTATTGATGTTTCTTCATGGATTCTTTTAATTGCCTCACCTAATAGATGGGCAACTGTTAACACCTCAATTTTAGGGCACTTTTCTTTTTTATCTCCAATTGGTATGGTATCAGTAATTATAATTTTTTCCAGTACTGAATTATTTAATCTTTCTATTGCAGGACCAGAAAGCACTCCGTGAGTGGCTGCTGCAAAGACTCTTTTTGCACCTTTTTCTTTAAGAGCTAATGCTGCCTGGGTAATTGTTCCAGCAGTATCAATCATATCATCTATCAATAAGGCATCTTTATCTTTTACATCACCTATTACATGCATAACCTTCGATACATTAGGAGCATCCCTTCTTTTATCAACTATTGCAAGGGGAGCATTTATCTTTTTTGCAAAAAATCTTGCCCGCTCGGTTCCTCCAGCATCGGGAGATACTACGATAATGTTACCGAGGAGTCCGTTCTTTTTTAAATAATCAAGAATTACAGGAATTGCAAGAAGATGATCTACAGGAATATCAAAAAATCCCTGAATTTGTCCTGCATGTAAATCAATTGAAAGAACCCTGTTTGCACCTGCTACTGTAATTAAATTAGCGACAAGTTTTGCAGAAATTGGAACTCTTGGTTGAACTTTTCTGTCCTGTCTTGCATATCCATAGTAGGGAATTACAGCTGTTATTCTTCGTGCCGAAGCTCTTTTAAGAGCATCAATAATTAGAAGTAGTTCCATTAAATTATCATTTACAGGGGTGCATGTTGGCTGAATTACAAAAGCATCAGCCCCTCTTATGTTTTCTTTAATTTGCACCATTATTTCACCATCACTAAAGTTTGTTACAGCTGTCTCAGTAATTGGAATTTTTAAATAATCACTAACTTTTTTAGCCAGTTCAGGATTAGCATTTCCTGTCAATAAAATAATACCATTTGGCATTTCAAACTCCTAAAAATAAAAATAACCCTCCCACTGAGGGTTTATTTTTACTGGGGAGGCAGGATTCGAACCTGCGAATGGCGGATCCAAAATCCGCTGCCTTGCCGCTTGGCGACTCCCCATTATGAAGCCAGAGTTTTTACAACTTTAACCCAATATCCCTTAAAAAACTCTGATGCTTCCAATGCCTTTTTTTCATCTGTAAACAGTCCAAATACTGTAGCACCGCTTCCACTCATTAAACTTACCTTTGCACCAGTTTTAATCAACATTTTTTTTATCATTTCTATTTCAGGATATTGCTTAGAAACTACAACCTCTAAATCATTCCAAAGATAAAGATTTTCAATATCTCCTTTTTTAAGGTTTTGATATAATTGCCAAATATTATTATTTATCTTTTCATAATTTTCTGTCAATTGAGTTTTTAAATTTAAAGATTCATATGCCCATTTTGTTGATATACCAAAAGATGGTTTGACTAATAGGAGAGTATATGTTTTGTCAATTTTTAGTGATTTTACTATCTCTCCGCGTCCTTCTATGATGCAAATAGGAAGATTTAAAAAGAAAGGTATATCGCTTCCGATAGATGCTCCGATTTGGATTAGATTTTCTAAAGAAAGTTTTAATTGCCAAAATTCATTTAATGCTTTTAGGGTAGACGCCGCATCTGAACTTCCTCCCCCTAATCCACCACCTATTGGAATCTCCTTTTTTAAAGTCACCCTTATTCCTTTTTTTATTCCAGTAAAATTCTTTAAGGCTACAATAGCCTTATAAACAAGATTATTTTCCATTCTTATGGGCGAGTTTGTTTGAATTTCAATATTGTCAGATTCTTCAAAAGTTAAATAATCATATAAGTCTATTGCTTGAATAAGGGATAATATATCGTGATATCCATCACTTCTTTTTCTTATAACAGATAATGCCCAGTTTATCTTTGCAGGTGCTAAAATAGTAAGCATTAGTTAATTTTTAATATAGGGAGTAATCTCTTTTATTTTCTTTTCTACTCTTTCCTTAAGTCCTTCTTCTTTTTCATGATAAAAGAGAGATTTCTGCCATGCCTCTAAAGCATTTTTATACTGTCCAAGTTCTTTATATACATCCCCAAGATGTTCAAAAATAACAGGATCATCATTAACATATTTTATAGCTTCTATTAGATAATTTAGGGCTTTTTGTTTATCTCCAAGTTTGAAATAAACCCAGCCAAGACTATCAAGATAATAACCATTATTAGGTTTTAAATTAACTGCTTTTTCAATCAATGATAAAGCTTCCTGAAGATTAATCCCTCTGTCGGCATAGCTGTATCCAAGGTAATTAAGGGCTTCTGCATGATCAGATTTGATGGATATAACTTTTTTCATAAATTTCTCTGTTTCAGAAAACTGTCCGAGTTTATCAAAAACAATTCCTGCCCAAAAATTTATATCTAAATTATCAGGAAATTTTTCTAAAGCTTTTTCAGTGTATTTTTTTGCTTTCTGATAATCTTTTAAATCTAATGCTACCTCAATAGCATAAATATATATATCTGGCAAATCATCAGAGAATTGCAGTATTTCATCATATATGTTTAATGCTTCTACAAGTTTTTTCTGTTTTATATAAATCATTGCTAAGTTTAAAAAAGCATTGACCTGTTTTGGGTTAATAGAAATAATTTTTTTTAACAGATTTTCTGCCTCTTGGTATTTTTTGGTGTCAATGTAAATCAGGGATAGATAATACATCAAATTTAAATCATTAGGACGCTTTGAAAGTAAATAAGAAATTTCTTCAGTGGCTTTATCATACTGTTTTGTTTGAAGATAAAGAAGAGCAAGTTGTTCATGAATCTGTTCTGACTCTGATTTTCGTTCTTTTAAATGTTCAAGCTCTTCAATAGCTTCTTTATAAGATTTTTTTGTAAGGTAGAGGTTAATAAGCCTTTCTCTTGCAAAGAGATTCTCTGGATTAAGATTTAATACCTTTTTAAAATAGCTTTCTGCTTCTTTGAGATTCCCTTCCAATTCCGAAATAGCTCCGAGATTAGTGTATGCGGGTTCATAATCTGGATTTATCTGTAATATTTTTTTAAACATCTCCTTGGCTAAATTAAATTCTTTACTTTCGATATAAATCATACCAAGAAAGTGAAGTGCCATTATATTTTCGTTGTCTTCATCTAAAATTTTTCTAAATGTAATAATTGCTTTATCTACCATGCCTAAGGAGAGATAAAGATTCCCAATTTTTGCAAGAATTTCTATTTTATTTGATGATTTCTCAAGAATTTTTTCGTATACTGATATGGCATCATTAATCTGTCTTTCTTTAACATAAATTGAAGCGAGTACTTTTAAGGCTTCCAAATTATCTGGTAAGTCCTTTAAAACGGTTTCAATATATTTTTTTGCTTGTTCTAAATTATTTGTTTTTAAATAGGCATCTGCAAGAATTATTTTTAAAAAATTAGATGTCGGGTCTTCTTTTAATGCTTTTTCATAATAATAAATGGCAGAATTCAAATTGCCGTTTATACTACTATAATATCCCGCTATAAAATTAAAATAAGGATTTTCCTCTATTGCAAAGGTCAAAGATGGTATAAATAAAAATGGTATAAATAAAAAAAGAAAAAATACAATACAATTTCTTAACATGAATTATTATGACATACTGGTTGTAGATTTAACAAGGAAAGGAGCGTAATTGAAAAGAGAGGGAGGATTACCCCCTCTCTTTAAGGGCTAACAAGAACTCTTGCATTTGCATGTAGGCATTGCCTTACCAGAGACCTTTCTAATCATAATACCCCTCCCCTTCATAGGGATTTAAACCTCTTCATGAGGTTTTTTTAGAGCTTCATGCTCTAATTTGATTATATCAATTTTTTGTAAAAATTATTCAAAATAAATTATCATTAATCCATGAAGGCAAAATTAAAAAAAATTTTCCAGTGCCAAAGTTGTGGATATATTTCACCTAAATGGATTGGTCGCTGTCCAGACTGTGGTGCATGGAATAGCTTTACTGAGGAGATAATTGAGGATAAAAAGAGTGAAATCAAAACTTTAGCCGAGTCAATTAATCCTATCCCAATAAATTTAGTTGAACTTACAACTTCTCCAAGACTGCTGACAGGAATTAACGAATTTGACAGAGTCCTTGGTGGAGGCATTGTAAAAGGTTCACTTATCTTGATTGGAGGAGACCCTGGTATTGGAAAATCAACAATTTTACTACAAGCCTCTAATAATCTTGCGAAACAGTTCGGCAATCTCCTTTATGTTTCTGGAGAAGAATCTCTCACTCAAATAAAATTAAGAGCAGAAAGACTTGGAATAAACTCAGACAGAATTTTACTTCTAAGTGAAACACTTGTTGAAAAAATTATTGATTGTGCTAAGGAGGAAAAGCCAGCTGTGTTAATTATTGACTCAATTCAGACTGTCTATACAGAAGAATCTCTTTCAGCGCCTGGCTCTGTTAGTCAGATCAGAGAGTCTGCAACAAAGTTTATGGGTTTTGCAAAAAGTACTGGTGTTCCTGTCTTTTTAATTGGTCATGTCACAAAAGAAGGAGCAATAGCAGGTCCCCGAGTGCTTGAACATCTGGTGGATACGGTTCTTTATTTTGAAGGTGATCGAGGTTATGCTTATAGAATCCTTAGAAGTGTAAAAAACAGATTTGGTCCAACCAATGAAATAGGAGTATTTGAGATGACCTCAGAGGGTCTTATAGAGGTTGAAAACCCTTCTTTAATTTTTCTTTCTGAACATGAATCATCAAGTGGTTCGGCAATAACAGCAACAATTGAAGGAACAAGAGCAATTTTAACAGAAATACAAGCACTTGTTGCACCTTCAAATTTTGGTATACCAAGAAGAAACTTTATCGGAGTTGATTATCAAAGAGTTAATCTGCTTGTTGCTGTTCTTGAAAAGCGTGGAAGGGTAAACCTTGCAGGTGCTGATATTTTTGTGAATGTAGTGGGAGGACTGAAAATAACCGAACCTTCATCTGATTTAGCAATAATCTCATCGATAGTTTCATCTTTTAGAGATATTCCCCTTCCTGAAGGAACTGTTATCTTTGGTGAAGTTGGATTAAGCGGAGAGGTACGCGCAATATCTCAAACTGAGTTAAGATTAAAGGAAGCATCCCGAATAGGCATGAAAAGTGCAATTATTCCTAAAAGCAATTTTGAAAGGCTTAAAGAAAATTATGGATTAAGCATAAAGGGAGTAAGGTCAATAAATGAACTTCTTGAAAGTATTATTAGTTAGTCTAATTATAATTACAATTTCAGGCTGTGCTGAAAAGAAACCTCAGGTATTAAAGGAGTTTTATGCAGAGAATATTCAAGAGTTTATAAGGAAGATGCAAAACTATCAGAGCCTCGAAAGTTCATTAACTATTGATTACGAAAGCAAGGGAAGTCTTCTCAGTGGAGATGCTGCCCTTAAAATCTATAAAAATGAAACCCTTCTTCGTGTTTATTATATGGGCTTTCCTGTCGGCGAGGTATATGAAAAGGAAGGTGAATTTTCATCGAACTTGCCTATGGAAAAAGACAAAATAATACAAATCTTAACAGGTATAAAAAGGGGTTTTATGTGGTGGAATGGCGATTTTGAAGTAATTGAAAATGAAAAAAACTTTATTTTAAGAGAAAGAGAAAGTGATAGAGAAATTGTCTTAACAAAAAATGGGTTTATGCCTGTAAGTCAGACTTTTACCTTTGAGAATCAGAAAATTTTTATTGTCTATGAAGATTTTAAAGAGTTTCAAACCCATGATAACACTACTTTAATAATGCCTTCGCAAATTATAGTTTATTACAAAAACAAAAATTTAAAAATCAGAATAGAAAAGTTAAAACTAATAAATGGGTAAAAAATTAGGACAACATTTTTTAAGAAATAAAGAGATTCTTCAAAGAATTGTAAATTCTGCAGAAATTGGTCCTCAAGATAAGGTAGTTGAGATTGGTGCAGGAATGGGAGATTTAACGGAGCTATTAATTAAAACTACAAAAGAAGTAATTGCCATAGAGCTTGATCCTTTTCTTTTTAAAATTTTAGAGGAGAGATTTGTCCAGAGAGAAAATTTGAAATTAGTTAATCAGGATGCCCTTAAATTTCCCTTTGAAGAAATTGGAACATTTAAGGTGGTGGCAAACATTCCTTATTATATAACGAAACCAATAATTTTTAGACTAATCGAAGCAAGAAATCTTATTTCAATGACTTTGACAATACAAAAAGAAGTGGCACAGAGACTTGTTGCAAAACCTGGCTCAAAGGCATATTCTACTCTTAGCATTATTGCCCAATATTATACAATTCCTGAAATAAAATTTTATATCCCTCCAAAATTTTTTAGTCCTCCTCCTAAAGTTGAGTCAGCAGTAATAAAAATGGATAGAAGAAATGCTCCTCTGGTAGAATTAGAAGATGAAAGGCTTTTTTTTAAAATTGTTAAAGCATCCTTTGGTCAGCGCAGAAAAATGATATCTAATTCCTTAAAATCGATTATTAATCAACCAAAGGAATTTTTATTAAAAATCGGCATAGACCCGATGAAAAGAGCAGAAGAATTCAAAATTGAAGATTTTGCATACATAACCAACGAACTCTGCAAATTTTGCAAATAACAATGCAATTTTTTCAAAATCAGAGCCTTCCTTTATTAGTCTTTTAATCCTCAACATAATAAAAATAAAGCATTTTTAGTTTTGGCATGATAATTGATATATATAAATATCAAATGGAAAGAAAACAAAAAGGAGGTGAGAGAAAATGAAAAAGACATTTATTATTACCATTGCGGCTCTGTTTGTTTTAGGAATAATTGGTGGTGCAGCTTACGCATGGAGAGGTGGAGGCCCCGGATACGGAGGCTATGCATGTCCCTATTACAGTAGCACAGTAGACCCTCAAAAAGCACAGAAGTTTTACACTGATACTTTACCGTTAAGACAAAAACAACTTCAGCTTAGAGCAGAACTTGCACAGCTTTATGGACAACCAAATCCAGACTGGAATGCTATAACAAAGAAACATCAGGAAATGGTTCAGCTAAGAACGGAAATACAGAAGAAAGCTCAGGAATATGGACTACCCTATGGTCGTGGAATGATGATGCAAAAGTATCACAGAGGATGGTAAAATTGATTAAATTAATGTAACCTTTTGCTTTGCAAAAGAGTTAACAAAAAGGAGGTTTGAACCATGAAGAAGTTACTGAGTATAATTGCGGTGGCATTAGTAATTGCAGTATTTGCAGGTGTATCTTTTGCACAGAAAGGAATGGGGCCCCAATATCCAATGGGAGTTGATCCAGCTAAAGCACAGCAGTACTGTAAAGAAGTTCAACCTCTCTATCAAAAAGATTTACAGTTAAGAGGTGAACTTCTAACATTATGGGCACAGCCAAATCCTGACTGGAATGCTATAAAACAAAAAGAACAGGAAAGAGCATCTCTGAGAGTTGATATGCACAAAAAGGCATATGAAATGGGACTTCCCTATACTAAAGGAAGAGGTTTACAAATTAGAAGAATCTGCGGATGGTAAAAATTAAGGGGGCAGTAGCCCCCTTTTTAAGGATTAACGAAATGAAATGGAGTATATTGATAATGATTTTTTTAATAACCATAGGTGCAGTTGCATCTGCCCAAGAATGGCATGAATCCTATGACCCGAATACGGAAATTTCTATAAAGGGAAAAATTGTTGAAGTTATCGAAAAAGGAAAAGGCCCTGTGGTTATTGGAATTATGAAGAATGAAAAAATTTATAATGTTATTACAGCACCAGGATGGTATATCATACAGGAAAGAATAGATTTTAAGCTCGGAGATGAAGTGGTTGTTCATGGCTCAAAGTTTTTTTCAAAAAAAGGTGAACTTTTTATTATCGCAAGATCAATTCATAACATACAAAATGGAAAGATATATCAACTAAGAGAAGACCATAATATGATGCCAAAATGGCGCGGTAAAGGAAAGCATTTTAGATATTGAGCTGTTCCTTTTTAATAGGACCGAATACAGTAAGATTAAAGTTATCCTTTTTTAAATAATTTGCTACTTTTCTGATATCTTCAAAATTAATTTTCTTAATCTGGGATATTTGCTCTTTTACTTTATAAACGCCACCCAAGTATATTTCATTATATGCAAGAGTTTGCATTACAGAAGATGGAGATTCGGAGGAATATATAATTTGTGATATTATCTGTGTCTTTGCTCTTGCTATTTCTTCTTCTTTTAGACTCCCTGGAAGCTTTTTTAATATATCCATTATAATTTTTATGACTTTGTTTATTTTCTTATGCTCACTTGCTGTGTATATTCCAAATACACCGGTATCAGAATAAAAGGAAACAAAGGAATAAATGTTGTAAGCCAGCCCTCTTTTTTCTCTAATCTCTTGAAAAAGTCTGGAACTTACACTTCCTCCAACAATACAATTTAGCAATGTAAGAGGTAGTCTATCTTCATGTCTAAAAGGAACAGTTTCGAATCCTAAACAAAGATGAACTTCGTGAAGATCTTTTTCATAAACTTTGATGCCTGGTGAAAACTTTGCAGGATTATTAAGAAAAACAGGTTTTGAGCTTCTTTTTTTTATATTTTTTTCAAGAAAATTCGTTAGTTCCTTTTCATCAAAATTTCCTGCACAGCATATTAGACTATTTCCTATACCATAATAATTTTTAAAACAATTAATTATATCTTCTCTTGTAATATTAGTTACAGTATTCTCTTTTCCTAAAATAGGAAGCCCAAGACTATTTTGAAAGGCATTTTCCATAAAAATATCATGGGCAAATTCTTCAGGAGTGTCATTAACCATTCTGATTTCGTCGAGAATAATTGAACGTTCTTTTTCTATCTCTTGTTCAGGGAAAAGAGGGTTCGAATATAAATCACAAAGTAAATCTAAGTATCTTGATATTTGCTTTTTTAATCCCTTTACATATATAGATGTAAATTCTCTTGTTGTAAAGGCGTTTATATCTCCCCCTAAGGAATCTATCTCAAGAGATATTGTTTTAGCATCTCTTCTTTTTGTCCCCTGAAAAAATAAGTGTTCAATAAAGTGGGATAAACCATTTTTTTCTGCAGGGTCATGTCGAGAACCATGTTTGATCCAAATTCCTAAGACAAAAGACTGGAAATTGTCCATTTTTTGTAGTATTACAGGAATTCCAGAAGAAAGATAGATTTTTTTGGGCATTGACTATTTTATATAATTTTTTCCTTCAATCTCTTTAATAGCTTCTTTTCTGCTTAAACGAGGTCTACCAAGTTCGTCAATTTCAAGGACTTTAACAGGGACTTGTTCTCCGATTTTCAAAACATCGGATACTTTTTGAATTCTTTTGTCTGCTATCTGAGAAATATGAAGAAGTCCTTCTACTCCTGGAAAAATTTCAACAAAAGCACCAAAATCAACAATTTTCGTTACTTTTCCCATATAAATTTTTCCAACTTCTGCTTCTTGCGTAATTCCCTTAATTATCTCAATTGCTCTTTTTGCAGAAGCTTCGTTGGTAGATGCTATTTTTACAATACCTTCTTTGTCTTGAATATCTATTTTAACTCCTGTTTCTTCTATGATTCCTTTGATAACCTTGCCTCCAACACCAATAATGTCCCTTATTTTTTCAGGTTTTACTGATAATTTATAAATTCTTGGCGCAAAAGGTGAAAGCTCTTTTCTTGGTTCAGATATTGTCTCAAGCATCTTTTCAAGAATTTTTAGCCTTGCTAACCTTGCCTGCTCAAGAGCGAGCTGAAATAAATCATTACTAATTCCTGATATTTTTACATCCATTTGAAAGGCTGTTATACCCTTTGAAGTACCAGCAACTTTAAAATCCATATCGCCATAATGGTCTTCCATACCAAGAATATCAGTAAGAATCACAGTTTTGTCTTTTTCTTGAATTAATCCCATGGCAACTCCTGCAACAGGTGACTTTATCGGGACTCCTGCATCCATTAGAGATAAAGTAGCCCCACAAACTGTAGCCATTGATGATGAACCATTTGACTCAAGTATGTCTGATACAACTCTTATTGTATAGGGGAATTCTTCCTTAGATGGAATAACATAGTTTAAAGCTCTTTCAGCCAAATAGCCATGTCCTATTTCTCTTCTGCCAGGACCCCTAAGGGGTTTAACCTCACCAACACTGAAGGGTAAAAAATTATAATGGAGCATGAAAGTTTTAAAGGCTTCTCCTTCAAGAGAATCTATCTTTTGTTCATCTTCTGATGTGCCAAGCGTTGTTGCAACAAGTGCCTGAGTTTCACCTCTGGTAAAAACAGCTGAACCATGCACTCTTGGAAGTATACCAACTTTACAATAAATTTCTCTTATATCTTCGGGTTTCCTTCCATCTACTCTTAATCCTTTTTCAATGATATTTCTACGAATGGTATTTTTCAGAATTTCATCAAAATATTTTATTATTTCTGAAGTTAAATCTTTTGTTGGGTCTCCAGTTATTTCTTTTCTTATTTCTTCTTTGTTGATAGTTAAAATTGCCTCATTTAACAGTTCATCAAGAGCCCTTTGACGTTCCTTTTTACCCTTTACAAATAAGGCTGATTCTAATCTGTCTGCTACAATCTTTAATATTAAGTCTTTTAATTGGTTATTATCTTCAATTGAAGTTAAAACTCTTTTTTGCTTCCCTGCAATATGCTTTAGTTCTAATTGAAGTTTAACTATTTTTTTGATGTATTCATGGGCAAACTTAAGAGCTTCTGTGAGGGTTTCTTCAGATATTTCATTCCCTCCGCCTTCAACCATTGTTACAGCTTTTTCTGTTCCTGCTACAACAAAGTTAAGATCGCTTTTTTCAACTTCTTCATTATCAGGATTTAATACAAAATTTCCATCAATTCTTCCAACTCTAACTGCACCAACAGGTCCTTCAAAGGGAATATCAGAAATAGTTAAAGCAGCAGATACTCCTATGATGCTTAAAATATCTGCAATATTTTCATCCCCATAAGAAAGCACAGAAGCTATTGCTTGAGTTTCATAGTTAAAACCTTTAGGGAAAAGAGGTCTTATTGGTCGGTCAATTAGACGGGAAACAAGAACTTCTCTATCTGTTGGTTTTCCCTCTCTCTTAAAGAAGCCCCCAGGAATTTTACCTGCCGAATAAGCTTTTTCCTGATAGTCTACAGTTAACGGAACAAAATCTAAATTTTCCTTTGGATTTTTTTCTGAAACTATTGTACATAAAACATAAGTATCACCATATTTTACTAATACTGAACCATCTGATTGTCTTGCTATGAATCCTGTTTCTAATATAAGATTTTTTCCCTTTAATTCAATTTCTACTTCCACATCCTACCTCTTATAGTTTATTTTCTGAGATTAAGTCTTTCCAGAATTTTGTTATATCTGTCTTTGTCCATTTTCTTTAAATAGTTTAAAAGCTTTCTTCTTTGAGCAACTAACTTTAATAAACCCCTTCTTGAATGATGGTCTTTCTTATGGACTTTGAAATGTTCGGTTAAATAGGAAATTCTCTCTGTAATAAGAGCAATTTGAACTTCTGGAGAACCTGTATCGGTAGGATGTGTTTTAAAGCTTTCAATTATTTCTCTTTTTCTTTCAGTAGAAATCCCCATTTTTTTCACCACCTTTCTTAAGATAAGATTAACTTTAAAAGTTAACATAAATTTAAGAATTTAGTAAAGTTTTACCCAATTTTTGTGATTATTCGCTTACTCTATAAGGTCTTTTTTACCTCTTTTGCTTTTTCAATATATTAATTTTACACATAAAAATTTTTACACTACCCTGTAAACAATACTTGACATTAATTAACCGTAGTGTGTTATTATAAAAATGTCTGGTGGCTATACCGGAGGGGAAACACCCGTTCCCATTCCGAACACGGAAGTTAAGCCCTCCAGGGCCGATGATACTATGACCGCAAGGTCATGGGAAAGTAGGTCGCTGCCAGGCATTTTTTTATAAATAAATTCAGTTTATTCTTAATTCCCGAAAAATAATCCTAACTTTTTAATCGTTTAGCTTCTTCAACTATTTTATTCATCATCATTTTAAAAATTAATTTGTGGAAGGGAAGAAGGCAATACCAGTAAATCCTTCCAAAAAGCCCTTTTGGATAAAAGTAAGCAGTTTGAGTAAAAAGTTCACCATCAATTGAAAATTCAAGCCATGCTTTGCCTGGGAGCTTCATTTGGGCTTCAAGGAGAAGTATTTTTCCCTCTTTAATATCTATTACTTTCCAAAAGTCTATAACATCGCCCACTCTTATTTCTTTTGTCTGTCTTCTACCTCTGTTTTTACCGTAGCCACCTAAGATTTTGTCAATAAGTCCTCTTATCCCCCATAAAAAATTCAGTGCATACCATCCTTTTTGTCCTCCAAGATTTTTATATACATCAAATATTTTTGAAGCATAGGAACTATCAATCTCTTTGATGTAAATGTCTCGGAAAATAGCTTTTGAAATATCGGGGACTTTAGGTACATCACATACTAATCCTTTTGAACTATCACACCATCTGCTTAATACTTGATTTTTTTCAATTTCTTCCAAAGCTTTTTTGATAGCCTCTTTAAAGGGTGTTATTTTTATTTGAGGAAAATATTTTTCAGCATTATCATTCATTTTTACTGTTTTTGTCTTTAATCCTAAAACTAATTCTCTTGCCAATTCGTAATTCACAGGTGTAAAAAGAATAAGCCAATATGAAGAAAGTCTTGGTGAAAGAACAGGTACTCCAATGATAATTCTCTTTAATCCCATAACTTGAGCAGTTTGAATTAACATTTCTTTAAAGGTCATCGGAGACATTCCTATGTCTATCATTGAATGTATTGGCATTTCATACATGATTGCGTCTTTAAGATATTCAATTACATCATCTATATAGATCGGGGATGTTTCAGTATTAACCCATTTAGGAGTTATCATTATAGGAATTTTTTCTACAAGATTTCTTATTATTTCAAAGCTTGCAGAACCGGAACCAATAATAACGCCAGCTCTAAACCAAGCAACACTTACATTTTCGGGCTTTTCACTTAGAATTTTACCCGTAAGAAATCTACTTTTTAAATGTGTGCTTGCATCCTTGAATTCACCTAATCCACCTAGGTAGATTATTTGTTTAACTTTATTTCTTTCACAGCAGACTCTAAAATTTTCAGCACTTTGCTTCTCCTTCTCAAGATAATTTTCATCTTTTCCCATCATATGAATTAAATATACAGCAACATCGACATCTTTAAGAGCTTCCTGTAAGACCGAAATATTAAAGGTATCACCTTCATAAACTTGGCATCTTTCTAAGATATGATTCTCAAGTTTATTTTTATTGCGAACTAATAGCTTGATATTTACATTTTCATTTATAAGACTATAAAGTAGTCTTCTTCCTACAAAACCTGTTGCTCCTGTAAGTAAAACAGTTTTCATTTAATTGTTTTGATTAATGTTTGTGTCCTTTTTCAGAGTGTCCACCGGCAATAATATAAATTACTTCTGAATCTGATATATTTTCGAAAAGACAGCTTTCTTCTTCTACAATATGAAAGGCATCTCCTTCAGATAGAATTCCATTGAATTCTCCTGTAACCTTGACGGTCCCTTTTAAAATTAAAACTATCTCTTCATGACCTTTGCCTGGTTTTATAAGTCTATTTTTTTCTTTATGTCCTAATATTCCGTAAATCATGTAACAGGCATGGGAACCAGTTAGTTCAGAACCAATTATAAATTCATCAGATTTTAATTCTTCAATAGATTTTTTTACATTAAGAAATTTCATCAATTAAATTTTAAACTTTCTGTGTAATAAAATCAATCAGTGGATTTTGCAATTTTATGTAAGAATTATATCGAGAATTTGGACAAAACTAAACATCTATTTCTGTTAATCTGAGCATGAAAAATTTATTTATCAAGGACTTCTCTTATTTTATTTGATAAAAGTTCAATTTTTCTTACATTTTCGTCATCATCTATAACAAGAACTGTTTTATTACCTGTATAGATTTTATCTTCTTTTTCAATGAATACTTTTTCTATCTTTTTATCAACTCTTGGAAGATAAACTTTAAAAGTTGTTCCCCTGTCTTTTTCAGTATGCACTGTAATACTTCCTTTATGTTTTTTAACTATACTGTATACGGTTGACAATCCTAATCCTGTTGAGTATTCTTTAGTAGTAAAGAACGGTTCAAATATTTTATCTATAAAATTTGAAGGTATTCCAACTCCCGTATCAGTAAAAGAAATTGTGACATAATGTCCTTTTTTCAAACCGTGATATTTATTCAGATGTTCATCATTAATTTCCACATTAGAAGTTTCGATAATGAATTGACCTCCAAGAGGCATAGCATCTTTGGCATTTGCGGCGATATTCAAAATAACTTGAATGATTTGTGAAGAATCAGCCTCTATAGCTCCAATGTCGGGTGATAGTTTTTTTACAAGCAGAATGTCTTCACCAAGTAGTCTTTTAAGAATATCCTCAATATGTTCAATTAATTCATTAACATTTAATACTTCCGAGAATTTTGCGAAATTGAAGGCTTTAGCTCTCTGAAGAGGTCAATAAAATAGCAGAATATAGCTAATAAGAGCAAATACATGGGATATTTTCAATTAATAAAGACAACGGATGTAGCAATATATGTAACAGTAAGCAGGATAGAGAAGAATAAATGGAAAGTGCCGATTCCTTTAGTTAAGTCTGCGTTATAAGAATTTGAAAAAAATGTTTGTAAAAAATTTTTATGTACAGATGTAATAATAAATTCAAATATTTAATTTTTAATTAATTTTCCAAACCATTAGTTTCAGCTGTGCGTAGTTTTGTTTCTTCTTTAGCTATTTTATCTAAAATTCCATTTATAAAAGCTACACTTTCTTTTGTTGAATATTTTTTAGCTATTTCTAATGCTTCATTTATAGAAACCTGAAAAGGTATATCAGGTCTGTAAAGTATTTCATAAATTGCAAATCTTAAAATATTTTTATCAATTGTTAGAATTCTCTCAACATCCCATTTTTTAGCATATTTTTTTATTAAAATGTCGATGTTTTCTAAATTTTCTAAAGTTCCTTCAATAATCTCATTAGTAAAAGATTTTATATCTCTGTCTTCTTCTCCGCAACTATCCCAAAACTTTTCTAATTCATCGTGAATTATATTATAAAAGGAGTTTTTTTTACAGTAATCGTTAATTTCCCAGGCATATAAAAATTTAAGAATATATTCTCTTGCTTTCCTTCTTTTCATGTTAATCGTATTTTTAAATCATTTTCTTATATTTGCTCAATAACTCTTGCCATTTCAATAGCTGCCATAGCAGCATCCCACCCTTTATTACCAGATTTTGAGCCTGCTCTTTCAATGGCTTGTTCTATATTTTCTGTTGTTATAACTCCGAAGGAAACAGGAATTCCTGTTTCAAGACTAACAAGAGCAATTCCTTTTGAAACTTCAGCTGCAATGTAGTCAAAATGTGGTGTAGCTCCTCTTACTAAAGTGCCAAGACATATAATTGCATTGTATTTACCTGATAGAGCTAATTTTTTAGCTATCAATGGAATTTCAAAAGAACCAGGAACTCGAACAATTTCTATGTCTTCTTCATTAGCTCCATGTCTTATTAATGCATCAAGGGCACCTTCAAGAAGTTTTGATGTAATGAATTCATTAAATCGGCTTACAACAATTCCAAATTTTAATCCTTTTGCTTGAAGTTTTCCTTCAATTATTCTCATCATAGCCTCCTTATGGATAAAATAATTCAAACCTTCTCATTCTAACATTTATTATTAATGCAATGCCTATAAAATTTGCCAACAGGGTTGTACCTCCATAACTCATAAAGGGAAGGGGAATTCCGACTACTGGCATAATTCCTAAAGTCATTCCAATATTGATGAAAAAATAAAAGATAAAGATTGTAGTAAATCCGATTGATAGTAAATTGCCAAAAGAGTCTTTGGCTATAGTTGCGACTTTAAAATTTCTTATAAAAAATATTAAATATAAAGACAGCAATACAAGACAACCAAAAAATCCCCATTCTTCAGCAAATATAGGGAATATAAAATCAGTGTGTCTTTCAGGTAAAAATTTTAGAGGTCCTTGGGTTCCACTTAAAAAACCTTTGCCAAAAAATTGCCCAGAGCCAACTGTAATCATTGACTGGACGATGTTATAACCAATTCCTTTGGGATCTACAGTAGGATCAATGAAAGCAATTAATCGATTTCTTTGATATTCTTTTAATCCCTCCCATAAAATTTCCCATAGAAAAAAAACAGAGATTAGAGCAAGGCAGACAAAGAAAATTAATAGTCGGGTAGGTATACCTTTGTAAATTAGTATTATAAAGGTTATAAAAACAATAATAAGAGCAGTTCCTAAATCAGGTTGCTTTAAAATCAAAATAAATGGTAAAAAAGCAAAAATAATTAAAATTTTGATACTCTCAAAAATGGTAAGAGGTGATTTTTTATCGGATAAATAGGCAGATAAACTGATGACAAATATTATTTTAAAAATTTCTGATGGTTGAAAGGAAAAAAAGCCAAGATTTATCCATCTTTTTGCTCCCATGGCTGTTTTGCCTGAAAAAAGAACAATGATTAAAAGAAAGAGCCCAAAAAGGTAAAAAATAACCCAGAAATTTTTCAATTTGGTATAATCAAAGCTTACAAAAATAAAAAGAAATATGATAGCAATCGTGAGCCAGATTATTTGTTTTATATAAAAGGGAGGACGTTCACCCTCATCTAATGGTGGTCTTGTGGCAGAATAAATAGTTAGAATTCCTATAAAACAAATGACAATTACAGTGATAAAAGTTATCCAATCAAAATTTTCAATAAGTCTTCTGTCAATTTTCAACATTTAACTGTCTCTTTTTTAAAATGTATCCTTCAAGTATATTTTTTGCTACAGGAGCTGCAACTGCTCCACCGCTTCCACCATGTTCTATAATGACAGAGAAGGCAATTTCAGGTGTATCTAAAGATGCAAAGCCAATAAACCATGCGTGATGTTCAAAATGTTTATAAGAAAATTTTTCCTTCACCTTTTTACTTACAACTTGAACAGTTCCAGTTTTTCCCCCAAATTTAATCAAGTTTGAACGAGCCTGGGCAGCTGTTCCTGAAGGTTCGTTTACAACAGCTATTAGTGCGTCTTTTATGATGTCTAAATTGTTTTGATTTAAATTTAGTTTTTCAAATTCAGGTTGCATATTTCTTATTATAGTAGGTTTATATTTTATACCACCATTTACAATTGTTGCCATTACCAAAGCCATTTGAAGCGGTGTTACTTTTAAAAAGCCTTGTCCAATTGAAGTATTAAAGGTATCTCCAAGAAACCAATTTGTTTTTAAAACTTTTTTTTTCCATTCTTCATCTGGCACTAATCCGTTTTTTTCGTCAGAACTGAATCCCGTTGGACTTCCTAATCCAAGAGTTTTAGCATATTTAGATATTCGATTAATTCCAAGAATTCTTCCTAACTCATAGAAGTATACATCACAGGATTCTGCAAGAGCTCTTCTGAGGTTGACAGCCCCGTGTCCATCTTTTCTCCAGCATCCAAAAGTCCATTTTCCAAAACTTAATCCTCCATGGCAAGTAGTAAGAATCTGTTCAGGAGTTATCAATCCCTCTTCAAGTCCTGCAAGGGCTGTAATAACCTTAAATGTAGAGCCAGGTGGATATAATCCCTGAATAGCTTTGTTTAATAAAGGTTTTTTTGGATTATTTATTAATGCAGTCCAGTATTTAGGATCAATTCCTTCTACAAAAAGATTTGAATCAAAGGAAGGAGTGCTTACCAATGCTAAAATTTCACCGCTGTCAGGTTTAATTGCTATAAAGGTGCCATCATAATTTTTGAGTGTTTCATAGGCAGACTCTTGCAAAAAGGCATCTATGGTTAAATACAAATCTTCACCTTTTCGAGGAGGTATTTCTTTTATCAAACGAAGTTCTCTACCAAGAGCGTCCACTTCAACAACTTTTTCTCCTGGGATTCCTCTTAATTTATCATCATATATATACTCTAATCCAGCCTGTCCAACTTTAAAATAGGAAGGAAGCTCTCTAAAGGATGGATTGTTTTTTATATGTTCCTCAGTAATTTTCCCAAGATAACCAATCAGATGGGCTGTTGCCTCTTTATAAACATAATGACGTTTTATTTCAATTTCTATGATTAATCCAGGAATTTCAGATTTTCGTGCTTCAAGCATTGCAACCTCTTTAAATGTTAAATTTTCTTTTATTCTTATAGGGATATAGATGCTTTCAGGTTTTTTTTTAATTTTGTTTGCAATCTCTTCTTCAGGGATATTTAAAATTTCACTAAGAATTTTTATATCTATATTCTGTGTATATTCTGGCGACAATGAAACACTAAAGGAAGGAATGTTTTCAACTAAAGGTATTCCATTTCTGTCGTAAATAATTCCTCTTGGTGCTGGAATTTTTATGATTCTTACTCTGTTTTGTTCAGAAAGTTTGTTGTATACTTCGCCTTTAATTATCTGTAAATGAAAAAGTCTAATGACGATAATAAAAAATATGAAAAATATTAAACCCATATAAAATTTGTTTTTAAAATTGTTCACGGCTTTCTCCAGCTTATTATTAAACCTATTGGAATATTAAATAAAGCTCTTATTAAAATTGTTTTAATTAATAGAAGATTGTCAAACTGTAAGTTAAAAAAATAAATAATTATAATGCTATAGATTACTTCATCTAATAATGTTAAAAGAAAAACTATCAAACCCTTAAATTGTTCTGTCCAGTGAAAGAAAAGCTGTTTAGTTAAAATAACAAGAGATATTCCAGCAGTAGTTTTAGATATTATTGCAGGACCGATTATCCCCTGTGTTAAATCATCGAAGAAACCAATTAAAACAAAAAATAACATAGGCAATACTTCAGATGGTGTAATATTTCGTAGTTCTTCTTTCGGAAAAAAGTGTTCAATGACAAATTTATAAATTAATAAAATAGAAAAGTTTAATCTTATTGTAGAAATAGTTATCAATTCTTGGAAGAAAAAAGTTATTAATATGAGTATTGTCCATTTGAAAAAGTTTTTCATATGCTCTTTTTTATTACAGCAACCTCTTCAATATTATGCTCTCTTTGTATTGGTATGACATCTATTTTTTGAAAAAATCCTTCCTTTTTTGTTGTTGATTTTACAGCACCTACTAATATGCCTTCTGGGAAAATACCATCTAATCCAGAAGTTATAATTCTATCTCCTACAAGAATTTCTTCTTCAAGGGGAATATACTTTAAAAGGCATCCATTGCCTGTTCCGCTAAGTATTCCTTCTGTGCGAGTTCTTTCTATCCTTACAGCTACTGAAAAATTTGGATCAGTAAGAAGTAATACTTCAGAAAAATTAGAACTAACTGATATCACTTTGCCTACTAAACCATTAAATGTAATCACTGGAAAGTCTTTCTGAACTCCCTGATTACTTCCTTTGTCAATCCAGAGAGTTTTCATAAATTTATTGGATCCTTTAGATATAACATTTGCAATGGTGACTATATCTTTACGAGTTTCTTTTAAGTCCAGAAAAGATTTAAGTCTTTTATTTTCATTAATTAACTCTTGATATGATTTCTGTATTAGAGAAATTTCATAAAGTTGCCTTTTTAATTGTGTATTTTCTTCTTTTAAATAAAAAAAATCCTTTAATAAATCTTTTAAATAAGTTAAAGGAGCTAAAATTTGAGAAAAATGAATTTTCGAAAATGTTAATTTTCCCTTTGCCTGATAACTAATTAGAAAAAATGAAGCAAAAAGAATAAAAATTAACAGGAAAATAGTTAATTTTTTTATCATCAATTGACATTAATAGAGACTCTTCTTAATAAATCAAGCTTGTCAAGCATTGCACCACAGCCTCTTACAACCGCCTTTAAAGGGTCATCGGGAATTACAACAGTAACACCAGTATGTTCTCTTATAAGAATATCAAGTCCTCTTAATAAAGCCCCTCCTCCTGCTAAAACTATCCCCTTGTCAGCAATGTCTGATGCAAGCTCTGGAGGAGTATTTTCCAATGTTACTTTAATTGTTTCTATAATGAGATAAATTGGCTCATGAAGTGCTTCTCTGATTTCATCTTCTGTGATTGTTATAGCCTTTGGAATTCCACTTATTAAATCTCTTCCTTTTATTTCCATTGTTTTATTTGAATTTAGAGGATAGGCACTGCCAATGTTTATTTTTATAAGTTCGGCAGTCCTTTCTCCAATCATTAGGCTATATTTTCTTTTTATGTAGGAGATTATTGCCTCATCCATTTTATCTCCACCAACTTTTACAGCCTTTGAACAGACAATTCCGTCTAATGATATTACCGCAACATCTGTTGTACCTCCACCAATGTCAACAATCATATTACCAGAGGGCTCTCCAACAGGTAATCCAACACCAATTGCTGCTGCCATAGGTTCTTCTATTAGATATACTTCCCGAGCTCCTGATGCAATAGCAGCATCTTTAACAGCTCTTTGTTCAACCTGAGTTATACCTGAAGGTACACCAATGATAATTCTTGGAGAAATAAAACATTTTCTATTGTGAGCTTTATTTATAAAATATTTAAGCATTTCTCCTGTAGCATCGAAGTCTGCTATTACACCATCTTTGAGAGGTTTTATTGTAATGATATTTGCTGGAGTTTTACCCATCATCTCCTTTGCTTCTGTACCAACAGCAATAACTTTTCTGTTGTCTCTTCTCATAACTACTACAGAAGGTTCATCACAAACAATACCTTTGTCTTTAACATAAACCAACGTATTAGCTGTACCAAGATCAATAGCTAAATCATTTGAGAATTTACCAATTATTTTTTGAAGGAACACTCTTCGCCTCCTTTGTTTTGTTCATGATAATATTTTAAAATATTTTTTTGCTATTCTTCTATTACAGAAGTATTTGCTAAGTAGTCACCTAATCTTTTAGATTCTGAATCTCCTACAATCATTATAAATTCAAAAATAAAAATTATAATACCTAAAGCCCATCCAATGAGAGGTATTTTAAATAAAAGAAGGGCAAAAGCAAAGAATAAATTTCTTATAATTGAATCTCTAAAATTAGCAGGAGTATTCTGTTCTAATTTTACCACTCTTAAGTTCAAAAAAAATTTCCCTATACTCTTTCCTTTAAAAATTCCGTCACTGAGTAATATATAAAGAATACCTAAAAATAAGCCAGATTCAGGAAAAATTTTCCATATGCTGTAAACGACAATTAGATCTATAATTTTTGCTAAAACTCTGTAAAAAATTTTACTATGTCTCGGATTATTAGCCATTTTTATTTTTGTATTATATAATTTTATGTTTTATTATAAATAAGCACTTGCCTCTTTTTTGTATAAACAATTATGATAGGATACAATAAATTTTATGAATAAAGCAAAAATAGAAAACATAGAAATTTTAATGAGGAGGGAGAGATGGATAATAAATTTTTGAGGAAATTTTATTTTTGGGCATTATTTTTTTTCTTCTTTTTAGCCTCTTCTAATTTAAGTTTTGGAGAAATTATTGCTCAGCCAGGAACTTTTGACCATTTTCAAATTGAAGCTCCCGATAAACTTTTAGTAGGTAAAGACCATAAAATAATTCTTTATGCTGTAGATATTTTTGGCAATAAAGTAAATATGCCAAAAGATTTTGTTAGAGAATTAAGATTATCAACAACAGGTAATGCTCAAATAAATCCGAGCATTGTGAAATCTGATGAAATAAATTCCTCAGGGTTATCTATCAATATAAGAAATGAAAAATCAGAGGAGGTAGTTATAAGTCTCTATGAAAACAATCGTCCTTCTCCTGTTTTAGAAAAGAGAATTAAATTTATAGCTGATGCTCTAAATGCTTTATTTATTAAACATCCTGATTCAGTTAAGGCAGGCAAGGAATTTATGGTACAACTTTTTGGGGTCGATAAATATGGCAATTTAGCTTGTGATTATGACCCTAAAGAGATTAATGTATTTTTTAAGGGAGATTTAACTCCCGAAATTAAAGAATTTCAATTTTCTCCTTTTAATTGCACTGTAGATATCAAGCTTTATACAGAGAAAATAGGGAATTTTTATTTGGAAGCAGCTTTATTAAATAAAAATATCTATGGTAAAAGTAGAACAATTGAAGTTTTAAATGGTGACATAGCTTATTTTATAGTAAATGCTCCCCAAGAAGCAGTAGTCGATGAATCCTTTGATTTAACAATTATAGCCCTTGATAAATTCAATAACTTTGTAAAAGATTTTGCATCCAAGAAAGAAAAGATTATTGTTGAAGCAAAAGGAAAAGGCAAAATTTTCCCTTATGAACTCTTATCACAGGCTTTTTCAGATGGCAAAGCTAATATAACTCTTCGCTACAATATACCAGAAGATATTAAGATTATAGTAAAGCTTGCAGGAAATACCAATATAATGGGTGAAAGTAGCATTGTTAAAATTCAACCTCAAAAGGTAAAAAGATTTGAAATTTTTGCTCCAGATACAATCATAGCAGGTCAAAGATTTAAAGTAAAAATTGTAGCCTATAATCAACTTGATAAAATAATGTCAAGTTATAATTTATACGGTAAGAATGTAATTTTAAAAACAACAGGTACAGGGAATCTATCTCCGAATATTATCCCACCTTCAGCATTTAATCAGGGAGTAGCTATTGTAGATTTAACATATGACAGAGCAGAAAAATTTGATATTATTGCTACTACTGAACAAGAAGATATTCCATCTAAATATATTCATGTTGAAGAAAAGAAGAAAAAAGTAAAAACAAAGCATAAAAAAGATGCTAAGGGAAGATCTGTTCTTTTAGAGCTAAAGAATATAACCCAAATTGAGTCAAAAAATGAGTGTAAAGTTATTTTAAATATACCTAATATTGATAAAGCAGGCAGATATTTCCCCAAGACAATTAAAGACAAAAAAACTATGACAGTTCTAATTGAAATATCTCCAGCTATAAACAAAACTGAAGGACCTATAAATTTTGAGTCAGAATTTATAAAAGAAATTTTTGTAAAGGAAGAAAAGGAAAAAGTTTTGGTTAAAATTGTACTTAAGAACCCACTTAGATATCATCTTACTAAACAGAAAGATGAACTTATTGTTACATTTAGGAGAGCTTAATGGGGTTTTTTGACAAACTTAAAGAAAAGTTAACAAAAACTAAACAGACAATAATTGAAAAAATTGAAGCTATTGTTCCTGTTGGAAAGAAGATTGATGAGACAACAATAGAAGAAATTGAGGAGATTTTGATATCCTCTGATGTAGGTATAAAAGCAACAGAACAAATCACTGAACTATTGAAAAAAAGAGTTAAAGAGGGTGCCCTTAAGGATTATAATGATTTAAAGCTTCTTTTAAGAGATGAACTTTATAAAATTCTTGAAGACAATACATCGTTAAATTTATCAAATAAACCATCGGTGATTCTTGTTGTTGGAGTAAATGGTGTAGGGAAAACAACAACTATTGGAAAATTAGGGCACAAATTTGTCAGTAAAGGTAAAAGTGTTGTTTTTGCTGCTTCTGACACATTCAGAGCTGCTGCAATCGAACAGCTTGAAATATGGGCAAATAGAGTAGGAGCAGATCTTATTAAACATAAAAGTGGTGCGGATCCTGCTGCAGTGGCTTTTGATGCTTTGGAGCATGCAAAATCAAAAAATAAAGATATTGTAATTGTAGATACAGCAGGTAGACTTCATACTAAGTTTCCTCTTATGGAAGAATTAAAAAAAATCAGTAGAGTTATGAAAAAGTCCATTCCAGAGTCACCCCATGAGACTTTGCTTATTTTAGATGCCACAACAGGTCAAAACGCAATAAGGCAGGCAGCACTTTTCAATGAGGCACTCGGACTTACTGGTATTGTAGTGACAAAGCTTGATGGTACTGCAAAGGGAGGTGTAATTTTTGCAGTAAAAAAAGAAATAGGTATACCTATAAAGCTTATTGGTATTGGAGAAGGAGTTGACGACTTAAAAGAATTTAATCCTAAAGAGTTTGTTGATGCATTGTTTGATTAATTGGTTGCGGGGAGAGGATTTGAACCTCTGACCTTCGGGTTATGAGCCCGACGAGCTACCAGACTGCTCCACCCCGCGATCATTTTTAATATAACTTAAAAAATAATGCTTTGTCAAATATATGAAGATAGTTTTAGCATCCAGAAATAAGAAAAAAATCGAAGAGTTAAAAAGACTTCTTGAAGGTATCGACATAGAACTTCTCTCTGCCAATGATTTCCCTCATTTAGAAGAAGTTGAAGAAGATGGACAAACATTTGATGAAAATGCTTTAAAAAAAGCTCGATATGTAAGTCAACAAACTGGCTTGCCTGCCATTTCCGATGACTCAGGATTAGAGGTAGAAGCGTTAAATGGGTCTCCTGGTGTAAGGTCAGCAAGATATGCAGGAGATAAAGCTACAGATGAAGAAAACATCATAAAACTTTTGAAAGAAATGAATGGAATTCCTGATGAAAGACGTAAAGCTCGTTTTGTATGTTGTATTGCTTTGGTACTTCCTGATGGACAGGAATATCTATTTTGGGGATATGTAAATGGAAAAATTACTTTTGAACCAAGAGGTAATAATGGATTCGGATATGATCCCGTATTCATTCCAGAGGGTTACCAGAGAACTTTTGCCGAGATGGAACCTAATGAGAAAGATAAATTGAGTCATAGAAAAGAGGCTCTTGACAAATTAAAGGGATTTTTGGTAAAATTGCGCACTCGTTTATAAAGAAAACTTATTATAAAATTATAAAATTTAAGTTGCTTTTTATTCAATAATAGGTTAAATTATTAACCAAAGTATTTTTAATTAGCATGCATAAAGGAGGATTCAATGAGACTAGTATTCTTAGGTGCACCGGGTGCGGGGAAAGGAACTCAGGCAAAAAGATTGGTAGAAAAATATGGTATCCCTCAGATATCCACAGGTGATCTTCTTAGAGCAGCAGTTGCTGCAGGAACAGCCCTTGGTAAAGAAGCTAAGTCATATATGGATAGGGGTGAACTTGTTCCAGATTCAGTTGTTCTTGGAATGGTAAAAGAGAGGCTTTCTCAGGATGATTGTAAAAAAGGTTTTATTCTTGACGGTTTTCCAAGAAATGTTGCTCAGGCTGAGGCCCTTGATAAGATACTTGTTGAAATGAATATGCCTTTAGACCTTGCATTAAATTTGGATGTTCCTTTTGATGATTTGATGAAAAGGCTTACTGGAAGAAGAACATGTAAGTCCTGTGGTCAAATGTACAATGTCTATTACTCACCTTCGAAAGTAGAGGGTAAATGTGATAAATGTGGTGGCGAACTCTTTCAGAGAGATGATGATAAAGAGGAAACTATAAGAAAAAGATTAGAGGTATATAAAGCTCAAACAGAGCCACTAATTGAATATTATTCTAAAAAAGCAATTCTTAATAGTGTATCAGGCACAGGTAATATAGATGAGATATTTAATAGTATCTGTGCAATCTTAGAAAAAAAGTAAATTAAAGGAGGGAAGGTATGCCGGAAGTAAGAATTAAAACTCTACCACCGCCTCATGGTGGAAAGCTTGTTGACAGGGTTGTCCGTGACCCACAGATGGCAAGAAAATTGATGGAAAAATGCTCTGCAGTTTATGACATTAAGCCAACACTTTTTAAAGGCAATCCAGTAAGAAATGTTTACAGAGAAATCATGTCAGTATGTTATGGATTCTTCAGCCCTGTTGAAGGTTCTATGACAAAGGCTGAACTTGAAAGTGTTCTTGAAAAAAGAAGACTCTTAAGTGGATGGGTATTCCCCTATCCAATTCTTTTTGATATTTCTGAGGAAGATTTCAAGAAATTAGGTGTAGGACCAGGTGACTGGCTTCTTATCAGACTTAAGGGTGAACCTTTTGCAATTCTTGAAATTGAAGAAGTTTATGAAATAGTACCAGGTGATGTTGCAGTAAGAACCTTCGGAACACCTGAGAAAAATCCTGAAGTTGTAAAAGTTCCTTTTGATCAGAAGCATACAGGATACAATATTTACTGCTCATTAAATCCAATAATTCTTGCTGGAAAATACACAATAATTAATGAGCCAAAGTTGAGACCACCCTTTGATAGATTCTGGTATCCACCAAAAAGAGCAAGAGAAGAATTTGAAAAGAGAGGATGGACAACAGTTATTGCTCACCAGACAAGAAATGTTCCACATACAGGCCATGAAGCCTTGATGAAAAATGCTGCATACATTGGCGATATTAAACCTTGTGATGGTATTGTTGTCAACGCAATAGTTGGTGCAAAAAGAATTGGTGATTTTCCAGATGAAGCAATTGTTGAAGGTCATGAAATGGTTCATCTTGCTGGTTACATTAAACCAGAGCGTCATCTTGTAACCTTTACACTCTGGGATATGAGATATGGAAATCCAATAGAATCTCTGATTCATGCGGTAATCAGGCAGAACATGGGAATTTCCTTCCATATGTTTGGAAGAGACCATGCAGCATTGGGTGAGTATTATGATATCTTTGCAACCCAGATTCTCTGGTCCAAGGGTATTCCAAGCTTTGGATTTGATGCTCCACCATATGCAGTTGATGGTGGTTTCTATATAAGACCTCAAAACATTGAAGAGTTCTGGTTCTGTCCAAAATGTAAAGAGTTTGCCTATTCAGCAAACTGCTCACATAAAGGAATTTACTCCAGATACTCTGGAAGCTTTATCAGAGGACTTATTAATGAAGGTGTAATGCCACCTCCAGAGATTTACAGACCAGAAGTTTACAAGGTTGTTGTAAAATGGTGGCAGAAATTTGGATATCCATTTAACAATGAGAAGTATCTAAAAGAGAGAGAGGAGAGATTAGAGGTAGATCTCCCTCATATGGAACTTCCAGCTCATTTAAAAAAATAAAGGAGGTGAATAATGGCTAAATATTTAGGCGTAATAATTGATGAAAAAAGAATGGCAGCTATAAAGGGTACCCCCCTGGAGGAAAAAGTTGAATCCATTTTTGGTGGAGCATTAAGAAGATTAGTTATTGAAGTTCCCGATGACCTTGGGCAGAAAGTTATTGACCAGTTTACAAAGGCAAGATTTGATGCAAGAGGATTTATTGAGGAAACTCCTGCAGCATTTAAGAGAGCAATATTCAAAAGAATTGCTGAAATGAAAGAGTTATCAGCAGCAGTAGTAGAAAAGGTTCTTGCTGAAGACCTCGATAAAGTAAAAGAGGAAGCAGCAAAGGAAGACAAAGAACTTCCTGTTCCTGATATTGATATCAGTGATGTGCTGGAATTACAGAAAAATCCAGTACAAAAACCAGCATAATAAAAAAACAAAAAAGGAGGTTAAGCTATGCCAAGTTTTGTAATGGTTGAAAAATGTGACGGCTGCAAAGCCCAAGACAAGACAGCTTGTCAGTACATCTGTCCTAATGATCTTATGACTCTGGACAGAGAAAAAATGAAAGCCTTTAACCAGGAGCCAGATCAGTGCTGGGAATGTTACAACTGTGTAAAGATATGCCCACAGCAGGCAATCGAAATTAGAGGTTATGCAGACTTCTTCCCACTCGGTGCAAGCGTTATTCCAATGAGAGGTCAGGATGCCATTATGTGGACTATTAAGTTCAGAAATGGCTCTATTAAGAGATTCAAATTCCCAATAAGACTTACACCTGAGGGTTACTGGACAGCTGATACTATTTATAAAGATCTTCCTGAACCAGATTATTCAAAAATTAAAGGTCCTGGCTATTTCAATTATGAAGCCAGAAAAGAGTAAAAAATAAATTAAAGAAGGAGGTATAAAAATGGAAAAAGAGACTTGCACATTTTCATACTGTCAGAGACCAGAAGTAATTGAAATTGATACCGATTTTCTTATAATCGGTGGTGGAATGGCTGCTTGTGGTGCTGCATTTGAAGCATGCAGATGGGCAACACCAAAGGGACTTAAAGTAACAATGGTGGACAAGGCAGCAACTGACCGTTCTGGTGCGGTTGCAATGGGTTTGAGTGCTATTAACACCTACATTGGTGAGAATAAAGTTGAGGACTATGTTAGATATGTCCGTGCAGACCTTATGGGTATTATTAGAGAAGACCTTGTCTTTGACCTTGGAAGACATGTTGACAACTCCGTTCACATGTTTGAGGAATGGGGTCTTCCAATTTGGAAAAAGAGTGACGATGGTTGGTCATTAGATGGCTTCCAGGCAAGAGATCAGGGTAAGCCAAAGCTCAAAGATGGTGGAGTTCCATGCCGTTCAGGAAAATGGCAGATCATGATTAACGGTGAATCCTATAAGGTTATTGTTGCTGAAGCCGGAAAAGCAGCCCTTGAATACAATAGAAAAGCTCTCAATATCCCTCAGAATCACTTTGAGAGAGTATTCATAGTTAAACTTCTCAAAGATGCAAAGGAGCCAAATAGAGTAGCAGGCGCAATTGGTTTTAGCGTAAGAGAGAATAAAGTATATTTATTCAAAGCAAAAGCAATTCTTAATGCTTCAGGTGGTGCTGTTAATGTATTCAGACCAAGATCAACCCGTGAAGGTATGGGTAGAGCTTGGTATCCAGTATGGAACTCAGGTTCAGGATATTATCTTGGTATGAGTGTTGGCGCAGAAATGACAATGATGGAAAATAGATTTGTTCCTGCAAGATTTAAAGATGGATACGGACCTGTTGGAGCATGGTTCCTATTCTTCAAAGCAAAAGCAAGCGATGCTCTTGGAAATGATTACTGTGCAAAAGACACACCAGAATTCCAGGATGCTGTAAAGAAATATGGTAAATGGGCAGAGGCTCTTGGAACAGCTATCAGAAACCATCTTATGATGCAGGCAATGAAGCAGGGTAGAGGTCCAATCCTTATGAATACCCACACCGCAATGCAAGAGCTTGCAAAGCAGATGGATGCCAAGAGGCTTAAACATCTTGAAGCTGAAGCATGGGAAGACTTCCTTGACATGTGTATCTCCCAGGCAGGACTTTGGGCAGCTAACAATGTAGAACCAGATAAGTCTCCATCCGAAATTATGCCAACAGAACCTTATCTTCTTGGCTCACACGCTGGTTGCGCAGGTTTCTGGGTAAGTGGACCTGGAGACATTCCTGGAGCACCAGCTGAATGGTTCTGGGGTTACAACAGAATGAGTACAGTAAATGGACTCTTTATGGCTGGAGACATTGTTGGAGCCTCTGGACATAAATTCTCCTCAGGTTCTCACGCAGAAGGTAGAATAGCAGCAAAAGCAGCAATCGCATTCATCCTTGACAATCCTAACTATACGCCAACAATTGCTGAGGATATAAATGCCCTTGTTGCTGAACTCTATCTACCATTTGAACTTTATGAAAAATACAAAACCTATTCTACTGATCCTAAGGTTAACCCATACTACATAAAGCCAGAAATGTATCAGGCAAGACTTCAGAAGATTGCTGATGAGTACTTTGGTGGAATTGGAACATGGTATATGACATCTAAGACCATGATTGAAGAAGGATTAAGAAAACTTCAAATGCTCAAAGAGGATGCAGCAAGACTTGCAGCAGCAAATCTCCATGAGCTTCTCCGCTGCTGGGAGAACTACCACAGAACACTCTCCCTTGAAGCCCATGCAAGACATATCCTCTTCAGAGAAGAATCCAGATATCCTGGTTACTACTACAGAGGAGACTTTGACTTTGTTGATGACAACAACTGGCGTGCATTTGTCAACTCAGTGTATGATCCAGCAACAGATACATTTACGCTTAAGAAAGTCCCATACGTCCAGATCATTCCAGACTAATATGAGGTTGAAGAAGGGAGGGAGGCATCTCCCTCCCTTTAAAATTTTGGTTTTTGATTTAAAATAAAAGTTCGTAATGCAGTGCAAAGCTGTATTACGATTTTTTATGTTTATGATAACTCAATAAAGGAGGCTGAGAATGCATCATAATGGTAGCCCAAATCGAATATTGGTTATAGGAGGGGGATTTAGTGGTTTAACTGCAGGTATAGAGGCTGCCGAGACAGGAGCTGAAGTAATAATTGTAGAAAAAAATCCCTATCTTGGCGGAAGAGTAGCCCAGTTGAACAAATATTTTCCAAAAATCTGCCCCCCCCTATGTGGACTTGAAATTAATTTCCGTCGTATTAAAGTAAACCCGTTAATTAATTTTTATACGATGGCAGAGGTGGAATCTATTTCTGGTACTCCTGGTGATTATACGTTAAAAATTAAACTTAATCCAAGATATGTAAATGAAAACTGTACAGCCTGTAATGCCTGTACAGAAGCCTGCCCTGTTGAAAGAGATAGTGATTTCAATTTTGGTCTAAATAAAACAAAGGCAATTTATCTTCCTTTTGAACAGGCATTTCCATTAAGGTATGTTGTTGACAGAAACAAATGTCCAAAGGACTGCCCTGCTCCCTGTGTAGATGCCTGCAAATACAACGCTATTGATCTTAATATGCAAGCTGAAACCATTAATCTTAATGTTAATTCCATAATTGTTGCTACCGGATGGAAACCCTATGATGCTCAAAAAATAGATAATCTTGGTTTTGGTAAAGTTAAAAATGTAGTCACCAACATGATGTTCGAAAGAATTGCATCAAAGAATGGTCCAACAGGAGGACAGATAATTAGACCTTCAGATGGCAAACCTGTAGAAAAAGTTGCCTTTGTCCAGTGTGCAGGCAGTAGAGATGAGAATCATCTTCCTTTTTGTTCATACATATGTTGTCTTGCCTCTCTTAAACACACTCTTTATATAAAAGAGCAAAATCCAGATGCGGAAGTTTACATTTTCTATATAGACATCAGAACCCCTGGAAGATATGAAAAATTCTTCAATCAGGTCAAAGAACAAAGCGGGGTTAACTTAATTAAAGGAAAAGTAGCATCTATTGAACAGGATGCTGAATCAGATGATGTAGTTGTGGTTGCCGAAAATATATTAAATGGAGAAAAAATAAAACAAAAAGTTGATATGGTAGTTCTTGCCACAGGAATGCAGCCTGAGGGTTTGGAGTTTAAAGTTCCAGGTCTTAAGTATGCTGTAGATGGATTTGTTATTGATGCAGAGGGTATATATTCTGCAGGATGCGCAAAGAATCCTATGGATGTTGCAGGCTGTGGTAAAGATTCAACTGGCGCAGCCCTCAAGGCAATTCAGATTGGTGTAAGGAGGTAAGAAATGGAAAAGAAAATAGGACTTTATATCTGTAAAGGCTGCGGTATAGGTGATGTAATAAATACAGAAAAGATTGTAAACATAGCAAAAAATGCATTAAGAGTGCCTGTAGTAGCTGAACATGATGTTTTATGTAGCAAAGAAGGTGTTGAGTTAATTAAAAAAGATATTGCAGAGCAGGGTGTAAACAGTATAGTAATAGGGGGATGTTCACCAAGAGTTAAAACCTATGAGTTTACTTTTCCAGGTTGCTTTGTTGAAAGAGTTCCTGTTAGAGAGCTTGCTGTTTGGACAATAGAAGATGATGCTGAAAAACAGCTTGCCGCAGAAGACTACATTAAACTGGGGATTATAAAGGCACAAAAGGGAGAGGTCCCAGAGCCTTATATCATTGAGATTAACAAGACAATTCTTGTGGTAGGTGGCGGAGTCTCAGGAATGACAGCTGCGTTAGAAGCTGCGAAGTCAGGATATGATGTTGTTTTAGTTGAAAAAGAGGCTGAACTTGGTGGTTTTGCTCGTAAACTTTACAAAAAGGTTCCAACTGATGACTATACAAAAGGTGTTTTAGCTGATGTCAATATTGAGCCTCTTATAAATGAAGTTAGCTCAAATCCAAAAATTAAGGTTTATACATCATCAAAAATTGAAAAAATTGATGGTCAGCCCGGTGATTTCGATGTAACCATAGCAAAGAATGGCTCAACAGAGACAATCAAGATTGGTGCAATAATTCAGGCAACTGGATGGAAACCCTATGATGCTAAAAAACTCGCCAAAAAATATGGGTATGGCAAATTTAAAGACGTTGTCACAAATATTGAGTTTGAAGAGATTGCTAAAGCAAATAATGGAGTAATCAAAAGACCTTCTGACCACAGAGTAGTTAATTCGGTCCTTTTTGTTCAGTGTGCTGGACAGAGGGATCCTGAACATATTCCATATTGTTCTGGAATGTGCTGTGCAACAACCCTTAAACAGGCAAGATATGTAACTGATGGTAATCTTGATGCATCAGCAATGATTATTTACAAAGATATGAGAACTCCAGGAAAGCTTGAATACTACTATAAAGAAGCTCAAAATAACCCTGGAGTTATGATGGCTAAGGGCGAAGTTACAGGAATAAGAGAGGAATGGGATAAACTTATTGTTACTGTTGAAGATTCTCTGCTAGGTGAAAAGGTAGATATTGAAACAGAGATGGTTGTCTTAGCTACCGGTATGGTTCCTACAACAAAGGAGCCTCAAGATTATTTAATAGGACTTGCTCAAGCAGCTGCAAAGGGTGACGAAGAAAAAGCAAAATATATTGAAACAACTAAAAAACCTGAATTTATTCTTAATCTTGGTTATCGTCAGGGCCCTGAACTTCCTTTCCTTGAAGGAGGATTTGGTTTTGCTGACTCTAACTTTATTTGTTTTCAGTATGAAACCCGCAGAACTGGAATATATGCAGTTGGTCCTGTAAGACAACCAATGAATATGACTGAGGCACAGGAAGATGCCCGTGGTGCTGCACTTAAGGCAATACAGGTTCTTGAACATGTTGAAAAAGGAATGGCTGTTCACCCAAGAGCATGGGATACCTCATTCCCAGAACCAAATCTTACAAAATGTACAGCCTGCAAGCGTTGTACTGAGGAATGTCCCTTTGGTGCTATTGATGAAGATGAAAAGGGAGTTCCATTCTATAAACCAAACAGATGTCGTAGATGTGGAACCTGTATGGGAGCCTGCCCTGAAAGAATAGTTTCTTTCAAGGATTACAGTGTTGACATGCTTGGAACAATGATGAAAAATGTTTCAGTTCCAAGTGAAGACGACAGACCTCGTATTATTGTCCTCTGCTGTGAAAATGACGCATTCCCTGCAACAGAAACTGCAGCTCTTCACAGATTAAAACTTGACCCAGCAGTAAGATTTATTCAACTTAGATGCCTTGGTTCCATGAACCTTGTCTGGATAGCAGATGCTCTCTCAAGAGGTGTTGATGGAATGCTTCTACTTGGTTGTAAATTTGGCGAAAATTACCAGTGCCACTTTGCTAAAGGTAGTGAACTTGCCAAATACAGACTTGGTAAAGTTCAGGAAACTCTTGACAGACTTCAACTTGAGTCAGACAGAGTTCAAATGTACGAATTAGCAATTGATGAGTACTGGAGAGTGCCTCAGATTATAACAGAGTTTATGGATAAAATTAGAGAAATTGGTCCTAATCCATTTAAGGGCTTCTAAGGAGGGAAGACATGGACAAACCAGTAAAACCAGATTTACAATTTGCAAAAGAGATTATCAAAGCAGGTGGAGAATCACTAAAAAAATGTTACCAGTGCTCAACTTGCACTGTTGTATGCCAACTTTCACCTGATAAAGCACCCTTTCCAAGAAAGGAGATGCTTTATGCTCAGTGGGGAATGAAAGAGAAACTTTTCAATAATCCCGATATATGGCTTTGCCATCACTGCGGTGATTGTACTGCTTACTGCCCAAGAGGAGCAAAACCAGGTGAGGTTTTGGGTGCTGTCAGAAAACTTATGATTCAGCATTATTCTCCACCGAAATTTCTTGCTAAATGGGTTGCTGATCCAAAGTATCTTTTACTTCTGTTTTTATTTCCCTTGTTATTGTTCCTTGGAGAACTCGCAATTCTCGGCTATTTTTCAGGTACAGAAATTCCAAGAGGAGAGGGTGGTGTAATGGCTTATTCAGCTTTTCTTCCTGCTGTGCCATGGATTGATGTTCCCTTTATGGCAATTGCAGCTTTTGCTGTAATTTGTTTTTACCTTGGAGTGAAAAAATATTGGCTTGATTTGACTGCAGGAGTGGAGCTAAAGAGAAAGGATATTTATAACTGCATATACGAAACCATAAAGGATATACTTCTTCATAAGAAGTTCCAGTTTTGTACAAGTAATAAAGGAAGATATTCAGCTCATATGCTTGTTCTATATGCATTTATTGGTTTGGCAATAACAACAGGAATTGCTGCTTTTTATGAATGGGTATTACATTGGCCATCACCATATCCTCAGACAAATATAGTCAAAATAATTGGTAATACAAGTGGAATCGCTTTACTCATAGGCATGTTTTTAGTAATTGTTAACAGAGCAAAGAATTCTGCTCAACAGGGTATAGGAAGTTATTTTGATTGGTTCTTAATAACTGTAATATTTGGAGTCGGAATTACAGGTTTTATGGCACAGATTTTAAGACTTGCAGAGGTTGAAACCCTTGGTTATGCATCCTACATTGTCCATCTTGTTTTTGTATTTGTTCTTTTTGCCTATGCACCACACTCAAAGATGGCTCATATGGTTTACAGAGCAACAGCTATGGTATTTTCAAAGGCTGCAATGAGAGAAGAAAACATAAAGAAGGAAGAAGCAGCATAATTTATTTAAAAAGAGGCGGGAACAAACCCGCCTCTTTTTTGAATTTTTGGTAATATATCTTATGAAATTCACTCCTGCCTATTTAAAGCTTTCTGAACATGAATTTATAGAAAAAGTGGAACATGCTTTTGAAATAATAAAAAAATGTAGCCTATGTCCAAGAAATTGCAATGTTGACAGAACCGCTGGAGAAAAAGGAGCTTGTAAAGTTCTTGACAAACCCTATGTTTCAAGTTGGGGACCCCATTTTGGTGAAGAACGACCTCTTGTAGGAAGATATGGATCTGGTACTATTTTTTTTGGTTATTGCAATTTAGCATGTGTATACTGTCAGAATTGGACAATTAGTCATCTTGGAGAGGGAGAAGAAATTTCCTGTGAGGATTTAGCTGGTATAATGATATATCTTCAAAATTTAGGATGCCATAACATCAATCTTGTCACTCCAACCCATCAAGTACCTCAGATACTGAAAGCTCTTTGGATTGCTATGAATCAGGGACTAAAGATTCCTGTTGTCTATAATTGTGGGGGATATGAATCTATTAAAACTTTGAAAATTTTAGATGGGGTTATTAATATTTATATGCCTGATTTTAAATATTCCGATTCCGAAAAAGCGGAAAAGTATTCAAAAATAAAAAAATATGCAGAGGTTGCTAAAGAGGCTTTAAAAGAAATGCACAGACAAGTTGGTGATTTAATTATTAATGAACAAGGTATTGCTCTCAGAGGTTTACTTGTAAGACACCTTGTATTACCAAATAAGATAGCTGGCACTGAAGAGGTAGTGAGATTTATTGCAGAAGAAGTTTCAACTAATACATATATAAACATAATGGATCAATACAGACCCTGTTATAATGCTAATGAATATCCAGAATTAAATAGAAGAATAACCAAAGAGGAGTTTGAAGAAGCAGTAAATATTGCTTTAAAACACGGGCTTAAAAGAATAGATTGTTTAATTTATTCAAAGTTCGATTATTTCAGGTTTTAGATTTTTTAAGTCAAGAATCATAAATGTTGCCTTTCCATAGAGCCAACCACAAGCTTCTCCAGGATTTAAAATTAAAGTATTATTTACTGTTCGAATATCTATTTCATGCATGTGTCCGTATACGATAATATCAAATTTATCAGATAAGGCTAATTCATCAAGCATCTGAGGTTCATGCATGAGGGCAATTTTTCTACCTTCAATTTCAATATTTCTAATTTGTTTTTGTATTCTATCTCCATACATTTTCTTTAATAGGACTCTATCACCATCATTATTTCCGAAAACACCATAAAATTCTCCTTCGAAGTTTTTAAAAACTCTCCATGTAAAGGGAGAAACAAAATCTCCTGCATGAAGAATCACATTAATTCCTCTTTCTTTTAAAATTTTCAGTATTTTTCTAATATTTTCCATATGATCATGGGTGTCAGAGATTATTCCTATAAACATTTTCCTCCTCCAGATTTATTAAAATTTTGCCAAAAGGCAATTCTTGATAGGCTCTTACTATCTTAAGCCTTAGTAATTCCAACAATGCTAAAAAGGTAACTATAATTTCAATTCGACTTATTTTATTAAGAGATTGAGTATAAAAAAGTTCTTCGAAGGTGATATTCTTTTTTTCTTGTAAAATTGTCAAAATTTCTTTAATTTTATCTTCCACTTTTATTGTATCTTTTGGAATATAAATCCGAGGTTCGGGTTTATCAAGAAGTTTTTTTAAGGCAGATATAAGGTCAAATATGTTTAATTCTTGTATTAAAAATTCTTCTTCCTGAGCAGTTTTTCTTGTAAATGCCTTTGACCAGAAAATATAACGCTCTTTTAGTTTATTAGATATTTCTTTAAATTTTTCATATTCTACTAATTTTTCTACAAGTTCAACTCTTGGGTCTTCATCTTCATTATATTGCTCAGGCTTTGGCAGTAACATTTGTGATTTTATATAAATTAATGTGGCAGCCATTAATAAAAATTCTGAAGCTATTTCGAGGTCTAATTCTTTCATTAATTCAAGATATTCAAGATATTGTTTAGTAATAAGTGAAATTGGTATATCATAAATGTCAATTTTATTTTGCTTAATTAGATGGAGAAGTAAATCCAAAGGACCTTCAAATAAAGGTAGAGCTATTTGAATTGCCATTTTTTATTTTATCATATAAATTATTCATTCTGAGTTAGCCTTTTTAAATCTAAAATTGCCGATAGAAATTTCTACTCTGGGTGATTTTTGTCGTTCTGCCCTGATCCCAAGCGAAGGAGAAAAATTTGATCCAGAAATTCCTCAAGGCATCGAGCCTCTCGGAATGACGACTTGCTCAAAAATTCAATTTTTTTCTATCGGGGAATTTAGGTTTTAATAGGCAATTTTAGAAATCAAATCAAATTATTGATATCACCATGACAGAGAACAAAATCGTATTTTAAAGGATCGGAAGGAGAGAGTTTTTTCAGGGATTCTGTAATTTCCAATGCTGTTTTTAAATTTTGAACATTTCTTTTGGTAAGCCCTATTCTTTTTGAAACCCTCATTACATGAACATCAAGGGGGATAATAAGTTCTGAAGGTTTAATTATCTTCCATAATCCAAAATCAATATCCTGAGACCTTACCATCCATCTTAAAAAGAGATTAATTCTTTTACAGGGACTACCTTTTTCTGGTTTAGGGAAAAAATGTAGAAGTCCCTTTGTTTTTATATCTTTTCCATAAACAGGAGTTAAATCAACATTTAATCCTTCTTTTACAAAGTTTGAAATTTTGGAAATAGTTGAATTACTTGTTAATTCAGGTTGATTAAAGTATATTTCCAATGATGGACCTTTTTTGAGTATCCTTTGAAGAATAAATAAAAAACCTACAATATCTTGAATTGAGCTAAATCTATATTTTATTTTCAATTTTTCAATTAACCACAAAGGTTGAAAATTAATTATGAAATCAGCAGGATTTTTCCCCATGATTTTGAATAGTTCTTCAAGGAAGTTACAGAAACATTTAATACTTCCGTAGGCAAAAGCTGAAGCTATAAAAGCAGAAACTTCTATATCAAAAGGGTTATTGTACCTTTTTGGGAATTTTATTGGGTCATGCTGTATTGCTTTATCAAAGTCAAAGGAATTATAAATTTCTTCGAGTTTTTCTTTCAAATTTTCCATTTTTGAATTTGTCTATAATAAAGAGCTATCATGAGCGACTTTGTCTTTTTTTCGCTTCTCTCAGGACAACCTCTAATTCTTTCTGTCATTCTGAGCGTCAGCGAAGAATCCCCTCTTTTTCCATATCCAGCGAGTAATGAGAGATTCTTCGGGACATTGAGTCCCTCAGAATGACAAAAAAAAGGGTTGTCCTTCTGCACTTCTTTTCCCGTCATTCTGAGATCCATTTTCCTGTCATTCTGAGCCAAAGGCGAAGAATTCCTCTTTTTTCTGAGAGATTCCTCGGGGGATTGACCCCTTCGGAATGACAAAGGGAGACCCTTTCCCTTAATTTCTAATGTTGACAGGTAAGGTGTCATTCTGAACGAAGCGTTAGCGTAGTGAAGAATCTCCTCCTTATTTTTCACATTACACAGTCTGTAAAGAGAAATCCTTAGGAGCATTAAGCCCCTCAGAATGACAGTATGCTTGAAAGACAGCTTTTCTTTAATTAACAATTTTATGTCCATTTTTTATTTTTGATTAAATTACAAATTTTATGCAATAATTAAATTTTAATACCCAATTAACAGGAGGAAGACTATGGGGATGACAATTTCAGAAAAAATCCTTGCAGAGCATGCGGGTAAAAAAGAAGTTTCTGCTGGTGAAATAATAAATGCAAAGGTTGACCTTGTCCTTGCCAATGATATAACTGCTCCAATTGCCATAAAGGAGTTTGAAAAACTTGGAGTAAAAGATGTTTTTGATAAAGAAAAAATAGCTTTAGTGCCAGATCATTTTACACCCCAAAAGGACATCAAATCTGCTGAACAGTGTAAAATACTTAAAGATTTTGCTTACAAATATAAAATCAAAAATTACTTTGAAATTGGAAGAGTAGGAATTGAGCATGCCCTTTTACCAGAACAGGGATTGGTTTTACCTGGAGACCTTGTAATTGGAGCAGACAGTCACACATGCACCTACGGAGCTCTTGGTGCCTTTGCAACTGGTGTTGGCTCAACAGATGCTGCTGTTGCTATGGCAACAGGTGAATGCTGGTTCAAAGTTCCTGAAACAATAAAATTTATTTATTATGGCAAACTTCAGCCATGGGTGAGTGGAAAAGATTTAATTCTTTATACAATCGGAGATATTGGTGTAGATGGAGCATCATATATGGCAATGGAATTTACAGGTGAAGTAATTGACAGAATGCCAATGAGCGGAAGATTTACAATGTGCAATATGGCTATTGAAGCAGGAGCAAAAGCTGGAATTATTGCACCTGACAATATAACAGAAGAATATGTTAAAGTAAGAGCAAAAAGACCATATAAATTTTATAATTCAGACCCTGATGCTAAATATGTTCAGATAAAGGAATATGATTGCTCAAAAATTCAGCCAATGGTAGCATGTCCACACCTTCCATCAAATGTAAAACCTGCAGGTGAGCTTTCTCATATAAAAATTGATCAAGTTGTAATAGGTTCTTGTACTAATGGAAGGCTTGAGGATTTAAGAGAGGCAGCGCAGATACTCAAAGGAAGAAAAATTCATCCTGAAGTAAGAATGATAATTATTCCTGCAACACAAAAAATCTATATGGATGCATTAAAGGAAGGATTAATAGAAATATTTATTGAAGCTCAGGCAGTTGTATCTCCTCCAACATGCGGACCCTGTTTAGGTGGACATATGGGAATTCTTGCTAAGGGAGAAAGAGCAATAGCAACAACAAATAGAAACTTTATAGGAAGAATGGGACATCCAGAAAGTGAGGTATATCTTAGTTCTCCAGCAGTGGCTGCTGCAAGTGGAGTTTTAGGAAGAATTGGAATACCTGAAGAATTAGGTTTTTAAAAGCCATATGATTCAATGAGATGGAGTATCCCATTAAATAGGAGGATACTCCATGCTCTGATCTTGCATTTAATCTATAATTATTTAATCAAGATAAAATTTTTTAATTTTTCACTTTTTAACAGGAGGTAGTTGAATTTCAAGCCATTTGCTCGCATTTCTGGTTTCATCACTTTCTCTTACACTATTCAGACTATCAACTATTGCTCTAACTTTTACTTTTTGTCCAGCCATACTCAAAGGAAAATATATTGGGACTAAAAGATTTGAATAGAATTCACCAACACCGCTTCTGTTTAATCCATTTATAAAGATCCCGTCTGTTAAAACTTCCTGTTCAGCTCCTGGAGGTGAAATTAATTCCTGCATAATTGACACTTTAAATCTTTCTCTTGCTGGAGCATTTCCACGGTTTTCTATACGCAATTTTATTTGAGCTATGATACACTCACCTCTGCAGGCACTGGCAAAGCCTATACGGGGATTTCCATCAAGATTTATTCTCCCAACAATTATAAGATCTGGCATGGCAGGAAGTCCTATTTTTTGTTGACTCTGAGTTGATGGATCTGCAGGAGATGGCGCAAATTCTTTTGTTTTCTCACAAAATGCTTCAGAACATAAGATTGAAACAAATAATACACAGATTATGAAAAATCTTGTTTTCATTCATTCCTTCCTTTTTATCTTTGTTTCATTGAAAATGTTCCACTGCAACACTTGCCTGCAATAGCAGTATAGGTACCATCAATTACTTCCCACTTGCCTGTAGCGCTTCTACATATTTTTGCTTTTACTTCATGAACACAATTTTCATCTGGGCTGCCAGGCACTCCTTTTGCTTTACCTATTAGGCTACAACAATTACTTCTTGGTATAGGTGTTACTGTTCCTTCAAATTTTGCCTTAACTGATCCTGTTGAACTCTCTATCACCTCACCGTAAACCGCTGAACCACAATCTGTTTGCTTGATTGCCATGGTGAACTTTTCTGTTTTTGGTCCATAGGGACAGTTTGGTGAATCCTTACTTATACCCTCATACTTACCTGAAATACAGCATTTAATTGGTTTAACGGTAAGTTTTTCATTTTCTCCAGGCTTAATCGTGAGTTTTTCCTCTGCCAGAGCAAAACCCAAAAATGTTAAAACTAACAAAACTATGAACATAATTTTAAAATAAATTTTCATTTTAAACCTCTTTCTTGTTTTTAATTTTTCTTCCTACTGGAAGAATAGGTCTTCCAGCAGGAATTTTTTTATTATCTAAAAAGGGCATTTATATCAGTTCCACTTCTTTCCTTTTGATTGTTATTAACATTGCAATCATCATTCTGTGGGTTGCCATCAAGTCTTATATCAGGGTCATAGGCAATTATTACTTTGTAGGAAGGAGGGAATTCTCCTTCTGCAGGAGATGAAGCATTCCAGTTACGTTCGTATGTAATTATAACTTGCTGACCCGGATTTAAATTCTGAAACTTTTTCTGAGCCACAAGGCGTGCAGTCCCACCCATTGGAATTTCATAAAGATAGACTGCCTGTTGATTCGCTCCAGAAATGTATGGTGCTAATCCAGCATTCTTAACTACTCCTGTAATTCTTACCTTTCCTGAGAACTGACTTGTCTTTGAAATAATGGTAAAATCAATTTTCTCTACCGCAGGATCAGGACATTTTGGCAACGGTTTAACTTGTTTTAACTTATCAGTATCAACTGGAGATTTAAGGGTATCTTTTGGTTGAGGAATCTGTGTTTCTGCTATTGCTATTGAAAACATAAATAAAGCTAAGGTCAAACTTAAAAAACTAACATATAAAAATGATTTTCTCATCTTATCCTCCTAATTTTTCATTTTACTTTTAATTAAATTCTCTTCTTTTAACAGTAAATTTTTTCAAGATTTTCATAACCTATTGTAGAGCCTTATTCAATAATATCATGTTGAACTTGTCCATCAAAACCCGCTGGAATAAAACTGTTATTGCCAATATTCACCTCCCTTCTTTTATTTTCTTCCTTATAAGTAAGGTTTACTCTCAATTTTGTTCAAAAAATTTTTAAGAATTATCATGGAGATTAGTAAAAAATAATATTTATTTCATGGCTGGAACTTTAGGAAAAATTGGAACACCTGAAGAATTAGGTTTTTAAAAGATTTAAAATTTTTTCCTCCATTCTATGCATTTTTTTTGCTTCATAGGCAGTTACTTCATGGTCATAACCCATGAGGTGAAGTATTCCATGAATCAAAAGTCGAGTAAGTTCCTGCCAGAGGGATACTCTATAATGTTTTGCCTGAATTTTTGCCTGCAATGGATCTATAAGTATTTCACCAAGATAAATTTCTTTGAGATTATTGTCTGTTTCTAAATAAGGAAAAGATAAAACATCGGTTGTACTTTTTTTGCCTCTGTATTTGTAATTTGTCTCCTTCATTTTTTTGCTTCCAATCAGAACAACAGATATTGTTAAAACATCAAAATTTTCAATATTACATTTTTTTAATTGTCCGGTTTCCTTTAAGATTAAAATTATTTTTCTGACAATTTTAGATAACCTTTTTAATGAAACTTTTATCTTTCTTTGTCTATTCGCTATCTCTACTTGTAATTTCATTCTTTTTGGGTTTTTCTTTCTATTTCTGGATAGGGAATTCGTCTGTGGAAGATTCCAGTTAGTACATATTCAAATCTCTTTTTTATCTCTGTTAAATCTTTTAATGTTATTTCGCAATCATCAAGCTGTCCATCAAGAAAGATATTTTTAATTATTTTGTCTATTAAATTTGAAATTCTTGCAGGGGTTGGGTCATCAAGGGTTCGTGCTGAAGCCTCTATAGCATCTGCAAGCATCACTGTAGCTGCAAGCTTTGTTTGGGGTTTAGGTCCGGGGTAACGATAATCCTGTTCAGTGGGCGGAGTTTCCGATTCTTTTAGAGCTTTCTGATAAAAGTATGTAATCAATGCTGTTCCATGATGTTGTTGAATAACATCTTTAATTATCTCTGGAAGTCCAAATTCATTGGCAAGTTCAACTCCGTCTTTAACATGGGAAATAATAATCATACTGCTTAAATGGGGATTTAGTTTTTCATGTTTACTAATGCATCCTGTTTGATTTTCTACAAAATACTCTGGCATTCGTATTTTACCTATATCATGATAATAAGATGCTACTTTTGCAAGCAGAGGATTTACTCCAACAACTTCTGCAGCAGATTCAGCAAGACTACTTACAATCATGCTGTGATGATAGGTTCCAGGAGCTTCCAATGATAATTTTTTCATAAGAGGATGGTCAATATCTAATAATTCTATAAGACTAAGTGGAGTGGCTATCTTAAAGAACTTTTCTATGACAGGCAAAAATAAAAAACATAAGGCAGAGACTGAAAAGCCATTAATTACAGAAAAAATCATCAAAAAGTAAATTGAATTCAAAGAGATACTTTCTGTAATAAACAAAATTGAAAGGGAGCTAATAAGAGTCAATAAAGTAATATAGGCTCCTGCAGTTATTATGTCTGTTCTTTTCTTTACTTTTAATAAACTGAAAGCTCCAATAAGACATGTAATAAAAACATATATAGGAAATAGAGAAATTTCTATCCATATCCCTATCATAAGGCTTAAAATAAGAGAAAATATGATAGCTGTATGAAAGTCAAAAATCATGACGATCATTACAGCACCAATTGCAAAGGGAATTCCAAAATAATGGATTAGAGGATTGTCAATTTCTAATCCTTTAGAAAAAACAGAAAATAAATGTTCGAATAATCTGATAATAATTAAATTAAAAATAATCATGCTTCCAAGAAGCAGAAGCATCTTTTTCTTTTTCAAATAGGCAGGTTTATATCTTTTTAAATCTCTGTAGAAAAAAACAAAGAGAATGAAAATCAAAACATTGATGCCTAAGAATGAAAAAATTCCTGATTTATAATCATGAAGCAATAGAGAGATTAAAAAAGATAAAACAATAATTGAATAAAGCATTGGCCTTTCAATAAATTTGTCTATAGGAGTTGTCTTCTGTTTTTTTCTGAAACGTTCTATGAATTTTCTTAAATATGTCCTGTTTGGATTAAGGGGTTTAAGTTGAGGTGTATCTTTCATGTTTTTCATAGGCTCTTATTATTTCCTGAACAAGTCTATGTCTTACAACATCCTTTTCAGTAAAATATATAATCTTTATTCCTTCAATATCTTTAAGAATTTTTAATGCTTCTACTAAACCTGATACTTTCTGAGGTGGAAGGTCTATTTGGGTAATATCTCCAGTTATCACAGTTTTTGAGCCAAAACCAAGTCTTGTAAGATACATCTTCATCTGTTCTGTTGTTGTATTCTGGGCTTCATCAAGAATTATAAAAGCGTCATTAAGAGTTCTACCCCTCATAAAGGCAAGCGGTGCTATTTCAATTGCTCCCTTCTCAATGAGTTTTGAGGCTCTATCAAGGTCAAGCATGTCATATAAAGCATCATAAAGAGGCCTTAAATAGGGACTTACCTTTTCTTCAATTGCTCCTGGAAGAAATCCTAATTTTTCTCCTGCTTCTACTGCTGGCCTCACAAGCACTATCCTTGAGACAACTCTATTAAGCAAAAAATGAATTGCCATTGCCATGGCAAGATAGGTTTTACCTGTACCTGCTGGTCCAATTCCAAAAACTATATCATACTTTAGCATTGCCTCCATATATTGCTTTTGTGTTTCTGTTTTTGGGATAATTACTCTTTTCTTAGAAGGTATTGGTATTCCACCCTTAAATAGTCCAACGATTGAAACAGGTTTACCTTCCTTAAGTCCCTGAAGTGAATGCATAATATCTTCAGGCTTGATTATATAACCCTCACGATTTATTGTTCTTATATCTTCAATTATTTTTTCAGCTTTTTCTATGTCTTCTTCACTTTCTCCTTGAATAATAAGTTTGTTCCCTCTTACACTTAAAGTTACATTTAATGCATCCTCAATGAGTTTAAATATTTTATCTAACCCTCCATGCATGAAGGGATATTCTTTTTCTTCATTAAGTTCTATTATGCGGGCTATGACTTTCCTCCTTTAGTAGAGCTTTTAATTATAAAATTTTCAAATCCTTTGGCATGCAATTCCTGAGATATTTTCTTTGCCATTGAGAACCTCTCATATTTCCCTATTCTGACTTTATATAAATCCTCTTTAACCAGAAAACTGTCATATCCTGCTTTTTTCAATCTTTCTTTTAAATTATAAACATTTGTCATTTCTGAAAAAGCTCCTACTTGAATTGTATAAGTTGATTTTTTAATAGTTTTAGATTTAGCTGTTGTAAAAGATTTTTTTAAAACTTCATGTTTTTCTCTTTGTTCTAAAGCTTGTATTTGTGTTTTAGTTTCCATGTTTTCTGATTTCTTTTCCTGTTGTTGCTTTTCTGCTACTTCTATCTTTGGTGTAGGTATATTTTTTTCATCCTTTTGAGGAGGTTTTTCTACATTATCTTCAGTTTTTGGTTGAGAAGTTTCATTTTTATTTGCGAAGGCTGTCCCAACAGGTGTTGATAGAACTGTTTTTTCTGAGTCTTCAGTTTTTTGGATATATACTTCTTTTATAGGAGCTGTAATATATCCCAGAGTATAACCAATTGCTATTCCAATTAATGCAATACCTAATAAAATTGCAAAAAATATTTTTTTGTTCATTACTAAAAGTTCCTCACCTTTTTGTTTCATATGATTAACATAGCATCACCATAGGAAAAAAATCTATACCTTTTTTCTATGGCTTCCATGTAAGCTTTTTTAACTTTTTCAATATCACATAAGGCAGAAACCAGAGCAAGAGGAGTTGATTTTGGTAAATGAAAGTTTGTAATTAATGCATCTATAATTTTAAATTTATATCCAGGATAAATAAAAATATCTGTATTACCTTTTATTTTTTCATTATCCGAACCCATATCTTCGTATATCTGAGAAGCATAACCTTCCAGTGCTCTTGTTGTGGTGGTACCAACAGAAAAAATCCTTTTACCTTTCTTTTTAGCTGAATAAATTTCTTCTATCACGGTTTTTTCTATTTCAAAATATTCAGAATCCATTTTATGTTCCTTTAAATTCTCAACTTTTATTGGCTTAAAAGTTCCGACTCCAACATGAAGGGTTATCTCAAGCAGTTTTACTCCTTTGTTTACAATTTTTTCGAGTAGTTCCTTTGTAAAATGTAATCCTGCTGTAGGTGCTGCAATAGAACCACTCTTCTTTGCATAAACGGTCTGATAGTGTTGTTTGTCAGATTGATCGGGCTTTCTTTTAATATAGGGAGGTAAAGGCATAAATCCTTTTTCATTTATAAGATTTTGCACATCTTCAGCATTCATATTTTTGAAAACAATCTGCCATCCCTCTGATTTTCTTAGTTCAGCGCTAATTTCATCGATAAAAATTTCACCTTCATATTCTCCCTTTTTTATTACTTCCCATACTACATAGTGAGATGAAGCTTCTTTTTGCCTGATAAGAAGAATCTCTATTTTCCCTCCTGTTGGTTTTGTAGCAATAAGTCGAGCGGGAATAACTTTTGTGTTATTGATGATAATTATGTCTTCCTCATGAAAATATTCAACAATTTCTGAAAAAATTTTATGTTCTATTTCCCCAGAATCTTTATGAAGAACAAGAAGTCTTGATTGATCTCTTTGCTCAAGAGGTTTCTGAGCAATTAAATCTGCTGGTAGTGGATAATCAAGTTCAATTATTTTCATTGATTTGAGATATTTCTGTGTTCGGGTAAAAATATTGAAGTATTTCTTTGTAATTGTTTCCTTCCTGTGCCATCTGAAAAGCACACCATTGACACATTCCAACTCCATGACCAAATCCGCATCCTTCGAATACTATCCCATCTTCTTCGATTTTTATAGAATTTATTTTAGTACTTGGAAGAGTAGTCCATTGAAGAAGTCTTCTTAATTCTGTTGCTTTTATTACTTTTTTATTCTTTCCATTTGTGAATTCTAATTCTTTCACTCTTCCTGTTGATGTATAACTTAGAATTTTAACATTATTTATATTGTTCATTGATAAGGCTTTTGCAAGGATTTCAAAAGGTATTTTTTTCTCCCATAATGTATATGGTGATGGAGTAGAGGGTACTTCAACAGGCTTAAGGTAGGGGTATTCTCTTCCGAAAACCTCCTTTGGATCTTCAGTTTGTCCTACGCTGCAGGCATGATAAAAAGCCATAATTGGTTCACCATTGTAAGTGAGAATTTGACCTTTTGTTTCATTAACTGCATTTTCTACTTCTTCTGTTGTTTCTTCTCCTTTATAAACCTGATGGAACACAGAAGAAGTTACATCATAAAAACTTTTGTTTCTGTTTCGTATTATGTGAGCTAAAGCATATGTTCTTGCTAAAACAGCCTGGGCTTTTAATGCCTCTTTAGGCCAATTCACTCCTACTTCTGATGCAACTACCCCCTTTACATAATCTTCAAGTTCAACAACATTTATAAGATAGTATCCATCATTGTCCTTCCATAGTTCAATTTGCCCTTCATATTTTGATCCCTTTACAAATGCTTTTGCAGAAACTTTTTTTACTTTTTCTAAATCTGTTGAGGAAGGTCTTCTCTCTCCAAGAAGAACACGAATAAAGGAAATATCATTTTTTTCTGCTGTATAGGCTCCATTAGAAAAAATCAATATCAATGATAATATAAAAATTAGACTTAAAAAATTCATCGCTTGCTCAAAAAGTAAAAGATTAAACTAAATAGAATGCTTAAAAGTATTGAAGTACCTATAGGCAGATAAAGTACGAAATTTCTCTTTTCAATTACAATATCACCAGGAAGCCTTCCAATTAAAGGAATTTTCCCAATAACCATAAGGAGCAATCCGAGCAATACTGTTACTGCTCCAATTAGAATTAAAAATTTACCAATCTCATTCATAGTTAATCACCTTTAAATATCTCTCCGCTTCTGAATAAATACAACCACAATATCGCTGTTTGTATAGTTCAAGTACTTTACTTAATTGCATTGCCTTTGAAAACCCTTTTCTAAAATCCTCTGCATAGAAATTAACCCCAAAGGCTTCTCCAACTTCTTTACCAATTTCTATTATTTTATCAAACTTTTGATAGGGACTTACCAAAAGAGTTGTTGTAAAATTTTTAATTCCTGTTTCTTTTGCTTTTTTTGCTGTTTTTTCAAGTCTCAATTTATAGCAAATTAGACATCTTTCTTTTTCTCTTCCTGAAACCATACGAATAAACTTATAAAAATCTCTGTAATCTTCATCATAAATAACAGAGAGATTCCAGAGTTTTTCAAGTTTTTTTAAAGAATCAAGCCTCATCATATATTCTGTATAGGGATGAATATTGGGATTATACCAATAAAGAGTAATTTTAAATCCTTTATCTTTCAGAGATTCAAGAGGATAAATAGCACAATTACTGCAACAAGAGTGAAGTAAAATTTCCATGTTTAAAATAACCTTTCTGGTATTCTTTTTTTCAATACTTCATAGGCTAATCGGGTAGCAACCCTGCCTCTTGCAGTTCTTTCAATAAATCCTTCTTGCATTAAATAGGGTTCATAGACATCTTCAATTGTATCTTTATCTTCTCTTAAAGAGGCTGCAATAGATTCTATTCCAGCTGGTCCACCATTGAATTTTTCAATTATTGTAAGAAGAATTTTTCTATCCATATCATCTAACCCATAGTCATCAACATCCATTGCATGGAGTGCTTCTTTTGCTATAGATAAATCAATTGTTTCTTTATTTTTAACTTGAGCAAAATCCCTGATTCTTTTAAGTAATCTGTTTGCCACTCTTGGAGTACCACGAGACCTTCGAGCAATCTCTGAAGCAGCATCTTCTTCTATTGGAATTCCTAAGATTCTTGCTGACCTTTTTACAATTTCTTTAAGCTCCTCAGGAGCATAAAATTCAAGTCTAAAGACAACTCCGAAACGATCTCTTAAAGGTGAAGTGATTAAACCTGTTCTTGTAGTGGCACCAATTAGTGTGAATCTTGGAAGATTAATTTTTATTGAGCGAGCAGAAGGTCCTTGTCCTACAATAATGTCAAGATTAAAATCTTCCATTGCAGGATACAAAATCTCTTCAACCATTCTTGGGAGTCTGTGAATTTCATCAATAAATAGAATATCTCTGTCAGAAAGATTTGTAAGAATCGCCGCAACATCCCCAGCTCTTTCAAGAACCGGACCAGAAGTGCTTTTAATATTAACACCAAGTTCATTGGCTATAACAGTTGCAAGAGTGGTTTTCCCAAGTCCAGGAGGACCACAAAAAAGGACATGATCAAGGGGTTCTCCTCTTAAAAGGGCTGCTTTTATGAAAACTTCAATATTTTCCTTTATTTTTTTTTGCCCTATAAATTCTTTTAATGTCTTAGGCCTTAGAGTAATATCTAAAAGTTCGTTATTCTCCATGTTTACCTGCAAGTACTGCTAAGCATTCTTTTATAATCGTTCCTTCATTTTTATCTTTACTGTAAATCTTATCTAAAACCTCCTTTGCCTCAGTTTTTTTATACCCTAAGTTTACTAAAGCAGACAAAATATCCTCGTAAATCTGATCCTTTTCATAAACAAGGGATGGTAATACACCTTTTAATTCAAGGAGAATTCTTTGAGCTGTCTTTTTACCAATTCCAGGCACTTTACTTAAAGATTTAATATCTTCCTTATCAATTATTTCCTGTAAAGTTTTTCTATCATAGGTAGAAATAATATTCATTGCCATTCTTACACCTACTCCAGAGATTTTAATTAATTCTTCAAAAAGCTCTCTTTCATGGCTTTCTAAAAAACCATAAAGTTCAATGGAGTCTTCTTTTAAATTTAAAGAAGTATAAAGAAGAATATCCTTATCTTTATTAATGTCCTGAGAAACTCTAATGGGTACCTTAACTGAAAATCCTAATCCTCCAACCTGAATTACAACTCTATCAGGCTTAACAGAAACAACCTTACCTTCTATGAAATCAAACATTAGTTTATTTTAACATAATGCTAAAAGCATAAAATAAAGTATCGCCTGATTTGTTTACTTAATCTCAGATATTTTCTTTTTAAATTCAGATATTGTGAAGGGTTTGTTTATTATTTTCATACCTTCTTTAATCAAGGCATTTATCTGGGCAACATTGTTTGCATAACCTGTCATAAATAGGACTTTTACGTCAGGTTTTATTTTCTTAAACTTTTTATAAAGTTCTGCTCCTCCAATTGAAGGCATTACAACATCAAAAAGGCACAGGTCAATTTCGTCTTTTATTTTTTTAAACTTTTCTAATGCTTCAAATCCATTTGAGAAAGAAACAACATTTAATTCTATGCTCTTTAACATTTCCTCAACAACAGCTCTAACTTCATTGTTATCCTCAACAAGAAGAATACTTTTTATCTCAACTGATATATCCTCATCCTTTTCTTCAAATAATTTTTCCTCCCTTTCCATAAGAGGTAAATATATTCTGAAAGTCGTTCCTTTTCCTTCTTCACTGTAAACATTTATAAATCCTTTATGTTGATGAATTATTGAATATACAGTTGAAAGTCCTAAACCAGTGCCTTCTGTTTTTGTTGTAAAAAAGGGATCAAAAATCTTATCTATAATATCCTTTGGTATTCCTTTACCTGTGTCAGTAAAACTTATACATGCATAATCTCCTATCTTTGCGAAAGGATATACTCTTTTTGCATCAGCATCAAATTTCTTGTGTTCAACTACAATTTTTATCATCCCACCATAAGGCATTGCATCTATTGCATTAACTGTTAAGTTAAGTAAAATCTGGGTAAATTGGGTTCTGTCAAGGCTTACTGATAAGGGTTTATCAAAGAGTTCAAATTCAAAAGAAATGTCCTCCCTTAATGTGGGCGTTAAAAGTTTAATTTCCTCCTTAAGAAGTTCGTTAATGTCATAGACTTTAAATTCCATTGGTTGACTTTTCGTAAAAACAAGGAGTTTTCTTATAAAATCCTTTGCTCTTTCAACACCCTTTGATATATTTTCTGTATGTCTTTGTATCTGGGGATTATCCTTTGTAATCATCTGAATAAGTTGATTGCTTCCTGAGATTACTGACAGAATGTTGTTAAAGTCGTGGGCAATAGAGCCTGTAAGTCTTCCAATACTTTCCATTTTTTGGGCTTGAAAGAGTTGTTCCTGAAGTTTTCTTTTTTCTGTTATATCCTTTATTGATGAAACAATAAAAAGAATTCCTTCTTTTTCATCTCGAACAACTGAAGATGATAAAAGAGCATAAAAGGGTTCACCATTTTTTCTTTTAAAGGTAACTTCAAAATCTTTAACATAACCCTTTAATTCTAATTCCTTTAAAATTTCTAATCGCTGACCGATATCGTGATAAATCTGCCAGGCTTTTATTTTTAATATTTCTTCTTTATTTTCGTATCCAAACATTTTTAATCCTGCTTCATTTATATCAAGAATATCACCTTCTGTAGTAGAAAGAACTATTGTATCAATGGAAGAATCAAATATTTTTTGAAGTTTCATTTCTCTGTCATATATGCTTTTTGCCATCTGAGAAAGATTATAAGAGACTGTATCTAATTCGTCTAATCCCGATTTATAGGGAGAAACATTAAATTGTCCCTCTTGTATTTTTTTAATCATCTTTAATATTTCCTTTATGGGTTTTGATAATTCCCTTGATAGTATTAAGCTTATTGCAATGGAAAGAAATAAAGAAACTAATAAAATAAGAATCATATTTTCTCTTAAACCATAAATTACAGAGAATGCACTATAATAGGGCATTCCTATGAAAATTATTCCATCTAATGTGGGAATCTTTTCTGCTTTAAATATATATCTTTCTCCGTCAATCTTTCCTTCGATTAATTCTGCTACACCAGAGATTCCCTTTTTTACAAAATCTAAATCTGACCAGTTTGTCCCTTCATTTACTACTTTTTCATTAATATGAAAAAGTACTGTTCCCTTTTTATTTACAACAAAGGCATACATTCCTTGATTTTTAAGTATTTCTAAAACAGAATTTATCCCTGGAACATTTAAAAAGGCTAATACAATTTTGTCTGATGTAAGTTTTGACATTACATAATAAGATTCTTTGTCAATTAATAAAACATGGGGACCAAAAAATTGTGATTTACTAGCATTTTGAAAAATCGGAGAATATGATAAATCTATACCTATCATTTCCTGTCTTTTTGGAAAAATATCTTTGACTACTCCTTCTTTATCAACAACAATAAGATGCTTTATTGATGGTCTCTGAGAAAGTAAAAGTTCGACTTTTTCACGATTATAATTTTCAGCAGACAAAAACCCTGCAATTGCTTCTAAATCTCTGTATCTTTCTGAAATTGCCCTTTCAAGATAAAAGGAAAAAAGATTTATGTAGGTTTCATAATCTTGTTTTTTTTCCTGTTCAATATGTTTTTTTGAAAAAATATGAAAACCTGCATTGGTTAATAATATTATTATGAGAGAGAGGGAAATTAATGCTCCAAGAATATATAAGTGAAATGTCTTTTTCATTCCTGAACCCTTACCCATTTTCCCTTTTCAACTTTTACAACAAAAGGTTTTATAACTCTGTCACCAAATTTGTCAATAACAATCTCTCCCTGTAAACCTTGGAACCTACCAGTTTTTATTATTAGCTCTTTCATTTTTTCCCTTGTTGCACCACTTTCAACTGCCTGCTTTATTATCATTACTGATTCAAAACCTACAACTGCTCCCATCTCTGGTTCGTATCCAAATCTTTCAATGAATCTCTTTTTAAATTTTTGATAGAGTTCTCCTTTATATTCTTCATCAAAGGTTTCAATGCTTAAAAGTCCTTCAATTCTTTTTCCACCATTATCTATAAGTCTCTGAAATTTTGCCCAAGGCGAAGAAAGAAGTATTATATCTGGATTTAAAATTCTTAAGTTTTGAGCAATTAATGCAGTATTGTAAACCTCTGTAATTAATAAAACAGTATCTGGTGAATAACTTAAGATTTTCTTTGATAGTTCTTTTATATCGGTCCAACCTTCCTTAAATGGGATAAGAAAAAATTTCACATCTTTGCCAAAATTTTGCATAAAATTTTGTGCAAAATCTATGGTATATATTGGATTTAGTGTATCATATACTATGACAATTTTTTTAGGATTTATTTTTTCTTTAACATATTTTGCTAATACTTCAGCATCATCTTTATTTGTAGGTCTTAATCTAATCATGTAATCATCTAAACCTGCAAGTTCAGTTGATGTGGGAGTTGGTGCAATTGTTAAAATCTTTTTTTCATTTATGAGTGGCAAAAGAGCTTTTGCTGTTGTACTTGCTGCAGGACCGATTACTGCAATTACTCCTTCATTTACAAGTTCGCTATAGTTTTTCTTTGCCTGTTCAATATTATATTTGTTATCTTTGATAATAAATTTTAAGGGTTTTTCCTTTATTTCTCCTTCTTCATTTATGAGTTCAACGGCAAGTAAAGCACCATCTCTTATTTCCCTTCCTAAGTCTGGATATACTCCTGTAAGAGTTACAGAAAGTCCAATTTTTATTGATTGTTTATTTTGAGAGAGTGTAAACCATAGGATTATAAAAACTAATATTAAACCAACTGATATGTAAAGAATTTTCTTTTTCATTTTTTATCTTCCCCTCTGAAAAGGTTCTGTATAATTTTAACATTTATTAATTAATGTGTCATTCTGTTCCCTTTTTCTGTCATCGTATATTAATCGTATATTATGAATATTGGGTATAATCACGATCTTAAGCGAAGGATCTCGTTCCTCCTTTACCGTAATTCTGAGGGCGTTAGCCTGAAGGATCCTTTTTTTCTGAGAGATTCCTCTGGGAGATTTACCCCTTCGGAATGACAAAAGGAGACCTTTCACGGAGTTTATCCCTTCCCTTCGTTCAGGGCAGGCTCTGAGCAAAGCCGAAGGGTTCAGGGTGACAGTAAAACAGGATGACAGAAGAATTAATTCATCCCAAATATAATCTTAAAATTGACTGTCCCCAAAACAGACTTACCAGAGCACCAAGAGAAAGAAAAGGTCCAAAGGGGATTTTTCTATTGCCTGTTTTTTTAAGAATTATAATCCCAACAATACTACCAATTAAACTACCTATAAATACTGTTAATAAAGCATTCTGCCAGCCCAGTATAGCACCAATACCTGCATTAAGCTTAATATCGCCTCCTCCCATACCACCCCTGCTTAAAAGAGCTACTATAAAAAGGCTTCCTCCGCCAAAAAGAATGCCTAAAAGACTATCCTTTATATTCGATACCAATCCATCTAAACTATGAGGCAGGACAGATATAACTAATCCGCAAATTATCAGAGGAATTGAAATTACATCGGGAATAATCTGAAAGTCAAGATCAATAAAAGATATTACTATGAGAGCAGATATAAACAGAAAAATAAAAGGCAGAACTAGCGTTAATCCAAAGTGTAGATAGGCAATTCCATATAAAATTCCATTTAAAAGCTCTACAATTGGATATCTAAAGGAAATTTTACTACTACAGGAGGCACATTTTCCTTTAAGTAGTATATAACTTAAAAGAGGGATATTATGCCAGGGTTTTATTGTATTTTTACATTCAGGACAGAAGGAAAAGGGTTTAACTATTGAAATGTTTCTTGGAATCCGATATATGCAAACATTCAAAAAAGAACCAACGACTAACCCAAAGATTAGAGATATTACAAATTCCACTTCGTAACATCTCCAAGATCAGATAGTTTCTTTTTTTTCTCCTCTATTTCCTTTTCTACTTCCTTTAATTCTTTGATAAAACTGAATATTTTTTCATTTTCCTGTAAATTTGTAGAACTTCCCCATGATTTATAGGTTTCTTGTCCTAATTTTTTAAGTATTTCATCTCTTTTTTCTGTAATTTTGTGGATTTCTGACAACACCCTTAAAATATTAATCTCTACTTTAACTCTCTCTGAAATGGTTTTTGCCCAGAAATTAAGAGTTTTTAAACCCTGTAAAATATCTTTTTTTATGATCTCAAGCATTTTTATCCCACCTGATCAAGATGCCTTATTTTAAACTTAACACCTATAGAATTTGCAATCTCTGCACATTTTTTCAGGTCAACTTCTTTAACATTAACAACTGTCACCTGCACATAGGGAACATATTTTTTTGCATCCTTTATAAATTCTATAACACTATCATAGGCATCCTCTCTGAAGGGATTACATACTTTATTGTAGGTTTCTTTATCATGGGCATTGAGACTCACTGAGATGGAATCGATAAGTCCTTCAAGCTCTGGTAGAATTTTTCTTCCATGAATTAGATTGCCATGTCCATTTGTATTAATTCTTACCTTACCACCCTTGTCCTTTATCCATTTTGCAACTTTTTTAATAATATCAAGTCTTAAAAAGGGCTCACCGTAACCACAAAAAACTATTTCCTTGTATTTTTTTGGGTCTCCTACTGCTTCAATAAGTTCCTCTGCTGATGGTTCCCTTTCAAGCCTTAAATTGTGTCCCTTTACATAGTCAGTATGAAATCTAACACAGAATTTACATATATTTGTGCATCTGTTTGTCACATTTAGATAAAGGGTATCCCTGATTTTATAAGCAATTTCACACCTTGGAAGGTCTCCAATCTGAAAAAGTTTGTTTACATTGACAGTTGTTATTCTATCAATATCTTCAACAGTAACTCCTCTTAATTCTGCCAATGCTTTGGCAGTATATATCAAAAAAGCTGGTTCATTTCTTTTGCCACGCATTGGTTCGGGTGCAAGGTAGGGTGCATCGGTTTCAATCATAAGATAGTCATCGGGAACAAAACGAGCAACTTCTTTTATTTTTGTTGCATTTTTAAAGGTTACAACTCCAGAAATTGATATCAAAAATCCCATATCCATTGCTCTTTTTGCCTGATTAAGATTTCCACTAAAACAATGCATAACTCCTTTATTGATATTCTGTTCTTTTAAAATTTTTATTGTGTCTTCAAAGGCTTCTCTTGAATGAATAACCACAGGAAGACCAACATCCCTTGCAAGGGAAAGCTGTGAAGCAAAAGCCTCTCGCTGAATTTCTCGAGGTGAATGGTCATAGTGATAATCAAGACCTATCTCACCTATTGCAATAACTTTGGGATGTCTACTTAATTCAAAAATTTTTTTTAAAATTTCATTATTTAAATCCTTTGCATCATGGGGATGGATGCCTACTGTAGCATAAACCATGGGATATTGCTCAGCAATTTTAATTGCTTCATCAAGACTTTCAGTATCTGATGAGATGGTAATAATAGTGTTTACACCAGCATTTTGGGCATGCTTAATTACTTGGGGTATATCTTTTTTGAACATTTCAAGATGGCAGTGGCTGTCAATCATGCTCCAAACTTCTTCAACCTCAAAGTATTTGCAAGAACTAAAGGCATTATTGAAGTAGCTGGAATTACTCCAAGCTCACCTTTAAAACATTCTCTTTCTGTGAAAGCATTTACTAATCCGCCAAGAACATAGGGAGAATTTATAAGTAAAGGAACAGGATGCCAGCTATGTGCCTTAAGAAGGCTTGGTGTGCTGTGATCTCCTGTAATTACAACTGTATCAGGTTTTAATGAAAGAATTTCTGGCAAGAATCTGTCAAACTCTTCAATTTTCTTTACCTTACCTTCAAAATTTCCATCCTCACCAAAGGAATCAATTTTTTTAATGTGAAGGAAAACAAAATCATAGTCTTTGTAAGCTTTTTTAACCATTTCAACTTCTTCCTTAATATCACCTTCAACTGGAATATTTTCCATTCCAAGAAGTCTTGTTATCCCTCTATACATCGGGTATACTGCTATGGAGCATGCTTTAAGTCCATATCTTTCTTCAAACGATGGGATTGGCGGTAAAGCAGAAAATCCTCTTAAAAGAACATAATTAGCTTTTTCTTCATTTTTTAGAATTTCTTTCGCCCTTTCAATAAATTTTTTTGCAACTTCTGCAACTTTTCGTGACTCTTCATTCAATGGCTCAGGTTCCAGCGGTGGTTTTCCTTCCTTTTGTGGGTCTGTATCGGTTACCATTGCCTCTTTCTCTGTTATATTTTCGGGGAATCGGATAACAAGGCAGAATCTATGTTCTTTACCAGATTTTAAAATAATTTCAGTTCCATCGATTTCTTTTATCTCATCTGATAATCTTTTTGTAAGTTCAATATTTTTTTCCGTTGAAATTCTACCTGCTCTTCTGTCAATAATGAGACCATCTTTTAAAGTTGCATAATTGCATCTTAATGCTACATCAGTTTTTTTAAGCTCTATATCAAGTCCCAATGCTTCAAGAACACCTCTACCAATTTCGTATTTTAGGGGATCATATCCAAAAACTCCAAAATGACCAGGTCCACTTCCCGGTGTAATTCCATAAGATACAGGAATGTGAAGTCCACAGGCAGAGGATTTTGCCAGAGCATCAAGATTAGGTTTATATGCAGATTCAAGCTCTGTTTTTCCATTTACAGGAAGCCCCCCAACTCCGTCAAGGATTATAAAAATTATCTTTGTCTCGTTTTTTTGAATTAAAGAAGATATATCCATTAAAACACTCCTTTTTAATTAAGATAGTTGGAAAGTTACTTGCTTTTTACCTTATCAAAGTTAAGGATATCCATATATTGCCATTCTCTCCAGGCAAGCACATAAATACCTTGTTTGGTTGCATATTTTATCACATTTTCTGGAAAGATGATACTACCAAAAATAATTATTAGTTCCTTACCAGTGTGTTCAGGGAAAAATTCAAAAAATCTTTTGCTTTTCTTCTTTATTTCCTTTACATCTTCAACTTTTGGAGTTGAACGAGCCTCTATCATGAAAATTTTATCCTCACAGCCTGCAATGGCATCTATTTCATAGTCTTCACCATTTTTTCTTCTAAAAATTCTCTGTCCTTCCATTATAACTTCACATTGGAAGTATTTGCTTAGAGTAGGTCTTAAAGCAGGGGCTATAAGGTCTTCAACAATGGTTCCCATTTTCTTTGCAAGAGCGCTCCATTCCTTGTTTTTTCTGATGTTTTCTTCTTCCTGTCTTCTTTTGAATTCCAGCATCTCATCTTTGAATTCCTTCATCTCATCTTTAAATGCCCGCATTTCATCTTTAAATGCCCGCATTTCATCTTTAAATGCCCGCATTTCATCTTTAAATGCCCGCATCTCATCCTGAAATGCCCGCATCTCATCCTGAAATGCTCTTCTGTCCTTTTCAGATTCCTCTATATATCGTTGTAATCTCTCTTCAAAAGCCTTTCTATCTTTTTCAGCTTCTTCCCTGAATTTTTGCATTTCACTCTCTAACCTTCGCAATGCAATATCAGTATTAACTATAAATTGACCAAGCAGGCTTTCTAAGGATTCTACTCTATGTTCTAAGGTCCTCACTTTTGCCTCCTTGAGGTTGCTTAATTTACTATATCAATTTTCGAAATGATTGTCAATTTAAAAGACTTCTTTATCTTAATATGATATAATTATAAAAGAAATTTATAAGTCAAAATGACTGAGAAAAACCATAGAAGACTTCCACCAGGGCAAAGATTAATTGATAATTTTCCTGTACTTCATTATGGCTCTGTTCCGGAGATAGATATTAACACATGGGATTTTACAGTAAAGGGACTCGTGAATAATCCATTAAAAATTAACTATTACGAATTTTTAAAACTTCCTTCAGTTAAGATAAAAACAGACTTTCATTGCGTTACAGGCTGGTCAAAATTTGACCTTCTATGGAAAGGGGTACTCTTTAAAACTATTGCAGAAATTGTAAGACCTCATAATGAAGCTAAATATGTAATTGTTTATGCTGAAAATGATTACACAACAAATCTTACAATTGATGTAGCTTTAGATGACGATGTAATTTTTGCCTATGAATATGATGGAAAACCTTTAACGCTTGAACATGGTTATCCATTAAGATTAGTTGTTCCAAAGAGATATGCCTATAAGAGTGCCAAATGGGTTCGGGCTGTTGAATTCACCGTTTATGATAAACCAGGTTTCTGGGAAGTACGGGGTTACAGTAACTCCGCTGATCCATGGAAAGAAGAAAGATACGGATTGCCATGAAATTAATTTTTTCAATTTTGATTGTAATTATATTTTTTAATCCTCTGTTCGCAGAAGAAATCTATAAAGATAGTTTTCCAAATGGAAAGCCTCAGCTTAAATGGAACTTTTTCCCCTTCTTTAACTTAGATAACTTAGAAGGAGTTTATGATCCTTCTGCTCCAGATAGGGACAATGGAATCGGAGTTTTGAAAAATTCAAATGTTGGTGGTTTTGCAAGTTTAAGTTATGCAGTTACTGAAGAGGTTGAAAATTTTTATCTTGAATCCTACATTTATTGTCCAATAACAGAAGGAACAAAGGGATCTCTTATTGGTTTAGCCTTTTTAATTGATCCCATTAAAGGCAATTTTTACAGAGTAGTCTGCGACTTTAAAACTTCCGAGCCAAGCATCAATCTTGCCTATGTTGGCAATGATACGAGAAATTTTCCAGTTTTTCTAAGAATTTGGAGATCGAATGAGATTCCAGGTGGAATTCCAAAGAAGGAAGGATGGCATAAATTAGGTATTAGAGTAAAAGATGGGAAAGTAATTATTTACTGGAATGGAAAAAGACTAAACTTGACTCCTATATCAGTTGACAGAATTAAAAGAGGCTTTGTAGGAGTCTATACCAATTATGTTGGCGGATTTGGCTTAGCTACTACTAAAGTGGATAGTTTTATACTGAAAAAAGAATAATTTAAGATTTAAAAATGAATTTTTAAATTCCCTAAAAATTTTTCAACTATCTCAGGGAATTTTATATGGACGGTAGGGGAGTCGAACCCCCGACCTCCAGAGTGCGATTCTGGCGCTCTCCCAACTGAGCTAACCGCCCATTTTGTTTTATAATATCATATTTGACAAAAATTTTTCGTAGGAGGAGGATTAAATGAACTGGCAAGAAGTAAAGAAAATAGCAAAAGAAAAACTAAAACCCTACTGTCGTGTATGTCCTATTTGTAATGGAGTTGCCTGCGCAGGAGAAGTTCCCGGAATGGGAGGAGTTGGAACAGGTTCTTCATTCAAAGCTAATGTTGAAGCATTAAACAGGATAAAACTTAATCTTTCCACTATTCATGATGTTAGACAACCAGATACAGAAATAGAAATTTTTGGACAGAAACTTTCTCTACCTGTAATGTCTGCTCCAATCACAGGAACAACATACAACATGGGTGGAGCTATTACTGAGGATGTTTACACTCAAGAAGTTATTGCAGGTAGCATCATGGCAGGCACAATTGGATGGACTGGCGATGGTGCAGATCCTCTTATGTATGGAAGTGGAATTGATGCAATTAAGAAAAATGATGGAAAAGGAATTCCTATAATAAAACCAAGAGCTCAAGATGAAATAATTAAAAGAATCAGACTTGCAGAGGAAGCTAAAGCATTAGCTGTTGGCGTTGATATTGATGGTGCTGGATTAGTTACAATGGCTCTCAGAGGACAACCTGTAAGCCCAAAATCTCCAAAGGAGATAGAAGAATTAGTTAAATCAACCAAGCTTCCATTTATATTAAAGGGTATTATGACATTAAAAGAGGCCGAAATAGCATATAACTTGGGTGTTTCAGCAATAGTTGTATCCAATCATGGTGGAAGAATTCTCGATCATACACCAGGTGTAGCAGAAGTTTTACCTGAGATTGCTGACAAACTCAAGGGTAAAATAACTATTATTGCCGATGGTGGAGTTCGTTCAGGTGTTGATGTATTGAAACTTCTTGCTCTTGGTGCAGATGCTGTGCTTATTGGAAGACCAATTGTTGTGGCAGTATTTGGCGGAGGAAGAGATGCTCTTAAGCTTTATTTTGAAACAATAAAAAATGAACTTAAACAGGCAATGCTTCTTACAGGAGTTGACTCTGTAAAAAATGTTCCAAAAGAAATTTTAAGGTAATCTAAAAGTCGGTATTAAAAGTTAGGATGTCTTAGCTCATACTGTATTCAGAGGGAGCATTACTTAAGATTTCTTGTTTTAAACTGATGGCGAGGGAACTTATTCTGATTAAAAATAAGGAGAAGATTCTTCACTTCGGTTACGCTTTATTCAGAATGAACCCATCTTTTATGTCACCCTGAGGGACGAAGTCCCGAAGGGTCTCCTCCTTGAAAAAAGAGAGGATTCTTCGGCACTTTGTGCCTTAGAATAACTTATTCATCTGTCAACCTGACCCTCACCAAAGTAAAGGGGATGTGGCTTACAAAAAATAAAAAATTCATAAAATTCGGATCAGAATGATACATAAAGAAAAATTAAACTGCTCAAGAGATAACTTTGCAATCGCCAAATTTAGGCAAAAAGTTATTGTAATTTAATTATAGATTTGATAAAATTTTACTAAACATTAGAGTTTTTAGAGAATATTCAAATAGAGGAGGTGAAAATATGCAGACAGCATTGGTAGCAAAGGAGCAAAAGGAGACAAAGGAATCCCAGATTTTACAACTTGTAACTTTTACTCTTGGAGGGGAGGAGTATGCTGTTGATATTTTGAAGGTGCAGGAAATAAACAGGATGAAGGAGATAACAAGGGTTCCTAATGCACCCTATTATGTAGAAGGAGTAATCAACTTAAGGGGTAAAGTAATACCTGTTGTAAGTCTTAGAAAAATGTTTGGATTAGCTGAAGAAGAAGACAGAAGCAAACAGAAGATAATGATAATGGACATTCAGGGGACAACAATAGGATTGATAGTTGATACAGTATCTGAGGTTTTGCGGATATCATCAAACATAGTAGAACCTCCTCCATCAATGACTTATTCAGTAAGCAGTGAATTTATTTCTGGAATTGCAAAGCTTGAAGACAGGCTAATAATACTGCTTGATATGGACAGACTGATTGGTAAAGAAGAGAGTGCAAGCATAGTGGATGCAACAGAAAAGATGGCTATTGAGGGGTAAAAAGATTAGGGATGAAATTCTTCGGTACTTCGTGCTTAAGAATAACTACTCCATCTGTCACCCTGAGGCAAAGCCGAAGGGTCTCCTCCTTTTTTGTCATTCCGAGGGACTCAATGTCCCGAGGAATCTATCAGAAAAAAAAGAGGAGATTCTTCGCTATCGCTCAGAATGACAATAAAGAAGTCCAGAATGACAACCCTTTTTGTCATTCTGATTGGGGTAAATCCCCCAGAGGAATCTCTTTGAAAAAAAGGAGGATTCTTCGCTATCGCTCAGAATGACAACATTCAGAGGAGATTCTTCACTACGCTATCGCTTCGTTCAGAATGACAATAAAGGAGGATCAGAATGACGGTAAAAGAAGTGCAGAATGACAACTTTTTGTCATTCCGAGGGACTCAATGTCCCGAGGAATCTATCAGAAAAAAAGGAGGAGATTCTTCGCCTTCGACTCAGAATGACAAAAAAAAGAGGCTCAGAATGACAAAAAAAGAGGCTCAGGATGATAAAAAAGAGGCTCAGAATGACAAGAAAGGAAGTTCAAGATGACAGAAAAAGAAGTTCAGGATGAAAGAAAACGAGTTTAAGGATGACAGAAAAATGCTCAGGATGAAAGTGAGAGGAAGCAGAATCAACGAAAGAAATTAAAATGATAAAAAATCGGAAACAACAAAGTATGGATTCTCAAGGTTATGTAAAACTTTAAATATTTCAAAATGAGGGGGGGCAAAATGCTTAAGAATTTAACAATTGGCAAAAAATTAACAGTGGGCTTTGGAGTTATTATATTTTTGATTGTTCTTTCAGGGGGAATAACATTTTATCTTTTAAGTTCTATGAAACCTTTAGCAGAGGACATTGATGAAAGGACTGACAAATTTCAACATTCAGCTACAATAAGGGCGAGTGTTTTAAGAATTGCATTAAGTGTTGAAAAAATATCAACAGAAACTGACCAAAGGAAAAAGGAAGAGATAAAAAAGGAAATTGAGGGTTATAGAGAAAATTATAGAAAAAGTTTTGAATTCTTAGAAAATACAACAAGAACAGAACAAGGTAAAAAAGTTTTAGCAGAAGTTAAAGAAGCAGTTTCTGATTTAAGAAGTTTTAATAATAAAGTTATAGAACTCTCCTTTGCAGGGAAAAATAAAGAAGCAGTTGAGTTAATAAATAAAGAAGTTGAACCAAGAATAGAAAGAGTAAACAAAGCAATAGATGGTTTAGTTAATTTCCAATACGACGGACTTAATAAAAGGGCAAAGGAGATAAAATCCCTAATTACAAAAGAAATAACAATAGTAGGAATTATAACTTTATTCAGTATTGTAGTAGCAGTAGTATTTTCTACTTTAATTTCCCGTTCAGTCCGTAAACCAGTATCAGAATTAAAGGAAGCCCTTGAAAAAGTAGCCCAGGGAGATTTAGCAGTTAATATCAAAATAGAATCAAAAGATGAAATTGGAATGATTTCACAAAGTCTGAAAGATGCCATTACAAGTATCAAATCTCTTATAGCAGAGTCAAAGACAATATCAAGCTCTCTTGCTTCTTCTTCTGAACAACTATCAGCAACAACAGAGGAGATATCAAGAAATCTAAAATCCCAGACAGAGAGAGCCTCACAGATAGCATCCTCTGCAGAGGAAATGTCACAGACAGTTGTGGACATAGCAAAGAATGCATCAAACATAGCAGAGGTAAGTGTAACAACAGCTAATGTAGCAAAAGAAGGTCGTGACATGACCCTTAAGACAGCAAATGAAATAAAAGTAATAGAGGGAGCAATACAGAAACTATCAGAGGTAATAAATGTATTAGGAGACAGGTCACGACAGATTGGCGAAATTGTAACAGTAATTAAAGATATTGCGGATCAGACAAATCTTCTTGCCTTAAATGCAGCAATTGAGGCAGCAAGGGCAGGTGAGCAAGGAAGAGGCTTTGCTGTTGTAGCTGATGAAGTAAGAAAATTAGCTGAAAGAACCACCAAAGCAACCGATGAAATAGCAGAGATGATAAGAGGAATACAGACAGAGGTAGATGTTGCAGAAGGCTCTATGGAGGATGCAACAAAAAAAGTGGCAAGTGGTGTAGAACTTTCAAATCAGTCCTCCCAGATATTAAATCAAATACTAAATAAAGCACAGGAACTTCAGAGCATGATACAGCAGATTGCATCTGCAACAGAGGAGATGTCATCAGTGACAGACCATATTACGCAGGATATCAGTAGTATTGCAGAAGGTTCTAAGGAAATCTCTTCAGCAGTGGAACAATCAGCCCATACAGCATCAGACATAGCAAGATTAGGTGCAGAGTTAAACACAGCCATTGGTAGATTTAAAGTATAAATCACTTAAATTGATTGTGGAAAGACTGTCTCATATTGTTATTATGATGAGCTTAATGCCCCAAAGTGTCGTCCTGAGCACTTCAGCTTTGCTCAGGATAAACTGTTCGAAAGAACTCATTTCCTTTTCTGTGATCCTTCGGGGTTCAATACCCCGAAGGATCTTTCATTGTTTTTTATAAAATCGGAATGAGATTCTTCGGGCTAACGCCATCAGAATGACAATTCACTTAGTCTGTCCTTCCATTTTCCTCTCATTATTAGATTATACCCCATATTCATAATATACGATGACAGGAAAATATGCTCATAATGACACCCTTTTTTTGTCCCCCTGAGGCGTAAGCCGAAGGGTCTCATTCCTTTGAAAAAGGAGGAGATTCTTCACTCCGCTTACGCTTCGTTCAGAATGACAAAAAGGGGTAGGAATGACAGAAAAAAATTATAATGACAGAATAGGGGTAGAACTATTCTATTACCCAGAAATAATCTTTATATCAAGAATTTTCTCTACATTAAAATTTCTTTCCTGTTCTCTCATTTTACAGAAAGCTTTTAATCCGATGAATTCTTTATTTGCATACTCCATTTTGCCAATCCAAAGAGGTATAACTTTTCTTTTTGACTTAACATCTGTTGATTTTAAATATACAATTTCAATTTCTTCTTTGTTTTTTATTGCCCTTTCAATCATAGAAATTTTTTCTTCAACAGGTAGCTCTCTGTTAGCATGCTTGTATTGAAAATGGGTAAGAAATTTTACAATCCTTCTGTCAAGGAGTATGTGTTTCTGTGTAACTGGCTTTTTAAGTATAAGTCCATCAAGACTTTTACATCTTGACAAAGCGACATAGAGCTGTCCATGAGAAAAAGTACCCCTTCCAAGGTCGATTATTACCCTGTCAAAGGTCAATCCCTGACTTTTATGAATTGTAATTGCCCATGCAAGCTTTAATGGGTATTGGGTAAACTGTCCAACAACTTCAGATAATATTTTCTTTCTTTTGCTGTCATATTTAAATTCATACATCTCCCATGTAAAGGGTGTAATTTCAACAATGTTTCCATTTGTTAATTCGACAAATATAATGTCTGGCTCTGTTTTCCTTTTTTCTATTTCTATAACTCGTCCTATATCTCCATTAATCCATCTACCCTTTGAATCATTGTTAAGTAGCATTACCTGAGAATCAATTTTTATTGTTAATTCCTGCATAGTGGGAAGCTCTGATTCATTAAATTGTCCATCAATAAAACCATAATATTTAAACTCTTTACCCTTTATCTTAGAAAGTTTTTCAGAATTAATCTTTTCAGCCATCTTATTTGTTGTTGTTAAATAAATATAAAATTCCTCATCCTGAGGAACAAAATCAGGCATTACTCTTTTGTTTAATTTGTTTAAATCTTCATCTGTAACAGTATTATTTCTTATTGCATTAAGGATGTTTAGGAAATCTGCATCCTGTTGCCTGTAAACTTTTTCAAATTCTAAAAATTCGAATTCACATTTATTGAAAACTTCTGCATCAAAAAAATAGGGAGTTTTGTAAAATTCCTTAAAAATATCCCTTTCTTTGTATGTAACAACAGGAGGAAGTTGATAGAGATCACCAATAAAAAGCATCTGTATTCCACCAAAGGGTTTATTTTTCTTTCTCCCATGCAATTTTAGAAAAATATCTATGCAGTCAAGGAGGTCTGCCCGTAACATTGATATTTCATCTATTATGATTGTGTCAACCTTTTTATAGAGTTGAGGATTTTTTGGTTTTATTTCTTTTACTTTATGGGGTGTTATGTCAGGTTTAAAGTTAAAGAATGAATGTACTGTTTGTCCTTTGATATTTACTGCTGCGACTCCTGTTGGAGCTAAGACAGCAATTTCTTTTTTGGTATTTTCCCTTAAAAAACTTAGAAAAGTAGATTTACCAGTGCCTGCTTTACCTGTAACAAAGAGATTTTTATTTGAGTTTTCAACAAGTTCAATGGCTCTTTTGAAATCTTCGTTAATTTCAATGTTTTCAAGGTCAATCATGGTAGTATTTCAATTGGAGTTCCGTCAGGAACAAGATTCCATATTTCATCCATTTCTTCATTGGTTACAGCAATACAACCCTCTGTCCAGTCTTCAATTATATGATATTTACCAAGAAATTCAACACGTTTTGAAAGTCCATGAATAACTATGTCACCACCAGGATTTGCACCTAATCTTACAGCTCTTTCATAATCCATTTCATTTGGATAGGATATCTTCAAGGATTTATAAAAATTACTGTTTGGATTTCTACCAATAATGTAATATCTACCTTCAGGAGTTTTTCCATCTCCTTGAATAGTTTTTTTGCCCTCTGGATTCTTTCCCAGTGCAATTCTGTAGGCTTTGATTATTTTGCCTTCTTTCATAAGAAACATAGCCCTTTTTGATTTTATTACAACTATAAGGTCTGCAAAATCCTGTGCAAAGGAAAGATTAGTAAATACTAAAAAAATCGATAAACTAAAAAGAAGCGTCTTTAAGAGCATCTTTACAGGAACAATATCTTTCTTGGGGTAAAATACTCAAAGTTTCTTTTATAAGCTTTCTAATATGTTCAACTTTTTCATTCATAGTCTCTACAACTTCTTTTACAGTAAGTTTACTCTTTGATATACCTGCAGCATAGTTGGCTACAACAGTCAAAGCAACATAGCAAATTTCTGCCTCCCTTGCTAAGGATGCCTCTGGCATGAGAGTCATTCCTATTATATCTGCTCCGATATTTTTATAAAATTTTATTTCTGCAGAAGTTTCAAGTCTTGGTCCGTTTATGCAGATATATGTTCCTTCAGTAAAAAGGGAAATTCCCATTTTCTCGGCTGACTTAAAGATGAGGGTTCTTAATTCCTCACAAAAGGGATTTGTAAAATCAATGTGTACAACCTTTGGTCCGTCAAAGAAGGTATTTTCTCTCATTCCCTGAGTGAAATCTATAATTTGATTTGGAATAACTATACTTCCAGGAGGAATATTCTCATTGAGGGAGCCTACTGCAAAAACTCCGAAAATTCTTTCTACCTTTAATTCTTTAAATCCGAAAATATTTGCTCTGTAATTAACTTTATGAGGTGGAATTGTATGTCCTTCACCGTGTCTTCTTAAGAAAAAAATGTTTTTGTTATCAATTTCTTGTAATTCATAGGCAGAGGAGGGTTTACCATAGGGTGTTTCCAATGTAAAAGATTTTAGTTCTATCTTTGATTTACTAAGTCCGCTTCCGCCTATTATACCAATTTTCAATATTTCCCTCACTTTTTTAATTTATGATATTTTCTAAGTTGTCCCTTTGTCAACTTTTTCATTCTAATTTTACCTTTCTCCTTAGCCTTTTTGTCATTCTGAGGGAGCGTAAGCGACCGAAGAATCTAATCAGGAGACCCTTCGGCTTTGCCTTAGGGTGACAGAGGAGAGGGTTATCCTGAGCGCTAGCGAAGGATCTCATTCCTTTCTGTCATTCTAAAGGAGCGTAGACGAATGAAGAATTCCCTCCTTATCTCTTCCTCTCATCTATCTACAAAAATTTTTCTTTGAGTTTTAAAATCAATAACGGCACTTGTAGTAGTCTGAGTAACCTCAGCATAAGAACTAAATAGGGAAATTCTATTTTGATTTCGCTTTGTTTTTCTAATTCTTCAAAGACTTTTTTCAATTTTTCTTTTAATTCCATGCATTAAAGTATCACAAATCTTAATCTTTCATCAAATCATAGACAAGCATGTCAAGACTAAAAGAACGAGACTTCCTTAAAGAAAGATTTGCATTATAAAGGAGGGAATAAATTTTTTCATTAGATTCAGCTTTATTTGAATAATACCAGTTTAAAGCACCGAGAATTATATCTGGTTCCATATTTTTCAATTTATCAAGGATTTCGAATGCTTTTTTTTTATTTTTTTTCTTTATTGCCTCAATTAAATCAAAGGCTGTAAATTCACCAAGCTCAGTAAGAATATCCTTAATTTCAAATAAATCAATAGAAGATTTTTCTGTCAAAAGAGCAATCTTTTCTATTTCTGATGAAATTAAACCAGGTTGTCCGCCTGTTATATCAATTAAATAAAAAACAGCATTGGGTTTTAAGTTTATTCCATGTTCTGAGGCTTTATATTTTATCCATTCTGGAAGCTCTTTTTCAGGGATGTCAAAGTTAAAAATTATAGAATTCTTGTTATTTTTGAGATATGATATTTCTTCTCCAAACTCCTTAAATGAAGCATTGCACATTATTATAATGCTGATAGATGCCTTTAGGTTTATTATATTCTTTAGCCAATCAACTCTTTTTTCTGTTTTTTTAATCTTTTCAAAATTGTAAACAATAAGTATTCTTTTTTGAGTAAACAAAGAAGGAGAAATAAATGAGTTTTTGTCAATTTCATCGGGGGATTCATAGGTTTCTACTGATAGAGGATCAAAGTTCTTACGGATAAGTCTTATTCCCTCAAATAGGAAAAAAGGTTCCTGGGAATAGCAGAAATAAAGAATTTTTGGAAGTCCTTTCTTTATTTCCTGTTCAAATTTCTGTATTTCAAGCATAGTAATTTCTAAAATGAGGAAATTATTCGATATTGCTCAGAATAACAAGCGATTTTTTTCTCTTCACTGAACTTTTTTTGAGTTTTCATGTTCTTTCCTCTTTTTCAAAAATGAGCTTTCTTATCATGTCTTCGCATATATCACGAAGCAATGATTCAATAGCAAGTTCTTTATTAGCAATTACACTCTGTAAATCCCTCGTAGTTCTGAAAAATGTTATAAAAGGCGAAGATGGTGAAAATTCTTTTATTTTCTGCTGTCCTTCGTAAAAATTTACTCTGACATCCATTATAATCTGATATTCAACAGTATTAAGCCCAATCTCTGAAAGAGTTACCAACCGATAATTCTTTATCTGAATATCAATAACTCTGTTGGCAGAGGAAGTAAGCGTGAAGCCATTGTTAGCAAGTGTCTGATAGACGATCTTTCTCATTTTATCCTGAAGTCCTGGTTCAAGTGTAAGATTTTCAACATTTCTCAAATAAATTTCCTGAAATGGTAGGTCAGTCTTTGTATGAATACTATATCCACAACTCAGTGTAAATAGAGAAAAAAACAGCAATAATAAAATAAGTTTTTTCATTTTTATTTCTCCTTGATATAAGCATCTATAAATTTTCTTATTTGCCGTAAAAACTCTTCTATATCGCCAAGATTATTATTAAAAATCTGAAATAACTCCAACGGAGTAATTTCACTATAAAAATGGACCATCCTGTTACGGTAGCCTGCCATCATAAATAGTTTATCTGAAAGTTCCTCTGTGACAACTCCTCTATTTCCCAGTTCCTTTGCAATTTTCTTATATTCAAGCTCTTTAAAACCATAAGTCTTTGTGAGAATATGTCTACCAATGTCAAATACAGCCTCCAGAGCTCGTCTTAAATAACTCTCTACATAAGCAGGATTTCTTTTGTCAGAAAAAAACTCTTCCTGAGATATTCCATGAAAAGTTCTTAGTTCATTGAGGCATTCCTCTATAAAGCCAATTAAATCAGCTATCCGCTTTATATTCAAACTGGAAATAACCATTCTCTATTGCCTCTAAGATGTCTTTTATAAATTCTTTCTGCTTGAAAGATAAATCAGCAGCCTTTTTCATGATAAATTCTTCATATTCATCGGCAAACTCTTCATTCTTTGCGTATATTCGTATTCCCTTGATAATCTCATACTGAAAAAGTGAGTCCTGCTCGTGCATAAATACAAGGTCTATCTCAAAGGGCTCAAAGAGAATTGAAAAATCCCTGTAAAGCTCTCCATAGGTCAAAATCGGAGCAGGAGGAATTTCTTCAAAATAAACAGCAATGTCAAGGTCTGAATATGGCTCAACAGATACTTCTTCTCCATCAATATACCTCTTTCCAGCCTCAGCCTGAGAACCAAAAAGATATATCATGGAAATTTTATATTTTTCAGCTATTTCACTAAGCGAAAGCATATAATTATGATACCATAAATTTTATATTGCAACTTCTTAAAGATTAAGTTACTTCACCACTATATTTACAAGTTTACCTTTTACAGGGATGACTTTGAGGATTTCCTTTTCATCTATCCACTGCTTTACCTTTTCGTTATTAAGGGCTATTTTCGTAATTTCTTCATCGCTTAGCCCTTGAGGAATCATAATTTTTGAGCGAACTTTGCCATTTATCTGAACAACAAGTTCAATCATCTGTTCACGGGCAAGTTCTTCATCATACTGTGGCCATGGCTCATTGAGAATAAAGCCCTTTTCTCCTATTTCATGCCACAGTTCTTCTGCAATATGAGGTGCAAAGGGACTTAAAAGTATAAGAAAATTTTTCAAAGCAAATTTAAAAACTTTACGTTCCTCCTCAGTTTTAGGCTCAAAATGGTAGACTTCATTAACAAACTCCATTAATCTTGCAATGGCTGTGTTAAATTGATATTCCTTTTCTATGTCAAAGGTTACCCTTTTTATTGTTCTATGGATTAGGCTAAGGATTGAAAGGGAAGAAGGCTCAGGGTGACTTAATTCTCCCTCTGTCTCTTTAAGCCAGCTATGATGCTTATAGATCAATGAATACACTCTCTTTAAAAATCTATGCGCACCCTCTACTCCTTGTGAAGACCATTCAAGGTCTTTTTCAGGTGGCGCTGCGAAGAGAGAAAAAACTCTTACTGTGTCTGCTCCATAAGTTTCTATCATTTCATCGGGATCAACAATATTTTTCTTAGACTTTGACATCTTTTCCACCCTTCCAATTTGCACATCTTTTCCACAGTGAATGCATTTACCATCCTTTATTTCCTTAGGAAATAACCAATCATGCTCAGGACAACGATAACTTTCCATGCAAACCATTCCCTGGGTAAGAAGTCTCTGAAAGGGTTCATCAAAAGGAACAATCCATAAATCTCTGAGAACCTTTGTAAAAAATCGTGCATAAAGAAGATGTAACACCGCATGCTCAATTCCACCAATGTATTGGTCAACAGGCATCCAGTATTTTATTTTATCTTTATGAAAAGCAGATTCATCATGAAGAGAGCAGTATCTTATAAAATACCATGATGAATCAACAAATGTATCCATTGTATCTGTTTCTCTTCTGGCATCTCCTCCACAGCTTGGACATTTTGTTTTGTAAAATTCCTGAACATATTTAAGTGGAGACTCACCCTTTCCTGTTAAACTTACATTTTCAGGAAGTATTACAGGTAGGTCTTCCTCAGGTACTGGAACAATGCCACATTGGTCACAATAGATTATTGGAATAGGTGTACCCCAATAACGTTGTCTTGAAATTCCCCAGTCTCTTAGTCTGTAATTTACAGTTTTTTTACCAAGTCCTTTTTCTTCAATGTAGTCAGCAACAGCTTTTTTGCCTTCCTTTGATGACATTCCTGAAAAATTTCCTGAATTAACCATGACTCCCTCATTTTCATATGCTTCTTTAAGGGGATCGGGAAGTTCTTCATTTTCAGGTTTTATAACGACTTTTATAGGTATTCCATATCTTACAGCAAATTCAAAATCTCTCTGGTCATGGGCTGGAACACTCATTATTGCACCTGTCCCATATTCCATCAAAACAAAGTTGGCAATCCATATCGGAACTTTTTCTCCATTAAGAGGATTTATTGCATATTTGCCTGTGAAGACTCCTTCTTTGACTTCTGGTTCACGCTGAAGTAACCTTATTTTTTTAAGTGCGGATTTATCATCACAAAGTTTTTCTGCAAGAGGATGTTCTGGTGAGATACACATGAAAGTTACACCAAAGATTGTATCAGGTCTTGTTGTAAAAATTCTTAAAGATTCTTTCATTCCTTCTATTGGAAAATCAACTTCAACTCCTTCACTTTTTCCAATCCAGTTTCTCTGCATTGTAAGAACTTTCTCAGGCCAGCCAGTAAGTTTATCACAGTCCTGAAGTAGCTCTTCTGCATAGGCTGTTATTTTCAAAAACCACTGCTCAAGCTCCTTTTGCTCAACCTGACTCTCACATCTCCAGCAAGCACCATCAATTACCTGTTCATTTGCAAGAACTGTAGCACAGGAAGGACACCAGTTAACAAAAGATGATTTTCTGTAAGCAAGACCCTTTTCATAAAGTTTTAAAAATATCCATTGATTCCATCTGTAGTATTCTGGAGCGCAAGTTGTAACCTCGCGCCTCCAGTCATAGCTTAAGCCAAGCCTTATAAGCTGTTTTTTCATGTAGTCAATATTTTCATAAGTCCATTTTGCAGGATGAACTCCGTGCTTTATTGCAGCATTTTCTGCTGGAAGTCCAAAGGCATCCCATCCCATTGGATGAAGAACCTGAAAACCTTTCATTTTTTTATATCTTGCAATTACATCTCCAATAGCATAATTTCTTACATGACCCATGTGAATTTTTCCACTTGGGTATGGGAACATTTCAAGGCAGTAAAATTTTGGTTTAGAGTTTTCCTCATTAACTTCAAAAATTTTTTGCTCAATCCATACCTTTTGCCACTTTTTTTCTATTTCGCTATAGTCATAATTAGATTTCATTATACTTCCTCCAGCCTCTTTTTTGCTTATTATATAGATAAAAACACCAAAAATTCAAATAAATTGAAGGATTTGAAATTGCCGATAGAGAAAAGGCTGTCTTTCGCTCATAAGAGATTTTTTGACAGTTCTAAACTTGCTCCGCTACAGCCGCAAAACTCACCTTTCAGGTTCAAACAGTTGCGGCTGTTACGCTCCGCACTTCTCTAATGGCAATTTTGGGAGGGATTTGGAGATAATTTGCACATGAGTATTGATAAAGCTTAAAATACAATCATGGAGAATATCCTGATTCGCGGTGTTAATTGGGTTGGTGATGCTGTTATGAGCCTTCCTGCAGTAAGAGGTATAAGGAGGCTTCATCCTAACTCAAAAATATCTATTCTTGTAAAAGAAAAGGTAGCTGATATCTTCAGACTTGAAAAAACGATTGATGAAATAATTACTTATGGGAATGGATTAAAGGGAAAAGTCGATACAATAAGACAGTTAAGGGAAAGAAACTTTAAAAGAGTCTATCTGCTTCAGAATGCCTTTGATGCGGCATTAATAGCCAGTCTTGCAGGAATTCCAGAAAGAGTTGGCTGGAACAGAGACTGTAGAGGTTTTCTTCTTACCCACCCTATTCCATATCATAAAGAGGATAGAAAAATTCACCACATAGAGTATTTTTTCCAAATACCAAAGAGATTTAACCCTACTTTAAATCCTGATTATCCCTGGATAAACCCTAATCTTGAATTAAGAATTTCTGCTCGAAGGGAACTTAGAGAACTTAAAAGGCCAATCCTGGCAATTGCACCAGGAGCAAAATATGGAGCTACTAAAAGATGGGAATCCTGGAAATTTATTGAAATAATTAAAAGGTTTACAGATCAGTTAGGCTCAGTAGTAATTTTTGGGGATAAGGAAGAGGATTTAAAAATCGAAAAAATGAGGGAATTAAAAGATAAAGTATATGATTTTACAGGTAAAACAACTCTTTTAGAACTAATCTGTCTTCTTTCAGAATGCGATCTTTTACTTTGTAATGACTCAGGAATTATGCATCTTGGCTATGCCACAGGAATTCCTCTTGTAGCAATTTTTGGTTCTACATCACCTGAGCTTACAGGACCGCCAAAATTTGCAGGTAAAGTAGTAAAAGCTAATATAGATTGCAGTCCCTGTTTTAAGAGTAAATGCGAACATATAAAATGTATGAAATCCATAGAGGTTGAAGATGTCTGGAATGCTTTATCAGAACTTATCCCATCTAAAAGAGTTGTTTTTTTCGATAGAGATGGAACTCTCTGCAAAGATGCAAACTATTTATCAAGATGGGAGAATTTTGAGGTATATCCTGATATTGATGCATTAAGGGAATTAAAAAATTTAGGATTTCTTCTTATTGGGATAAGTAACCAATCAGGAATAGCAAGGGGTATTGTAAAAGAGGATTTTGTTCAGGAGGTCAATAAATTTTTTATTGATAAATACGGATTTGATGACTTTTTTTACTGCCCCCATCATCCCGATGAAGGATGTTTTTGTCGAAAACCAAATCCTGCAATTGCTATAATATCACGCTACAAATACAATATTAACTTTAAAAAATCCTATGTAGTGGGCGATAAACAAATAGATATAGAGCTTGCTCAGATGATAGGTGCAAAGGGAATTTTAATTGAAAAAGATGCTAAAAATTTAAAAGAAGTGGTTGATATTATAAAAAGAGATTTCGATGATTAAAGGAAATGAGAAAATTCTTATAATTAAACCAAGCTCTCTTGGAGATATTGTCCATTCTTTGCCTCTCTTAAATACTCTTAAAGAAAATTTTCCCTCCACTAAAATTCACTGGGTTGTTGCAAAAGGTTTTGAGGAACTTCTTACTGAACATCCTTTAGTTGAAAAACTGATAGTCATAGATAAGGATAAATGGAGGTCAATAAAAAATATTAACAGTACAATTAGAGAATTTTTTAATTTAAGGGAAGAACTAAAAAAAGAACAATATGATATTGCCATAGACCTTCAAGGACTTTTAAGAAGCGGAATTATTACAATGCTAAGCAAAGCTCCAATTAGAATTGGTTTCAAAGAATCAAGAGAATTTAGCACAATTTTTTACAATAAAAAAATTTCTGCATCTATTGAAAAACATGCTGTTTTTCGTTATCTTGAAGTTGCCAAAGAACTTGGATGCACAATAAATGAAATAAAATTCCCCCTTCCAAAACCCAAAGAACCAGAATGGCTTAGAGAATTAAAGGATTTTGTTGTAATTATTCCATCTGCAAGATGGCAATCTAAAAATTGGCCTCTTCCCTATTTTGTTGAACTTGTTAAAATGTTACCATACTCTTTCCTTATTGTCGGCTCAAAATCCGATGTTTCCGAAGCATTAAAGATTGAAGAATACTCAGAGGGTAAAGCAATCTCTGTGGCTGGAAAGACTACACTTAAAGAATTAATTGTTATATTTAATAAGTCTTTATTTGTAATAACACCTGATACAGGAACAATGCATCTTGCTACAGCCTGTGGCAAAAAAGTTGTAGCTTTATTCGGACCTACATCGCCTAAAAGAACAGGTCCCTTCGGAGAAGGGCATCTTGTAATTACATCAGGACTTAATTGCAGTCCCTGTTTTAGAAAAAAATGCGAAGACCAAAAATGTATGAGAGAAATAACACCTCAAATGGTATACAATAGGATAGTTGAATGGAGTCAACTATGAAAAATCACCTCCTTCAGAAACAGGGTGAAAGAGTATGATTAACAAAAAAAGGTTGTTTTTTAGTAAGCATAGCCCATACTGTTCTAAGGAGCTTGTGAGCCACAGCAAGGA
>NZ_JARZRZ010000004.1:0-225724 GCF_029946585.1 Thermodesulfovibrio sp. 1176 | reverse complement strand
AATAAAAGAAGCTTTAGGGAGCATAACGCTTACAGAGTTTACATTGGATGGCAAGGAATACTATTTAAAGAACAAGATGGATAAAGTAGCAAAAGCTTTATTTAAAGCATTGAAAGTATCTGAACCAACCCATTTAACAGCCAAAGAAGAATTCGGAATCTAAAAGATAAAGAAAATCAAAGAGTTACCCTTTGTGTTGTACAAAAATTTACATTTTTAAAAAATAAAATTCAATTTTTTCAATAACTTACAAAATTAAATTGATAAACTCAGGAAAAGCAATCACAGGTGGAACAGATGCTTTAGGTGAGGTAACAATAATCCTTGAAGAGGCAGGGCATACTGTTCGTGGACACGGTTCTGACACAGACATAATAGTAGCCTCTGCCAAGGCATACATAAATGCATTGAATAAGTTAGCTTTAAAAAATTTAAAGGGCTAATTTTTTAAATAATTTTTTACACCATTCTCTATCTTCAAAGAAGAGGATATTTCTGTTTGCATACTCTTCTTGATAGATGATTTTATCTCGAGAAGTTCCTTTTACTAAGTCTTCATATTTTGTCTGGGAGATAATAAGTGCATTTAAGGATATGTCTTGATCAAGCTTCCTTCCTATTTCTTCTATACCTTCATTGATGAATTCAACTTTTTCATACTCAAGTCCCTTTGTATGGTGAAGTCCTTTTGGGTCAATGAATACCAACCATGTTTTGTTATATCCTTTAATCCACATTATAAAATCTGGATAAAAGCCTGCCCAGTCAAGTTGAAAACCAAATCCAGATTTTGCTTCATTTCGTAAAAGAACAATATCATATCCTTTTAAAATGTGAGGATTATTTTTTAAATACTCCTTTAATCCTTTCACAAACTTTTCTTCGCTTTCAACAAGACCTGGAGGTGAAATTTTATCAATTTTTTCGTTCTTCAAAAGAATCGGTATATAAATAGAATTGTCAATGATGACCCTTCGCAAGATTTTCTCTTCTTCCTTGATTAATTCATCAAGTTTTTTAGAGAGTTCCCTTATCTTATTAATCAAGTTTCTCTTATTTTTATCAATATAAACAGTGTAATACTCAATTTTATCAGAGACAAAAAGAGAAAGTTGTTTCCCAACTTCTACATACTTTATATTATCTGTTTCAAACTTACCTTTATGTCTTTTATAGAATTTATCAATATATCCCTTAAGTAGCAAAATTGTTATTTCTTCAATTTTTTCTAAATCCATATTACTTTTTACTCTTAAAGACTCAACAAGAGCCTTTACTTTACACTGTGCTAAAACTTCCTTTAAGATTTCAACATTAAAAAATAAATTCCAATACCCTCTCAAGAGTTTAAATTCAAGCATTTCATTTAATATTCTTTGCCAGTTAAGCAATTCTATATCAACAATCTCGTATATAGTTTTTTCTTCTATCTCAGTTGTTACCTTGATTTCTTCTATTTGTCTTTCCTCTTTTTTTCTCTCTCCTAAATATCCGGAGAGCCTCGGTGTGAGGTCCAAAATGAAATTTACTGTGTTATCACGCCTTAACATAACAATTTCTTTTTCTTCAAATTTTTTAGATTCATCTTTTTTCAAGTAAGGTAAACTCTGCCATTTCTCTTTTTGCATAACTTTTACAGGTATTTTTATTTCTTCAAACTCAACTTCTTCCTTTTCTATTGCAGAAAGGAACTTGTTTAAATAATCTGCTTTTATTCCGTAGATATTTAAGGTTTCAAGCGGTTTAATCTCTTTATTATCAGACCTTTTAAGTGACATATCTTTTCCCTTTAATCTTACACCTCTTCCAAAAAGCTGAATAATCTGAGGTCCCTGTCCTGTTCCAATGTTCAAAAGTCCCATAGAAGAAACTCGCCATGTATCCCAACCTTCTATGAATTTTTTTGAACCTATAAGGATATTTATGTTGGAATTTTCTTTTCTTATATCCTCAAAAAGGGATGAAGAAATAACATCTTGTTTGACCTCAATACCTTTTTGTGTAAGTAATTTTTTGAACTCTGAGAAATTGCCGATGTTTATAACTCCGAAATACGGATTTTCACCAACCTTTAAACCAAATTCACCCTCAGCGTTTTTTATCTCGTATACTTCTAAAGAGCCTCTGCCATTGAAAATATCTTTGTAGAAAGCATCTAAATCAATTCCTTGCCTAAGTGTGTTAAACTTGTTACTGAACAAGTCATTGCCTTTACTATCCTTAAAATTGCCAGCAAGTATGCCATTAATTTTCTCATTCAGCCAATTCGCATTAAGAGCCCTATTAACAAAATCAACTATCTGTAAAACATCTGATTCTTCTTGTTTTCCTGTGACGGTTGTTCCCACGAATATCCAGAGTGGTTTTTCTATGTTGTATTGCTTAGCAAGAGAAGCTTTTTCTTTATATAAAAGCATCTGCTGGTAGAAATCAAGAAGGTTGGCAATAAACATTGTTTCTTGAAAAACCCCATCTGAAATATTTGATTCCTTTACATTTAAAACCCAGAAATCTTTGCCGTAGCCATCAAGGTAAAAATATTTATATGAGTAATCAAATAGAATTGCTTTAGAGTATTCTTTCAGGATATCTTCATTTTGTTTACTTAAAATCTGACCAAAAGTGGCACTATATTCAAAGACAAAACCTTTTTCTGCAAGTTTATCTCTTAATTTTGCCCATTTTTGCTCTTCGGATTTTTTACCTTTATGTCCTTCATCTACAAAAACAAGATTTTTTCCTTCAAAAGTATCAACTGGAAGAGTAACCCCTCCACCTTTCTTCTCCTCTACAAACTTTGTCATTTCAATGACAAGAACTTCTCTTTCGTTTTTTAACCCACCATTTAAGCTTCCAGAATAAATTCTTGCTGGTATTCCACTTTTTTGCAATTCTTCAAAATGCTGTTTTGAAAGCCCTTCGTTTGGAGTGATAAAGAGGATGTTGTCGGGCTCAAAAAGTTTGTATTTGAAGAATTGATAATAATTTATATGAGCAATAAGTGTTTTCCCTGAACCTGTTGCCATCCAGAAAGCAATTTTTTTAAGGTCATCTTCTGTAAACCCACCTATTAACTCTTTTACTTCTTCATCTTCATAACTTTTTAAAAACTCGTTAAGTTCATATAAAAATTCCAGTTTTCTATTTTTGAGATTATCAAGGAAGACTTCAGTAAAAAGCACAGCAAGATACTGAAAGTATTTTAAAGATACAGGTTCGCGCTTGTAATTTATTTTCCTCAAATAGGATTGGATGTTTGAGTCATAATTAAGAAGGGTATCTTCGGATATTTGAATATTCTTGAGGGATGAACGCAAAACATTTACAAAATGAGTTATTCCATCGCTGTCAGTCCCTGAAGGAGCATCTTTTAACTTCTCCTGTAGGTCCTTGAAATCATTTACTCCAAAAAGAGCAAGCAAGTATTTATTAAGAATAAGGTATTTTTCTATGCTCATTTTTCTTTCTCGAGGTCTTCAAACACTCTCCTTATTTTTTCTTTTAATTCAGGAAGTTTTGATTTTATCGTTTCCCAGACAATATCATATTTTATACCAAAGTAGAAATGGATAATTTTATCTCTAAAGCCCACCATTGTTTTCCATGGTATGTCAGGATATTTTTTTCTTATCATCTGCGGAATATGTCAAGTAGCTTCTCCAATTACTTCAAATTTTCTGATAACTGCGCTCGAAACAAGATCATTATCTTTAAACTGCTCAAAATTCATATCTTGAACAAACCTTTCAATTGCCTCAATTGCTTCCAGTATATCTTTCAGATAAAGTTTTATGTCTCTACCAGTCATAGATAAACTGCCTCTTTTAAAATCCTTTCTTTGATTTCTTCTCTTATTGTGTCATAAGGGACTACATCAACTCTTTTGATGCCAAGTTTTTTTTCAAGAAAAATGGCAAGACCAACAAGTTCAAAAAGTGTTGCTCCTTCATAAAATTTAACCAGAACATCAAGGTCACTTCCCCTTTTTTGCTCACTCCGAACATAAGAGCCGAATATGCCGATTATTTCTGCCCTATATTGGTTTCGTATTTTTTCTTTAAAAGAATTCAATATCTCTTTTATCTCATTGATGTTTTTCATCTTAACTCTCCATCAATCTTTTAAAGTCTGGCTCGATTGCTCTTATTTCAGCATGAAAATCTCCAAAATCTGGAGTTAACACACTTTGCCCGTTTACATAAACAACCTGTGGCTTCCAATCCTTGAGTTCCTCCCTTATAAAATCCCTATCCTCTCTAAACTTTTCTTCATCCCAACTGTCTGAATATTCTCTCCATACTATAGCGTAATCCTTGCTTTGCTTTTCTCCTAAGATAAAGAGATAAAGTTTGCCATTCTTTTCTCTTTTCTTTATCTTTTTGACTTTGATTCCAAGTAGATAATTGAATGTCTCAGGAATATCAACAACCATCTCCTGTGGTTCTCCCACTTCAGAGAGATTAACTTTTAGTTTGTATGAGAAGGGATTTTTAAGGTGTCCAATGTTTAAAAGATATGGACTTTCCCTTGTCTCAAAATCAAGGAAGTATTTGAGAAGATACTCGTCTTTGAAAAGTTCCAGTGCTTTCTGGTTTTCTTTCAGTTCAATATTATCTAAAGTATCTTCATATTGTTCAATGATTTGGTATTTGAAGAAGCCACCTGCTGTCTTTTCATTGTATTTCTCTTTAACATCCTTTTCTTTTGATATTCCAGATTTATCATAAGCCAAAACCTTTTTCATTCTTGGTAAAACTACTGTCCAGAAATGCTCTCCCATCTCAACCCCAATCCATTTTCTTTTAAGTTTATGTGCCACTGCTGTTGTTGTGCCAGAACCGAGAAAGAAATCCATAACTAAATCGCCTTCGTTTGATGTGGATTCAATAACACGTTTTAGAAGGATTTCGGAGTTTTCGGTTTTAAATCCCCACCTCTGGGAATAACCGGGTATGTCAAGCCAATCATTAACTAAAAAATCTGTTTCCCTAATAGGAATCCAATATTTAACAGATTTACCTTCTAATTTTACAAAATCTCTAATACCTGTTCTTAAAGAATATTCTTCCAAAGTTTCACCAGTTGATTTAGCTATCTCCAAGTATTTTCTATAATTCTCGATAGCTTCAAGCCCTCTTTCCTTCCCCCATTTCCAATAATAATTTTTGGGAGGTAACAATCCAAACAATTCATATCTCATTGTAGGTCTTTCCCCACTTGGTTTCATGTCATAGAAATTGCTCCAGTAACCTCCTTTCTTTTCTACTGCTATCTTGAAACCAGTATAACGAGTATTTGGATGTGATGAATACCATAAAAGGTTATCATACATAACGCCAATTGATTTAACTCCCTCAAATTGTTCAAACATTGATGATTTTGGTGCTCCCCTTCTTACCACAATCTCATTCCTAAAATTCTCTTTTCCAAAAATATCATCTAAAAGACATCTTACAATCCAGTTACCATTGTAATCACATCGAACAAAAATGCTTCCCCTTCCATTCAACAACTCTCTTGCTAATCTCAATCTATTTTCCAGCATACTTAACCAAGTTGAATCCTTATACTTTACATTGTAAAGATAATCAGCATCTTGTTCTTTGTTAAAAGGGGGGTCAATGTAAATTGTTTGGACTTTCTCTTTATACTTTTCTAAAATCGTATTCAGCGCCTGCCAGTTTTCGCTTTTGATAAGCAAGCCGTCTAAAAGGTTATCCAGATCCGCATTCTCGGTAAGTTTCTCAAGAAGTCTTTCTTTGAATTCTTGGTTAAAATACTTGGTATCAATTGGGAGTTTTTTTGTTTTAAGTTCATTCAATGTCTTAGGTATTTCAAACCCTAACTCTTCCCATTCCTTTATTTGCTCATTGTTCTTTAAGATTTCTTCATAAAAGTAATTAAGAGATTCTTCGCTTTGCTCAGAACAACAAGCAGAATAAATTCGGTCAGTTGTTATCACATACTCTGTTTTTAAGACAAACTTCTTTTTCTCCCATAATCTCTTCTGAAAATCTTCAATTTGAGATAAAAACTCAATTATTGCTTCTCCAATTTCTTTTACTGTTTTTGCTCTTGTTATATGTTTATCAAGATATTTTTCCTGTGAAAGAGTTTCTACATCTAAAACTTCGGATTTGATGAAATAATCCAACTGCTCAGTTAGGAACCTCTTAAGGTTTTTATGGATGAAGTAATCCTTTGTGTTTTTTGCACTAAATCTGTTTAAATGATATAAAAGATTTGGCTTTTCATTTTTTATTTCGTTAACAAGATACTTAATGAGTTCCAGATGCTTCCCCACTTCAAGATGGGTTTTTATAAACTCAAAACTCTTTTGATTAATCTTTTCCTGCTTCGAAGTGTTACTTCCACCTTCTATTTGATAATCTTTAACTTCCTTTTCAGTTAATTCTCTATACTGAAATCTTATAATTATTTCTCCGTCTTTTACTTCAATCGGATTTTCATCATCTAAAACAAAAAACCTTTCCTTTGTAGCCTTGTTTGAGGATAATTCTTCTTTTGCCTCTATGATTCTGAAAATAACCTTACAATTTCCTGCTTTAAAAGTGTAGTCTCTAAAAAGCAAACCTGTCTTGGTGTAATACTGCTCAGAATTTGCCCAGTAGAGTTTTACTTCTTCTCCATTATAAGGAATAGCATATTTATGCCCCTTGATAGAATATCTATATTGCGGAACAAAATCTCCCTCTTCATAATAGCGAGAGAAAAAACTATAAAGGTCATTAAAAACCTGAAGTTTTATTTCATCAATTTTTTCTGCCTCTTCTTTTTGGGCTTTAATTGTCAGAAATTCCTTGCCGAGAGGGGTATTTTTAAATTCATTCTTTAATTCACCACTTGTTGTTATAGCATCTTTTCCAAGAGTCTCGATAATTTTATTTTTAATATCCTCAAATTTTTCATCAATGTTAGCTTTTTTTTCATCTTTATGTTTTTTGAAAGCCTCTTCTATCTTTTTTGGTAGTGTATTTTCAATAAAATCTTTAATTTGTTGTCTTTTATAATTCAATACACGATAAATTCCAAAATCTAAATCAGAGGCTTCAAACTGGAAAATCCCTTTAAGTAAATTATGAAATTTTTGAATAGCCTCCATTATCCTGCCTCACTTTTTTGTTTTATTTTGTTTAAACATCAATATTATAAAATAGAATAAGATGTTATTAATACATTTTAATTTTTTGCCTTTTATCAATTGCAATTTAAAGGCTTATCTCAAAATTCAATCTGAAGGCTCAATACAAACTGGTAGGCTGAACGTCCTGTTGTTCCATGAATTAAAGCCCACTGATGGGCTTTTTTAATTAATTCTTCCTCTGGCATTTTTATTCCGTCTTTGCTTGCATAGTGCTTTACTATTTCAAAGTATTGTTCTTCTGAGAATCTGTAAAATCCTATTCTCAAACCAAATCTTTCAAGCAGGGATGCTCGCTCCTGAATACTATCTTCAGGAAAAAGCTCATTTTCACTCTGTGACACCGCAGGCATAAGATTTCTTCTATTTGAAGTAGCATAAATTAATGAGTTTTCTGGAATTTCTTCAATTCCTCCATCCATAACAATTTTTAGGTCTCTAAATTCCTGTTCATTTTCATTAAAGGAAAGGTCATCAATAAAGAGGATAAATCTGTACTCGGGACTTTCATGGAGCATGTCATAGAGAAAGGGTATTGTGATTATGTCATTTTTTAAAACCTGAATCATTCTTAACGGTGTTTCTTTGAAATAATTTAAAAGACTCCTTATCAAAGTGGTTTTACCTGTTCCTCTTTCACCCCAAAGAAGAACATTATTTACACGCCTGCCCTCTATAAAAGCCTTTGTATTTGTAATAAGTAACTGCTTTTGCTTTTCTATTCCGTAAAGTTCATCTATATTCTGCTTTGGAAGTCTTATAACAGGCTTTAAATTTCTTTCCTTACCATTCCATATAAATGCCTGATATTGAGCAAACATAATGTTATTATAAAATATTCTGTGGATATCTGGGCTAAAAACATAAGTGAAGCAAGGAAAATCCAGAAAATTCTAAGGAGTAAAGTAACAATCAAGCCTCTTTCCTTTAAGCCTGAATATATCTGTGGAGTTGATGCCTCTTTTTCAGAAAGCAATATTTTTGCCTGTGCTTCTTTATTTAAATTACCTGAACTGATTCATATTGAAGATAGTATTGTCAAAATGAAGTTAGAATTTCCCTATATTCCCAATTTTTTAAGCTTCAGAGAAGGTAAAGCTTTTATGGAAGCAATAAAAAACCTTAAGATAAAGCCTCAAATTATTCTTTTTGATGGTCAGGGAATTGCCCATCCGCTGTATTTTGGAATTGCATCCCACATCGGTGTCTTACTTGATATTCCCTCCATTGGATGTGCTAAATCAAGATTGGTTGGTGAATATGAAGAACCTAAAAAAGAAAAAGGAAGTTACAGTTATCTTTATTATAGAGGGAAAATTGTTGGAGCAGTTTTAAGAACTAAAACCGGAGTAAAACCTATCTTTGTATCCCCAGGTCATTTAATAGATATTGAATCCTCAATTGAAGTAGTTCTAAAGGTAACTAAACAATACCGAATTCCAGAACCTTTAAGAAAAGCTCATCAAAGAACAACCATAGAAAGATATAAAATTGCTGATTGAGACAAGGCTGTCTTTTGCTCAAACTTTCTTTCAGAACTTTAATCCCGATGTATGTCTAAAAAACTAAAGGTGATTAAATAATACAATTGCAACTACATTTACATTTCAAATTCCTTGATTTTTCAAAGGATTCGCGACCTTCTTTGAATGAAAACCAAGCTATGCCAATTGCTCCAATTGAATCTATCCCACCGAATCCTGTAAGTTCATAACCAAGACTTGACAAAAGTAAAATTATTGACAGTTGCATGCAGACTTTTGTGCAAGCTGCATCAGCAAGGATTGCACTTGAATTAAGCATGCGACCTACTTTAGTTTTGTAACTAATTAATATCCACATAGTTAAAATTGATATAACAGAAATGATTATACCCCATAAGGTTGTTTCAGGTTTATGCCCTGTATAAATATTAACAATAGATGTAACTACAAGACCTCCAGCAAGAATATAAAAAGCAGTTCCTGTAACTTTAAGTGCCTGCCTTTCAAATGTGTCAGGTTCTTCATTACCATTTTGTCTCAATCTTCTTATCATATACCATATGCCTATACCTGACATTACTTCAACAAAAGAATCCAGACCAAAACCCAGAAGGGCAATTGTCTCATCGTCAATTCCAAAATATACAGAAACCATGCCTTCAAGAAAATTATAAAAGATAGTAATCAGTGCAAGGGCTGATGCACGGTTATATAATTTTTCCTTATTAAGAATTATGGGAGATGTAACATTCATTTTTTAATTATTTTATCATTATTTTCTTTCTTTATCTTACATTTCTCTCAGTTGCATCTCAGAATTAAATTGCATAAAATTGCAAAATATGGATTAAAAGGAATTTTGTGGAGTTTATATTTTTGTCTCCCTATCGGCAATTTCAGAAATTTATAAATATGTCAGCTTTAAATATTCATGTATGATATAATAAAACAATTGTTATGAGTTGCGAAGGATTAATGGATACTTTAATATATTATGCCAATACTTTTATTGGATCTGAAAAAAAAAGAATGCACGAGGATGAATTTGGCTGTCACCTATTTGTTTTGACAAGGAAAGGTATAAGTAGAAATATTAGATGTTTTGATGAAAAAAAAGGTATAATTGGCAGATTTTTAGGGAATAAAAAAGTTTTTTGTTATGATGAATACAATGGAACTAAAATCGCAATAACTCTTATTTATAGATTTAGCAGTCTAAGAATGGTGACATTGACAACTTTCAAAAAAGGAGTTGATATTAAATGGCCTCCTACAAAGGAAAATCCATCTAAAAAATAAACACTGGGAAAGTTAAAGCGTTCTTTAATTTTCCCAGTGTAGCTAAGAAAGAATCTCAATCTGGTAATCTCATGGATTCTACAAATTTATCTACCTCAGGACCTTCAGGTTTAGTCAACAATGATACTAAAATTGCAGCAATTGCATTACCAAAAAAGCCGAAAATTCCCCATCCAATTGTACCAATTTTGTCTCCAAATAACTCTATCGGAGGAAGTTTTGCTATACCTACTAATATTATATATGGCAATGCTATTAGTAGTCCTGTTATCATTCCAGCAATCATACCATACCTATTAAGTCTCTTCCAGAATATACTTAAAATTATTATCGGCGTAAAAGTAGATGCAGCAAACACAAATGCCCAACCAACAAGTAAAACAACATAAACACCAAATCCAGGGTCTTTAAGGGCAAAATAAGCCATTACAGCACCTATAAAACCAATAATTACTAACAATAGTCTAACAATTAAAATTTCACGATGTTCTGTTGCCTGTGGATTAATGAATCTCTTGTAAACATCTCTTGTTATTGCAGTTGACATGGCAAGTAATAATCCATCAGCTGTGCTAAGAGCTGCTGCTAATCCTCCAACTGCTACCAAAGGAGCAATTACCCAAAGCATTCCAAACATATCAGGCATTCCAACAACTACTATGTCACCATGAAAGACAAGCTCTGCTGGTTGCAATATACCATCAGCATTTTTATCAGAGAGTTTTATAAGTCCCGTTGGTAACCATTTCTGAATCCAGTCTGTACTCATTACCTCAGCAAAAGGCTTTCCCCACAAAGCACTGAAACTGTGTCGAGCTATTGCTGCATATACAGAGGCTGTTATATATAAAAGACCAATAAATGTAAGTGCCCATCCAACGCTTACTCTCGCAGCATGAACTGTTTTAACAGTATAAAATCTTACAAGAATATGAGGAAGTCCCATTGTTCCAAGCATTAATACAAGTGCAAAAAATATCCAGTTTATTGGTCCTTGCCCACCTCCAATAGATCTAACAAATGGCTCAGTAATTAAAGGTAGATTAAATGCCATCTCACGCATTTCTATTTCCTGTATCAAATTACCATACTGGAGCTGAGGAAATGGAAGTAGTCCCAAAAAATAGGCAGCTATGAAAACAGGTGTGCAATACATTGTAATCATGACAAAATATTGTAAGAATTGGACCCAAGTAATACTTCTCCATCCACTTGTCCATGCATAAGCAAGAGCACCAAAAACTCCAATAAAAACCGCAACAGTTGCAGGTAACCCAAGAAATCTTGAAAAAACAACTCCAACACCTACAAGCTGAGCTGTAAGATATGTTAGTGACATGACAAATATCATTATAACAGCCGTGGTTCTTACAGGTCCCCATCCACCAGCTCTTTTTTCAAGTAACTCAGGGACAGTATAAGTCTTGGATTTTCTAACAAATGGAGCAATTGTAAAAGCCATTAATGTATAGCCAAGTGTCCATCCTATTACAAAAGGTAATGCATCATAACCCATAAGAGCAATTGCTCCTGCCATAGATAGATAACTAGCAGCACTCATCCAGTCTGCAGCTGTAGCAGCACCATTAACTACAGCAGGTATTTCTCTACCAGCAACATAGAAATGGGCTACAGACGTAGATCTTAATGTAACTGCTAATACAAGATAAATAAATATTGAACCAATAACTATAATCAGACTGCCCAAAAATTCTCCGCCTATTATGGTAATAATTACAGAACATAGTATCCAGCATATAGTAGCTATTATTGTTGCATTGATGGGTGATGAAAGGTTCATAACAGTTCCTCCTCTGAAACCTTTTTCTTTAATTCTTTGTCAAGTTTGTTCATAATAGCAGAATAGACGAATATTAATATCACACCAATAACTATTACAATAAAGGCATTCATATACCAATGCATAGATGGTAAACCAAATATTCTAACTCCTTTCAATAAAGGGGAAGTTACAGGTAATATCACTGCAATAATAATCCATGCAATTAAAAAAATCACAGTCAGCACTTTTACCCTTCGCCAATAAAAAGCTTTTAAATCTTCCATAAAAGCCTCCTAAATAATTTAAAATTGCTGCTTTTGTTTAATAAATAAGAATAAGTGATTGCATATAGAGAGAGTGGAAAAATTTAGAAGAGAGTTTATTGTCAAATTCATACTAAAATACTTATCAATTTTTATACCCAAAAAAAGAAATTCAAAGAAATAAATTGAAGATATTAAAATTTCAAATTTTTATTGAAAATTATTTGTTACGATAAGTAACAATAGTTGGAAAAAAAGTAACATATTCTTTAGTTAAGTCTGCTTTATTTTCGTTTATGCAGTCATTCCGAGGGGTTATATACCCCGAGGAATCTCTCATTAAAGAATCTATCTGGTGAAAAAGTAGGAGATTCCTCAGTCGCTTACGCTCCTTCGGAATGACAAAATCAGTGTTTTTCTATCGGCAAATTCAGGGGAATTAGTTAATTGCTAAAAATGGTGAAGATAATTTATATTTAACAGTGAGGGATTTTTTGTTAGAAATCTTAATATGTCCATCATGCTTGCCTGAGGAAAATTATTTAGAATTAAAGCATTATATTCATGAATACAATGATATTGTCTCTGGTAATCTAATATGCAATAAATGTGGTACAAAATACAGAATTGAAAATGGAATAGCAATACTTACTCCTAACCCTAATTGGACTCCAAGCAAAGATAATAAATATGAGAATCCAAAGGTGATATCTTCATATCTTTGGAGTCATTACGGTGACTGGCTTAATGATACAGAGTGGGTGCCTGCATACCCTAAATGGGCATCTTTAATTAATTCAGTAAATGGAATTTCCCTTGATATAGGAAGTGCTGTTGGAAGAACAGTTTTTGAGTTAGCAAATAAAAGTAATTTTTCGATAGGGATTGACCTTTCACTCTCTTTTGTCAAGACAGCACGAGAATTGATGAAAAACAGGGAATTAAATTTTGAGTTAATTGAAGAAGGATATATTACAAAGCCAGCTAAAATAAAACTTCCCGATGGTTATCAAAGAGAAAATATTGATTTTATTGTTGCCGATGCATTGGCTCTTCCCTTTAAAAGAGAAGTTTTTAAATGTGTGATTTCTTTAAATGTTATAGATAAAGTTTCTTTACCGTTTAAGCATATTGAGGAGATGAATAGAGTCTCTTCTTTTAAGGATGCTCAGCTCCTTATTTCAGATCCTTTTTCATGGAGTGAAGAAGTAGCAAAAATTGAGGATTGGCTTGGAGGAAAAAGAGAGGGTGATTACAGTGGATACGGAATTGAAAATATTGTTGAAATTTTAAAAAATCAAATTTATCCATCATGGATTATAGCTGACACAGGAGAGGTTTTCTGGAAAATACGAAATCATAGAAACCATTTTGAATTTATCAGAAGTTTATATGTAAAAGCATCAAGGTAGGGAAATATGAAAAAAATAACAAATTGTAGACTTTGTTCAGCCTGCTGTCCTGTGGAAGTTAATATTGAACAAGGAGAAATTACCGGAGCAAAAAGAATTACTCCCTTTGAAAAAACAATATCCTGTCTCAAGCTTGTAAATGTAAGAAAAATAATTTATTCAAAGCAAAGACTTCAAAAACCTCTTTTAAGAGAAAAATTAAATGAGGATTTTAAAGAGGTTTCTTGGCAGGAAGTCTTATCTTTTATAGCTTACAAAATGAATAAAATAAAGGAAGAATATGGTGCTTCATCAGTGGCTCTTTTAAGAGGCATGGCAGCTGATTGGGGAACATCGTGGGATTATGCAGTAAGGCTCATGAGTGCTTTTGGTTCACCAAATGCAGTTGGAAATGGTTCAGTCTGCTTTGTAGCCAGAGAGATGGCACATAACTATACCTATGGTGCTATTACCATTCCACAGGTTAAGGATTCTAAATGCATAATTATTTGGGGAAAAAATGACCGAAATACACTACCTCAAATGGCAGAGGCAATAATTTTCGCTAAGGAAAGAGGATCTAAATTGATAGTCGTAGATCCAGTAAAAACCTTTTTTACTGAAATGGCTGACATATGGATAAGAATAAAACCTGCCCATGATGGTTTACTTGCAATGGCTATTATAAATGAAATAATTAAAAAGAGACTTTATGATAGAGATTTCGTTGATAATTATTGTATTGGCTTTGAAGCCTTAAGAGATATTGCTTCCTTCTATGATGCTGAAAAAGTAGCTGAGCAAATTTGGGTAGATGCAGATTTAATTAAAGAAACAGCAAAGATATATGCAACAACAAAGCCAGCCTGTATAATTGATGGAAATGGTGTTGACATGCAACTAAATATTTTTGATGCAACAAGGGCTATCTGCATATTAAGAGCCATTACTGGCAATATTGATATCCCTGGAGGAGATTTTATTCCTCAACCTATACCAATTCGCAATATTCAACTCAAAGAAAAAATATCAGATATTAAGTCAGTTATGTATAAATATCCTCTTTTTGAAAAATTTCATCCTACATGGGGACTTCATGGACAGTCTACTTTAATAGATGCCATAATTGATGAAGACCCTTATCCAGTTAAGATGTTGCTTGTTCAATCTGCTAATCCGGCAGTTACCATGATGGATTCCCAGAGAGTAAAAAAGGCATTACAAAAACTTGAATGTCTTGTAATGATTGATATGTTTTTAAATAAAACAAGTAATTATGCTCATGTTATCTTACCTGCATCAAGCTGTTTTGAAAAAACCCAGATTAACAGAGCATATATAAGAAACTGTTTTATAATGTTACAACAGAAGGTTATTGAGCCAATTGGTGAAAGTAAACCTGATATTGAAATAATCTTTGAACTTGCAAAGGCATTGGGACTAAAGGAATACTTTCCCTGGGATACAGTTGAGGATGCCCTTGACTTTCAGCTTGAACCAACAGGATTAAAGGTAGAAGATTTAAAAAATAATCCTCAAGGAATCTGGTATGAAAAACCAAGGTTCAAAAAATTTGAACAGGAGGGATTTAAAACACCATCAAAAAAAGTAGAAATATATTCTGAAAGACTTTATGAATCTGGATTTGACCCTGTTCCCTTTATGAGAGGAATTCACGGGCAAACAATCAGTTTTGAGAAAGAGGGATACGATTTTATAGGAATAAGTGGAGAGAGAGTAAGTTGTTTTACCCATACTCAATTCAGGCATGTTGATGAATTAAGAAACATTGAAAGAGAACCCTTTGTAGATATCAATTTGCAGGATGCTCAAAAACTTTTTTTAAAGGAGCAAGATTTAGTTGAGATCACAACACCAAGGGGTAAAGTGACTATGAAAATTAAAATTTCTGATGTTGTTCCAGAAGGAATAGTAAGAATAGCATGGGGATGGGGAGAAGTTGATGATAAATGGAATCTTAATAACCTTACTGATGATTTAGAAAGGAATCCCGTAACATGTACTCCTTCAGGAAGAAGTTTTTATTGTAAGATAAAAAAATTAAAATTTTAATTAGCCTTATTTTTGGGATCGTCTTGTTTTATTTCATCAATTCTTTCTTTTATAATTTCCAGTAATTTTTCATGGAGACCTAATGGTTTTGTGCAAATTATTTCAATGTAAGGATAATTTTTCCTAAATTTTTTAATTATTTCAGGAATATCGTAGCTAACATGGGATCCTGAAAAAAGAAAAAGAGGATGGATTATAATTGTTTTAGCATTTTCTTTTATACATTCTATAATAGATTCCTCAATTGAAGGACTTCCAAACTTAATATAAGCATATTTTATATCCTCTGGTTGTTTTTTAAGAGTTATTGCAAGAGCTTTTGTTAAATCAGCAAGTTTATTGGCATCTTCTTTTGGACTTCCATGTCCTACTATAATTATTTTTTCCAATTTTTTCTCCTTTTTAAAAAATTTTTTTTATAAACAAATCAGGCAGATTTTTTAAGCCTAAAGGACTTAAAAATATCAACTATTGAAAGATTTATTTCTTCACTTTTTCTTATTTCTTCTATATTAAATTCTGGTTCTCCACATATATCTACTCCGATTATTTTATTTTTAGACTGAATCTTTGATAAAAATTCAAAAAGTTGATCTGGTGAAAGATTTCCCTGTGTCCAATTCGTTTTTAAATATTTCCTATCAATAATATCCTTATCTATGCTTATATATACTGGAATCATTATCTCGGGTATATTATCAATATTTGAAGAGTTAATGTAAAAAATTTGTTTAAGATTATTTAGAAGCCCTGCATTATAAATCCAAGAGTCACATCTTATGAAATTATCCTTAGAATATCTCATATCAAGATGGTTGTCAATAACTAAAAGCACAAAGGGTTCATTTATTAATTTTAGAAAAATAAAAGAAAAATAATGATAATCGCCTTTACCTATGAAACTTATTAAAGATTTATTAATCGGAATTTTTTTTTCCATAAACTTTAATTTATCTAATTGACACATCAATTTTTTCTCTTTGAGAAAACGAAGGTCTATTTCCATTGTTGCTCTTTTTCTTAATTTTCTTTGATAAAAATATGTATCATCCAAATGCAGTATTAAGACATGATACATACTCACTAAATACTGTTTATAACTCTTATTATTTCTCTTATTCCTTTTTCTGCTAAAGCAATAAGCTGAAGTAAACTTTCCCTAGAAAAAGGCATTATTTCAGCTGTTCCCTGTATTTCTATGAATTTACCAGATCCTGTCATTACTACATTCATATCAACCTCTGCCTGAGAGTCTTCATGATAGCAGAGGTCAAGACGGGGTTCACCAGTTACTATTCCAACGCTTATTGCTGCGATGTTGTCTTTAATTGGATATTCAGTAATCATTCCAGCATTCATTGCTTTTTTTATAGCTTCCTTTAAAGCTAAATATCCACCTGTTATTGAAGCTGTCCTTGTGCCTCCATCAGCTTCTATTACATCGCAATCAATCCATATTGTTTTTTCCCCAAGTTTTTCAAGGTCAACAACTGCTCTTAATGATCTTCCAATAAGTCTCTGAATTTCGTGAGTTCTTCCTCCAACTCTTCCAGCAGTTGACTCCCTAAGCATTCTTACAGGCGTTGAACGTGGTAGCATTCCATATTCAGCAGTGATCCAGCCCTTTTTCTGATCCTTTAAAAAGGGTGGAACTTTGTTTTCTATTGATGCGGTACATATTACTCTGGTGTTTCCAAGTTCAATTAAAACTGAGCCATCTGCATTTTTTATAAAATTTCTTTCAATCTTTACAGGTCTAATTTCATCATTTTTTCTTCCATCAGGTCTCATCTCTATTTTGCCTCCTAAAGAGATACTTTAAAAATATTGTTAAGTTCATAATCTAAAAATATTTCACCAATTTTTTTAAATCTTTCTGGTGAATCAGTTACATAAAAGATTTTATAATGTCCATCAGATTTTTCATTAAGAAGTCCTTTCTGAGCAAGTAATGTTTTAACTTCTTGTGCTATTTCCTGTGCAGAATCAACAAGAGTTATTCCTTCCATATATTTCTGAATAGTTTTTTTTAATAATGGATAATGAGTACAACCAAGAATTAAGGTATCAATTCCGCTATTTTTTATATCTTTAAGATACCTTTCAACTACTAATTCAGCAATAGCTCCCTCTAAAATACCATCTTCAACCAGAGGTACAAATAATGGACAGGCTTTTGAAATAACCTCTATGTTAGGGTTTAATGATTTGATTTTTTTTGTATAGGATTCACTTTGAACAGTTGCTTCTGTCCCAATTATGCCGATTTTTTCATTTTTTGTAACTTTTAGTGCTGCTCTAACACCTGGTTCAATAACTCCAATAACTGGAATCGGCAATCTTTCCCTTAAAACATCAAGGCTTACAGATGAAGAGGTATTGCAGGCTACAACAAGCATTTTTATTTGTTTTTTAAATAGAAAGTCTGCGCATTCAATAGAATATTTAATAACTGTCTCAGCTGAACGAATTCCATAGGGAACTCGAGCAGTATCTCCTAAATAAACTATATTTTCTGTAGGGATTAATTTTGATATTTCCTTAAGAACTGTAAGACCTCCAACTCCAGAATCGAAAATTCCTATGGGATTTTCTCTCATCTATTTTGCCTCCATAGATTCTTTTAAAGATTCAATTGGTATGTGACCAGAGAGAGTTTCTTTTTCTTCATTCGATATTAATATTTTAACATCTGTTATCCAATTAAAGTTAGTTTTTATTGTTGAATATAAACCTTTAATAAGATAAAATTCATTTTTAGCATCCCTTGATGTTGCAAAATTGCTTGATAAATTTAAATAAATTTTGTTTTCTTTATCACGAAATATAGAATGAATTTTTGTCTCATTCATTGGCTGAGGAAGTTCATTGAAAAAAAATTCTAAAACTTTTTCCAATTTTTTTAATTCACCATTTTCTTTTTTTACATAAATTTCTTTAGTAATCAATGAATTATTTAAGGGCAATATTAATTTAAATATTTCAGTTGTCTGCTCTTCTTGATTAGTTATTTTTTCTCCATCTTTTTTGAAAAAGAAAAAGTATCCCAGTACAGTTGAAGCTAATATTACAACAAAAATTAAAATAAAGATTATTTTTTTATTTATTTTTTGTAAATTTTTCATTAGCTTTTCCTATTTCAAATAAACTTTGAGATAGAACATCAACAATTTTATTTAAGTATTTTTTTTCATTAAGTAAAGTTTTTTGGGGAATTTCAATTAATAAAGCAGGTGAATTTATTTTATTAATTAAATATATGGGTATTTCTTCAATAACTACAGGTTCTGAGAAATTTTTTAGAATTTTTTCCTTAAGATTTGATATTAATTTTTTGGTTATCTGAGTCTTTTCATTTGGAAAATGATACAGTCTGAATAAATTTTCCTGAGAGATATGAATACTTAAAAAAATAGAAGGATTTTGATTATTAGCTATTTCGATTCTTTTTTTTAGGGAAACTTCTTCATCGCTAACACGAGTTAATATATTTTTTATCCCGTTCTGAGCTAATTTTAAAGAGATTTCCTTTGAAAGGTACAATACAATATCTTTTTCACTAACATTATTATTGATCAATCCTTTATCTCTTCCACCATGTCCGGGATCAATTAGAACTGAGAATTTACCATTTAACATCTCATTTACATAAGCATCAATTACTAATCTCGGAGGAGAATTCAATTTATAAACTTTTATGTCACTTAGAGAAGGAATTTCAAAAATGAAACTTTTATCAAATTTTTTTATACCTATTCCATGTAATTTTTCATTATCAGATAAAACTTTATCTTTGTATTCAATTTGGAAATCTTCAGATGAGGAGACTTTAATTTTATTATCTTTTAAAATATTCACACTGGTTGACTGTAAAATCTCTGTATTATTAAAAACAAAAACTAATCTGTAAAATTCTTCATGTTTGCCAATTTTAAGTTTAATTTTTGGGAGCTCTTCTTGGGCAAAAGCAGTGCTTATTTGAAATATATATATACATATACAAATAATAAAAAAAACAGACTTTTTATAGATCATTTTACAGGTTTTGGCGTTCTTAAAAATCTTATTCCAGTCCATATTATAATTAAAGCAAATATTACCCTTAAATAAGACTCTGGTAAGGCATGGGCAATATTAGAACCGATGTAGGTTCCACCAATAATTCCAGTAATCAAGCCAGGAAGAAGTGTTTTGATAACATTACCAAGTTTTAAATGAGTATAAGCACCAACTGCACCAGCAGGGACCATGCATAACAGTGATGTTCCTTGGGCTATATGTTGACCATAATTCAAAATAATAACTAAAGCAGGAACCATTACAGTTCCACCACCTATTCCCATCATGCCTGCAAGAAAACCAGCAAAAATACCTATTACAAGAAGTGTAAAAATTTTTGCAATACCCGCAATTTCAAAATGATACAAATTAGCAAGATAAGGTTTTGTAAGAAGAATTAAAGCTGCAAAGATTAAAAAACCTCCGAATGCTCTTTTAAGTTTCCATTCTGGTAAACTGTGGGCAAATCGAGCACCTGCTCTGGCAGTAAAAATTGCTGTTACAGCTAAAATTAAAGAAGCAAGAACATCAACAGAACCTTTCATTCCGTAAGTAATTGCACCTGTGATTCCTGTAAATACCAAAGCAAAAAGGCTTGTTCCGTGAGCTTTGTGTTGGGTAATTTTAAGAACAGCTACCATAAGGGGAATCATGACTACTCCACCTCCGAGTCCAACAAGCCCACCAAAACAACCCGCAGTAAGTCCTATCCATAGAGAATGAATAAACTGATTCTTCACAATCAAAAAATTTAATATTTATTAATTTAAAAAGTCAAACTTATTTCTTTTGTTGTAATTCAAAGGCTTTTTTTGCAGTTTCTGCTGCTGCCTGTGCCTTCTGAGCCGCGTTATCAGCACGAAGTGAAGCTGCCTTTGACTCTTTTACTGCATCTTCTGACTTTTTTAATGCTTCCTTTGCTGTCAAATTAACAGAATCTACCTTTGAATCAACATTTTTTATATCTGTTCGAAGAGAGGAGATATCATTATTCATTTTTTCAAGTTGTTTTTCAATTCTTTCAAGTCTTTGATTGATAGGATCGGTCTGCTCTTTAACATATTCCTTTGTTGCACATCCAGTTAATAAAATCAAACAGGAACTAATTAGGATAAATAATTTCTTCATTTTTACACCTCCAAATTTTTAATTAGTTTTATCACAGACATCAAGAAAAAGTAAAGTAAAAAGTAATATAATAAATTCATTATGAGATTTCCAGTTAAAATATTTTTACCTCTGCTACTAATTTTTATAAACTTCAGCAATGCCTTTGCAATTGAAGATATGGAAATAAGCATTAACAGAATGCAAAACTCAATCGAAGTAACAACGCATATTATTCCTTCAAAAGAATTTATTGATGATTTTAAGGAAGGTCTCAGCAAAAATCTTTTCATCTTAATTGAATTTTACAGAAAATGGTCTATTATACCCGATGAATTTATATCTGGCGTTCAAATTCAGAGAATTTTTATATCTGATCCAATTAAAGAGGAGTTTATTGTAAAGAGTATAGAAGGACAAATTTTAAGAGAGAAAAAATTTAAAAATTGGCAGGATGCTTTAGAATGGGGTTTGAAAATTAATCCTGTAAAAGTTGTAGAAATAAGCAATTTACAAAAAGGTAAATATTATGTAAAGGTTACTGTGGAGTCAAACATAAAACAACTTCCATCAGTTCTTGAACATATTTTATTTTTTATACCAAAGTATGAGAAAAAAATAATTAAAGAATCAGAAAGTTTTAGACTGCCATGAATAATAAAGTAAAAAAATATTTTTTCCCTGTTTTCCTCACATTTTTACTTCTCGTTGTTTTAGGTTTTGAGGTATACCTTTTAAGACTTTCACCTGAACAGATTCCCACACGATTCATTATTGTATCTCTTTTTGTAATAAATATAATTGCCATAGTAACGCTTGCTTTTTTTGTAATAAGAAGTGTTGTTAGACTTTATATTGAAAAACACAGAGAAGTACCAGGTTATAGATTTAGAATAAAGATAGTTACTATTTTTGTTGGTTTAGTAATGATTCCTTCTATTCTATTATTTGTCGCCTTCAGCGGAGTTCTTGAAAGTTCTATTGAAAAAATATTTTCTAAGTATAATAGAAAAGTAATTTCCAATGCTGTGGATGCTGTAAAGTTCTTTTATGATTTTGAAAAAGAAAAACTTTTGAGTATCCTTGAAGATTACGCAGAGGGAAGAATAAAAAATCTTCCAACAGGCATAACAATTCAAAGATTAAATAGTCCATTAAATAATATGCCTGAAGTTTTTAAAGAAGCCTTTGAAGGGAAAAAATCAACTCAAATTTTATCTTCCTCTGAAGGAGATCAGGTTTTAGCAGCAATTCCATATAAAGGTGCCATCATGGTTGCAAAAATGAATATTCCTTTGCACATTACGAAAAAAGTAGAGGAACTTAAATCATATAATGAGGAATATTTGAAAGTTGGCTCACTAAGAAAGCCTGTAAAATCCAATTATTTAATGTTTCTTAGTTTTTTAAGCCTGATAATAATATTTCTGGCATTATGGGCATCTTTAAAGATTTCTCAAGAAATTACAAACCCTCTAAAAGAGCTTGTTCAAGCCACTCAAAGGGTCTCGCAGGGAGACCTTAAAGTAAAGATTCAAACTAAAAGTTCAGATGAAATAGGTATTCTCGTTAATTCTTTTAATGATATGATAGAAAAACTTGATAGAGCTTATGTTGATTTATCAGAAAGAAATCTATTACTTGAAAGAATTCTTTCAAACATTACATCGGGTGTAATATTTGTTAATCCAGAAGGTTATATATTAACTATTAACAAAGCAGGTGAGGAAATTCTTCAGATTTCTAAGGAGCAAGCTAAAAATATGCATTATTCAAAACTTTTGGGACATATTGAATCTGAAGATTTAAAAAGTTTTATTAAAGAACTTTCTGGAGAAAGAATAACAGAAATAATAAAGGATATTGAGATAACAATAAAGGGTGTGAAAAAGAAAATCAAGGCAAGAATTATATCTTTACGGGAAGATGAATTTGACAGGGCTACTGGAATTCTTGTAGTTTTTGATGATATTACAGAAATAGTAAAGGCTCAACAGGCAATTGCATGGGAAGAGGTTGCAAGAAGGCTTGCCCATGAGATAAAAAATCCTCTTACTCCAATAAAACTTGCCACAGAAAGACTGATAAAAAAATGGAAAAATAGAGATGAAGATTTCGGTAAAGTTTTTGAAAAATCAACTCAGACAATAATCTCAGAGGTAAATTCTCTTAAAAATTTAATTGATACTTTTCAGAAATTTGGAAAGCTTCCTGAAATAAAAAAGGAACCAGTAAATCCTCTGAATCTTATAGAAGAAGTTACAGAACTTTATAGGGGATACAAAGATGTTAAGATAAATATCATATCCAATGAACCAGTTAAACCTGTTCCGCTTGATTACCAAGAGTTTAAAAGAGTTTTAATCAACATAATTGATAATGCCATAAAAGCAATGAATGCTAAGGGTGAAATAACAATATCTGTTAAACTAAATAATAAACTTATTATCGAAATTGCTGATACAGGAGAAGGAATTGATGATGAAACAAAGGAAAAGTTATTCTTACCATATTTTTCAAGGAATAAAGAAGGTACAGGACTTGGACTTGCAATTGCAAGAAAAATTGTAACTGAACATGGAGGAAAGATCACTGTTGAAGATAATTATCCAAAGGGATCTATATTTAGAATAGAGGTGCCTACTTGAAGGGAAAAATTTTAATAGTTGATGATGAAAAAGGAATTCTTGATACCCTTGCGGATATTCTTGAAGATGAGGGATACGATGTTTTTTTAACAGATGATGCAGAGACTGCTTTAGAGATACTCGAAAAAGAGGAAATAGATTTAATTTTTCTCGATGTATGGCTTCCAAAAATGAGCGGAATTGAGGCAATAAAGAAGATAAAAGAAAAAGATTCAGATATTCCTATTATTATGATTTCAGGACATGGCAATGTAGAGATAGCTGTGGAGGCTATAAAACTTGGTGCCTATGATTTTCTTGAAAAACCTCTATCAATGGAAAGAGTTATATTAACTACTGAAAGGGCATTACAATTTAAAAATCTTGAAAGAGAAAACATAAAGCTTCGTAGCAGTGTAGATAAAAAATATGAACTTGTAGGTACTTCATCGGCAATGAAAAAAATAAAAAGTCAGATTGAACTTATTGCTAAAGGAGATTCAAGAGTTTTAATAATAGGTGAAAGCGGAACAGGTAAAGAACTTGTTGCAAGAGCAATTCATTCACTAAGTAATCGCTCAAGGGCTCCCTTTGTAGAGGTAAATTGTGCTGCAATCCCTCAGGAATTAATTGAAAGTGAACTATTCGGACATGAAAAGGGAGCCTTTACAGGTGCTATAGAAAGAAAAATCGGTAAATTTGAGCTTGCCAACGGAGGAACTCTTTTTCTTGATGAAATTGGTGATATGTCATTACTTACACAGGCAAAATTACTAAGAGTAATTGAAACGCAAAAGTTTCAAAGAGTTGGAGGCACCAGAGATATAACTGTTAATGTAAGAATTATCTCTGCAACCAATAAAGATCTTTTAGAAGAGATTAAAAAGGGGAATTTCCGAGAGGACCTTTATTACAGGCTCAATGTAGTTCCTATTTATATTCCTCCTTTAAGGGAAAGAAAGGAAGATATCCCCGAGCTTATTAGATATTTTATTGATGAATTTAGCAAAGAAAAGGGATGGAAAGTAAAAACCATAGATGATCAAGCAATTAAGATACTTCAGAATTATGACTGGCCTGGTAATATTCGTGAATTAAGAAATGCTGTAGAAAGACTTATGATTATGACTGTTAATGAAGTAATAACTTTGTCTGATATTGAGAGTACTGGAATTATAGGACAAAGTACAAAGGATGAGAGTTATTTTAAATATAAAACTTTAAAAGAAGCAAAAGATGCCTTTGAAAGGGATTTTTTAATACGAAAACTTAAAGAAAATAACTGGAACATGACAAAGACAGCTGAAATTATCGGAATTGAAAGAAGTAATCTATACAAAAAAATAAAATCCCTTGGCATATCTTTACCTAAAGAATTTTCAGAAACTTAAAAAGGAGAAAAAAAATGTTTACAGTAGTTATTGTTGGTAGACCCAATGTGGGTAAATCAACGCTTTTTAATAGATTAATTAAATCTAATCAAAAAATTAAAGCTATTACAGATAAACTCCCAGGTGTAACAAGAGATATAAATTATGGATTAGCAAAATGGGATGATAGAGAATTTAGCGTTGTTGATACAGGCGGATTTTTCCCTGATGAAAAGGCAGAGGATATTATTCAAAAACAGATGCTTGAACAGGTTAATATGGCAATATCAGATGCAGACCTTATCATTCATCTTCTTGATGGAAAGGAGGGATTACTTCCCTTTGACATAGAGATAGCAAGAAGACTTAGAAATACTGGAAAGGATATTATATGGGTAATTAATAAAATAGATAACCCTTCAAAGCTTAACATAATATTCGATTTTTACCCCATAGGAACAGATGAATTTGTACCTGTCTCTGCAATTACAGGATATGGAATAGAAGAACTAATTGATAAAATTTTAGAAAAAATTCCAAAACACTATGAAGTCAAACTTGAAACAGAAAAATTGCCTAAAATTGCCATTGTTGGCAGACCTAATGTGGGTAAATCAACAATTATCAATGCTTTACTTGGTAAAAAAAGAATGATTGTAAGCCCTATTCCCGGAACAACAAGAGATGCTGTTGATGCTATATGTACTTACTATGGAAAAAAATATTTATTCATCGATACAGCAGGAATAAAAAGGCTTTCTTACTATAAAAATGAAAGAACACAAATAGCCTATGTTGAAAAACTTTCATATTTTAAGGCTTTAAGAAGCATAGAAAGAGCAGATATTGCAATCCTTGTAATTGATGCAACAGAGGGTATTGTTAATCAGGATCAAAAAATTGCAGGAATAGTGGCAGAACAAAAAAAGGGATTGATTTTATTAATAAATAAGTGGGATTTAATACCTAATGAAGAGAAAGACAATAGGGTAAAATTTTTTAAGAATGAAATAAAGCGTAAGTTATGGTTTGTAGATTATGTTCCCTATTTAACTGTTTCTGGAGAGGATAAGACAAGACTTACAAAAATATTTCCTCTTATTGATCAAATATTAGAAGAATATCACAAAAGAGTATCCACCTCAGAGTTAAATAAGCTTTTTAGCCAGAAATTAAAGGATGCAGTTCTTTCTTCTCATGGAAAAGAATTAAGATTTTATTATATTACACAGGTCGGTATCAAACCTCCTACTTTTGTGACCTTTGTAAATGATGAATCCGCAGTTAAACAACATCATATAAAATTTCTCGAGAATTTATTAAGAGAAACTTTTGATTTTAAATACACTCCCTTGGAAATAAAAATAAAACAAAGAAAGTAAATTTTTATGTTAAAATATAAAACTATGCAGACTATATTAGTTACAGGAAGTGCTGGTTTTATAGGATGGGCAACATGTGATTTACTTTTAAAAAAAGATTTTATAGTTATTGGAATTGATAATATCAACGATTACTATGACCCAAAAATAAAAGAATTAAGATTGAACTCTTTAAAAAAATATGAAAATTTTATTTTTTACAAGGGAGACATCGAAGACCTGGATACTTTAAGGAAAATCTTTAAATCCCATAAAATAGAGGGAATCATAAATCTTGCTGCAAGAGCTGGAGTAAGAGCATCTGTAGAAAATCCATGGGGATATCTTGACACAAATGTAAAGGGAACAATCAATCTTCTGGAATGTGTTAAGGATTTTAATGTAAAAGTTTTTGTTTTAGCATCAACTTCAAGTGTCTACGGAGATACAGATAAGATTCCCTTTAAAGTCTCTGATTTTACTGATAAACCCCTTGCACCTTATCCAGCATCAAAAAAATCTGCTGAATTATTCTGCTATAGTTATCACTATCTATATGGAATAAATACAATAATTCCAAGATATTTTACAGTATATGGTCCCTTTGGTAGACCTGATATGAGTATTTTTAGATTTATAAAAAAAATAGACTCTGGTGAACCAATTACTGTATATGGCGATGGTAGACAAAAAAGAGATTTCACCTTTATTGAAGACATTGCAGAAGCAACAGTATCATGTCTTAATCTTGAAGGTTTCAAAATTTTAAATCTTGGTAATGACAATCCAGTAGAACTTATTTATGTTATCAATCTAATTGAAAAACTTCTCGGTAAAGAAGCAGAAATTCAATGGCAACCAAGACATCCAGCAGATATCTTTGCTACATGGGCAGATATAACAGAAGCAAAACAATACATTGGTTGGATTCCAAAAGTATCTATTGAAGAAGGAATAAGTAAAACAGTTCAGTGGTATAAAGAATATAGAGATTTGTTAAAAGACATAAAGATATAAGGAGGAATTAAAAATGCAGAGAATTTTAGTAGCCCATGATGGCTCAAAAGCTTCAGACAAGGCATTAAGAAAGGCACTGGAGATCGCTTTAAGTATGAATTCATCTCTTACTGTACTTGCTGTTGTCCCAGAGCTCTATCTTACAGAACTTTCCGATGCTGACAGACAAAGAATAACTGAAGTTTTAACCAGAGAAACAGAAGATACAATGGAAAGAATTAGAAAATCTCTATCTGGTAAACCAATAGAGATTAAATTTCTTGTAAGACAGGGCGATCCAGCTGAAAAAATACTTGAAACAGCTCATAAAATGAAAGTTGATTTAATTGTTACAGGTTCTCACGGAAAACACGGAACAAAAAAATTTCTTATTGGAAGCGTTTCTTCAAAAGTTGTTGAATACTCTAAATGCCCTGTTTTGGTTGTTAAGTAACAGAGGGAAAGTAAATATTAACTGTAGTGCCAGAATCTTTTTTGCTTTTTATTTCTATATAACCGTTATGAGCTTCTACAATACCCTTTACAATTGTTAAACCTAAACCAAATTTTTTGGGATCTGTTGAAAAAAGAGGATCAAAACAGTGTTTGAGTGTTTCTTCATCCATTCCCTGTCCAGAATCTTGAATTTTAAGTAATACTTTGGAATTAACTTTTTCCGTAGATATTGATACAACACCTTTCCCTTGAATGAAATTTTTGGCATTTTTTATTAATTCAATAATCAACTCTCTTATTTGTAAAGGATCCCCTTTTATTAATTGAGGTATTTCAGAAAGAGATGTCTCTAATATAATATCGTCTCCTAAAATTTCTTTAATCGTATTTTTTAATGATATTAAGAGATAATTTAAATTGAAGATAGCTTCGTTTGAAATAGAGGATTTTAGTTTTTTTAAAGCATTTACAAATTTTAATCCTTTTTCAGAGGCAATTATTAAATTATATAAATATTTCTGCATTTTCTCCTCTTTAATATTTTTTTCAAGTAATTGAGCAAAACCATATATTCCAGTTAAGATATTTGTGAGTTGATGAGTAAAGTTGGTTAAAATAGAATTTATTGCTTGAGATTCAATGGCTTCCCTATATTTTTCTTTTGCTATCTTAGTTTCTGTTATTTCTTTCCCTATTTCAAAGATCAGTTTCTTATTTTTACTGTATTTCAGTGGTATTGCAGTTAGTAAATAATATCTTCCCTCTGCAGATATCCTTTCATTGGTTTCTACCCTGTTAGTTTTTAATGCCTCATCGCATGGACAATTTTCGCATACTTTATCTCTATGATGCCAAAGGGAGTAACATTTTTTACCAATTACTTTATCATATGTTTTGCCGAGTCTTTCTATATATGCTTTATTTGCCCAAAGAACATTAAATTCTTCATCCAATAAAGAGAGATTATGTTCTATATTATTGAAAATTTCTGTTAAGTCTTCAGCGTTAATATCAAAATTGAAAATATTATTGGTTTCCATATATAGAAACTCTGTCTTTGCCAGCTTTTTTTGCCTGATACATTGCTATGTCTGCTTTTTTTATTGCTTCATCTATATCCTCTCCTGGTTCATAACTGTATGCGCCGATACTTACGGTTGTATTAATTGATTCATATTTTGGTATTTTTATTTGTTTTACTTTCTTTCTTAATCTTTCTGCAATATTATAAATGTGATTTATTTCACATCTGTATAAAATAACTAAAAATTCTTCACCACCGTATCTTATTACTTCGTCAAATCCTTTTATATTAGATTTTAAAGTTTTAGCAACATTTTTTAAGACAATGTCACCTACTGAGTGTCCATACTCATCATTTATTCTTTTAAAATTATCTATATCAATCATAAAAATGCATATTTTCATTTTACTTTTTTCTATCTTTAATTTCAGAATATCTAAATAAATTCTATTGTTAAGCCCAGTTAAAGGGTCTATAAATACCACACCTGGAAAATGTTTTAAAAGATCTCTCATGCTAATTATTCCAACTAATTGATTATTTTTATCAATGACTGGTAAATGACTGATATTGTATTGATTCATTAGATTCATCGCAGTTATTAAATGTTGCGATGCTCTTATAGTTATCAATTTTGAATTATTTTTATTAAGTTTAATAAGTAGATCACTTATTTTATTAGTTGACAATGATAAATTAAAAATTTTAGGGATGTCTCTAAGCGTAAGTATTTGTACTGGAAATTTTTTATCATTGGTTATGATAACACTACCTATTCCTCTTTGGGACATCAATTCTAAAAGCTCCAAAATTGTATTTTCTGTTGAAAGGGTATAAACATTACTTACCATTACACTTTTTACAAGAATCATTTTTGTTCCCTTAATTGTATAAAGATTTTAAAATTATATCAATTTGTTTAAGTTACGGTCAATTTGGTATAATTTTTTCAAGCCCCCTTAGCTCAGTAGGATAGAGCACAGGTTTCCTAAACCTGGTGTCGCAGGTTCGACTCCTGCAGGGGGCATTTTAAAAGGAGGATTCTATGAGAAGATTAAGTTTTATCTTTTTTTTATTATTTCTTTTTTGCTCTTCTGTTTTGGCAAGTGAAAAGAGATATTTCATATCTATTGAGAATTCACCATACATTGGTTCTGAAAACGCTCCTGTTACAATTATTGAGTTTATTGATTATCAATGACCCCATTGTGTAGAGGTCGGTCCGACCATTGATGGATTGGTTAGGGAGTTTGAGGGTAAAATAAAACTTGTTATTAAATTTTTCCCCTATCGATATAGAGATTATGCAAGAATTGCAGCAGAGGCAGCAGTGGAGGCATGGAAACAGGGTAAATTTGCTCAAATGCATGAGTTATTAATTAAAGGCTCACCAAGACTTGACAGAGAATCTTTAATTGGCTATGCAAAGGAGCTTAATCTCGATCTGGAAAAATTTATAAAGGCAATAGACAATCAAGAAGGTGCTTCAATAATTGAAAGAGATTTAAAACTTGCAAAAGATTTAGATCTTTATGTTACTCCTGCTTTCTATATCAATGGAATAAAGGTTTTAGGAGTAAGAGATTATGATTATTTTAAGGAGATAATTTTAAAGGAGCTTCAAAATGTTAAAAAAAAGTAACATTATTTTTATTGTAAGTGTTTTTCTAATCATTTTCGCTCTTGTAAATATTGAGGGCTTTGCATCTGATAAAGAGAAAAAAAAACTTGAACCACTACCTTTACCACCTATTCCAAAAGACAATCCAATGACACAAGAAAAAGTTGAGCTTGGTAAAAAACTTTTTTTTGACAGAAGACTCTCAGGAGATGGAACTACAAGCTGTGCAAGCTGTCACGATCCTGAAAAAGCTTTTACAGATGCCTCTGAAATCTCTTTAAGTTATCCAACAACAAGAAACTTAAGGAATGCACCAACTTTATTGAATGTGGCTTATGCCAAATATCTTTTTTGGGATGGAAGAGCTAAGACTCTTGAAGAACAGGCAGAATTTCCAATTATGTCAGCCTTTGAGATGAATCAGAATCTTGAATTTTTAGAAGAAGAAATTAGAGTTGTCCCTGAATATAGAGAAGCCTTTAAAAAAGTTTTCGGTCAGGAAGTAAATATTAAATTAATAGCAAAGGCAATTGCTGCCTTTGAAAGAACTCTCATTTCTAAGAATGCACCAATTGATAGATTTCTAAGAGGAGATAAAAATGCATTAAGTGAAGAGGCTAAAAAGGGTCTTGAGATTTTTAAAGGTAAGGGGAAATGCATTGAATGCCATTATGGAGCTTACTTAAGTGATCATGAGTTTCATGCTTTGATGGTTCCAGAAAATCCGAAATATGTTAATGAAGATAAATTTATAACTACAAGGCGCTATGTAGCCAAAATTAATAAATATCCTGATTACATGAATGTAAAGGAAGACCTTGGCAGATATTTTAAAACGAAGAAAAAACAGGATTATAAAGCCTTTAAAACACCTACCTTGAGAGAAGTTGCAAAAACTGCTCCATATATGCATAATGGTATATTTAAGAGCCTTGATGAAGTTATTGAATTCTTCAACAAAGGTGGAGGAGAAGGAAACAGAGTGTTGAAACCTCTTAATTTGACAGAAGATGAAAAGAAAGCATTGAAAACCTTTCTTGTAGAGGCACTTACTGGAGAAGATTTACAAATTAAACCACCAGAAATTCCTTAATTTTATTGGAGGAACTATGAAAATTGAAGATATAATAAAAGAAAAGCCTCATTTGCAAAGTCCTCTTGAGCTTTATGAAAAAATTAAAACTTTAACTGACCAATGCAAAAAAGAAAAAGAAAGAGTAAAACTTGACAGTTATACCGAATTAATTGATATAGTCCTTAAAAATTTTTCCTCTGTTTTTCAAATCCCCTATGAATCAATTTCATTTTTGAAGGATGAAATTTTAAAAAGTGGTAAAAATCCTGTTAAAGATCCAGCAAGTCTATGGTCACTTCCGATTCAGAGTGAAGAACTTTCAAGGGAAGAAATTGACAGAATGCTTTTCATTTTGAGCAAACCCTTTTTTGTTTTCTTAAGAAAAGAAGGACAGAAGGCATCTTTTATGGATACTGGAAAATGTCCAATCTGTGGAACAGACTCATCCCTTTCAATGATTGTTGAAAACAATGAAAGGGTAATGATTTGTCCTCTCTGTGAACATGGCGGAAGCTTTTTTAGAATAGGATGTCCCTATTGTTTTAATAAAAATTCAACAAGAATTGAGATACTTCTTGATGAAGAAGAAATAAGAGCAGAGCTCTGTCTTGAATGTAATACCTATATAAAAAGCTTTAAAGAAGAACAGTATATAAAATATAAAGACCCTTTTTTAATTGATATAATCAGTCTTCCTCTTGATATAGTTGTACAGAAGCGTGGATATATAAGGCGATCATCGAATATAATCGGATTGAGAATAATTGAGTAATGAGCAAGAAAGTTTTTCATGAACTTTTATCTCTTGATGAAGCAAAGGAAAAACTTTTATCTTCTTTTAAAGAAAGGGTTTCTACCCCAATTGCCTTTGAATTAGTTCCAGTTAAAGAGTCTTTAGGAAGGATTACAGCTCAGGCAGTTACTGCTCAATTTTCCTCTCCCTATTTCCACTCCGCTGCAATGGATGGATATACTGTTAGAGCCCGTGATACCTTTCAGGCTACTGAAAGAGAACCTGTAAGACTTAAAATCGGCGTTGATACACATTGGATTGAAACAGGAGACCCATTACCTCATGACTTTGATGCAGTAATACCAGTAGAGGATGTAAATATAAAAGAAGGATTTATAGAGATTTACGCATCTGTGCCTCCTTACAATGATGTAAGACCAATTGGAGAAGATATTGTTGCAACAGAGCTGATTATCCCTGAAAGTCATGTTGTACGACCTGCAGATATTGGAGCAATGCTTGCAAGTGGTATAACAGAAATAAAGGTACGAAAGAAACCTATAATTGGAATTATTCCGACAGGTTCAGAACTAATTGATGTTGAAACAATTAAAGAGAGGATGCCGAACCCACCGGAACTCATAGAATATAATTCAGCTGTTTTAGGCAGTTTAGTTACTGAAGTAGGAGCAGAGCCAAAAATTTATCAAATTGTTCCCGATGAAGAAAAGGCAATAAAGAATGCCATATTAAATGCTCTAAAAGAATGTGATGTTGTCTTACTTAATGCTGGGTCTGGATATGGAAAAGAAGATTTTACATATAAAGTTATAAATGAACTCGGAGAAATTATTATAAATGGCGTTGCAATAAAGCCAGGTAAACCCTTTATTGCAGGATTTATAGATAATAAGCCTGTTTTAGGAATTCCTGGTTATCCTGTATCAGCCTTTTTATGCTTTAACCTTTTTGTTAAGCCTATTATAGAACTTTATCTTGGTGTATCAACAAAGAAAGAAGAACAACTCAAAGCAATACTTTCAAGACAGATTTCATCAAACATAGGTGTTGATGAATTTGTAAGAGTAAAAGTTGGAAGGGTAGGTAGTAAATACATAGTAACACCAATGGGAAGAGGAGCAGGACTGCTTATGTCTGTGGTAAGAGCAGATGGGTATATTGTTATTCCAAGAGGTTCTGAAGGCTTTTCACAGGGTACTGAGGTGGTGGTAAATTTATGGCGTAGTAAAGAGGAGATTGACAGCACTGTTGTATGTATTGGAAGTCATGACAACACCCTCGATGTTTTGTATAACTTTTTAAGAAAAAATTATCCCCATGTAACCCTTTCCTCTGCACATGTTGGTTCAATGGGTGGACTTATTGCAGTCAAAAAGGGAGAAGCTCACATGGCAGGAACTCATCTCCTTGATGAGGAAACTGGGCAGTATAATGTTCCTTTTATAAAAAAGCTTTTACTAGATAAAAAAGTTGTACTTATAAATCTTGTTTACCGAATTCAGGGGTTTATTGTGAAAAAAGGTAATCCAAAAAATATTAAAGGATTTGAAGACCTTATAAGGGAAGATGTTGTTTTCATAAACAGACAAGCTGGTTCAGGAACAAGACTTCTTCTTGATAAACATTTAAAAGAGCTTGGGATATCTTCTGAGTCTATAAAAGGTTATGAAAGGGATGAATACACCCATATGGCAGTAGCTTCAGCAGTGCTTACAGGAAGAGCTGATGTTGGATTAGGAATTTTATCTGCTGCACAGGCATTGGGGCTTGATTTTATTCCTGTTACAGAAGAAAGATATGATATACTTATTCCTCAAGAATTCCTTGAACTTCCAATACTTCAAGCAGTTTTAAAAGTAATAAGAGAAGATGAAGAATTTAAAAAATCAGTTCAGTCTCTTGGTGGATATGACACCCGTGATATGGGTAAAATTATTTATTCAAATTAACCTTCCTGATTTTTAATTTCTTCTATAGCCTTTTCGATTGATTCTCTGTTAATTCCAAGAATGCGTTTTGCACCAATGTATCTACTTAGGTAGTAGGGTGCTTCAAGGCTGTCAATTGTTACTTTTTTTGACCTTGTTGATGCATGAATGAAGAGATTGTCTCCAAGATAAATTCCTACATGAGAAGGGAATTTTGCATAGGTTCTGAAAAATACAAGGTCACCAGGTTGAAGTTCCTCTTTTTTAACTGGTACTCCCACTGTAAACTGTTCTCTTGCACTTCTTGGCAAATCAATTCCAACCATTGAGTAAACTTTTTTCACAAAAAAGGAGCAATCAAGTCCACTAAAGCTATTTCCACCAAATCTGTATGGCAGATGAAGCATCTTTTTTGCAAAAAGAAGTAATCTCTCTGTTATGCTCATTTGGGAAAGATCTTCTGATGCTTTAATTTCCTCTATTTCCTCCTTTTTTTCTTCTATGTCTAATTTAGCATTAGATAAAGCAGGAACTTTTTCATTCTCTCTTATTGATAAATTTTCCTTTGGCTTAACTGGAGCTTTTACAAGTAGTTTCTGCCCTATATTTAATTTGTTACTGTTTAAATCATTTAGCCTTTTAAGTTCATCGACTGATATATTGTATTTTTTGGCAATTCTATATAAATTTTCGCCTTTTTTTACAATGTGATATTGAGGTTCTGTTGAATTTTTAAGTTCCTTTGATTTTTTTGTAATTTTACTGTTTTTTTCAGGAATTTCAAGTTTCATTCCTATTTGCAATTTATCAGTTGTTAAATTATTTGCTTCTTTAATATCTTCAACTGTAACATTGAATTTTTTTGAAATCCTGTAGATATTGTCGCCTTTTTTTACTGTGTATGTTTGAGCAAAAACAAGACAGGGGAAAATTATTGAAGCTATTATAAAAATAAATATTTTACTCATAAATCACCTCCTCATGCAGCATTAATTTTTTGAAGATCTATTGCTGGCAATTCATTTAAACTTGAAATACCAAAAACTTTTAAAAATTCCTTTGTTGTCCCATAAAGAAAGGGTCTGCCAGGCACTTCTTTTTTCCCTATGATTTTTATCAGTTTTTTTTCCATTAGAGTTTTTATTGCATAATCAGAATTTACACCTCTTATTTTTTCTATTTCTGCTTTGGTAATGGGTTGTTTATAAGCTATTATTGCAAGGGTTTCAAGGGCTTGTTCAGAAAGTTTATTATTAAGAGTTAAATTTTTAAATAAAGTTATCCAATCAGCATAAGCGGGATTAGTTACCATTTGATAACTTTCTTCCATCTGAACTATTAAAATTCCTGATTCTCTTGATTTATATTCATTAATAAGTTCATCCATTATGTCTTTAATTTCTTTATCTTGAATATTAAAAAGAGAGCTTAATATTTTTATGGAAAGGGGCTTATCGGAGATAAAAAGGAGTGATTCAAGAATTCTTTTTATTTGTTCTTTTTTTTGGAACAAATGCATGCTTAGCCATTATACACAAAAACAAGATGAAAAATCAACTATTAATTTATATAAAGTTCATATGTCATAATTAAAATTATGACTTTCAAATTTTTTAAGACAAGAACCATCAGCTTAATATATTTTGCTGGTTTGATTCTTACCACTGTGGAATTTATTTTTCAACTTATAGGGAAAAGTCTTTGTCAGACTGAAGGATGTAGAATTGTAGAAAGCTTTGTAAAAGGTGGAGATATTGTTTTGCTTATTTTTGGTATTTTTTTATTTACTATTCTGTTTTTCCTTTCTTTTAAAAAGGGACAAAAAGCTGATTATTCCCATTCTTTAATTTTAATAATTGCTCTAACTGTTGAGGGTTACTTATTGGGATTTCAAAGTTTTATCTTGAAGGAATTTTGTGTCTTCTGTCTTACAATTTTTGGATTCCTTTTTATAGCAACTATTTACAGATTTATGCAAGGAAGGAGGGAACTTATATATGCCTTTGTTTGTTTTTTGGCAGTATTTTTTATAATTTACATAGTAAACCCTCAAATCAATGAATTCCCATCTTCAAGATATGTTTTAGTTTATTCTAAGGATTGTCCTTATTGTAATGAAATCATTAAATTTTGTGAACAATTTTCTATTCCAGTGAAAACCATAGAGGCTAACGAAATTGGAGGAATTTTGAAAAGTTTAAAAATAAATTCTGTTCCTGTATTATTCTACAATGATGATTTAGAAAAGAAATTTATTATAGGAAATGACAATATAAAGACATATCTTTTAACTAAGGTAACTCCTCAGCAGAATTCATCTGAAGTATGTCCTATTTTTGCTCCATCGGAATGTAAATAGTGTTATTAAAAAATAAATTGATAAATTAAAATTTTTAAGATAAAATATCCTTTATGAAAATAATTGATTTTCATACACATGCTTTTCCCGATGAAATTGCCGAAAGAGCAATGCAAAAACTTCAGGAAAATTGTATAGTTAAACCATTTCTGAACGGGACAATTTCAGAACTTTTAAGATCTATGGATAAAAACGGTATTTCCACATCTGTTTTATGTAATATTGCTACAAGACCAGAACAGTTTGAATCAATATTAAAATGGAGTAAAAGAATTCGGTCTGAAAGAATTATTCCTCTTTTATCAGTTCATCCTGATGATAAAGAGTTAAAAGAACATTTAAAAATAGTAAAAAATGAAGGTTTCCCTGGAATAAAAATGCATCCCTATTATCAAAATTTCTCTATAGATGATGAAAGAGCATTTTATATTTATGAATCCCTAATAGAAAACGATTTATTTATAGTAATGCATTGCGGATATGATATTAGCTTTCCTGAATGGGATATTGCCTCTCCTGAACGAATATTGAATGTTTTAAATAAGTTTCCAGAACTTAAATTCATTACAACTCATCTTGGTGGATGGAAACAGTGGGATGAGGTGGAAAAGCTAATTATTGGAAAGCCAATATACATGGAAATATCTTTTTCATTTGGATGGTTAGCAGAGGATAAAATAAAAGACTTTATTATTAGACATCCTTCAGATTATATACTTTTTGGAACAGATTCTCCTTGGGCTGATCAAGGCAGGGAGATAGAAAATCTTAAAAAACTAAGCCTATCTGAATCTTTAATGGATAAAATTTTATATCATAACGGTATAAAGCTATTGAATATAAGATGATTCTTAGACTTCCTAAATCGATAATTGTAAGTTTTAAAGATTTTTACAAAGATGAGGGTATTTATCTAAGTGCTGCTCTTGCTTTTTTCTCGATTCTTTCAATTATTCCTTTAAGCATGTTCATTGTAAATATATTAATTACATTTACAAAAGAAGAGACTATTGTGAGATTTGTTTACAATAAATTAGTTTATTTATTCCCTTCAATAGAAATTCAGATGATGACTGAAATCAAAAAGTTACTTATGTTAAAAGGAGTCAGTGAAATTTCAATACTTTTGTATGGATTTTTCTCATTACAGCTTTTTACAGCAATTGAGTTTTCTTTAAATAAAATCTTTAAAATATCAAAACAAAGAAATATTCTTGTGTCTTTTTTAATGTCCTTTTTCATAATTTTAATAATAATTGTAGCAGTTGCTGCTTCTTTCGGGATATCTTATATAATTAAGCTGATCCGACCTCCCATGATTGAAGAATTGAGCACAATAATGAGATTTTTCGTAAAATACGTTATTACCTTTCTTCTTGTTTTTGTAATAATAGGATGTCTATATAAGTTTCTTCCAAAAAAGAAGATTAAAACAGTTCCCATTCTTATTGGAACTTTAATCACTACTATATTGATTGAGTTTGCAAAATATATTTTTGCCTTTTATGTATCTAATATAATAAAAATAAGTACTCTTTATGGCTCTGTATCAACTTTTCTTGCCCTTCTTATGTGGCTTTTTTATGCCTGGGCAGTTTTTTTATATGGTGCCGAATTAATAAATAATCTTGATAGAAAAAAATGAAGGTGGCTCTAACAATAGGTGGCTCAGACCCTACCTCTGGAGCAGGTATTCAGATGGATTTAAAAGTTTTTCAGGTTCTTGGTGTTTATGGTGTAAGCGTATTGACAGCCTTAACTTCGCAAAATACTACTGAAGTAGAAAATATTTATCCCTTATCATATGATTTAATTGATATTCAATTTAAAACTCTTCTTAAAGATATTAAACCCTATGGAGCTAAAACAGGAATGATTTATACTGAAGATGCTGTTGAGTGTATACATGAAAATATATTAAAATTTAAAGTTACGAATTTGATAATTGATCCCGTCATAATTTCAACGACAGGAACAAAATTAATTGAAGATTCTGCTCTTTTAAAACTGAAGGATAAATTAATTCCACTATCAAAAGCCGTAACTGCTAATATTTTAGAGGCTGAGATTCTTTCAGGAATTAAGATAAATTCTATTGATGAAGTAATAGATGCTTCAAAAATTATCCATAAAATGGGCACAGAAATAGTAATTATTAAGGGTGGACATTTTAATCATAAAGTTCCTGATTTTTTATATGATGGAAGAGATTTCTTAATGATAGAAGGTGAAAAACTTAAAGGACAATTTCATGGGACAGGATGTGCTTTTTCCTCAGCTTTTTTATCTTTTATTTGTAATGGCTATAATCCAAAGGAAGCCTTGAAAGCATCAAAAAATTTTGTTAAAAATGCGATTAGAAATGCTTTAAAATTAGGACAAGGCATGAATTTACTAAAAATATAGGATGAGGATATGCAAAAAATTGTGCTTGAAACAAATCTTGAAGGTGTAAAATTCCTTCGTAGAGGAAAAGTAAGAGATATTTATGAAGTGAATGATTATTTACTTATTGTTGCTACAGATAGAGTTTCTGCCTTTGATGTTGTACTTCCAAATGGAATTCCAGGGAAGGGTAGGGTATTAACGCAGATTTCTTTGTTTTGGTTTAATCAGGTAAAAGATATTATAGAAAATCATGTTGTTTCAGCAAATGTGGAAGAATTCCCAGAGTCTTTAAGAAAATATAAAGACATTCTTGAAGGAAGAAGCATGCTTGTAAGAAAGGCAACACCACTTCCTGTGGAATGTATAGTTCGTGGATATATAACTGGCTCTGGATGGAAGGATTATCAAAAAACAGGAATGGTCTGTGGAATTAAACTTCCTCCTGAACTTTTGGAATCTCAAAGACTTCCAGAACCAATTTATACTCCAAGTACAAAGGCAGAGCAGGGTCACGATATAAATATCAGTTTTGAAGAAACCGTAAAAATTCTTGGTAAGGAAACAGCTGAAAAAATAAGGAATTTTGCCATTACTATTTATAAAAAGGCATCAGAGATTGCAGAGAAAAAAGGAATTATAATTGCTGATACAAAAATGGAATTTGGTTTTTATAATGATAAAATCATTCTAATTGATGAGCTTTTAACGCCTGATTCTTCCCGATTCTGGTCAATGAAGGATTATTCTCCTGGAAAATCTCAAGACAGTTACGATAAGCAAATTGTAAGGGATTATTTGCTTTCAATAAAATGGGATAAAAAACCCCCTGCACCTGAGTTACCAGAAGAAATAGTAAAGAAAACTGCGGAAAGATATGAAGAAATATTTAAGATTCTAACTTTTTAAGGATCTCTCTCACAGTAGAAAGATTTTTTAAATCATCCTGGAGAGATTTTTTTGGTGTTTCAAGGATTAAGGGAACATTAGATAATTCTTTTATGTTTAAAAAGTTTTCAAACCCTTTGATTCCAATGTGTCCTTTGCCAATGTGCTCATGTCTGTCAATTTCAGAGCCTGCTGATGTTTTGGAGTCATTTAGATGAATTAGTTTAATTAGATCAAAACCATATTTATTTGATTCTTCAATGAATTTTGATATACCATCATCACTGGAAATGTCATAGCCAGCAGCAAAAAGATGGCAGGTATCAATACAAATCCCGCCAAGATTTTCATTATTAATATTGTTAAATGTTTCAATCAAATCTGGGATTTTAGATGTTATCTTACTTTTTGCGGTGTTTTCTATTAAAATTTTACATTTTTCAAGTTTTCCAATTTTACTGAATCCTTCACGGGTTTTGGCAAAAATTTCATTTTTATCCATGTCTTTGTTATCCTTTAAATGGATTACATAATAATCTGCACCGAGTAAATCTGCCATTAAGACTTCTCTTTTCAATAAATATCTGGAAGAAGCAATAGTTTTTGGATTTGATGAAATAAGATTTATCAAATAGGAGGCATGAACTATTAGAGGATTCAGTGCATGAAGCTCTCTTAAACTTTTAAATTCATCAATAATTTCTTGTTCAAATTCTGGAATCTGCCAAACTTGAGGACTGTGAAGAAAAATCTGGAAAGTGTTACATTTAAGTTCTACTGCTTCATTTATAGAGTTAATGAGACTATTTTTTATAGAAGTATGAACACCAATAGGTCTCAATTTTGTAAAATTTCTTCTACTTTTTTATACAAAACTTTAATTTCTGGAATTTTATTTTTTACTGTTATGATATTCTGCCAATTAATTTTTAAATATTGATGAATTGTTTCATTTATGTGTTTTGTAAGGGGTGCAATTTTATAAACAATGTCCCCTAAGAATTCATAACAGGCAAGCACTGTTTCTTTGTAGGTGTCAGGAATTTCTCTGTTGTATTTTTTTAAAACTTCTTCACAGAGGTCAACTATGCAAAGAATGATATCATTGATACATTTGTCAAGGATATATCTTATATCTCTATTCGCAAAATATTTATCTCTGTCAACTCCATAAATTTTATTCTGAAAATACTCAATAGTTTCTTTAAGAAAAGAAAGCAATTTTTCAGATTTTTTTTTCATATTTTATGCTCTCTTCTAAATCTTATACTTTCTGCTTCATGGAGTGCTTTGTGTGCAACATTGTAAAGAGTATCTAAATGAGGCTCTACAAGTGGAATACCCTTAAGAGCCTGCTGAATTATAAATGGGGATTCTTCTTCATCATCAAGCCTAAGAATTTCAATCTCTCTATCTGTGCTCATTAATATTTCATCAGTTATTTCAATAGCTTCTTTTTCAGAGGCATTTATGTATATGGCAAGGTCTATGTCTGAACGAGTATGTGGTTTCCCACTGGCAAAGGAACCGAAAAGATAAGCCAGAAGAATTTTATTTTCTTCCCTGAGTTTTTTTAGGACTTTTTCAAGATTTTCTAACTCTTTTTCAATGTGCATATTTCATATAAATAAAAAGGCGACGGCCGGATTCGAACCGGCGAATGGCGGTTTTGCAGACCGCTCCCTTAGCCACTTGGGTACGTCGCCAATAAAAAAGCGGGCGACGGGATTTGAACCCGCGACCCCAACCTTGGCAAGGTTGTGCTCTACCAGCTGAGCTACACCCGCATCAATTAACTCTCTTTTTAGGATCAAGAGAATCTATGATTTTCTCAAAGACCTCAAACTGTTCTTCGATTCTGCTTAATTTTAATTCTAACTCTTTTATCCTTTTATTTGCAAATAGTTCTATTAACTCTGCTTTTTTTGTTAAATTATCAAGTTCAGCAATTAATTTAATTATTCTTTCTTTTTCTCTTTTTCTTCTTTTTTAGCAATGAGTTTTTTAAAAAAGGAAATCATTTATAAAAAAATAGCACAAGGAATCATTTAAAGTCAACAATTGAGGATAATTTTCTAAAATTATATAATTTATTTATATAAACGAGGCTTTATAAAGGAAATGGAAGAGTTCATCTTTAAGCCAATAGGTTATGTTAAGACAAGGGCAGAAACAATCCCACGGCATTGGAGTGTTTCAGATGTGGAGGGTGAGATTATTGTAGATTCTGAATACAAAGTAGGTCTTAGGGATATAAAGTCAGGAGAAAAAATTGTTGTTATATTCTGTTTCCATAAATCTCCTCCTTTTACTGCTGAAAAACTTATTCAAAAGCCACCGCATTTAAATGAGACAAGAGGTGTATTTAGCACCTGCTCACCACACAGACCAAATCCAATTGGACTTTCAATACTTGAGGTAATTGATGTGGTGGATAACATAATAAAAGTAAGAAGGATTGATATGTATGACGGCACTCCGGTTCTTGACATAAAGCCTTATGTTGAATATACATCAAAATAGTTTTTATAAGAATTCAATTAACAATGTCTAAATATTAGTTAGAGATGAAGATAAAAAATATTCTAATTACAGGTAAGCCCAGATGTGGAAAAACTACATTAATTAAACAACTTGTAAAAGAACTAAATATTCCCGCCTCTGGATTTTTTACAGAAGAAATAAGAGAAAAAGGAGAGAGAACAGGTTTTAAAATTGTTACCTTAAGTGGCAAAGAGGGCTTACTTGCGAAGAAAGACATCAATAGTAAATTTAAAGTATCAAAGTATGGAGTTCTATTAAATGCTCTTGAAGAGATTGGAGTAAAAGAGTTGGAAAAGGGTTTGCAAAGTCACGCATTAATTGTTATAGATGAAATTGGTTCAATGGAACTTTTTTCAGAGAAATTTAAAAAGATTGTGCTGAAAGCTTTAGACGGGGATTGTTTTGTTTTAGGCACAATTACAATTAAATCAGACCCCTTTTGCGACATGATAAAACAAAGAAAGGATACAAAAATCTTTTTTCTTCAAAGAGAAAAATTTGATGAACTCAAAAAAGAAGTAAAGAAATTTTTAAACCAGCTATATTTAAAGCATATTTGACAAATAAATGTAAATCATAATTAATCCAAAATTACTGAGAATTAAAAATCTGTCTTTCGATTTTGCTGTCATTTAGAACTGGCAAATACCCTATGAATCTCTTATAATAAGCCATGAGATTTTTCGTATTTGGTTCAGAATTATAAAAAAGGATTTGTTTTTCTGATTAATGGAAAAAGTTTCAGTTTTAATTAGTGTTATAATATTTTATGAAAATAAGTCTAGATGGAGAAAAACTTCAATCTTTAGGAGTATCTGCTATATTAATTTTTGGTTCAACTGTTGAAGGAACAATGCATCCTAACAGTGATATAGATTTTGCAGTTTTGTTTAAAGACAAATCCCATTTAAAATCATCGCCTGTACAAGTATATGGTGAAATTTATGAAGAATTAACAAAAAATTTTAAAGGTAACATTGATATAGTTTATTTACATGAAACACCTCTTAGCCTTCAATTTAATGCAGTAAATGACGGTGAATTGATATTCTGTGCAGATGAAGAATTCTTTTATGAATATAAAGACAGAGTGATAATGCTATATCTTGATTTTAAGTACTTTGAAGGAATATTTGATAGGGCATTAATAAAAAATGATTAAAAAAGCACCAGTAAATACTGTAAAGGTGAGAAATATTCTTGCTCAGATTGAAGAAGGAATAAAAGAACTTGACACATTAAGTAGATTAACTCTAAATGATTTTTTATCTGATAAGAGGAACTATATTGTTGCAGAACATTATTTAAGAAGATGTCTTGAGAGAATATTAACAATAGGAAGTCATTTTCTCTCACGTATTAATGCCAAGACAAAGGATTATCAACAGATTATATTAAGTCTTGGTGATCATGGTTTAATTCCAAAGGACTTTGCTGAGAGAAATAAAAATCTTGCAGGATACAGAAACAGATTAGTTCATATATACTGGGAGATAACGCCTGAAGAACTTTACAATGTCATAAATCAGCATTTAAATGATTTAATTGAATTTTGTAAATATTACCAAGACATTTTATCAAATCTTAAAAAATATGGCTTAGAAAGTTAAATCTAAAGTTGGTGCCAGATGTTTTATGCTTTTCTACCCATTCTGGTAATTCTTTTTTCATTAAATAAAAAAATTTGTTAATATGGAAAGAAAATATAAGATTTATCAATGTGATGAAGAAATTTGCTTAATTGCCTATTACTTAATTTAGGCGGTGTTAAGGTTTAATCTTTTCTTTTTTGTTTAGAAATGTGCAAAGAAATATTTCTGCTTGGCGTAGCTCATTCAAAAAGGTTCAGCTTTATTTCCACACTTCTGATAAACTATCTCAAGCACCTGCCAGAAGAAATCTATGGCTCTACCAATACCGTTTGTCCTGCCTATAATAACCACTTAACGGCATCTTCCCAATCTCTAAGTAAAAGAAGATTTATGATGTATTAGGATTCAAAGAGCGACCTTATAGAAGGAGAAATTTGTGTTACCCAAAACACAAAAACTACTCCTCTGAAGCTTTGTGCAGTAATGGTTTTTTCAAAAAACTTAACAAGTTGGGTAAAGTTGGAAAAAATCAGAAGTTTAAAAATACCATTTGCTACTATAGATATTTTTACTTCAATCTTTCATAAGTTTCTTCAAATAGATGTGCTGTTTTTTTGAATGCTGAAAGAATGTTAGGGTCAAAATGGTATGGCATAGTTCTTCCATCACCTTCTACAATAATTTTATAAGCTGTTTCATGGTTAAAGGCTGGTTTGTAAACTCGTGCATTTCTTAAAGCATCATACTGGTCTGCCAGATTTACTAATCGACCTTCAAGAGGAATTTCTTCACCTTTAAGTCCCTTTGGGTACCCAGTGCCGTCAAATCTTTCATGGTGTGTTAATGCAATAGTAGCACCAATGCTTAGCCGTGGGTGTTCTCCAATTATTTTATAGCCGAATACGGTGTGCATTTTCATCAATTCCCACTCTTCGGGGGTAAGTTTTCCTGGTTTTCTTAAAAGGTCTGGATGAATATGGAGTTTCCCAACATCGTGGAGAGTTGCTTGTATTCTTATTTTATCTATAATTTTTTCTGGTAGATTCAATTCTTTACATAGTATGGCACAGTATTCACCTACTCTTAATATGTGATTTCCGGTATCTTCATCATTTGCCTCTGCACCTCTTGCCAAGGCATATACGGTATAATTAAAAGCATCTTCTGTTTCTTTTGCCTGATTGGATAGGGAACGAAGAAACATTATCTGTGTTACGAGACTTCTTAAAACTGAAACATCATATTCTGTAAGTTTTTTCCCATAATTTAATGCAAAGACACTCAGATTTTCACTAAAAAAACATGCAAAATTATAAACTCTTATTCCAAATTCCCGAAAGAAAAAGTGAAATGAAGATCTTTCGTTTTGTTCTTCATTTGAAAAGAATACATCAAAGTCCCCTTTTTTAAAAAAGCCATAGTTATCTCTTAATATGACCTTATTTTTTAATAGTTTGGTATTTTTGTATTCGTACATATACCAATCAATGTTTTGTTCGTCTTTTAAACCGAGTATAATGATTTGGGGGTTGCCTGATTGTTCATGCTCTTTTTTGAGTAAACCTTGTATAGTTATCTCAAAGCTTGTTAGGAAGTCAAAAGAGGCAGGATCAAAAAGTTTAATCAGTTTTTCGCTTGTTTCAGTCAGAGCGATAATATTTTTATAAGAACTTATCACCCTGTCATTTAAGTCTTTTACCTTGAGTAAAACTTTAATTCTCGCAAGGACTTCCAATCTGTCAAAGGGCTTTGTGAGAAACTCTTCTGCGCCTGCTTCAATACCTTTTATTCTTTCTTCTTTACTTGCGAGGGCGGTTATAATAATAACTGGTATATGTCGCCACTTCTCAGAACTTTTTATTCTTTTTGTAACATCAAAGCCATTCATCTCTGGCATCATTACATCAAGTAGTATGAGGTCTATATTTTTTTCTTCAAGAATTGCCAAAGCTTCTTTGCCATTTTTAGCCTTAATCACATCGTAACCTACAGGTTCTAAAATGGCAGAAAGAAGTTCAAGGTTGTAGGGTTCGTCATCAACGCAAAGTATAACTGGTCTTTCCATTTTTTACTCTTTTTTTAGATGTTTCTTAATAATTTCAGGTATTTTTCTTGTTTCATAGGGTTTTGTAATATAGTCTTCAGCGCCTAATGAAAGAGCCTTTTCTATTTTATCACTAAAAGCTACTGATGATATAATCAAAACCTTTATTTCTTTTATTTCAGGATCATCTTTTATTATTTTAAGTGCTGTCAGCCCATCCATTACGGGCATTTGCACATCCATTAAGATTAAGTCAGGCTTGTTCTCTTTAGCTATTTTTATTGCTTCTGCTCCGTTGCTTGCTGAAATAACATTGTAGCCGTGGTATTCTAACAATTCAATAAGCAATTTTCTGTTTATTTCGTTGTCATCTACTACAAGTATTACTGCCACTGCTAATTCCTTAAGGATTTTACTAAATTCTCATTTTTTTGTATCTTCTTTAGTTAAATTAACGGGAATAGTAAAGAAAAATGTGCTTCCTTTGCCAAACTCACTTGTAAAGCCAATCTCCCCTTGATGTAATTCAACTAATTTTTTTGTAAGGGCTAAGCCTAACCCTGTGCCTTCATACTGCTTTGTGTAAGGCGACTCTAACTGACTGAATGGCTTAAACAACCTTTCAAAATCTTCTTTTTTGATCCCAATCCCTGTGTCAGTCACAGAAAATTGGATAAAATTATCTTTTTTCTCTGTTTTTATAGTAACGCTGCCACCGTCTTCTGTAAATTTAACGGCATTGCTTAGAAGGTTATAGAGCATTTGCTTGAGTTTTCTTTCATCAGCCTTAATGATTATATCTGTTTCAGGGGATATTTCCATTTTTAAGGATATGTTGTTTTTCATTGCCTTTTCTTTAATCATCATAACAGAGGAGTTTATGACCTCTTTTATGTAAACTTCACTAAGTTCTAATGTCATCATACCTGCTTCAACCTTAGAAAGGTCAAGTATTTCATTAATTAGAGAAAGCAGGTGCTTTCCGCTGTTATAGATGATAGTCAAGTATTCCCTCTGTTTTTCATTTATTTTTCCATAATGTTCATCAAGAAGGACTTCAGTATAACCATTAATTGAGTTTAAAGGCGTTCTAAGTTCGTGACTCATGTTTGAGAGAAACTCACTTTTAGCTCGAGAGGCTTCTATAATCTGGTTATTTAGAGATTCCAGTTCTATTTTTCGACTTTGTAGTTTATCAATTGATTCTTGCAAATTCTCTTTGAGAATTATTATTTCATTCATACGCTTTATATTACTAATACCTATAGAAAGCTGGATGGCACAGTTTTTTAGTAGTTCTATATTATTCTCATCAAAGCCATGAATACAAATAGTTTCCAATACACCTAAGTTTTCATCACCATATATTAATGGAAGGGCTACAATATCCTTTGGAATTATCGTTCCAAAGGCAGTATCTAACTTTACTGTATCCTTTGGAATATTTTTTATTGCCACTATATCCTTGTCTAAAAAGGCTTTTTTGGAAATCTCATCAGCTTCCGATGGAAGAGTAACAAGATAAGTAGCAGTTGGGTTTAGTCTCCCCCATTCATTAATGTATAAAATAGAGCCTTCTGCACAGGTGATTTTTGCCAGCTTATTTAATATTGTGTTTGAAAAATTATGTAAATCAGCAAATGACTGGTTAAGTATTGTTAGAAATTCAGCATATCTTTTATCTATATCTTCTTTCTCAATAAGCTTTTTATTCAAATCATTAAGTTGATAAATTAAGCGGGCAAACTTGATACTAATTATTCCAGTGGCAAAAGAAGAAAACAATAAAATTCCTATCAAAATTTTTAATAATGACGATATCGGTGCCATAACTGTTGTTTTATCATGTGTAACTATTATAGTCCATGCAGGATTGGGCAGTCTTTTGTAAGACAGAAACACATCATTTTTAAGAATCGGGTCTGTGGCTGATAGAACTTTATTTTCTATAAAATCGTCTTTGATAAAGGTTTCAAATTCTGGAATTTTTACAAGATTATCGCTCAATTTTAGACTGCTGTAAATTATATGATTGTTTTTATCAACTATATAAATATGCTTATCTTCTGAAGCAAGTATGTCTAAATAAGCCTTAAAATAGTCCCTTTCAGGAGATGCAAAGATGACACCAATAAAATTGTTGCCATCTAAAATAGGCATGGATATTGTGAATGTATATCTAATCGGCATACCTTTTCTTAGGTAAAGTTCAGATATATGAGGTTGTAAGGTCTCTTTTGCACCTTTAAACCAATCTCTAAAAGAAAAATCCTTTCCAATTATATTTGGATCATGGGGAGCTCTTGATATCAATATACCATCTTTTGTTGCGATGCCTGCTGTCTCTAATTGTGGATTATTGGCAATTAAATCATCTAAATGCCTCTGAAGATCTCTAAAATCCCCCTTTTTTAGAGCATTAATAAGAGACCTTCTTATAGCAAAAGCCTTAATATATTTTATATCGCTATTTAGTCGGGCATCAATCCTGCTTTCTGTTATTTGAATGGACTGAATAATATCATTTTCGATATGGTTTTTTAATATCTTATACGGCACAAGATAAAAATAAATGCCTATTGCAGTAGCTGGTATAATAGTTAAAAGCAAGCCACTAAGGAAAATGCGCCATTTTTTTTCGATCAGCCAGTTAATCATAATTAACCTTCACATATGTCTAAAATAAATTTAGAGAGGAAGCCTCAATAAGGTAAAATTATTTGACAAAACCCTAAAAGAAGGCTTCCTTATACTAAGTATATCAGTATTTTTGTAAAAATTCTATAAAAAATAGTCCACCCTCTTAGCCCTACCGATTTTGAATTGAAATTAATATTATTTTCTCTATTTTTCAGTGCCTAATACCTGTTTAATTTTTAAGGAGAGGTCTTTTATGGTAAAAGGCTTTTGGATAAAGGGAGTGCTTTCATCAAGCACTCCATAATGAGCGATAGCGTTATCCGTGTATCCTGACATATAAAGCGCCTTGATGTTAGGGTGATTCTTTCTAAGCCTTTCCACCAAAACCTTCCCATCCATAATCGGCATAATGACATCGGTAATGACAAGGTCAGGCTTTATCCCTTTTTCTTCCACCAATAGCAAAGCCTCTCCACCATTTGCTGCAACAGTGACTTGATAACCTAATAAAGTAAGCATTTCTTTAAACAAATCCTGTAATGATGGTTCATCTTCGACAATAAGGATATGTTCTCCTCCAACTTTGAGTTCGGCATCTATCTCTTCTTTTTTTACCTCTGTTTTTGTCTCATACACAGCAGGAAGATATATCTTAAAGGTTGAGCCTTTCCCAAGTTCAGAATAAACATGGATATGTCCGCCTGATTGCTTCACTATTCCATATACAGTGGAAAGTCCTAATCCTGTGCCTTTCCCTTTTTCTTTGGTAGTAAAGAATGGTTCAAACAGCCGTGATAAGATCTCTTTGTCCATACCAATACCTGTGTCAGTAATAGCAATCATTACATAATCTCCAGGTTCAACTGATACATGATTTTGGATATACAATTCATCTAAAACAACATTAGCAGTCTCGATTATGAGCTTCCCGCCATAAGGCATAGCATCACGGGCATTAACTACAAGATTCATGATGACCTGCTCAATCTGTCCTGGGTCTGCCTTAACATTGGATATATCTTCTGCTAATACCATAGTAAGCTCAATGTTTTCACCTATTAAACGTCGTAGCATTTCCTCTATTGCCTTAAGTGATTCATTGATGTTTAAAATCTTAGGTTGGAGTATCTGTTTTCTGCTAAAGGCTAATAGTTGCTGGGTAAGTGACATAGAACGGCGACCTGCTTCAATGATTTGGAGTATATCTTTTCTTATAGGGTCTTGGGGATGTAACTTATTAAGTATCATCTCACCATAACCTAAGATAACATTAAGCATGTTGTTGAAGTCATGGGCTATGCCACCAGCAAGTTGTCCTATGGACTCCAGTTTTTGCGCTTGATAGAGTTGAGCCTCCAATTCTTTTTCTCTTGTAATATCGTGAATGATTGAATGAAGATACTCTTTTCCCTTTATCTCAACCTTACTACTGAATACCCTTACATCTCTGATAGAACTGTCTGCAAGACGATGGCGAAACTCAAAATAGGTCTTCTTTAATGTCCTTGCCTTTTCCATCTCTTTTTTGATTTCTTCAGGCGGAAGGGTGTTAATCTGCTGGATCTTCATCCGTTTAAGCTCTTCACGACTCCAGCCATAGAAATTAACAGCAGCCTTATTGGCATCAACGATCTGTCCTGTATCAGGGTCAATCAGAAGTTTTACGGCAGCATGGTCTTCAAATAATCTGCGATAACTCTCCTCGTTCTCTATTAGAGCCTTTTCCATTCTTTTGCGTTCAGTGATGTCAGTTATAATGTGGACAAAACCGTCAATCTTGCCGTCTATATCTATGATAGGGTCCGATACAATCTCAAACCAATTACCGTTAATTCTTAATTCAACGCTTTCCCTACGAAGGCTTTTTCTTACTTTAAAAACAGGGCATTCTGGTATCGGCTCAGCTGTGTTATGCACATATTCCCAACAGTGACGACCGACTATTTCATTACATGATAGATGAAAATATTGTTCTACAGCCTTATTTGACTGCAGTATCCGCATGTCCTTATCCATAATCCAGATTACACTATTGACAGCATCAAATGTTCGCTGCCAGGCTTTAGCTCTCTCTGCTACCAAATCTTCAGCATTTTTGCGGTCTGTGATATCCTGAATATATCCTTCAAGAAAGAGTAGTTCACCATTTTCGTCGAATACTCCTCTACCCTTTTCCCAAACCCATTTTATCTCTCCCGAGGCAGTGCGTATCTGATACTCGTCCTCAAAGGGAAGCTTCTTCTCTTGTATTAGTTTTTGCCATTTTTCCCAAAGGTATGTTTGATATTCCTCTAAAATTAAATCATTAAAAGAGATTTTTTTATTATTAATCAAATCCTCAGGTAAGTAACCAGTTAATTCATAGCATCCATCGCTGACAAAAAGCATAGTCCAGTTCTTGTCGTTTAATCGGCGATAAGCCATACCAGGCAGATTACTAAGCAGTGTTGAAACCTCTCGTTCCTTTTCTCTTAGGGCATCTGCTGATTGTTTGGCTAATCTTTGGTTGTGATGAGCCTCAAGAAGTTGCCCGATAGTATTAAGCAACGGTTGGAGGAAATTTACAATGTTATAGTCATAGCCATCTGGACGGTTGGCTATCCCAACCATTGCAACTAATTTATCTGCAAACTTAATGGGCAGACCAAGATAGGCATTCATGGGCGGATGTCCCTTTGGCAAACCACCTCTGCGGGGGTCATTGAGGGGGTCATTACTTATTACAACATCGCCAGACGTGAGAGTTGCGCCAAAGAGGGTCTTAAGATTATAGAATTCGAACCCCTCTGACGCTTTCTCCTCATATAATCTCCGCGTCTCATCGTCCCAAGAGATATTCGTAATGGCATGAGTTTTTAGGTAAGGCTGTCCGTTAGGTGTTAACAAAACCTCGCCGATGAAGCCATACTCGCTATCCGTGATTGCTAATATATCAGTAAGCATATTTTTGAAAGTGCTTGATATATCCATGTTTGCAATGAAGTTTTGCTGCGCTCGGGTTATAGCCATGAGCAATTTTTGCTGCCTTATCATCATCTCTTCTGCCCGTTTTTGTTCTGTGATATCGAGCATGGACACAACGCTTCGTTTCGTTTCTGGTATCATTTTCACTTGTAGCAAGGCGATGCGCTCTTCACCTGATTTGTTGATCAACTTCACTTCGTATTGAAAGGGCGCTTTTTCTGGATCTTCACGCCTTAGCTTGTGATATCTAAGCATCATCTCTAAACTCTCAGGAGCAACATATTTAGTCCAACTTGTTCCAATAAGCTCTTCTGGGCTATAACCTGTAACCTGAGAACATGTTTTATTTGCCATAATAATAGTAGTATCTTCGTCAACAATCAAGGTTGCAGTGCCTGTGGCTTCAAATATTGCTTGATAAATAGATTCACCTTTTTGAGTAAGTTTTTTTGATTTTTCTCTTAACCGAAGTAGAAGTCCCACTTTAGCCTTGAGTTCAACATCTGAAATGGGCAAAAGAAGGCAGTCGTCAAATCCCTCAGACAGCCAAAAATCTAAGTCATCATCCTTATCAAGGATAATTAAGACTGGCAAAAGGGTATCAACTTTTTGCTTTAAATCGAGGATTTGCTTTCCAATTTCAGATGCAGATTTGGTATCCAAAATAAAGAGATCCGCCTGAGTCCAGCCTTCTTCATGATAATGAAGGATTTCATAGCCAAAAGAGGCAAGATGTCTGGCAATAAAATTCCACTCCTCAAGATTACTTATAGAAGTTACAATTTTTTTATTGTTTTTGCTCATGCAATACTATCACCTTTTGTTGAATTCTAACAAAAAATTGTGATTTTGTAAATATCAAAAATTGTCGATAAAAAATGCAAATATTTTTTGTTTTATCACATTTATGAGCCTTCTTTTTGAGGTTTTATTTTACCAATTTGGTGATATTTTATATAACCCTTAAAACTAAAATCCATAAAAGGAGGCTCGTTTTTTTATATCCCTATCGGCAAATTCAGGGGCTTGACATAAATTTTAAATTTTTGTTTTAATATTTTAACCTAAGAAGGGTTTAAAAAAGGTCATGAAGGCCGTGTAAGGGAATGTATCCCTACACGGCTTTTTTATTGAATAAGGCTCATGAAGGGTCTATGCCTCTCAGAAGGGAGCTGACATTAAAAAATAATCAAGGAGAGGTGTAGAAATGGTTAAGATTATTTTATTTGGTATTGTTTTTTTATTATGTTTTGTTTTTTATGTTTTCGCAGGGGAAAAAGAGAAAATACTTGATGAAATTGTTGTAACCGCTACAAAAACTGAAAGAGAAGTCAAAGAGATACCAACAAATGTTACTGTAATAACGGAAGAAGATATTAAAAAATATGAAGCAAGAGATGTATCTGAACTTTTAAAACAAATTCCAGGTTTTAATATTTCCTATTTTGGTGGAGTCCATGCTGATATTTATGTAAGTAGTAGAGGACAGGTACCACTTACAAGAGGAGCTCAGATTTTAGTTGACGGAATTGAATATAATAATCCTTCTGGTTATTTTAATGCTCTTGCCATACCTATAGAAAATATTGATAAAATTGAAATAATAAAAAGTCCAGCTACCTCTCTTTATGGTAATTTTGCAACAGGTGGAGTGATTAACATAATCACCAAAAAATCCAAAAAACCCTTTGAGGGTAAATTAAGTTTTTCAGGTGGCAGTTTTGACACACAAAAATACTCTGTTTTACTTACTGGAGTTTTAAAAAACTTAGAATATAACTTAGAAATGAGATATTTCAAAACGCACGGATGGCAAGAAAATAGCTGGGAAGATAATAAACTTTTGAACTTAAAATTGAAATATAATTTAAATCCTCAAACTAACATAGGATTGCATTTTAACTATGCACCAATCGAAAATGGATATCCTGGAACACTTACAAAAAAAGAATTTCAAGAAAATCCTAGACAAACAACTCAACCATGGGGAAAGGCAGATTCATATACCTTTATTATCGCTCCATATTTTGAAAAAATATTTTCTGATTCGAGAATATTATTTAAAATTAAGTATGGCTATCAAGATGGATGGGTAATTGATCCTGATTATTTTGAATTTGCAAACTATAATATTGTACCTGAGTTTAATTATACAATAAGTCATAAAATCGGGGATATAAAAGGAATTTTACTAATAGGTGCAGAATATCGTTATTTAAATAATGAAAAAATAAAAGCATATTCATTTGATGGAAGTACAGGAATTATAGGACCTCTCTATCAAGATCGAACATGGAAAGATAAAACTTTCGCTTTATTTTTTCAAGAAGATCTTGAAATAATGAAAAATTTGTTTGTCTCTTTTGGGGCAAGATACGACCGTGTTGATACAGATTTTAGGGATAAAATAAAGCCTTCTCTAAATTTTAGTAAAACTCATTCTGCATTTAGTCCTAAAATAGGTATTTCTTATTTGCTATCTGATTCTTTTAACATTTTTGCCAATTATAGTCATGGTTTCAGAAACCCTACTACTGCAATTACTGGATTCGCTAATAATCCAGATCTAAAGCCAGAAAAAATAAACAGCTATGAATTAGGACTGAGAGGACAACCCTCAAAATGGTTTTACTATAGTGGAGCACTTTTTATTATAGATACTAAAGATAAAATAGTTAGAGTTGGAGGGCCTAGAAGAGTTGAAAATGCTGGTGAGACAATATCTAAAGGAATTGAATTTAATTTTACAATAGACTTACAAAATGGATTTTACAGTTCAATAAATTATACATATCAGGATTCGAAATATAAGGAATATACGACCTTAGCAGGCATATCTTATAAGGATAAAAGAATTCCTCTTATACCTTCTAATATTTTAGGTATAAGTATAGGATATGAATCATCTAGTTTTGGAAAAATTGATCTAATATCAAATTACACAGATAAGAAATATATTGATTCAGCTAATACGGAATCCTTAGGTGATCATTTAATAATTGATGCTAAATACACAAAACAAATTGGTAAAAATATGGAGATATTCCTGTCTGGTAAAAATTTGACAAATAAAAAATATGCTGAAGTGGGATTCGTAGATGCAATTTATCCTATGCCAGGCAGAAGTATTATGGCAGGAATAAATTTAAATTTTTAATTTAAATATAACTTAAAAAAGAAGAAGGAGGATACAGAAATATGAAAAAAATCAATAAATTATTAATAACAATGATAATTTTTACTTTTTTATCCCCTAATTTTAGCAATTTAGCAAATGCTCATGACAGATGGTTGATTTCTTCAAAACCTTTTGCCAAAATCAACGATTTAGTTCCAGTTGAATTTTGTGTTGGACATGGATTTGAATCTGAGGCAGCTCCCAGTGAATGGTGGCTTACAGACTTTTATTTACTTGATCCTGATGGAATTGTAAGTAAATTAGAATTTAATTTTGACAGAGATAAACAAAAATCTGCCTTATCTAAATTTAAAGCAAATAAGGAAGGAATTTATATAATTTATTCTGTGGCAGAAAACATATACTGGGTTAGAACGCATGACAATAAATATATTCAATTCAAAGACAAAATAGAGATAGATAAATCACAGATTAAGAGAACTTTTATTGGTTGGCAATATAGTAAAACTTTTATAAGGGTGGGGAAAACAAAAAGAGGTGATTATGATAAAAGTGTGGGTGGACTTATAGAAATAATTCCTCTTAAAGATCCTACAAATCTTAAAGTTGGAGAATACTTACCAATTAAAGTTTTATCTAATGGCAAAAATACTAATTGGAATGTTGGAGTAGTTGCCCTATACAAAGGATTTAAAGGTGAAAAATGGGCTTATAGTTATTTTTCTGAATATCCTGGAGTGATATATATTAAAGAAGGAATAGGGAAAGACCCTTATTTTAAAATTCCTATTGATAAAAAAGGTTTCTGGTTTATAAAGGCTTTTCGAATGATGGATAGAGAAGTATTATCTGAAAAGAAATATGGTGAACATGATGAATACTTTTTTGAGGCAACAATTACATTTTATGTGAAATAATTTTTTTAATCTATATTATCAGCAACAAAAATTTTTTAAGATTTAAACTAAATAGTAATTATAAGTTTATAAATGAAACCATATTATGAATATTTTTAAAGAGGCGAAATTAGCAAAGTAGCATACAATTTTTTTAAAATAAGAGTTTATGAAAACTATTAAAGCGATTTTGATTCTTCTTTCTCCAATTTTCGTTGGATGGTTTGCGCTTTTTCTTGGCGCTTATGAAGTTACACCTTTGATGGTTTTAAAAATTTTATTAAACGAGACTTTGCATATATTTGAAATTGGTGATATTCCAGAAAAAGCAATAGTCATAGATATAAGACTTCCGAGAGTTATACTTGCTGGAATTGTTGGAGCTTGCCTTTCTGGTGCAGGTGTTACACTTCAGGGAATATTCCGAAACCCTCTTGTTGACCCTTTTATTTTAGGTATCTCAGCTGGTGCAGCCTTTGGATGTGCAATAACAATTGGTTTTTTAAGTAATATTCCTATTCAATTTATGGCATTTGTTTTTGCTGTCTCTGCGGTAGTTATTGCCTATACAGTTGCAAGAACTCAGGGTGAGGTGAGCCGTCTTCCACTTATTCTTTCAGGAGTTATTGTCTCAGCCTTTTTTACAGCATTGGTTTCAATTGTTAAGTTTCTGGTTGACCCCCATAAACTTCAAAGTATTGTTTATTGGCTTATAGGAAGTTTTTCCCTTGCTGACTGGAAGGCAGTAAAAGTCTCCTTTGTTGGTGTTATACTCGGGATTTTACCTATTTTTCTTATGCGTTGGAGATTAAATGTAATGAGCATGGGAGAAGAGGAAGCTAAAGCGTTGGGAGTTAATGTATTAAGAGAGAGAGTTCTTTTCATTGGATTTTCCACACTGGCTGTGGCAGTAGCGACCTCTCTTTGCGGAATTATTGGATGGGTAGGCCTCATGGTGCCTCATCTTGTAAGAATGCTTACAGGTCCTGACCATAAAACTCTTGTGCCCCTTAGTTTTGCTGCTGGGGCATCCTTTATGATTGCAGCAGATACAATATCGCGCACCCTTACAAGTTTTGATATCCCTGTTGGAATTATTACAGCTCTTACAGGTGCACCATTTTTTATTTATTTAATGAAACGTAGTGGTAAAGAGGCATGGGGTAAATAATGCTTAATCTTAAAGAAGTTTATTTTAGACATAAAAACCAGACTACGGATGTTTTAAAAGGAATAAGTTTTAATGCAGAAAAGGGTTCTATTACTACAATTCTTGGACCAAATGGTTCTGGCAAAACAACTCTCTTTAAATGTATTACAGGACTCTGGAAGTATTATAAAGGAGAGATTAAAGTTGATAGAGTTTCAATTGATAAACTCTCCTTTAAAAAAAGAGCAAGGCTTTTTTCAGTTGTCCCGCAGGAGCATGAGCCACCTTTTCCCTACTCTGTTTTTGATGTTGTGCTTATGGGAAGGGCAAGCTATATAAGAGTTTTCTCATCTCCGAGTAAAAAGGACTATGAAAAAGCAGAAACTGCATTAAAAACAGTTGGAATTGAACATTTAAAAAATATCCCTTACACTAAAATAAGTGGTGGTGAACGACAGCTTACTTTAATTGCAAGGGCAATAGTCCAAGAATCTCCTGTTATGCTTCTTGATGAGCCTATAAGTCATCTTGATTTTAGAAATCAGATAAATATTCTCAAAAAAATTAAAGAAATTGCATTAATTCGCGGAATTACAGTTGTAATGACCCTTCATGACCCTAATCTTGCAAGCCTTTTTTCAGATAAGGTAGTAGTTATTAATTCAGGAAGTAAAGTAGCAGAAGGACTGCCTAAGGAGATAATCACTGAAGATTTGATTAAAAGGGTTTATGATATTGAGGTAAAGAAAGCAGATATTGACGGACAAAGCATAATTTGTCCTGTATTGTAAATTTTTATTGAGGAGGATTGTCTTTTTGATTTGAATTTATTATATATTTCTAAAAATTCAGTTAAAAGAGATTCCCAAATCTTCACTTATTATTTATTTTTTTATATTGCGAATTCTTCCTTGACTGTTATATGGGCTGGTTCGGATACTTTCAATGTTTTAAATAGGGCTTTTCCTATTTTATCAATCCTGTTCTTTAAATAGTATTCTTTGCCATCTATGCTAAATTCTGTCAGGGTTATATTTCTTAAAGTTTCAACATAGGGAGTATAATCCCTGCGAGTTCATGAAGTTTGACATTACATCTAAAATTGCAGAATGCTTGATGCAAAATATTTTCTATTAGATGAAATTAAAAGCGAAAATATTGTAAATATTGTGACATCTTACAAAATATTAACAAAAATTTAAAAATACCCTTATCTACAGTTGATTCACATTAAGATATTTGATATAATTTGGCAAAATGGATTTAAAAGATCTAATTCCATACACTGAAAGTCTTCCAGCACCGCCACAAATTTTAATTTTACTTGAGCAATTATTTTTTCTAATTCATATTGTGCTTATAAATTCTATTTTGGGATTAAGTTTAATAATAATCTATAAGAGGATGAGATTACTCTCTATCTCTTCCCAAGACTTAGATATTTATAAACCTTTTTCAAAACAAATACCTGTCCTTTTTGCCCTTGCAATTAATATGGCTATACCTGCTCTTTTGTTTCTTCAGGTTGTTTTCGGGCATCTTTTTTATACAAGTTCAGTGCTTCTTGGAACATACTGGATTTTAATTATTCCTTTGCTCATAGCTGGATATTATTCATCCTATATTCATTACAAAAAATTTGAATCCTCTCAATTAGCAAAATTTACAATTTTTGCTGTTGTTTTTATTATGCTTTACATCTCCTTTATTCTGGTTAATAATCTTTCATTAATGGAGAGTCCAATAAAATGGAGTAGATATTTTGAAAACAGAAGTGGAACAATTTTACTTTGGGATGAAATAAGCATATATCCAAGATATCTACATTTTCTTGTTGCTTCTTTGGCAATTGGTGGATTGTTTTATAGCCTCCATTACAAATTCAAAAAAGACTTAAATCAAAATTTACGAAATATAAAGATTAAAGAGGGATTAAAAATTTTTAGCTATTCTACAATGGTTCAAGCCATTGTTGGTGTTTTATTTCTTTTAAGTCTTCCCAAGAAAATCATGCTTAATTTTATGGGTGCTGATATTTTGGCTACCATAATATTTATAATAGGAGTAGTTTTTGCATTTCTATCTATATTGGCAGGTTTAAAGGGGAAATTAGGCTTAACAGTTCTTTTTCTTTCTATAACTCTCATTGCTATGGTGATAAACCGATATCACCTAAGAATTTTTCAACTGGGAGAACATTTTAGCCTCTCACAATTAAATATTGTTCCTCAATGGGATGTCTTTGCTATCTTTCTTATTATTTTAATTTTGGGTATAGCTGTAATTTTTTATATGCTTAAGATCGCCTTTCCTAAGGGAGTTAAAAGATGAATTATCCAGTTTGGGAACTTTACTATCTTAATTCTGGAACTTTAATTGCCATAATTGCTGTGCTACATGTATTTGTATCTCACTTTGCAGTGGGTGGTGGAATATTTTTATGGCTTACTGATTTAAAAAGTGTAAGAGAAAACAATCAGGAACTACAGCTTTATGTTCGTAAACACATATGGTTTTTCTTGCTTCTTACAATGGTTTTTGGTGCTGTAACAGGAGTTGGAATATGGTTTACCATTGCTCTTTCAAGTCCTTGGGCAACTTCAATTCTGATTCACACCTTTGTGTTTGCTTGGGCAATAGAATGGGTCTTTTTCATTGTTGAAATTATCGCTCTTTTGATATATCACTATAAATTTGATGGACTTTCAGATAAATTTAGACTTAGAGTTGCTTTTATATATGCTCTTTCAGCTTGGCTAAGTCTTTTTGTTATCAATGGAATTATTACTTTCATGCTTACTCCGGGACAGTGGCTTGAGACTCAGAACTTCTGGGATGGATTTTTCAATCCTACAAATCTGCCAAGTCTTGTTTTTAGAACAGGAATTTGCCTTATGTTTGCAGGTCTTTTCGGATTTGTTACAGCTGTGTTTATGCCTCAGAGTGATTTCAGAAAAAAACTTCTTAAATACTGTGCAAGGTGGCTTTACATGCCTTTACCATTTATTTTGATTTCAGGATTCTGGTATTTTTACTCAATTCCAGAAAATGCAAGAATAACCAATTTCTGGTTGAATAAACAAACAGCTAATGCTGTCAATGTCTTTGTGATTTCATCAGTATTGCTTTTTCTTCTGACAATTCTTTTCATAATTAAAACGTCAAGAAGATTTCAACAATTCTTAGTATTCGTTCTTTTATTAATCGGGCTTTCATGGATTGGAGGATTTGAATACATGAGAGAGTATGCGAGAAAACCCTATGTTATTTACGGATATATGTACTCTCCATCAGTTTTAGTTAAAGATGAAGAAATGTTGAATAAAGAAGGTTTTCTAAAACATTCAAAATGGTCAAAGATAAAAGAAGTAACTGAAGAAAACAAAATTGAAGCTGGACGGGAACTTTTTAATCTTCAGTGTCTAAGCTGTCATAGCATTAGAGGAGTAAAAAACGATATTGTTGAAAAAACTAAGGGATTTACCTATCTTGGTGTACTATCTCAGCTTTATGGTCAGGGAAAGGTTCGCGATTACATGCCAAGGTTTATAGGAACAGAAAAGGAGATGGAAGCCCTTGCAACATTTATTGTTAAGGGATTACATGGAAAAGAAGCTACAATACCTCCAATTGATGATAAAATTACAAAATTAACCTCTGAGATTCCTGAATTTAAATCTTCTAATCAATATGTTCTTCTTGTATGGAATACTCTTGGAATGAAATGTGTAAGTGATGCTGACAAATGGTTTGCCTATTTACCTCCTGGCAATACTCTTGAAGCATTACTAATAAAGAGAGGGAAAAAACCCGAAATTGTTACAGATAATATTGAAATTGCCTATACTGTTGAAAGGGGTTTTGAAAATCCTTCAAAACACACGCTATTTTGGAATTATGTTGAATATAATTATGGTAAAAAAGTCTCAAAAGATACGGGACTTACTGGTAAAGGATTAAAGGGTGCTTTTGATTTTGACAAAGAGAGGGGAGTTTTTAAGGCAGAGGGATTACCGATTCTTCCATATAGAGATGACGGTGTTTACAATCCCTATCCGATTTTTGAGGTGATTGCAAAGGATAAAAGTACTGGCAAGATTTTGCAGAAAACAAGGGTTGTTGCTCCTGTAGCAACAGAGATGAGATGTTGGATGTGTCATGAAGGTGGATGGCGATGGAATGACATATCTGGTATTTCTGACGAAACAGCAAAAAACATTCTCAAACTTCACGATAGAAAACATAAGACAAAACTTTATGAATCAGCTATTAAAGATAAGCCTATGCTATGTCAAAGCTGTCATGAAGATTTCATAGTAAAATCAAAGGGAATTAAGGGACATAATAGCTTTTCAGTTTCAATGCATGGATTTCATGCCAATTATATACCCTTTAAAGATGAAAGAGCCTGTGCTTTATGTCATTCAAGCCATCCAAAGGGCAATACAAGATTTAACAGAGATATTCATGTGAAAATTGGAATAAACTGTACTCACTGTCATGGAAAACTTGATGAACATGCTGTATCCCTATTGCTTGGACAGGAAAATTCACGAACAGCAAAACTTCTCTTAAAAAATCTTAATCCAGAAACCCCCATTTACCAAATAAATCCAAGGAAACCCTGGATAAATGAACCAGACTGTTTAAACTGCCACAGAGGATTTCAGAAGCCTGAAAAAAATATGAGAGCTTTCAATATATGGACTGAAAATTTTAATATGCTATATAGAATGAGATTTGACAATACTGGTAAGATTCCCTGTATTGCCTGCCATAGTTCACCCCATGCAGTTTATCCTGCTTTCAATGAATTTGATAAGAATAGGGATAATATTCAACCATTGCAGTATCAAGGAGCACCTCTTCCAATTGGAGCAGAAATGAAATGTGAAATATGCCATATTTTGAAAATGGACAGACAATCATTTCATCATTCAAACATGTTTAAAGCATTCAGGAATAAACAGCTTTTGAAGTAAAATTCAAGCTATTTTTATTTTTTTGTAAAATTCTAATATTAGAAAAATTATAAATTGGAGGTAATATGGCAAAATTAAACAAAGAAGTAGACATTGTAAGAGGAGATGTTGTTTATGACGATGGAACTCATAAATTTATATGGCTTGGTTGGGAAGAGCATGAAGAAGAAGGGTTTGTTCAGGTAAACCAGTATCTCATTGAAAATAAAAATGTTGGCGTTATTCTTGACCCCGGTGGTGTTCATGTTTTTCCAAGAGTTGTTGCAAATGTTTCAAGATATGTTGACCTTGAAAGAATTCAACATCTATTTTTCTCACATCAAGACCCAGATGTATCCTCAGGTGTAGCACTGTGGCTCAGTGTAACACCTGCGAAGGTTTATATATCAAAATGGTGGGTAAGATTTTTACCTCATTACGGAATTTTTGATATGACAAGAATTGTTCCTTTGGAAGAAGGAGGTGGAAGAATTCAACTTCCATCAGGAGACTATCTTGAGATAATACCAGCTCATTTTCTACATTCTGTTGCTAATTTTCATGTTTATGACCCTCGTTCAAAGACTCTTTTTACAGGTGACTTAGGAGCAGCAATTTTTCCAAAGGGACAGAGGTATCCCTATGTTGAGGATTTTGATAGTCATATAAGGCTTATGGAGGGATTTCACAGAAGATATCTTGCTTCAAATAGTATAGTGAAGAAATATCTTGAAAAAATCAAAAGGCTTGATATTGAAAGAATAGCTCCCCAACATGGTGCAATGATTCATAAAAAAGAACATATTCAGAGATTTTTTAACTGGCTTGGTAACCTAAGATGTGGTGTTGATATAGCTGATGAGTTCTACAAATAGGGAGGAATAAAATGTTTTTTAGAAAAAAGAAAAATACAAATCTTACAAAAAAAGATGTAGATACCAATCTTTCACTTATCAAAACTCTTTCATCAGGAATAATAAAGTCAAACATTGTAGGTTCCACAATTTCAAATACAATGGGTTTAATTGATTCAAATTTTTCAAGAATTAAAGATGAAGTTTCCTCAATAGCAACTGCCATGGAAGAAATTGACACCACTATTAGGGATATGTCAAAAAGTGTAGTTTCTATAAACAATGAAGTTCAAGCACTTGTTAAACAAAATGAGACAATGGATGAGGAACTTGAAAAAAAAGTTAAAGAGATTGAATCTCATAATGAAAAAATAATAGAGGTTGTAACAAATATAAAAGATCTTGGGGATGCAACAAAAAACATTGGAAATATTGTTACTGCTATTTCTGATGTTGCTGACCAGACAAATCTTCTTGCCTTGAATGCATCTATTGAAGCAGCAAGGGTAGGAGAGGCTGGTAGAGGCTTTGCTGTTGTGGCAGATGAAATAAGAAAGCTTGCGCAAAAAACTGATGTCTTAACAAAAGATATTGGGAAAATTCTTGGTAATCTAAGTGAAAGAGTAATTATAGCAGTAAAGGAAGTAGAAAAAATTAAAGAGCTTTTTTCTGAAATTGAAGAAGAAATGAAAACAATAAGAATATCCTTTGAAAAAAACAAAACCATGTCAGATACAGTTGGTGATGCGGTAAATACTCTTTCAACAGCAATAGAAGAACAAAGTCAGGTATTAACTGATGTTTCTAAGAGAATTACAAACACCGCCTCCATGCTCAATGAAACATATAAGGTTTTCTCTACAGTTGTAAAAGTTAATGATGAAATTGCAAAGATAACTAAATTTTAAACTTATGCAGAATAATGTATTAACCTTTGCCTTTTGCCCTCACTGCAGTGAAAGAGATATTAAACAATGGGAGAATATTGTCTCTTTTATATCTTCAATCCTTAAAAAAGAGGTTAACATTGTTTTATTTAAAGACTTTGTAGAAGAGGAAAAAATTACTGAGTTTGATTATCATATTGTTTATGCAAATCCTGATACTTCCTTGAAACTTTGGGAAAAAGGTTATATACTCCTTGGTAAACTTAAAAATGATATAAATTCTTTGTGTAGCATTACTTCATTGTCTTATTCTTCAAAAAAGGAGCTAATAAATATAGCTTTAATCAACAGTAAATACTTTCTTATTCCTCTTTTACTTTATAAAAAAAAATACAAAAATTTTCATCTTATTTTTGCTAAAAATTATGAGGAGATAATAGACCTTGTTAAAAAGGGAATTGCAGATTTTGGGTTTATATATACATCAAATCTAAGAGAACTGGAAGATGAAAAAAATATAAAATTTTCAGAGGATTTCTGTTTCCCTTGCCCTCACTTTATCTTTATTCATCCATCATTGAGGGAATATAAGGAAAAATTGCTTAATATTGAGGATATTGATAAAGCATCAGAAGAGGAAATTCAATATATTAAAAGTCTTTACGAACAGTTAGAAATCTTACTTGAAGAATGGGCTTATCATGATATCACTAAGGCTCTGATGAAATCATCAACTATTGGTATGTTTATTTATCAAGAGAAAATAGTATTTATAAATGAATATGCTTTAAATCTTCTCGGCTATGAAGAAGAGGAAATCCTTGAAATGAATAGTATAGATTTAGTTTATAAGGAGGATAAAGAAAAAGTAATTGAAAATTTAAAAAGAAGACTATCAGGAAAAAATTTTTCTTCAATCTATGATATTCGTTTTGTAAAAAAAGGTGGAGAGATAATACATGTTAAATGTTTCACATCAACTATACTTTTTAAAGGTAGATATTCAGGCTGCGTTATCTTTTATGACATAACCCAACAAAAGCACGCTGAAAGTGTAAAAGAAATTTTAAAAGAAATTAATAAAATCATAACAATGTCATTAACTGAAGAGGAAATATATAGCGGAATATGTAAAGCTTTAGTTGAAAATCTTAAATTTAAATTTGTATGGATTGGATTAATTGATGAATATGGAAAGAGAATTCCTAAATTTCACTATGGTGATAATGAATTCATAAAATTCCTTAGTGAATTAGAACATAAATGCGATAAATTATTACAAGAAAAAAAGATATTAATTAATTCCGATTTAAGAAAAGATACCGATAAAAATCCCATAAGATTAGAACTTTTAAAAAGAGGAGTTTTGTCATCTTGTGTAATTCCTCTTTTTAAAAATAAAAAAATTGTGTCTTCGATAAGTATCTATTCAGAGTTTCCAAATTATTTCACAGAATCGATTGCTGATATACTACAAGAAATTCAAAGAGACCTCTCTTTTGCCCTTGAAAGAGTTGAAAGGATAAGGCATAACACTATCATTTCAGAGGCAATTAAAAACTCTGATACATGGATTTTAGTTACCGATGAAAAAGGTAATATTACTTATGTAAATGAATCTGTAGAAAAAATAAGCGGATACAAAAAAGAAGAGTTGATTGGTCAGAATCCAAGAATATTTAAATCAGGACTTAATCCACCAGAATTTTATAAAGAAATGTGGGATACCATTCTTTCAGACAAAATATTCAATGCCATAACACCAAACAGAAAAAAGAGCGGAGAGATTTTTCATGTTGACTTAAAAATTATACCTATCAGACTTCCTGGAAATATCTTAAGATTTGTTGCTGTAGCAAAGGATATTACAGAAAAATTAGTGCTTTCCGAAAGAATAAATAAATTACAAAACTATGATGCCCTAACAGGACTTTTAAATTTAAATGGATTTTCTGCCGATGTCTCCGTTAAATTGAGAGAAACCCAGGCAAAGGGACTTATAGGAGTATTCCTATTAATAGATTTATGTAATATGACAGGGATAAATAAAATTTTAGGATTTTCAGGGGGCGACAGATTCCTGCAATCCTTTGCTAAAAATTTAAGTGAAAACTTTAAAGGTACAGATGCCGTTGCCAGAATAAGTGCTGACACCTTTGGAGTATATGTTATGATTGATAGTTCAATTGAGAGCTATAGTGTTTATCAAAAAATTTTAGAACTTAATGATTTTAAATTTGAAATAGAAAACAAAACAGTAAGTACCAACATTAATGCAGGCATAGCTTTATTTCCAAAAGATGGAACAACATTTAAGTCTTTATATGAAAAAGCTGACATAACTCTTACAGAGGCAAAGAATGAAGGTGAAGGAGTAATTAAATTTTATGACCCAGCAATTGAAAAAGATGTAGAAAGCCAATGGGAAATAATCAATCTGGTTAGAAAAGCCCTTGATGAAAATCTTTTTGTATTTCACTATCAACCTTACTACCATACTGATACTTTGAAAGTAGCAGGTTTTGAAGCTTTAGTTAGAATAATTGATAAAGACAAAATTTATTATCCGAATTCTTTTATTAACTACATAGAAAATAGCCAATATTTAAATAAATTTGAAGATTTCTTAATCAAAGAAACAATTGAAAAAATAAGGAAATGGAGGATTAATATTTCAATAAATATTTCAGGAAAAACTTTTAATGATGCAAATTTTATTCAAAAAATATCTCGCATTCCAGAAGAAATAAGGGATAAAGTCACAATTGAGATTACAGAAAGAGTATTTATTGAAAATCCGGATCATGTAATGGATTTAATTTCAATGATTAAAAAAATGAAAAATCCCCCCAAAATTGCAATGGATGATTTTGGCACAGGTTTTTCTTCTCTTGTTTATCTTAAGGATCTACCAATAGATATTATAAAGATTGATATTGCTTTCATAAGAGACATATTAAAAGATAAAAAATCCTTTGCTGTTGTTCAAACAATAATAGAGCTTGCAAAAAGACTTGACAAACTCACCCTTGCTGAAGGAGTTGAAAAAGAAGAACAACTTAATATCTTAAAATTCCTTGGTTGTGACTTGGTTCAGGGTTTTCTTCTTTCAAAACCTCTCTCAATTGATATCATAGAAAGCAATATAATCAAATAACCTTAATAAATATCTTGGGATATCTTAACTGTTAAATCTCCAAACATTTTTGTATAACTTCCAAGTTCGTTATCATGCCAGCCATATATTACTTTTCCCGAGTTTATCAACTTAGGCTTAAAATTTGCCAAATTGCACTCGTAAACCCTTGATTTTATTTGATGTGATTTTTTATTTCTAAACCCATCTTTCTAAACTTTTGCCTCTCACTTATTGAAATAATTAATTTTTTATTTTCTGTGTAATGGCGAATATTTTTTGATATAAGTCATTTCTTCCTTCACAAAATTATTTATTCTATGTTATAAGTATTGGCGTATAAAAAGGAACATTCAAAATCTCTAAAAAGACTGTAAAAGGTAAGACCTATTACACTGCTGATATTGTTAAAAGTTACAGAGAAAAGGGAAAAGTAAAACAGAGGACCATAAAGTCCTTTGGAGGTGTTACATGGGAAGAGGCACAGAGGTTAAAGCTTGCCTATACAGCTAAGTCTATAGAAGGATTAATCCACATAGATGATATTGAATGCGAAGAAAGTGTTTCTTATGGAGGGAATATATTTAGTGAGGCATCTTTGTGCGTTATTTCAATTCTTTCACACAGTGATAGAATATCTTTTAAAGAAAAAGGGCAATACAAATCAGTGATGTATTGGCGAAAATGAATACTATTTCCCTTATTTTACAATGACTTACATTTAAAAAATTATAAAGTCGGATTTAAAAAATAAGAAAAGCTTCGCAGTATAAAGAAGATAAAGAATCAAAAACTTATCAAGTCCTAATTATATTTTTATCTTAACCACCAATAGCCCTGAATATCAAGATTTGAAAGACCTAATTCTTTGGCTTTATTTACAACTTTTACATACTCTTCTTTGGTTATTCTTCTTGATATCTCTGGATAATCAAAAGCTTTATAAAGCGGGGTATACTGTGCCATTATATTTACATAAGTATCTTTTGGTAGAACCTTTGCAATCCATTCCATTATTTTTTCTGATCCAGCGACATTATTTGGCATAACAAGATGTCTGATGATTAATCCTCTATATATAATTCCATCTTTTGCAGGTTTTGCTGTTCCAACTTGACGATGCATTTCCAAGACTGCTTCCTTTGTAATCTCAGGATAAGTTTCTGCTCCTGATGAGTATTTTGAAGACATGCTACTTTCCCAATATTTGATATCAGGTAAATAAATATCAACAATTCCATCAAGAACTTTAAGTATCTCAAGTCGTTCCCACCCTGAAGTATTGTATACAAGAGGAAGAGTAAGTCCTTTTTCAACTGCTACATCAAGGGCTTTGAGAATATGGGGAGAATAGTGAGTTGGTGTAACAAGATTTATGTTGTGGCAACCAATTTTTTGTAAGAAAAGCATCATATCTGCTAAATCATTAATACTTCTCTCTGTACCTCTTCCAATATGGCTTATTTCCCAATTCTGACAGAATACACATCTTAAATTGCAATGGGTAAAAAATATAGTTCCTGAACCTCTTTTTCCAACAAGGGGTCTTTCCTCTCCAAAATGAGGATGAAATGCTGAGATAACAAGTTTACTTCCTGGAGCACGACAAACCCCTTTCATTCCTTTCAAACGATTTACTCCACATTTTCTTGGGCAGAGTTGACATTTTTCCATAATCTTCCATAGTTTTTCTGCCCTTTCTTTCAACTCACCTGATCTGTGAAGCTTTAAGTATGCTGGAGTAAAACCTGAATTTATACTTTTACCATAGCCGTGTCTGCCAAAGATTGGTAAAAAAAGCATTTGAAGTCCAATACAACTGATTTTTTTAAGGAAATTTCTTCGGCTAATTTTATCACCGCAATTTTTTTCCATTTTTTTACCTTCTTTCTGACACATTAATGGCAATGGTTGGATATACTATTATAATTAAACTTAAAAGTTTAAGTAAAACAACAACTATTGCAGTATTAAGAAGTCCGAGAACAGGTAGGAGAACTATACCACCTAAAACTCCGCTAATCCATCCACCTATAAGGTCAGAGCTATAAAGAATTCCTGCAGTTTCTGACAAACTTGGGCTCTTTTCTAAATATATCATATTTGCAATTGGAAATTGAGCACCTACTAAACTACCACTTATGAACGAAAGAATCAGGAAAAGTATTTTCAAAAAAATAAATTCAACAGAGCTATCTATGTGAGGATGTAGCATAATAAATAAAACAGGCATTAAAAGAGAAAAAAAGATTATTGTTAAATCAATTTTAATAAAAACACTTAATAAATTTTTTATTCGTGACAAAAGGGAATTTGTAAAAAAGGCTCCAAAGGATACTCCCACCATAAAAAAGGTTACAAGAAGTCCTATCCAGGAAAAGACATATCCATAGATTGACTGGAATGCAAATATCAACATAAGGTCAAAAATCATTCCTGCAAAACCGGTTGTCATTATACATAAGGGTATACCTAATCTATAAAGCTTTGTCTTTTTGATTGGTAGTAGGAAAAATAATAAAATAAGAATAAAAAATAAAACTATGAACATTTGCAAATTCATTTTCTCTAATAGTTGGAAAACCTTAGCAATTTCAGGATTGAAAACTGAATTCCAATGAGACACACTGTAAAAAACTCCTATTGGTGTAAAATCAGAATTGATTTTTTCAGTGCCACCCTCAAAAAACATAGTAAACCATTCTTTCCATCCAGGATGTAGCACTTCTTCAATATGCCTTGCAATGGGAATATTTACATGAATGCCTCGCTCATTAAGTCTGATTAACAGTTTTGAGCTGTCAAAATGGATAATTTCATCTGAATCTGAAGCCAAGAAAAGATTTGTTCCTTCTGCAGGAAAAACTCTTATATAAGAAAATTCACTTTTAAGGGTATTAAAAATACAACTGTTTAGATTTTTTAATTCATCATTAAAATATCTTAGTGAACCGGGTAATCCTATAACAAGTATACCACTATTATTTAATCTCTTTTTAGCTAAAGCAAAAAATTCTTTTGTAAAAAGTCTGTTTGTCTGTAGATCCGATGGATTGAATACTCCTACGAGAATTATGTCGTATCTATTTTCAGTCATTTTAAGAAAAAGACGTCCATCAATATACTTAACCTTTACATTTTTATGATTTAATTCATATTCTGTTAAAGGAGTGGGAAACTTTTTTATAATTTCAAGAAACAGTGGGTCTAATTCTGCATAATCAATTTCTTTTACTGATGGATGTTTCAATATCTCGTTAATTACACCACCAGCTCCACCACTTAAGATAAATAATTTCTGAGGTTGAGGATGAGTAAAAAGGGGAATATGGACGAATTTTTCAACAAATCCTATGTCAGGTATTGGGGTAATTAGCTCAGGAATACCATCTGAAAAGAAGATGTATTGTCCTTCATTCTCCACAACAGAGATATTTCCATAAAGAGAGTTTTGATAATGAACTACATTTAAACCTTTCCATTGAGCTGATATAGAAAATTGATGAATCCTTTCTGCTGAAATGGTAAGATATAATGAAACAATTAAAATAGTTAAGGTAATGACCGTAGTAATTTTCTTTAATCTGAATTCTCTCCAAAAAATGATAATTAAAATGATGTTTATAAGCAGGATTAAAATGACAAGAAAAAAAGCTATTTGGAATGAGTGAAAATAGGTAATAAAAAAATATGTCCAGACAATACCACCCAAAATTGTTCCTATTGTCTCATAGATGTAGACCTTTCCAATGGATGATGCTTTATCATGGGAAAAATCAGAATAAAGTTTACAGGAAAGAGGAAATAATGCCCCATGAGAAATACTTGTTGGTAAAAGTATGATAAAAGATGAATAAAGCATCTGTAAAAATCCTATATTTTCACCTATTGAAAAACCAAGAAGTTCCTTTAGGATACGTGTGAAAAAAATTGCTAAGATCAGAAATATAGAAAATATAATATTAAGTGCAATAAATGTTTCAAATTTATTTTTACTTTTTTCAGCCCTTTTACCAAAAAAGAAACAGCCAAAAGCCTCAAGAATAACCCAATTTGCAAAAATAATTCCAATAGAAAGTTCATTGCCTGAAAAAACTATTAACAATTCCCGTAAAAGTAGCATTTGGGCAATTAGTCCGCTAAACCCCATGATTAAGATAGCCAATCTTAGACTATTTTTAATAATTCCAAAAGTCATGGGTTAAATAACTCCAAATTAAAAAAACCAAATTCTATTTAATTTTTTGTTGTTGAAAGAGATATCTTTTTATTTTCATTGAAGTTGTTTTAGGAAATTCTTCTTCTCTAATGGTAAACTTTCGTACTCTTTTATAGTTAGCTAAGTCACTACTGTATGTGACAATCTCTCTATGTATGAGCTCATGCAAATCATTAGTGTTTGGATTTTTAATACCCCTTTTTTCAAAATACTGATTTACATTTTCAAAATTTGGATACACGATTGCATGAACATCCTCTTTATTTTTATCAGAATCCCACACCCCAATCACCAAAACTTCAGAGATATAGGGAGATCTTAACAATGCTATTTCTACCTCCTCAGGATAGATATTTTTTCCGCCAGATGTTATTATCACACTTTTTTTTCTTCCTGTTATGTAAAGGTATCCATCTTTATCCATATACCCCATATCTCCTGTTAAAAACCATCCATCTTCAGTAAATACTTCTTTAGTAGCTTCCTCATTCTGATAGTAACCAACCATTACCATAGGTCCTTTAATAGCAATTTCACCGATTCCGTTATTATCTGGTTCATGTATTTTTATTTCTACATAGGGCAGAGGCAAACCAACGCTTTCATTTCGAGGACAAAATGGAGGATTTAGCGTAATAACAGGTGATGTTTCTGATAATCCATAACCCTGAAGTATGGGAAAACCCATTTCTTCTAATGCAAAAGAAACCCATCTTGGAAGGGCTGCACCACCTGAAATTAGGTATCTAAGATTTTCCATCCCTAATTGGGCTCTGACATTTCTGAATAATGTTTTTGATATTTTGCCTTTAAAGAGTTTATCAAGATTTCTTGCAGTTATTCTTAATGAATTAAATATGAGCTTTTTTAATATTCCAGATTCTTTAACTTTTCTTATTATTCCCTCTACTATTTTTTCAAGTAATAAAGGAACTGTTAACATTACTGTTGGTTTTACATAACGCATTTCTTCGATCAATACTTTAGATTTTAATGAACTTGCATAGGCTATGGTGGCTCCTCCAGCTATTGGACAAATAAGTCCACAGGTTTGTTCATAAACATGATGGAGAGGTAATACTGAGAAAAATCTATCATTAGGTCCGTATTCTATCGTTTGATAAACAGCATCAACATCTGAAATTATATTCTTGTGAGAGAGCAGTACTCCCTTTGATATCCCTGTTGTTCCTGATGTGTATAAAATAACCGCATAGTCTTCTAAAAATACCTTTTCCATAGGAATTCCAGTTTTTACTTTTTGAAAAATATCTTGTAAAGAGGTGATATTCAATTTATTCGGCTGTTTAGATATTATGTGCTTTAATGTTGGGAGTTCTCTTTGAATTTTGAGCAGTTCTTCAAGAAAAGTATCTTGTGCGATAATGACAACTGATTCAGAATCTTTTAGAATAAATTTAATTTCAGGTGTTTTCAATCTTGTATCTACAGGTATAACAATTAGTCCAAGCCAATGACAAGCAAAATAAGATATTACCCAATAAGGTGAATTTTGTCCAATAATAGCTACTTTATTACCCTTTTTGAGTCCAATTTCATCTTTTAAATATTTTGCAAGCAAAGTAACTTTTTCATATAAAAACTTATAAGGTAGACTTATCCATTCATCTCCCTCTTTTGTCATTATGGCAATTTGCTCTTTATACAAAGTACATGATCTTTCAAACATTTCTGGAATGGTAATCAAACCAATACTTTGTCTTACATTAGGGAAAGACATGATAAACTCCTAATTTTTAAATAAATTTTAACAGTAGAGCATTAAATAGTCAAATTAAAATTGAAAAAATTTTTATTAACAATACAGCATTCAAGTTTGTTGAAAAGTACTCAAAGGGACAACTCATTCCAAAATCCCTTACTAATTTTATATTTAATTTTATATAAAGTATTAGGAGTAGTTGAGGCAGGATCTACATCTTCTGTAGAAGAAAAACTCTTGATAAAATCTCTATTGACCAAAGGTTGATAAATAATCATGCACTTGAAAAAATAAATTTTTAATTTTTTCAATTTGTTAAGATATTATACTTCAAGTAATTTTTTAATTTTTAAGGCATTTTTAACAGCATATCCCATATAGTCGTTATCAAAGTAAATGTAAGTATCTTTATCCCAGACTTTGATTTTATTAGCCCATTCAATAAGTTCCTCATCTGAATACTCTGAAGCATAAAGTTTTTGAGAGCCGTGTAATCTCACATAAATAAAGTTTGCTGTAATTGTCTCATAGTAAGGGAATCTTCCAGCAGAATCTGCTATACAGAAAGCAATGTTGTTTTGTTTCAGAATTTCAAAAAAATTATCATTAATAAATGTTTTATTTCTAACTTCAATTGTGTATTTATATTTTTTATCTAACATATTGATAAAATCAGTAATCAAATTTACATCGAACTTTAATCCAGGTGGAAGCTGAATTAATATAATGCCTAATTTATATTTGAATGTTGAGTACTTCTGAATAAAGCTTTCAATTAAATCCTTATTAACTTTAAGTTTGTTAAAATGGGTTATTTGTCTTGATAGTTTTACTGAAAATTGAAAATTCTCTGGTGTTAGTTGATACCATTTTTCAAAAGTTGAAACTCTTACATCTCTGTAAAAAGTTACATTGACCTCAACTGTTGAAAAATATTTACAGTAATAAGATAGCCATTCAGAATATTTTAATTCTTCAGGATAAAAAATTCCTTTCCAATGTCCATATTGCCATCCTGATGTGCCAATAAAAATATTTAATCCTCTCCGTAAAGTTTGCTCCATAAATTTTCATAATAAAAGAGTTTTTTAAACAACCAATTTCTATTGTTCAAATTCCATTCTATAGTAGATTTTAACCCTGATTCAAACTTTGTTTTAGGTGCCCAACCTGTTTTATTTTTTATTTTTTCAGTACAAATCGCAAATCTTTTTTCGTGTCCAGGACGGTCAGGTACAAATTTTATGAGAGTTTCTGGTTTATCAAGAATTTTTAGTATTTGCTTTATAATGTCTATTACTTGAAATCTTTCCCCACTTCCTATATTGTAAACATCTCCCGGTTTACCTTTTTCTAAAACTGCAAAAATTGCTTGAATACAGTCACATAGATATAGCCATTCGCGAATTATATCCCCTGTTCCATATACGGGGATTGGTTCATTTCTTAATGCTTTTAAAATTGTCATAGGAATCAGTCTTTCTGGATTTTGCCATGGACCATAGATACTGCAAAGTCTCAATGTAATAACAGGAAATTGCAATGCTCTCCAGTAAACCTGTCCCAACATATCCGCTGATGCTTTACTTACAGCATAAGGTGAACGAGGATTCAGGGGGCAGTCTTCATCTCTTTCTCCTTCTTTAATTTCTCCGTATTCTTCATAGGATGTAATATTTATAAATTTTTCTACTCCGAATTCTTTAGCAAGTTCTATCAGGTATATAGTACCTATTATGTTTGTTTCCATGAAAATACTTGGTTCTATGACAGACCTATCAATATTTGTTTCAGCTGCAAAATGTAAAATAACTTCTGGTAGCTGTTTTTCAAATATTTTTCTTAATTCATCCTTGTCAAGGATATCTACATTGTAAAAATCTAATCTATCCTGTATTGGTTTGAGTCTTTCCAAATCACCTGCATAAGTTAATTTATCAACAACTGTGACTTTCCAGCCCTTTCTTGCAGCTAATCTTACAAAATCACTTCCTATAAAACCGGCTCCACCTGTGACAAGAACTTTCATGTCTGAAGCCTCCTTAAAATTTTTTAATTATTATACCAAAAATATATAAGGATGTTTTAAAATAAAATTTGTCAGTACTTTATAAAGGAGGTGCAGGTTCAGATGCCAATTTATGAGTATGAATGTATGGAATGCCACAAAATCTATGAATTTATTCAAAAATTCAGTGAAGAGCCTTTAAAAAATTGTCCTGAATGTGGTGGAGAGCTTAAAAAACTTATCTCACAGTCTTCCTTTATCTTAAAAGGAAGTGGCTGGTATGTGACTGATTATGCAAGAAAAAATAATTCAGGAAATGGAAACTCCAATTCAAACAAAGTTTCAAATAAAACAGAAGGAAAATCATAATAGATGATAAAACCTCATATTCATGTACCATATAACAAAATTTACGATTATATTGATATAATTCAAAAAGAAAAATTTAATCTTGAAATATACTTCAGTGCTACTGTTCTTGATCAAATAACAACTGAAGACATAGAAAAGCTTAAGAAGGCTCTATATTATGAACCTTCTTTATCTTTTCACGCACCTTTTATGGATTTATCTCCTGGTGCAGTTGATTCAAAGGTTAGAGAGGTCACTTTAGAGAGATTTAATCAGGTTTTTGATATTGCTGAATTGCTAAATCCGATATCAATAGTTTTTCATTCAGGCTATGAAAAATGGAAGTATGCTTTTAAAGTAGAAGTATGGCTTGATGCGAGTATTAAAACATGGGAGAGAATTTTATCAAGAGCAGAACAATTGCATATTAAAGTTGCAATAGAAAATATTTTTGAAGAAGACCCTGAAAATCTCAGAATGCTTATGAAATACTTTTCATCTCCCTATTTTGGAGTATGTTTCGACACAGGACATTTTAATCTTTTTTCAAAAAAGAGCATAGAAGAATGGCTTTTTTCATTAAATGATTACATAATTGAATTACATTTACATGACAATAATAAAAATTTTGATGAACATCTTTCAATTGGAAGTGGTTGTTTTGATTTTGAAAAATTTTTTCAATTATTAAAAAAGAAAGAATGCATATACACAATCGAAGCACATAATCCTGAACATGTTTTAAAGAGTATAAAAAGACTTAATAATTTGATTAAATAGAAAAATTTATGTTATTTTATTTTTTAAAGCTTATAAAATAGGGGATATAGCTATGGCAAAAATGAAAGGTGCTGAAATTTTGATTGAATGTTTAAAAAGGGAAGGGGTAAAACATATATTTGGTTACCCTGGGGGAGTAATTCTTGATATATTTGACCTTCTTTACGATGATCCAGACATAAAGCTGATTCTTACAAGACATGAACAGGGTGCCACTCATGCTGCTGATGGATATGCAAGAGTAAGTGGAAAACCAGGTGTTGTACTTGTTACAAGCGGACCTGGAGCAACAAATACTGTAACTGGTATAGCTACTGCTTATATGGACTCTGTGCCTCTTGTCATTTTCACAGGTCAAGTCCCAACATTTTTAATTGGAAATGATGCCTTTCAGGAAGCAGATATAGTAGGAATTACAAGACCGTGCACAAAATACAATATTCTCGTAAAAGATGTTAAAGATTTAGCAAAACAGGTCAGAGAAGCTTTTTATATTGCAACCACAGGAAGACCTGGTCCTGTTCTTGTTGATCTTCCTAAGGATGTAACACAGGGTAGGGCTGAGTTTGTTTGGCCAGAGAAAATTCATATAAGAAGTTATAATCCAACTTATGAAGGCAACATTTATATGATCAAGAAAGCTGCTCAGGAAATAGCTAAGGCAAAAAAACCTGTTATTATTGCAGGTGGTGGTTGCATAATTTCAAATGCCAGCGAACATCTTAAGGAACTTGCAGAAATTACACAGATTCCCGTAGCAAATACTCTTATGGGACTTGGAAGTTTCCCAAGAACTCATGAACTATCATTAGGAATGCTTGGAATGCATGGAACATATTATGCTAATATGGCAGTTCAAAATTCAGACTTGATAATTGCAATAGGAATGAGATTTGATGACAGAGTTACAGGTAAAACCGATGCCTTTGCACCAAATGCAAAGATTATTCATATAGATATTGATCCTACCTCTATAAGAAAAAATGTAAGAGTAGATATACCAATAGTAGGAGATGTTAGCAAAGTTCTTGAGGTTCTAAATAAAGTTCTTAAAGAAGAAATAAAGCCACAGTGGGAAGAAGTCAGACACGCATGGCTCAAGCAAATTAATCAATGGAAAAAGGAAAGACCTCTTACATATGAGTTTGATCCAGAGGTTATAAAGCCTCAGTATGTTATTGAAAAAATATATGAGATAACAAAAGGTGATGCAATTATTACAACTGAAGTTGGACAGAATCAGATGTGGACAGCTCAATTTTTTAAATTTGACAAGCCCCGTAGACTTGTAACTTCTGGTGGACTTGGTACAATGGGTTACGGTTTCCCAGCTGCAATTGGTTCTCAGCTTGCCTTTCCAGACATGACGGTTATTGATATTGCAGGAGATGGAAGTATCCAGATGAATATACAGGAATTGGCAACTGCTGTAGTTTATGACTTACCAGTGAAGGTTGCGATACTAAATAATAGTTATCTTGGAATGGTCAGACAATGGCAGGAACTTTTTTACAATGAAAGATATTCACATACTTATTTAAGTACAGCACCTGATTTTGTAAAGGTTGCAGAGTCCTACGGTGCTGTTGGATTAAGGGCAACTAAACCCAGTGAAGTAGAACCTGTTATAAAAGAAGCTTTATCTATAAGAAAACCTGTATTTATGGATTTTGTTGTTGACTGGAAGGAAAAAGTTTATCCTATGGTACCACCAGGTGCTCCAATTGATCAGATGATTTTTGAAGAAAAGAAAAAAGAACGCAAACTGAAAGCAGTTAAATAGGAGGAAACCTGTGAGACACACTATTTCTGTGTTGGTAGAAAACAAATTTGGAGTTTTAGCAAGAATTGCTGGATTATTTAGTGGTAGAGGATACAACATTGAAAGTCTTTCAGTTGGTGAAACCATTGATCCAAATATATCAATCATGACAATAGTAACCACAGGTGATGATAGAGTAATTGAACAAATTACAAAACAGCTTAATCGACTTGTCGATGTCATTAAAGTTGTTGATTTAACTGAAATAGATCATGTAGAAAGAGAAATGGTTTTAATTAAAGTTGCACCAAGAAAAGAAAATAGACTTGAATTATTAAAAACCGTTGAAATATTCCGCGGAAGAGTTGTTGACTCAGGTCCTACAACTTATACTATAGAAGTTACTGGCGATGAAAAAAAGATTAGGGCTTTTATAGAACTTGTTAAACCTCTTGGAATAAAGGAATTTGTAAGAACAGGTAAAGTAGCTATCCCAAGAGAGATATCCCAAAGAAAATAAAAACAAAATTTACAGAAGGAGGAGAAATAAATGGCAAAGAAGGGAACAGTTTATCTTATTGATGTAACAAATAGAGATGGTGTGCAGACTTCAAGAATACTGCTTCCAAAACTTTCAAAGACAATGCTTAATATATATCTTGATGAAATGGGTGTTTATCAAAGTGAGATCGGATTTCCTACTTTAAAACATGAAATTAATTACATCAATGCTAACCTTGAACTTGCTGAATTAGGAGTTTTTAAAAGAATTCATCTTGAAGGATGGGCAAGGGCTATTCCTGAAGATGTTGAGTTAGTATTTAAGAATTGTCCAAAAATTAAACATCTAAATCTCTCAGTTTCCACATCTGAAATTATGATTCAGGGTAAATTTCAGGGTAGAAAAACATGGGATGACGTTGTGAAGGGTATGTACAATGCTGTAAAACTTGCTAAAGAACTTGGAGCAGAAACAGTAGGATTTAATGCAGAAGATGCATCCCGTACAGAGCTTAGTAGGCTCATCGAGTTTATCTTTGCTGGAAAAGAAGCAGGTGGAGATAGATTTCGTTATTGCGATACATTGGGATGTGAAGACCCTATCACAATTTATGAAAGAATTCATACTCTTGCCTTAGCAACAAAATTTCCCATTGAAATGCACTGTCACAATGACCTTGGCATGGCAGAGGCTGTCTCTGTTGCTGGAGCTCAGGCCACAGTGGAAGCTGGTGTTGACAGTTATATAAATACAACAGTGAATGGATACGGTGAGAGAGCAGGAAATGCGGATTTAGTTTCTACAATTCTTGCTCTTAAGTTTTCTCACGGTTTAAAGGAAAAATGCCCTCTTGATGAGCATGTGAATCTCAAAATGGCATGGAAGATTGCAAAATATGCTTCCTATGCTTTTAACATACCAATTCCTATTAATCAACCAGGTGTTGGAGCAAATGCCTTTGCCCATGAATCAGGAATTCATGCTGACGGAGTTTTAAAAGATAGAGCTAATTACGAACTTTACTCCCCAGAAGATGTTGGTCGTGGAGAACCAGAACTTCTTGAAACAGGAAGAATAATCACTACTGGAGAATATGGTGGTATAAAAGGATTCAGATATGTCTACAGTAAACTTGGTATTGAATTCCACGATGACAATGAGGCAAGAAGAATACTTGAACTTGTTCAGTATGCAAATTTACATACTCAAAAACCTCTTACTGATGACGAACTTAGATTTATTGCCCAGTATCCTGACATTGTCAGGCAAATTCTTACAGTAACACCTTAGGAGGAACCATAAGAATGTATACTATTACACTTATTCCTGGTGATGGAATTGGTCCTGAAATATCAGAAGCAATGAAGAAAGTTGTTGAGGCTACAGGAATAAAAATTCAATGGGAAATTCAAAATGCCGGTGAGGAAGTTTATTTAAAAGAAGGAAATCCTTTACCAGAAAGAGTAATAGAATCTATTAAGAAAAACAAAATTGCAATAAAAGGTCCAATAACAACACCTGTTGGAACAGGTTTTAGAAGTGTTAATGTCTCTCTTAGACAGGCTCTTGACCTTTATGCCTGTGTAAGACCCTGTAAAAGTTTTAAAGGTGCAAAAACAAAGTATGAAAATATAGACCTTGTTATAGTTAGAGAAAATACAGAAGACCTATATGCTGGAATTGAATTTAAAAAGGGTGAGACTGAAACCATTGATTTGATAAAATTTATTGAAGAAAAAACCGGGAAAAAAATAAGGCAGGATTCTGGAATTAGTATTAAACCTATTTCAGTTTTTGGTACTGAAAGAATTGTTAGATTTGCTTTTGAATATGCAAGAAAAAATGGACGTAAAAAAGTTACAGCTGTTCATAAAGCAAATATAATGAAACATAGTGATGGATTATTTCTTGAGGTTGCCCGAGAGGTTGCAACAAACTATCCAGATGTAGAGTTTGAAGATAAAATCGTTGACAACATGTGCATGCAGTTAGTTCAGAAACCAGAGCTTTATGATGTACTTGTTTTACCAAATCTTTACGGAGATATTATAAGTGACCTTGCAGCAGGACTGATTGGTGGATTAGGATTGGCACCAGGTGCAAATATTGGTGATGAATACGCTGTTTTTGAACCAACCCATGGAAGTGCACCAAAATATAAAGGATTGAATAAAGTAAATCCTTTTGCAATAATATTAAGTGCGGTTATGATGTTAAGGTATTTAGGAGAGACACAGTCAGCAGATAAAATAGAAAACGCTGTAGCAGAAATTATAAAGGAGGGCAGATTTGTAACCTATGATATGAAGTCTCCTGATGATCCAAATCCACCAGTAGGAACCCTGGAGGTGGCAGAAGCATTAGTAGAAAAAATAAAAAGTTATTAATTAGTAGACCCTTATATAATAAAAAATTATTAAAATGAATGAAATTTTTCTGATACTCTGCCTCATCGTTTTAAATGGTTTATTTTCTGCTGCAGAAATAGGTGTTGTTACTCTAAGACGTACAAGATTAAAACAACTAATTGAGGAAAAGAAATCAAATGCATTAATAGTAGAAAAATTTAAAGAAAATCCAAATAATTTTTTAGCTACAATTCAAGTTGGAATAACCCTCATAGGAACCCTTGCATCAGCTATAGCAGGTGCCTATGCAGTAAAGAACATTAAACCATTAATTGAATCTTTACCATTTACTTATTTACAATCTTCAGCTGAGGCTTTATCAATCACATTAGTTGTTTTGATTGTTACATATGTTTCAGTGACTTTAGGAGAACTAATTCCAAAATCAATTGCCCTTCATAATCCTGAATGGGTGAGTTTAAAAACCGCTAAATTTATAGATAATTTTTCAAAAATAACATCAATACTCGTTAAAATTTTAACTAATACTGCAAGTTTTATTTTAAAACCCTTTGGATTAAAAACATTTTCTGAAAGAGGATTTATTTCCCAGGAGGAGTTAAAGCTTTTGATAGAAGAAGGAGAAGAAAAAGGTATATTTGAACCAGAGGAGCGACAGCTTATACACAGTGCCTTTAGTTTTTCCGATATTATTGTAAAAGAAATTATGATTCCTGCACCAGAAATAACAACAGTTAGTGTTTATATGAGCTTAGAAGAAATAAAAGAAATAATAATGGAAGAGCAATTCTCGAGATATCCAGTTATTGGAAAAGACTTAAACGATGTTAGAGGGATTCTCCATTCAAAGGATTTTTATAATCTTATATTAAAAAATCAAGGAGGGAAAATTGATATAAAAAAATTGTTAAAACCTCCATTTTTTGTGCCTGAGACAATGAAAATAAATATTCTTTTAAAGGAAATGCAAAAAAAGAGGGTTCATATGGCATTAGTTGTTGATGAATATGGAGTTATAACAGGATTAGTAACCTTAGAAGATATTCTTGAGGAGCTTGTGGGAGAAATAAGAGATGAGTATGATATTGAAATGCCTGTAGTTACATTACCAGATGGTTCGATGATTATAGATGCAGGTATTTCAGTAAGAGATTTAAGAGAAGATTATGGAATAGAAATTGAGGAATCAGAAGAATATGAAACTCTTGGAGGTTTTATACTTACCTCTCTTCAAAGAATTCCTAAAGTTGGAGATACTGTAAGGGTTAATGGCAAAGTCTTCAAAGTCATAGAAATGGTAGGACAGAGAATAGCTAAAATTAAATATGAAAATATAAGCACTGAAAAAGAAGAATTAGATTAAATTTTAATATTAAAAAAGATTATTTGCTTTTCCTAAATTTTTTTTATTAATCTTAATAAAATGCAGAAGCCTGAAAAAATTAAAGCTGAATTGAACAACTCTGTGGATTTAGTCCAAGAGCAAGAAGGTACAGTTATTTTAAAAACTGATGCTTCCTATATCAAAGAAATAGTAAAAATTCTTATTTTAGAAGGTTTAAGATTTATTCATCTGACTGCTATAGATTTTACTTCTCAAAGAGAAAAAATTGAATTGAATTACTTTTTTATGTTTCCTCAAGAAAAACTTAATATAATAGTTAAAACTGATATAGATTCTTCAAATCCTAAAATTGATTCGATATCTGATATTATTCCTGGTGCAACATGGGCTGAAAGGGAATGTAATGACCTTTTTGGAATAAAATTTTACGGTCATCCTGATCCAAGAAGACTTGTTTTGCCTGATGATTGGCCTCAAAATACATATCCTTTGAGAAAAAGTTTTTCATATAATACAAAACCTTCTGAGGAGCTTGGGCAATCTACACAACTTAAAAAACCTGAAGAAGGCAAAACTGTTATCCCTATTGGTCCTTTTTATCCTTCTCTTGAAGAACCTGCTTATTTTCGATTAATTGTTGATGGTGAGGATATTGTTGATTTTGATTATAGAGGTTTTTATGTTCATAGAGGAATTGAAAAACTCGGTGAAAGCGTCCTAAACTATCAACAAATTCCATTTCTTGCTGAGAGAATATGTGGAATTTGCGGTTTTGTCCACTCTACTGCCTATTGTCAAGCTGTTGAAAAAGCAGCAGGAATTGAGATACCAGATAAAGCAAAATTTATCAGAAGTATGTTTCTTGAACTTGAAAGGATTCATAGTCATCTTCTTTGGGTTGGTTTAGCAGCACATATCGTAGGATTTGATACTTTATTTATGCAAGCATGGAGAATAAGAGAGCCTGTAATGTACCTTTGTGAAATGATTACAGGTAATAGAAAAACCTATGGAATAAACATTGTTGGTGGAGTTACAATTGATGTTCTTCCTCAACATTTAAAAGATATGGAAGTAGTTATATCAGATATTGAGAGAGAAGTAAGAGAACTTAGAGAAATTATTATTGATGATGATGTCCTTCAGATGAGATTTAAAAATGTAGGAATTCTTTCTGAAAGTGATGCTATGAAATATTTTATTGGTGGACCTGTTGCAAGAGCTTCAGGGATTAATATTGATATAAGAGTTAATTTCCCCTATGCAGCCTATTCTATGTTACAGATACGAGTTCCATTGAGAAAAGAAGGTGATATATGGGCAAGAACCATTGTGAGACTTGAGGAAATTTTAGTTTCTATTAATATTCTCCGACAGATTATTGAAAAATTTCCTGAAGGAGTTAATTTTGTAAAGGTATCAAAAATTGAGCCTTGGAAAGAAGGTATTTCATATATTGAAGCACCCAGAGGACAACTTTTTCATTATGTAATGACAGGCACTGATGGAAAACCCTATCGCTGGAGTGTAAGAGCTCCTTCTTATCAGAATTATCAGGCTTTATCAGTTCTTTTAAAAGGCAATTCAATAGCAGATGCACCTCTGATTATAGCAAGTATTGATCCTTGTTTTTCCTGTACAGAAAGATATGAAACAATAGATATAAATAATAAAAAAGTTAAAATTTACAATTCTCAAGAATTAGTCAAATGCTTAAAAGTAAAATAAAAGCTCTTTTACTTTCATCAAGACATAAAAAAATAACAAGACCCTATCCTTTTGTTCCTTTAACACCACCAGAAAATTTGAGAGGAAGATTAAAAGTTGATCCTAATAAATGTATTGGATGTGGTAACTGTGTAAGAACATGTCCGTCAAGATTAATAGAAATTCAAGATAAAGAAGATGAAAAAATTGTGTTGTTTTACTCCGGTAGATGTATTTACTGTGGACGATGTGCTACAGCATGCCCTGAAAAAGCAATAAGAATTACCCATGAGTTCGAACTTGCTACTGATAATAAACAAGATTTAGATATTGTTATAAAAATAAAAATGGTTAAATGTTCAATCTGTGGAAAACCTTTTATTACTCTTAACATGTTGAATAAACAAATTGAAAGACTTCAAAACAAAACAGAAGAACAGATAAATAAATTAAAAATATGTTCAGAATGTAGAAGAAAAAATCAGAACAAAGAGGCATGATTATGGATTATTTACTTCTATCCCTTATCATACCTTTTTTAGGCGCTTTAATATCCTATTTATTTAAAAACAGGGTTGCTGGAATTATTGCAGCAATTTTTGCTTTTTTAACTATGTTATTTAGTATTTTTAGTTTATTTAGCAGTTTTAAAGTCCATTATGATTTTTACTTATTTAAATGGCTTCCTATAAATTTAAATTTTGGTTTAATGAGTGATCCCTTAACTGCGATTTTGCTCATATTAATAACAGTAATAGGTTTTTTTGTAATTTTATATTCCTATGGATATATGTCTCCATATAATGCTGATCATCCCTTTTATGCTCCATATCAAAGCTATTATTTTCTTTTGCTTCTTTTTATTGGTGCAATGATTGGAATTGTTACTTCACCTAATTTATTACAACTTTTCTTTTTCTGGGAGGTCACAACTCTTTGCTCCTGGGCACTAATTTCCTATACAAAGGAGGATAAAGCTTTATTTTCAGGATTAAAAGCTTTCATAATGACCCATATTGGTGGATTTGGATTTTTAGTTGCCTTGGCTTTAATGTATACAGAAGTTAAATCCTTTGATTTTTCGGCAATTGATTCCCTTTCGATATCATCAAAATTTATCGTATTATTACTTATATTTTTTGCTGCCTCTGCTAAATCAGCTCAGATACCTCTTTTTACATGGTTACCAGATGCAATGGTTGCTCCAACACCAGTAAGTGCTTATCTACACGCTGCTGCAATGGTTAAGGCAGGGGTTTACTTAATGGCAAGAATATATCTTTCTAATTCATATTTCTCTGAAAATTTCATAATTATTATGTCAACTATAGCTATTTTAACTATGATGATTTCAGTTATTTTGTATTACTTTCAGGATGATTTAAAAAAGCTATTAGCTTACTCTACAATAGGACATCTTGGATATATTTTACTTGGTATTACTCTTGGAATATTTGGATCAAAAACAGGAGGAATGGGAGGTATTTTTCATATTATAAATCATGGATTTGCTAAGGGATTGCTCTTTCTTTCAGTTGGTGCTATTGCATATACAACTGGCACTAAAAGTATAAGCGAATTAAGAGGTTTAATAAAAAAATTTCCTCTTCTTACTCTTTGTTTTTTATGTGGAATGTTTGCAATTGTTGGGATTCCACCTTTTTCAGGATTCTGGAGTAAATTCATGATTTTTACTGGGGCCTTTGAATTAAAAAATACTTATACAACAGTATTTGGATTACTTGCCTTAATTGAGAGTATTCTGTCTTTTTGCTGGTATATTTTTGTAGGTCATAGGGTTTTCTTTGGAGAAGCCTCATCCAAAGTTGTTTTAGCAAATAATCAAATTCCTTTTTCTATGAGATTTAGTTTAGTATTTTTATTAATCTTAACTTTTCTTTCACCCTTGATCGGTTATCCCTTTGTAAAAGCTTTATATGGAGGGTGAAACAATGGAAATTATTAATTATTTATATCATGCAGTTTTATTTTTATTTATAGGTTTTATTTTAACTTTTCTTATAAAAAATAAATCCATTGCTGGTATAATTGCTTTTATTTGCACATTTTTTTCTTCAGTATCTCTTTTTTATCTTTCCTTTGAAATTTTTATAAATAATAAAGTTATAAAAGAGGAATTATTTTCCCTTAAACCAATAATAAATTCGTCTCTGCAATTGAATATAGATTCCCTTTCTGCTTTATTTTTGATTGTCATTGCTTTAATCTCAATGAGTGTAACCATGTTTTCATGGAAATATCTTAAGGCATACAATCAATCTTCTGTAAGATTTTATCCGTTTCTATTGTTGCTATTCATTGCTTGTGTTGGTGTAGTATGCGTCAGTGATATGCTCTTTTTTATTATTTTTTGGGAAATGATGACTTTAAGTTCATGGTTTTTAGTACTTTTTGAAAAGGAAAAACCTTCAGCACTAAAAGGTGGACTACAGTATTTCATAGCAACTCATGTTACAACAGGATTTTTAATTTTAGCTTCTTTAATTTTATATTCAGGAAGTCATGATTTTGCCTTTACAGAAATAAAAAATATTTTTAATCTCTTAATTATAAATAATCCTGTACTTTCTCATTTTATTATATTTTGTATTTTTTTAGCTTTTATAACAAAAGCAGGAGCACTTCCCTTTGGTTTTTGGTTACCAAATACTTATCCCGAACCTCCTTCATCAGCTTCATCATTTTTTGGTGGTATTATGTCAAAATTGGGAGTTTATGCTATTTTAAGATTTTTCTTTTCTGTTTTACCTCTGTCATCTTATACAGAAATTTGGGGATTTATATTAGCCCTAACAGGAGTGTTCTCAATATTTATCGGAACTGTAGCAGCACTTACTCAGGATGAAGCTAAAAGATTAATGTCCTTTCATGCAATTGGACAAGTAGGATATATGCTACTGGGAATAGGTATCGGATTATACTTTATAAATACTCATCCCTTCTTGGGTGCTATTAGTTTGGTAGGAGGAATTTTTCATATTTTTAATAATTCCATATATAAAAGTTTACTATTTTTAAATGCTGGTTCAATTTATTATCAAACAGGTACAACTGATCTTAATAAAGTTTCAGGATTAATGAAAATTATGCCCTTGACAGCTATTGCAGCTTTGATAGGCTCTTTGTCTATTGCTGGAGTACCACCCTTTAATGGTTTTGTATCAAAGCTTTTGATTTTTGAATCTTCCATTTGGTCTGCAAATGAATCGGGAGTTTCATTTTTAATAAAATTTATCTTTATTAATTTTGGAATAATTTCAATTTTTATATCGGCAGTTACTTTAGCCTCTTTTCTTAAATTTGTCAATTCAGCTTTTATGGGAAAACTTCAAGGAGTGAGAAACAACACAGTCAAATTGCCTTTTAGTATGACATTTCCCCAGATATTTCTTTCTTTAATCTGTATTTTTTTAGGACTTTTTCCTATAATACCACTTAAATTAATTTATATTTCAGTCTCTGATTCTTTAAATATTAAATTACCTGAGTTTTCTCAAGTTTTTATGACAAGTTACTTAGGTTTTGGCATTAACTTTTGTGAAGAATGCTTTGCAGGCACTTGGTTTCCGATTATGATTTTGATTCCTCTAATTTTACTATGTCTTCTTATTTTTGGTTTTGAAAGATATGCGGATGTTAAAAAAAGGATAGTAGAAACATGGTATGGTGGGAAGGAACATACCCCAGAAGAAGTTACTTATACAGGACATAGTTTTTATCAGCCCTTTAAAAAACTTGTCAGTTTTAAAATTGGAAATATTCAGTTTAAGGGATTTTATCCGGTAAATCTTCCTTCTTTAAAATTTTCATTGCCTAAATGGTTTATAAAAATACTTCAACCTGATAGCTGGTTTTATTATCCTTTTGCACATAAAATTTTTAATTTATTTGAACATAGCCAGCAAGTTTATCAAAGGATGATTAAAAAGTATATTCTATGGCTTATATTTGGTAGCTTATTAATTTTTATATTTGTTATGTATTTATATGAGGGGAAACCATGATTGATTATCTTATTATTTCATTTATAATCAATCTTTTTGTAGTATTGATACTGTCTCCTTTTTTTGATGGATTTACAAGAAAAATACGAGCTTTAATTCAGAGTAGGGTAGGACCATCACCTTTGCAGTCCTATTTCGATATTATTAAACTTATGGGAAAAGAAGATTTAAAATCTACTATAAATCCCCTTTTTAGATTGTCTCCATATCTTTCTGTAGTAAGTGTTGGCATGGCTTCTCTTTTGATACCTATAACAGGTAAAACTCCACCACTCAATTTTTGGGGGGATATATTTCTTTTTATCTATATAATAACAGTAGTAGGAATTGCAATAATAATCACTGCCTCAGCCTCAGAAAATCCCTTTGCTTATGTAGGTGCTTCTCGTAAAATGATGCTTCATCTTTCCGTTGAACCAATTTTAGCCATTGCATTGATAACAGGAGCAATAAATGCCCAATCTTTTAAAATTGGAGATATTGTTTCATGGTATACTTTAAATGGACCAAATGTTTCTATGCTTTTAGCAACTGTATGCGTTTTCTTATCTCTACAAGCATTGATTGGGAAAATTCCCTTTGACATTTCAGAAGCAGAACAGGAGATTGCAGAAGGAGTTCTTATTGAATTAAGCGGTCCAAAGTATGCTTGTGTTAAATGGGCAAATATGTCAAGGCAGGTTTTGTTTTGTTTAGTATTTTCACAGATTTTTGTTCCCTGGCCCATGACTGAAAGTTTGATATTAAATACTCTAATTGCGATTATAAAAGTTACAATAATTATATTTATAAGTACACTAATTGAGGCTTTAAATCCTCGATTAAGGATTGATCAGGCATTAAAATATAATTTAACGCTTGCTGTTTTTTCAATAACTTCAATTTTTTTAGCTTTAATAGGAGTTTGATATGGAATTAATTTTTATATCAATTCTAATTTTAACGTTTTTTGCAGGAGAATCAAAAAATTTAAGATTTTCAGTATACTGTCTTATTGCTAATTCTTTATTTATTGTTACTTCTGTTTTTACAATGGGCTTTACTTATAATATAACATCTCTTTATTGGATAGCTTTTTTAGATTTATTAGTTAGGGTTTTTATAGTTCCATTATTTATTCTTAAATCTATTAAAAATCGAATACACAGCGAGATAAAACCAACTATAAGTCATCCACTTTCTATAGCATTATCAATTGTTGTTCTTTCTTTAGTTTATCACTTTATGGGAATTTTTAAAACAATGAATCTTCCTCAAGTTCTTCCATCTTTTGCATGTGGAATAACTCTTTTTATCTACGGATTATATCTTCTTATTTCAAAAAATGACACCGTGAAAATGGTTATTTGTTTCTTTATAGTTGAAAATGGAATTCATTTATTGATAATAAGTTTAATTCCCCATTTGCCTAAATTCATTGAATTTACATTAACTTTCAATTTTATAGTTGCCATATCCTTTTTCCTTTATATAATTCTTAGATTAAATGAAATTTTAGTAAAAGAGGAAATTGAAAAACTTAGACAAACAAAAGCAATTCATAGATTAGAGGAGTAGAAATGATAGATATTGATGTATTTATAGTATCAATGGTTTTTATATCTCCTATTTTATTTGCCTCTTTTGTGCTTCTTGCTGGCAATAAATTTACCATAAATAAAATTTTTCCTGTTATCTCTATTCTTATATCCATTTTTTGCACAATCCTTGTCTGGGAAAAGCTTAATTTATCTGAAAGTAAAGTTATAGAAGTAAATCAAATTTTTTATATTGATGGATTTAGTATTCTAATGCAATTAATGATTGAAATAGTTGCTTTGATTACAATTTTATATTCACCTCAATATTTGGCAAAACTTTACAGTCATAGGCAAAATAAATTTCATCTTTACTATTCTACAATACTTTATTCAACCGCATTTATGAATCTTGCATTTGTTCTCAATAATCTGTTTTTAATTTATATTTTTTTGGAACTAAGTACTATATTAGTCATCTATCTGATAGCATTTAACCTTCAAAAGGAAGACCTTAAAGCAAGTTTTAAATATTTATTATTCATCAATGTAGGAATTTTATTTAGTTTGTTGGGAATTATTTTACTTAGTTATTTTACAGGTACTTTGATATTTTTAAGTAATATTTCTTTTTATGTTGCGTCATTGCCAAAGCATATAGCATTAATTTGTGCAGTGCTTTTTATAATAGGTTTTTTTACAAAATCTGGATTAATACCCTTTCATGTATGGCTTCCTGATTCTTATTCTGAATCTCCTTCGCCAATTACAGTATTTTTAGCTGGTGCTGTTACAAAAATAGGTTTTTACGGTATAGTAAGGACTGTTACTGTTTTTTCCTTTCATTTTCAGGAAATACAAACATTAGTAATTATACTTTCATCATTAAGTATGTTTTTTGGTGCAGTATTAGCTTTTAATCAAAGGGATTTAAAAAAGATGATTGCCTATTGCAGTATAAGTGAAATGGGATTCATAGCATCAGCATTGGTTCTAAATAGTTATATAGGTATTTTAGGTGGAGTTTTTCATATTATTAATCATACTTTAATGAAGGGAATTTTATTTTTTTCAACGGGTATTTTGATTTTTGCCTATGGTAGTAGCAAAATAGATGAAATAAAGAAATCATTTGGAAATATATCGTGGGTTTCTCCAATGTTCTTTATTGGAGCTTTAGCAGTTGCAGGAATGCCTATGTTTGGAAGTTTTTTGAGTTCTATCACAATATTTTTTGCACTTACTGAATCAGGATTTCTTTGGACTTCTATTATTTTAATTTTATCGGGATTTATTAGCGGACTTGCTCTTCTTAGAACGGCAATATTTTTATTCTGGTCAAAGAAAGAACAAAATCAGATATTAAATAAGATTCAATTGCCAGCTTCTATGGTTTTATCCACTTTTGTACTTACTTTTTTATTAATCATTTTTGGTGTTTTCCCCGAAATTATTTATCCATTACTTGAAATTGCTACAAATGGTATTATTAAAATGTCACATTAAGGAGGAAAAAATATGTCATTGTTAAAAAAGCTTGCTCAATGGGCTTTAAAAAAATCTATATGGATTTATCATGTAAACACAGGAGCATGTAATGGTTGTGATATAGAATTACTCGATATTTTAACTCCCTATTATGATATAGAGCGATTTGGCATGAAGGCAGTTAGTTCTCCAAGACATGCAGATGCTTTGGTTATATCAGGACCTGTAACACGTCCAACCATTGAATTTGTTATAAAAGTCTATGAAGCAACTCCAGAACCAAAAATTATTATAGCCCTTGGCTCCTGCGCAACTGCAGGTGGAATATGGTTTGACAGCTATAATGTTGTTGGAGGAGTTGACAAGATAATACCTGTAAACTTATATATTCCAGGATGCCCACCCCGTCCAGAGGCTATTCTTTTTGGAATTGCTCAAGCATTGGGAATTTCAAAAAAGAAAATAAAGCCCTTGATTGCAGAACAAGTTGGAATTAAGTGAATTTTTAAGTAATATCAATGGAAAAGTCTTAATCGCAGGAATTGGGAATCCTTTAAGAGGTGATGATTACGTTGGTTCGTACATTATAAAAAATCTTAAAAACAAAATAAATGCCATTTTGATTGATTGTGAAGATAAACCAGAAAATTTCATAGAACAAATAATCCATGAAAAACCAGACACTATAATATTCATTGATGCATTACAGATGAACAAATTACCTGGCAGTGTATGTTTCATAACTGATAAGGAACTATCAAATAAAGGATTATCAACTCATAGGCTATCTTTAAAAATTTCTATTAGCTATATTAAAGCAAGAATTAATTCAAGAATAATGATTATAGGCATACAACCGAAAACTACCGGGTTTGGAGATCCAATGAGTGAAGAAGTTGCTAAAACTGTCCAAATAATTCAGGAATTATTTATTAAATTTTTGCGTTAAGGATAATTTTTCTTTTATTTTTATTAAATTTGTTATAGTTTCATTTACCTGAGTTTGAAGATTAATTTCTTTAGCAATTTTAACTATAGCACCATTTAGAGCATCTATTTCTGTTTTTTTACCCTGTTTTATATCATAATACATTGATGGAAAATGTTTGGCAGTTGGAGGGACAAGTTTCTCATAAAAATATTCGAGATATTCTTTGTAATCTTTCCAGTTAAGTTTTATTCCTCTCAATTTTGCTACTTGAAAAATTTCTTCAATTATTTTATTCATTATATTTCTTGTTTCTTGGTGTTCTGCCAAAGTTCCGTAACTGCATTCAAGAATTGCTCCAAGAGGATTTAAAGCAGAGTTATAAAGAATTTTATCCCAAAGGATTGCATATACATTCTGGGATACCCTTGTTGGAAGTCCTGATTCATTAAAAATTTTTGCAATTTCATTTAATCTTTCTTCGGGGATTGCCATATCAGGTTGACCAATAACTATATCATCTGCGAAAACAGTTACTTCAGCAGTCCCAATTTCAGTAATTTTTGCACCGAAAATTACTCTTGAAAGCATTACCTTTTCTTTACCTAATATGGAGGTTGCAATTTCATAGTTTCCATAACCATTCTGAGCAAGTAAAATTAGAGTATTTTCTCCTATTATTGGCTTTATTTGATTGATAGCTGTCTGTGTATCATATGCCTTTACTGAAACAATTATAAGGTCAATATCTTTATTTTTAATTTGTTCAGTGTTTGTAAAAATATCATCCAACTTGGCTTCTTTTTCTCCAAAAAGTCCTGTTATTTTTAATTTTTTGTCTTTGAGTTGATTAATGTACTTTTCTTTTGTAAATCCAAAAACATTATGTCCCTGTGATTTTAGACAAGTAGCAAATACTGTTCCTAATGCACCAAGTCCGAAAACTAATATTTTCATGGTAATCTCCTTTTATCTTGGCATAATAGGGTTGATTTTCTGATTTGTAGAATTTTTTGTAGATTCAGAATTTTTTGAATTATCTTTAATTTCTTGGGTATTTATTGGTAAGATGAAATCTAATGATTCTTTATTAGCTAATGCTTCTTTCATAAATTGAGCCCAAATTGGTGCAGATACCCTTCCACCAGCCTCACCTTGACCAAGGCTTTTTCTCATATCATCATATCCAACCCACACACCTGCAACAAGCTGAGGTGTATATCCGATAAACCATGCATCTTTAAAATCATTACTTGTTCCTGTTTTACCTGCCAAAGGTCTTCCGATGTTTGCCCTTGTTCCTGTTCCATAAGTGACAACATCCCTGAGCATGGATGTAATTGTATAAGAAACTTCAGGAGAAATCGCATCCTGAAGTTCGGGTTCGTTTTGAAGTAAAATTTTGCCAGATGCATCAGTTACATATTTTATTGCAATCGGTTTTATTTTTTTTCCTCCATTTGCAAAAACAGCAAATGCTGAAGTTAGTTCCAATGGAGAAACGCTTAAACTGCCTAATGCAATAGTTAAATCTGCTGGCATTTCTGATGTGATACCAGCCCTTTTAGCAAGATTTATTATTGAATCAACTCCAAGCATTTCTGCTAATCTAACTGTAGGAACATTTCTTGAAAAAGCTAAAGCTCTTCTTAATGTGATTTCTCCCCAGAATTCTCCATCATAATTAGAAGGTGACCACTCTTTGAGTCCTGTTTTGTAACTAATCGGTTCGTCAAGCATAGTATTCTCTGGCGTAAAACCCTTTTCTATAGCAGCAGCATACACAAAGGGTTTAAAACTACTACCAGGCTGTCTTTTTGCATAAACAGCTCTGTTGAATTCACCTCTTTGGAAACTATATCCACCAACCATCGCCTTTATAAATCCTGTCTGTGGGTCAACTGCAACAAGAGCTCCTTCTATTTCTGGTTCTTGTTCAAGAGAGAAGAGGATTTCTTTACCAATGGATTTAAATTTTACCATTATAACATCACCCGGATGGAGAATGTCAGTTAGGCGAAAATTTCTCAAAATTTTAACTTTTCCTGAAGAATCAATTACTTTGCTTGCCCATTGAGCATCAGACAAATTTAGTTTTCCCTTAATTCCTCTTGCTTTAATTATTGCTTGATTTGGTGTTACTGAGATTACAATGCCTCTTGCAATATCTCCAACTGCTGGAGTAAAAGCAACCTTTTCTTCTTTTTCTTCATTATTTTTTATAGAAACTTTTCCAAATGGTCCTCGCCATCCAATTCTTTTATCTACATCTCTGAGTCCTTCTTGTAAAGCCTTTTGAGCAGATATTTGAGCACGAATGTCTAAGGTTGTATAAACCTTTAAATTTCCCTTATAAATTTTTTCAATGTCAAAGTTTTCTTCAAGTTGTTTTCTTACATACTCAAGAAAATAATTATAGTTTTCTGTTGAAATTCTCAATGAACTTAAATGAATTGCCTGCTGAGAGGCTCTTTTTCTTTCTTGAGGAGAAATCAACTCTTCCTTTTCCATTCTTTCTAGTACTGTTTCCTGACGCTGTTTTGCTCTGACAAGGTCATTGTATGGTGAATAGGTATTAGGTGCTTTTATTAATCCTGCAAGTAAAGCTGCTTCGGGTAGCGTAATTTCATGTACCGATTTACCAAAATATATTCTTGATGCCATTTCAACACCATAGGCTCCATGTCCAAAATAAACGTTGTTTAGATATAGTTCAAGTATTTTTTCTTTACTGAGCTCTTTTTCAATTTTTATTGCAAGATAGGCTTCTTTAATTTTTCTTGAAAGCGTCTTTTCTGGTGTAAGAAACATTATTTTGGCAAGCTGTTGTGTAATGGTACTTCCTCCTTCTTTAAGACTCATATGTAAAATATCTGTAATGATAGCTCTTCCTATTCCAATATAATCAATTCCTTTATGTTTCCAGAAACGAGAATCTTCTGTGGCAACTACAGCATCTATAAGATGTTTAGGTATTTGTTTAAAAGGGATATATATACCCTTTTGAATTTTAAATTCACCAATTAGAGTTCCATCTTCTGCATAAACTTTTGTGCCCTGGATGGGTTTTACTTTTTCAAAATCTTTTATTGAAGGGATGTCTCTCAGTAAAGCAAATCCAGCACCACCAAGAAATGCAATAAGCACTATAACCGTAATCACTATAATTTTAATTTTCATATTAAATATTATAACATTGCCTTTGACATATTAAAAAGAGATAATTTAAAATAATTTTAAAATAGTTTTTACTCAAAAAGGAGGAGACTATGAAAAAGTACAAATGTAGCGTATGTGGTTATGTTTATGATCCATCCCAAGGTGATCCTGATAATGGAATACCTGCAGGAACAGCCTTTGAGAATTTACCAGACTCCTGGAGTTGTCCTGTGTGTGGTGCAACAAAAGATATGTTTGAACCAGAAGAATAAGAACGGAGGATTTTATGAAGTCAATTGAAATTGCTTTAAAGATGGAGACTGATGCTGTAAAGTTTTATACTGAAGCTTCTCAGAAAGTCTTCCATCCTGCTGGTAAAAAAATGTTTCTTACAATAGCAGAAGATGAAAAAAATCATATTAAAATGATAGAAGAAGTTCTTAAAGGACTTGAACTTACAATCAGAGAAGCTAATCCTATAAAAACAGTTAAAACAATCTTTGAAGAAATGAAAGATCAGATGATGGAAAGACTTAAAGTTGAAGAAGATGAACTTGAAGCATTCAGGATTGCAATGGAAATGGAAAAGGAAGGAATAGAATTCTATAAAAAAGTAAAAAATGAAGTCAATACAGAAAAGGAAAAAAAGCTTTTCGAAAGATTAATATACGAAGAAGAGCAACATTATAAAATTTTTTCTGAAACATACACCTTTTTGAAAGACACTGGTAACTGGTTTATGTGGAAAGAATTCTCAATTGTTGAAGGATAAAAGGGGGAGGGGAATCCCTCCCTTTATTTTATTCCAAGTACATCTCCCATATCATAAAGTCCTGCTGGTTTGCCATAAAGCCATAATACTGCTTTTAATGCTCCCCTTGCAAAGGTATCCCTGCTTGATGCTTTGTGGGTTATTTCAATTCTTTCACCTAATCCTCCAAATATAACAGTATGTTCTCCAACTATATCGCCAGCTCTAACCGTTTGAATTCCTATCTCTTTTTTAGTTCTTTCTCCAATAATTCCCTTTCTTGCGTACACTGCTACTTCGTCAAAATTTCTACCTAAGGCTTCAGCAATGACTTTTGCCATTTTTATAGCTGTTCCACTTGGCGCATCCTTTTTCATCCTGTGATGAGCTTCTATTATCTCAACATCATAATCATCGCCAAGTACTTTTGCTACATCTTTTAAAATTTTAAATAAAAGATTAACACCTATACTCATATTGGGAGATAGAACTATAGGAATTTCCTTTGATGCTTTCTGAACCAGAGAAATTTGCTCATTATCAAATCCTGTGGTTCCAATTACTATAGATTTTTTGTGTTTTTTTACAATTTTGAGATGCTCTATGGTAGCCTCTGGATTGGTAAAATTGACAGCAATATCTGTGTTGTCGATCACTTTTTCAATGTCGTCAACTATTTTTATCCCTAATTCTCCAATTCCAGCAACTACACCAACATCATCGCCTAAGCGAGAATTGTCCTTTGATTCAACAGCTCCTACGAGCTTTATCTCTGGATAATCCTTTGAAAGGGCAATAATTCTACTGCCCATTCTTCCTGCTGCACCACATACTGTAACTTTTATCATTTTCTTCCTCCTCAATATTTATTTTTTGATTAACTTCTTCAACTTTTATTGAATAGTTTTCATTAACCCAGTTCCATAGGTCAATTATTTTACAATTTTTAGAGCAAAAAGGTCTCCATGGATTGTTTTCAAGGTTTGTTTCTTTCCCACATACAGGACATTTAGCAGGCATGTTTAATTTTAATTTTAAATATCCTAAAGTTGCAACTGAATATGATACACTATAAAAATGATTATTACAGAGAGAGCAAGAACAGTTCTTGAAATCAGATATTTACTTAAAAATGAAAAAGGTGAAGTTATTGAAACACCAGATGAGATGTTTAAAAGAGTTTCAAATTATATTGCCACTGCTGAAAACCTTTATAAAGAAAATTCTGAAGAATGGGCAGAAAAGTTTTATGAACTCATAAGTTCCTTAAGATTTTTACCAAATTCTCCCGCATTGATGAATGCAGGCAAACCAAAAGCTCAGCTTGCTGCTTGTTTTGTTCTTCCTGTGGAAGATTCTATAGAGGCAATATTTAAGACTCTTAAGGATGCAGCATTGATTCTGCAAAGTGGTGGTGGAACAGGATTTAATTTTTCTCATTTAAGACCAAAGGGGGATGTTGTTCGCTCTACAGGAGGTATTGCAAGTGGTCCTGTTTCGTTTATGAAGATCTTTGATAGAGCTTCAGACATAATAAAGCAGGGTGGAGCAAGAAGGGGAGCTAATATGGGCATTCTTAGGGTTGACCATCCTGATATTTTGGAGTTTGTAAGAATTAAAAGAATAGAAAGTCTTAGTAATTTCAATATATCTGTTGCGGTTACTGATTCCTTCATGGAAGCTCTTTTTAAAGATGATTACTATCCTTTGATAAATCCAAGAAATGGTGAAATTGTAAAGAAAATCAAAGCAAAGGAAGTTTTTGATGAAATTATTAAGTCAGCTTGGGAAACAGGAGATCCAGGAGTTATTTTTATAGATACAATAAATAAATACAATCCAACGCCTCATATCGGACAGATAGAAAGCACAAATCCCTGTGGAGAGCAACCTCTTCTTCCTTATGAAGCATGCATTCTTGGCTCACTTAATCTGTCAAAGTATGTTAAGGATAAAAAAATTAATTATGAACTTCTTGAATACGATATAAAAACTGCTACCCGTTTTCTTGATGATGCAATTGATGTTACCCATTATCCTGTGCCAGAAGTGGAGGCGATGCATAAAGGTAACAGAAAAATAGGACTTGGAGTTATGGGATGGGCAGACTGCCTTGTAGAGCTTGAAATTCCATATAATCATAAAAGAGCTTTTCATTTAGCTGAATCACTTATGAAATTTATAAAAGAAAAATCTCACGAAGCCTCACAAGAACTTGCACAAAAAAGAGGAGTTTTTCCCAATTTCAAAGGCTCTGTATGGGAAAAGGAAGGTATAATGATGAGAAATGCAACTACAACAACAATTGCTCCAACAGGTACAATTTCAATAATTGCAGACTGTTCAAGCGGAATTGAACCTTATTTTTTACTTGCTTACAAACAGAGAATTCTTGATACAGAATTTGAAATAATAAATAAATATCTTGTTGAAATCGCCCAGAAAGAGAGTTTTTACAGTGATGAATTTATTAACACACTGAGACAAAAGGGAACTTTGAGAGGTATAAAAGGGATACCATCAAAAGTTAAAGAACTTTTTAAAACAGCTCTCGAAATTTCTCCAGAAGAACATATTGAGATGCAGGCATCATTTCAGAAATATATAGATAATGCTGTATCAAAAACCATAAATCTACCCCAGAGAACAAAAAAAGAAGAAGTAGCAAAAATATTTATTCTTGCTTACAAAAAGGGACTTAAGGGAATAACAATTTTTAGATATGGCTCTAAAAGAGGAACTCTTCTTAAAGTAAGCGATGCTCATTTAACAGAATGTTGTGAAGTTAAAGGAAGAGCGCCGAGGATAACAAAGCTCCATGACGCTTTATGATAAGAATTGAAAGTATCTCAAAGAGTTATGGAAAAGTTAAAGCAGTTGATTCTTTAAGTTTTGAAATAAAAAAAGGTGAAATATTTGGTCTTCTTGGTCCTAATGGAGCTGGGAAAACAACAACCGTAAAAATTCTTACAACACTTACAAAACCCGACAAAGGAGCCTGCTACATAGATGAAATTGATATAATTCAAAATCCTATTGAAATAAAAAAAATAATTGGAGTTGTGCCTCAGGAAAACAATCTTGAACGGGAACTAACTGTTTATGAAAATCTTCTAATTTATGGTATGCTTCATAAAGTAAAAAACCTGAAAAGTAGAATAGATGAAGTCCTTTCAGCAATGGGACTTCAAGATAAAAAAAACTCAGTTGTTTCAACTCTTTCAGGTGGACTTCAAAGAAGAACACTTCTTGCAAGAGCGCTATTGCCTCAGCCAAAGGTTTTGTTTCTTGATGAACCATCAATAGGTCTTGATCCTCATATTAGAAGGGAACTTTGGCAGATAATAAGAAAAATTAAATCTGAAGGTAGAACAGTTCTTCTTACAACTCATTACATTGAAGAAGCAGAAACACTTTGTGACAGGGTAGGTATCCTGTCTCACGGTAAGTTAATTGCTCTTGGAACACCTTCGGAACTTAAAAAAGATGTTGGTGAGTATGTGGTTGAGTTTACTGATAAAGATGGAAGACTTGTAAGTCAGATATGTCACAGTAGAGAGCAGGCATATGAGATTGCAAAACAGAGAAGCGATGGAGTGATGATTAGAAAATCAAATCTTGAAGATGTTTTTGTAAAGTTAACTGGAGAAAGAATTAAGGAGATTAAAGAAGGACAATGATAGGCTGGTATCCTATTTTTTTAAAAGAGATGCTCCAGTTTAAAAGGAAATTGCTGAGGCTTGGATACATTTTTTCAGCAATGATGGCACCGATTATCTATCTTGTAACATTCGGGCTTGGTTTAGGAAGGACAGTAAAACTTTCTGAAGGAACTGATTATTTAACTTTTTTACTGCCAGGACTTGTTGCTATGAGTTCTATGAATAATTCGTACTCATGGGTTGCAAGTTCACTTAATCTTAGCAGGCTTTATTTTAAGACATTTCAGGTTTACATTCAGTCACCAGTTAAGCCTTTTTCAATAATGATAGGAGAGGTTCTGGCAGGTATGGTAAAAGGGCTTTTTGCATCTCTGCTTATAATTACTGTGGGCTTTGTAGTTCCTTCAAATTTTTCCATAAATCTGATTTTTGTTGTGACCCTTTTATTTAATTGTTTTATGTTTGCCAGTCTTGGTGTAATTACAGGAATGATAACAAAATCCCATGAAGACACTGCTACTTACTCAAACTTCTTTATCATGCCGATGGCTTTTTTTAGTGGAACCTTTTTCTCAATTGACAGGATTCCTACAATTTTTAAACCAATCATTTACATAATGCCTTTGACACATACAAATATCCTGATAAGAAAAACTTTTCTTGATATGGAAGGATTGATTTCTTTGTTTGTTATTATATTTTACTGTTTTTGTTTTTTCCTCGCCGGTTCAAATTTAATGAAGAAATACAATGAGTAAATCAGTAGCCTATACTTTCAATTTTATTTTATACTTAAAAAATGGATATTCTTGAATTAACTCTGATACTTTCTCAAAGACTTAGCATTATAACCACAGTAGCATTTATTATTTCAAGAATGCCAGCTCTTGGAAGAGTTCTTTCAAGAAAACCTTCAGCAAAAGATAAATTAATTCTTACAGTTGTTTGTGGTGGACTTGGAATACTTGGAACTTTTGGAGCAGTAGAGATTCACGGAGCATTGGCTAATTCAAGAGTTGTTGGTGTTATGGTAGGAGGGTTACTTGGTGGTCCTTTGGTTGGAGCTGGAGCTGGTCTTATTGCAGGCGTTCACAGATATTTTATTGGGGGATTTACAGCCTTTTCATGTGGATTATCAGCTGTTGTAGAGGGTTTTTTAGGAGGTCTTATTTATAACTATTGGAAAAAGGGATTAATTCCATGGCATGTGGCATGGTTAGCTGGATTTATTGGAGAGATTGTTCAGATGCTTATTATTCTTACTTTTGCAAAACCTTTTTCAGAAGCTTTGGAACTTGTAAAAATTATTGCTATTCCTATGATCACTGTTAACTCAATTGGTGTGGCAATATTTATGCTGATAATAAAGTCTGCAGTGGAGCATCAGGAAAGAGTTGCTGCGATGCAGGCAAAAGCTACATTAAACATTACAAATCTTATACTTCCTCATCTAAGACAGGGGTTAAATGAAAATTCAGCGGGTAAAATAGCTGAAATCATACTTAATACTCTTGGAGTTGCAGCAGTAGCAATAACTGATAGGAATAAAATTCTTGCTCATGTTGGAATAGGGAGTGATCATCACCTCGCAGGGCATCCTTTACTTACAAAAGCAACACTGAATGCAATTAAAAGAGGGGAAATCCAAATCGCAAATAAAAAAGAGGAAATTGGCTGTAGTAATCCCAAATGTAAATTAAGCTCTGCTGTAATTGTTCCTTTGAAAAAAAGAGAAGAGGTAATAGGCAGTCTAAAACTTTATCATGACAGAGAAAACAGTATCACTTCTGTTAATCTTGAAGTAGCAAGAGGACTTGCCCATATATTTTCAACTCAACTTGAAATAGTTGAGCTTGAAACACTCGCAAGGCTAAAGACAGAGGCAGAATTAAAATCTCTTCAGGCACAGATTCATCCTCATTTTATATTCAATGCCCTGAATACGATAATATCTCTTATAAGAATTGACACTTTAAAAGCCAAAGATTTGCTTCTTAATTTAGCAACATTTTTAAGATACAGTTTGAAAAAAGAAAAGGAGATACCTTTAAGAGAAGAGCTTTCCTATGTTGAAGCTTATCTCTCAATAGAACAAGCTCGTTACAGAGATAAACTAACTGTCAATTACTTTATAGAGCCATCAGTGGATCTTGATATACTAATACCTCCCTTTACAATCCAGCCACTGGTAGAGAATGCTATTAAGCACGGTTTAAAAACTAAAATTGAAGGTGGTAAAATTTTAATCAAGATTCTTGACAATGAGGACAACATTGTAATTTCAGTTGAAGACAATGGTGTGGGGATAAATAATCCATTAAATAGCTTATCAGATAAAGGTGCGGGATTAGGTTTATACTTAGTTAATGAAAGACTTAAAAGATTTTACGGAGAAAGAAGTATTCTTAACATAAAAAGTTTCCCAGACATTGGCACAAAGGTTACATTTAAAATACCTAAAAAAGAAGTTTTAAAAGATGTTGTTTTCAGCTATAGTAGTTGATGACGAACCCTATGCCAGGGAAGAATTGATCTATATTCTTTCCCAGTTTACTTCCTGTCAGATAGTAGGAGAGGCTGGTAATGCGAAGGATTGTATATCTCTTTATTCAAAATTTAGACCAGATGTGGTGTTTCTTGATATTGAAATGCCTGATATGTCAGGAATTGAAATAGCTAAAATTCTTGCAAAGTTCAATAATCCGCCTCTTATTGTTTTTGCAACAGCCTATGAAGATTATGCAATTGAAGCTTTTGAACTCGGAGCAGTTGACTACATACTTAAACCTTTTGAAGAAAAAAGAATAGCTAAAACAATTATGAGAATAGAAAATCTTAAAAGCAATGAGTCTGAATGGAATAGGGCTGTAGACAGGCTTTCTCATTTTCTTGAAAAGAAAAAAGTTTTTAAAAAGCTTCCTGTTCAACAAAAACCAGGTGTTATCAGTTTCGTTCCTTATGTGGATATTTTTTATTGTGAGGCAAGTGAAGGAGGAGTAAGAATTTTTACATTGAAAGATGAGTATTACTTTGACGGAACCCTTTCAGAACTTGAAACAAGGCTTAAGGAAGAAGGATTTATGAGGGTTCATAAGAGTTTCATTATAAATTTAAAAAGAATTGAGGCAGTGCTACCATGGTTTAAAGGAACCTACTGGATTGTTATTGAAGGTAAAAAAACTCAGATACCTGTTAGTAAATCAATAATTAAGGAACTTAAAGAAATTTTAGGGATAAAGTGTAGTAATTAATTTCTATTCAACCTCCATTATTTCCATTTAGATTAGGATTTTCTCCATTCAGGAATTTTTTATTGTTCAGAGTTTTATTTCTCTATAGAATTATTCATAGAAAAAAATTAAAAAGGAGGTGTTTTTTTATGCATGCTTTGGTATTAGTAATAATAGCAGCATGCGTTTTTGTGCTTGCCTACAGGTTTTATAGCGCTTTTATTGCAGCAAAAGTTCTTGCCCTTGATCCAAATCGTCAGACTCCTGCTGTAAGACTCAATGATGGAAGAGACTATGTTCCAACGAATAAGTGGCTTATTTTTGGACATCATTTTGCAGCAATTGCTGGTGCTGGACCACTAATTGGACCTGTTCTGGCAGCCCAGTTTGGTTATTTACCAGGATTCTTATGGATTTTAATCGGAGGTGTTCTTGCTGGTGCTGTTCATGATATGGTTGTTTTGTTTGCCTCTGTAAGGCATAATGGAAAATCTCTTGCAGAAATTGCCAAAGAACAAATCGGTCCAGTATCTTATTGGCTTGTTCTTGTTGCAACTTTGTTTCTTTTAATTATTGTTCTTGCAGGTGCCTCCATTGCTGTTGTAAATGCGCTTTTTAACAGTCCATGGGGTACTTTTACTGTTGGAGTTACAATTCCCATTGCCCTTTTTATTGGAGCCTATCTTAAATGGTTGAGACCTGGAAAAATTGTTGAAGGAAGTATCATAGGTGTTGCGCTTATTATTCTTGCAGTTGTTCTTGGTCCTGTAATTAAAGAGTCTGCTTTAGCACCATATTTTACACTCGATAAAAAAGAGCTTTCTATTTTAATACCACTTTATGGATTTTTTGCTGCGGTTTTACCTGTATGGTTGCTTCTTGTTCCAAGAGATTATCTTAGTTCTTATATGAAGTTTGGAACAATGTTTTTGCTTGCTATTGGTGTAATTATTGTCAATCCATTAATTCAGATGCCTGCTACAACACAGTTTATTTCTGGTGGTGGGCCTATAATACCTGGTAAAGTATGGCCCTTTATGTTTATTACAATTGCCTGTGGAGCTATTTCAGGATTTCACTCTCTTGTATCATCAGGAACAACACCCAAAATGGTTGCAAATGAAAAGGATATTAGAGTTATAGGCTTTGGTGCAATGCTCACAGAATCTTTTGTTGCATTAATGGCATTAATAGCAGCAACAGTGCTGCCCACAGCAGACTATTTTGCAATTAATAGTCCACCTGCTGTATTTCAAAAACTTGGAATGCAAGTTCAGGATCTTCCATATCTATCTGCTCTTGTAGGTGAAGAACTTGCTGGTCGTCCTGGTGGAGCAGTATCTTTGGCTGTTGGAATGGCAGATATTTTCTCAAGAATTGGGGGATTAAGACATTTGATGAGTTATTGGTATCACTTTGCAATAATGTTTGAGGCTCTGTTTATTCTCACTTTAATAGATGCCGGTACAAGAGTTGGAAGATATCTTATGCAGGAAATTGGTGGAGTTGTTTATCCGAAACTCAGAGATTATAAATGGTGGCCTGGTGTAATTATCACAAGCGGAATATTCACATTTTGTTGGGGATATCTTCTTTACACAGGAACAATATCAACAATATGGCCCCTTTTTGGTGTGAATAACCAGCTTCTTGGTGGAATGGCGTTAGCAATTGCTACAACTTTTTTATTAAGATTGGGTAAAGCAAAATATATATGGGTGACAATGATTCCAATGACATTTCTATTGGTCACAACAATTGTGGCAGGATATCAAAATATAGTGAATAATTATCTCCCTAAACATAATTATCTGCTTGCTGTGCTTTCTGCATTGATGATTATAATGGTTGTGCTGATTGTAGCAGATTCTGTTAGAGTATGGATCAGAATTTTAAGTGGTAAAACTCCATTAATTAAAGAGACAGAAGAAAAAGCCATTCTTAAAGAAGCTCCAACTAAATATTTGTCTGAATAAAATATTCGGGTGGCTTTAAAACCACCCGAATATTTTATTATATAACTAATTAATCCTTCTACCACAAAGCAGGTGCATGAACTATATAGCATTTTAAAGGAGTTTTCGATTTTAAACCATGTAATTCATTTTTCCCTATTGCAATTATATCTCCCTTTTTTACTTTATGCCAGCTGTCTACTATGAACATCTCCCCTTCGCCTTCAATAACAAAAATACTGTCAATCTCTTTTTCATGGGTGTGCAAGGGTACTTCAATACCACTGTCAACTTCAAGTATTATAATGCTAAGTTCCGAATGTGATTCTTTGGTTACAACATATCCAATCTTCACTCCATCAAATTTTGGATGGGGTTGCATCTTTACTTCATTTAAATTGATTTTAATTGCCATTAGATACCCTCCTTATATTAGTTTCATTAATGCAACATTTTCAATGTGATATGTCTGTGGAAACATATCAACTGGTTGAATCTCTATTAGTTTATATCCTTTTTCCTTTAAAAATTTCAAATCTCTTGCCAATGTTGAAGGCTCACAGGATACATAGATAACCTTTTTAATCTTTTTTTCAACAATTCCCTGCAAAACTTCTTTCATGCATCCTACTCTTGGTGGATCAAGAACTATTGCATCTACATCAAAGTTAAATTCAGACAAAGCTTCTTCTGTTTTTTCGCATAAATAGGTTATGTTGTCATAATTTTTTATATTTATTTGAGCATCTTTATAGGCAGAACGTGATTCTTCTATGGCAATTACTCTTTCTGCTTTTTCAGATAAAAAAACAGTAAATGTACCAACTCCAGCATAGGCATCTATAATTGTTTTGTCTTCTGAATCTATATAGTTTAAAACAGTCTTTATTAAATTTTCAGCTTGATAGGTATTTACCTGAAAGAAAGATGGTGCTGAAATCAAAAATTCCTTCCCAAGAAGTTTTTCAATGTAAAATTTTTGACCTGTCTCAATTTCTATTACATCAATTTCTGGTTGAACAAGACACTTTCCAGTGTTTACTCCATATCGTATTGTGACATTGTGGGTTTTTCTTTTTGGTGTTTTACCTTGAAGTATTGCAAGAAGTTCATTTATCTTCTCATGCATTATATGGCAGTAATTTACATGAATAAATTTATGGGTACCTCTCATTTTAAATCCCAAAAGTTTTTGTCTGTTTATTGAAAAATCAGCTCTGTTACGGTAATTATATGGATTATCTGCTTTTATTGTAAGTTGGGTGAATTCTTCTGGATTTTCAAATCCTCCAATTCTTTTGAGTTGCTCCATTACAACTATTTCTTTTAATTTTGTCTGATAACTGTATGTCACATGCTGGAAACTGCATCCACCGCAAAGCCCAAAAAGACTGCAAGGTGGATTTTCTCTGAAAAAGGAAGGTTCAATTACTTCAATAATTTCAGCTCTCAAATAATCACCTTCATCCTTTATTATCCTTGCTTTAACAGTCTCACCTGGAATTCCATAAGGAACAAATACTACTTTGCCATCATGCTTTCCAATAGCTTCACCAAGATGGGCAATTCCTGTAAGATTAATCTCTATTTCATTCATAAAGAATCCTCGAAACAGGGAATACAAAGAATCTTTCCATTAAGTAACCTTGCCTTTACCTCTGCTACCTTTTCTCCACAATTTTCACATCTTAAGCTTTTAAATATTCTTGCCTGTTTTGGAGGTTCAACTTTCGGATAAGAGATTTTAAGAATTTCCTCTTTTTGGGCATTAAGAATTTGTTTTGTCTTTTCTGCTTTTCTTTTTTCAATAAACTCAGTAACTTCAGGGGAATTGTCTCCCTCCATAAATCTCTGCCAGAATTTTTTTTCTTCTTCAATTTCTTTAAATTCAAAATCAACGGAAATTCTTATAACCTTACCAGTTTTCCTATTAAAAAATGTATAAACCTGTTTTCCATAATCTTTGAATATTAAATTTCCTTTTCCAAAGGTACATCCTGTTACAACCTGAATTGCATCAACAGCGCAGGAATCATTTTCAACAATGCATACAATTTCTTCATTATAAGAAGGTTCTTTTAGTCCAAGTTCTTCAATAGCAGTCACTGCAACTCTGTATCCTAACGCAAGTCCTGGACAGCTATGTCCATGAAATTTTACCACATCTTCAAATTTCATCTTTTCCTCCTACAAAATTTGTAATTAATACTTTGTATCCTTCCTGTGCCATTGATTTTGCTAAATTGTATGCCTCATCATAACTTTTAAATTTACCAACTCTGACACGATAGAAGGTCTCTCCTTTTACAACTGCTTTATTTATGTAAACATTGTCATATCGAAGTCTTAATGCTTGCTTAAGTCTTAAAGCATTTTCAATTTCAAGGAAAGCACCTACCTGAATTGTTAGAATGCCAGAGGTGGGAGTATATTTTACGTATCTTACATAAGTCATGTCTCTTCCTATTGGTTCCATTAAAACTTCTGCTGTACCAGGACCAATTAAATCAATTTTTTTTGCTGATGCATAGGATAAATCAATGTCTCTTCCAGAAATAAAAGGACCTCTGTCATTGACAGTGCAGGTAACTTCTTTGCGGTTTTGAAGATTTACAACTCGAAGCTTTGTTCCAAAGGGATATTCTCTATGAGCACAGGTATATTCATACATATTAAATATTTCTCCTGATGCTGTTGGTCTTCCATGAAATTCTGTTCCATACCATGAGGCAACACCTTTTCGTGCACCCTTTGGAATATATTCCCCTTGAGTAGTTTTTTTAGGAGCACAGGAAAATAGAATAAAAATTATCAAAATTAGCGTGAAATTCTTACAGTATATATCTGCTGAGATCTTCACTTTTGAGTATTTCACTTAGTTTTTCTTTTACAAATTTTGCATCAATCACAATTTTTTGTCCCTTCAATTCAGGAGCATTAAAAGAAATATCTTCAAGAAGTTTTTCCATTACAGTATGAAGTCTTCTTGCTCCAATATTTTCTGTTTTTTCATTTACATGTTGAGCTATTTCTGCAATTTCTTCAATTCCATCTTTTGTAAATTCAAGATAAACATCTTCTGTTTCTAAAAGAGCAATATACTGTTTTATCAGAGCATTGTCAGGTTCTATAAGAATTCTTACAAATTCTTCCTTGCCAAGTGAGTCAAGTTCAACCCTTATTGGAAATCTACCCTGAAGCTCTGGTATTAGGTCAGAAGGTTTTGCAACATGAAAGGCACCTGCTGCTATAAAAAGAATATGATCTGTTCTAACAGGTCCATATTTTGTAGTTACTGTTGAACCTTCAACAATAGGAAGCAAGTCCCTTTGAACTCCCTCGCGGGATACATCTGGGCCATAGGAACTTCCACGAGAAGCAATTTTATCAATCTCGTCAATGAAAACAATGCCTGTCTGTTCAACTCTTTCAATTGCCTCTTTTGTAACCTTTTCCATATCAATAAGCTTATTTGCTTCTTCCTGAGTAAATAATTGCAAAGCCTCTGAAATTTTCACTTTTTTTCTTTTTACCTTTTCAGGAAGAAAACTTCCAAGCATTTCCTTTAGATTTATCTCTATTTCTTCCATAGCAACATTTGATATAATTCCAAAGGGTATAACTTTTTCTTTTAAATCAATTTCAATGTAACGGTCATCAAGAGCGCCTTCTCTAAGTTGTTTTCTAAGTTTTTCTCTTGTTTCTTTATATCTTGTTTTTTCTTCTGCCTCATCCATTTCTCTTGTGTATCTTGGCTGAGGTAAAAGTATATCAAGTACCCTTTCTTCTGCCATCTGTTTTGCCTTTTCTTGAACTTTGCCAGAGTGTTCCTGCTTAACCATGTTCATTGCAACTTCTGTAAGATCTCTGATGATTGACTCGACATCTCTGCCAACATATCCTACTTCTGTAAATTTTGATGCCTCAACTTTTACAAAAGGAGCATTCACAAGCTTTGCAAGTCTTCTTGCAATCTCTGTTTTTCCTACACCTGTTGGACCTATCATAAGAATGTTTTTTGGAAGAATTTCATCCCTTAATTCTTTTGGAAGTAGTTGCCTGCGAAATCTGTTTCTTAAGGCAATCGCAACTGCTTTTTTTGCCTGCTCCTGTCCGATAATGAATTTATCAAGTTCTTCAACTATTTTTTTTGGTGTAAAATTTTCCATTAGCTTAATTCCTCCATTATAATTTGATTATTCGAGTAGATGCATATTTTTGAAGCAATTTCCATCGCCTTTAAAGCAATTTCTTTTGCTGTAAGCCCGGTGTTATCATAAAGTGCTTTAGCAGCTGCAAAAGCATAGGGACCTCCAGAGCCAATCGCTGCGATTTTATCTTCTGGCTCAATAACATCACCATTTCCAGAAATAATCAGTATGTGTTCTTTATTTGCAACAATTAAAAGAGCTTCAAGCCTTCGAAGGATTTTATCAGTTCGCCAATCCTTTGCAAGTTCAACAGCAGCTCTTAATAAATTTCCCTTGTATGTCTCAAGTTTACTTTCAAATCTCTCAAAAAGTGTGAAGGCATCTGCAGTAGATCCTGCAAAACCTATAAGAACCTGTCCATTGTAAAGCCTCCTTATTTTTTTTGCATTATGTTTCAAAACCGTATTTCCCATTGTAACCTGTCCGTCTGATGCCATAATAACTGAACCATTCTTTTTTACACATAATACAGTTGTTCCGTGGATTACAGTTTTCTCTTGAAAATCCATTTACTTTTCCTCCTTTGATAATGGATGGGCTTTATCATATACATCCATTAAATGTTTTAAATCAACATGGGTATAAATCTGAGTTGTTGAAAGAGATGCGTGTCCAAGTAGTTCCTGAATTACTCTTAAATCAGCTCCTTCCATCAGTAGATGACTTGCGAAAGTGTGCCTTAAAGTGTGTGGTCCAATTTTTTCAAGAATTCCTACAGTTTTAGCATATTTTTCAACAATTCGTCTTATCTGTCTTGTTGAAATTCTTCCACCTCGGTTATTAATAAAAAGGGGAGATTCATCTGTTAAAAATTTTTTCTTAATTCGCAAAATTTGCCTTATTGCAAGATACTTCTTTAATGCTTCTTTTGTTTTTTGTCCTATAGGAACAATTCTTTCTTTATTTCCCTTTCCTCTTACCTTTATCAATCCTTCTTTTAAGTCTAAATCATCCATGTTTAATCCACAGAGCTCACTTACTCTTATTCCACTGCTGTAAAAAAGTTCAAGAATTGCTCTATCCCTTTGCACTGTAAATTTATCTTCCTTAGGGGACTCAACAAGCTTGAAGGCATCATCAACTGTAAGAAATTTTGGTAAACTTCTTTTTGTTTTAACTGATGTAACAACCCGTGCAGGGTTAATTTTTATGATTCCTTCTGAATAAAGATATGAGAAAAAGGATCTCAATGTGGACAACTTTCTTGCTACTGTTGTTTTGGCTTTGCCTTTTAATATTTGTTCAGAGATAAAACCTCTGATTGTAACAGGTTCAACTTTGGTAGGTTCTGTTTTAGCAAAATTAAAAAACTCTTCCAAATCTTTTTTATAGGCTCTGACAGTATGAGGGGAGTCTCCTCTCAGAAGTTTTATATGATTTAAAAAATTATCTATATAGGATTGTATATTTTCCACCATCAAAAAATATTGTAAAATCCAATGATAAATTAAATCAACAGTTTAATGCTTGACATAAAGGCATTTATTAGTTTATAAAAATTTGTTTTAACATTTTTCATCGATGATAAAAATTCAAGGAGTTCAGAATGGGTAAAATAAAACTTGCTATTGTTGGTTTAGGAAATTGTGCAAGTGCTTTAATTCAGGGAATTGAGTATTATAAAAAATATACCTCACAAGATAAGGTCCCAGGTTTGATGCATTTTAACTTAGGCGGTTATCTGCCAGGAGATATAGAAGTTGTAGCAGCCTTCGATATCGATGAAAGAAAAGTAAATAAACCTCTCAAAGAAGCTGTTTTTGCCAAACCAAATTGTACTAAAATATTTTACTCAGATTTACCTGATTATCCTGTCAAGGTTTCTATGGGACCTGTTCTTGATGGATTTGCCGAACATATGGAAAATTATTCTCCCGATAAAAGATTTATTCCAGCTCAGGCAGAACCTGTAGATGTTGTTAAGGTTCTTAAAGAATCAGGTGCTGAGGTTATGGTCAGTTATCTTCCAGTAGGTTCTGAGGAGGCAACACGCTTTTATGCTCAAGCAGCTTTAGATGCAGGAGTTGCCTTTATAAACTGTATTCCTGTTTTTGTTGCTTCAAAGGATGAATGGATAAAAAAATTTGAAGAAAAAAATATTCCCCTAATAGGTGATGACATAAAAAGTCAAATTGGTGCAACAATTATTCATAGAGTTCTTACAAAGCTTTGCATGGATAGAGGTGTCAGAATAACAAATACTTATCAACTGAATGTAGGCGGTAATACGGATTTTCTTAATATGCTTAATCGTGAAAGACTTGCTTCAAAAAAGATTTCGAAAACTGAAGCTGTCACTTCTCAGATTTCCCATGAAATTACCGCTGATAATGTTCATATTGGTCCTTCTGATTATATTCCATGGTTAAATGATAATAAAATATGCTTTTTAAGAATTGAAGGTGAGATTTTTGGAAATGTTCCAATTAACTTAGAATTAAGATTATCAGTAGAGGATTCCCCTAATAGTGCTGGTGTTGTAATTGATGCAATAAGATGTTGTAAATTAGCATTGGACAGAGGAATTGGAGGATTACTTATATCACCATCTGCTTATTTTATGAAACATCCTAGATTTCAATATCCCGATGAAGTGGCAAAAAATATGGTGGAGGAGTTTATAGAAGGTAAGAGGGAAAGATAACTTGCTCAGTGAGAAATTTAGTCACTTTTTAGATAAACCACTAACACCATTAGCAAAAGCCCTTCCAGTTAATCCAAATATTATAACTTTTATTGGAATGATTATCACATCATTATCAGGATTTATAATTCCTTTTAATCTTTTTTGGGGTGGTATTTTTATACTTGCTGGAGGAACCTTTGATCTTATTGATGGAGTAGTTGCCAGAGTTAATGGTAGAGTAACTAAATTCGGAGCACTTTTTGATTCAACTATGGACAGAATTGCCGATGGATTTATATTTCTTGGAATATCATGGTATTTTTTCAGAGTTAGTAGTGAAACAGGTTTGATTATAAATCTTTTATGCATGATAGCTTCCTTTTTAATTTCCTATGTAAGAGCAAGGGCAGAAGGAATTGGAGTATCATGCAATGTAGGTATAATAGAAAGACCTGAAAGACTTATTATTCTTGCCTTTGGATGTTTAACCAGTCTTATTAATCCTGTTTTGCTTATTCTTACTGTTCTCAGCTGGATAACAGTAATTCAAAGAATTATTTATGTCCGAAAACAGATTAAAAGTTTGCCTCAATGAGGTTTAAAATGTTATCCTTTTTTTAAAGGAGGCGAAAATGAGTGAGACATGGATAATTATCTTAAGTATTGGATATTTTCTTGCAACACTGAGTTTAATAGCTGCGTTAATATTTCTTATTGTAGTAGCCATTGAATTAAGAAGAGGAATTAATGCTTTCAAAGAATTTCTTAATGCAACAAAACTTAGATTAGACCCTGCCCTATTGGAGGCTGAAAAGGTTATTCAAGGTGTAAAATCCTCTGTCGATGATGTAAATGAAGTAACTGAAAGAGTTCGAGAGCTTTCTAAAACAGTAGAAAAATTAATCATTATAATTTCTGAACTTATTAATACGGTTGATAAAGTTAAAAATTCTATAACTCTGAGAAGTAGTGCATTAAAAACTGCAGTAACTGTAGCAGCTAATGTTTTTTTAGAAAACCTAAAGAAAGGAGGTAAATAAAAATGGATGAAGAGAGAGGATTTAGCGCAAAGTCAGTGTTTCTATCCTTTTTGCTTGGTGGAATTGTAGGAGCTGGATTAGCTTTATTGTTAGCTCCTCAGGCTGGTAGGGAAACAAGGGCTAAGATTAAAGAAACAGCAGAAGAGGTAAAAGAGAAAGCCGAAACTTATATCAAAGAAGCAAAGGAAAAAATAGCAACAACACTTGATAAAGCAAAGGAAACATTAGAAGAGAAAAAATCAGCCTTAACAAAGGCAGTTGAAGCAGGCAAGGAAGCCTATGAAAAAGAGGTTTCTAAGGAAAAGGAGCAGGAAGGCTAATGCATGAAGCCTCCATTGCCTATGAATTACTTAATATTGCAGTAAATGAGTGTTCTAAAAATGGATACAGCAAAATAGAGACAATAAAAGTTGTAATTGGCAGGGCAACGGGTGTTGTTCCCCAAGCCCTGCTTTTTGCTTTTAATGTTTTAAAAGAAGATACTATCGCAAAAAATGCGAATTTAATAATTGAAGAGGCTCCTGTTAAAGGTTTTTGTAAAGATTGCAAAAATGAATTTGAAAACGATGAAAATTATATTCTTTTTGAGTGTCCAAATTGTGGAAGTTTTTCAATTAATTTGATTTCTGGTAAAGAACTTAATATAAAAGAAATGGAGGTTAGCTAATGAAAGTGATGTTAACAACAAAGATTCTTGATGCAAATGAAAGAATAGCAGAAGAAAACAAAAAAATGTTTAAAGAATCAGGGGTTTATGTAGTAAATCTTATGAGTTCCCCTGGTGCTGGAAAAACATCTTTACTTGAAAAAACAATTGAAGCAATTAAGGATAAAGTAAGAGTTGGGGTTATTGAGGGAGATATCACAGGAACTAATGATGCTGAAAGAATAGATCGTCTTGGTGTTCCTGTTATTCAGATTAATACAGAGGGTGCTTGTCATCTTGATGCAAATATGATTGCTAATGCAGCTAAAGAACTTCCACTTAAAGATTTGGACCTTTTATTTATTGAAAATGTTGGGAATTTAGTATGCCCTGCTGAATTTAAAGTTGGTGAAGATGTTAAAGTAATGATTTTGAGTCTTACAGAAGGAGATGATAAACCTCTTAAATATCCGCTAATGTTTCAGGAATCCTCTGTTTTGATAATCAACAAGATTGATTTGAAAGATTATCTTGATGTCAGTATTGATAAAATCAAAAAAGATGCTCAGTTTTTAAATCCAAAGATAAAAATATTTGAAGTATCATGTAAAACAGGGCAGGGTATTGATGAGTGGACGAACTGGCTTCTGACATCTATTTCATGAAAGAAGCATTAAAAGAAGCTAAAAAGGCATACAAAAAAGGTGAAGTTCCTGTTGGTGCTGTCGTAGTTGTAGATGGCAAGATTATTTCAAAGGCTTATAACAAAAAAGAATCTATCAATGATCCGACAGCCCATGCTGAAATACTGGCAATAAGAAAAGCCTGCAAGGCTCTTGATAATTGGAGACTTACAGAAGCAACATTATACATAACAAAAGAACCTTGTATTATGTGTTGTGGTGCTATAATTAATGCAAGACTGAAGAGAGTTGTTTATGGATGTGATGATCCTAAGGGTGGTGGTGCTGTGAGTCTATATAGTATTCTTCAAGATGCACGATTAAATCATCAAGTTGAGATAAAAAACGGCATTCTTGAAAAAGAATGCCGTGAAATTTTACAGAAATTTTTTAAGGAATTAAGAAATCAATAAATTGGAAATCTTTTACAAAGTGATTGCACTTTCTTTTTCATATCTTTTATTACCGATTCATTTGATATATTTTTTATTACTCTTTCAATAATTTCAGCAATTTCCTCCATCTCTTGCTCACCCATGCCTCTTGTTGTGACAGAAGGAGTACCTATTCTTATTCCAGATGTAACTGTTGGTGGTTTTGTATCAAAGGGAATAGTGTTTTTATTTACGGTAATTCCTGCTTTATCAAGTGCTTCTTCAGCTTCTTTACCGGTTATATTAAAGTTTGTAAGGTCAACAAGCATAAGATGATTATCAGTACCATCAGAGACAAGTTTAAAGCCTTTTTTCTTTAATGCCTCTGCAAGGGTTTTTGCATTTTTTATTACTCTCTGTTGATATTCCTTAAAATCTTCTGATAGAGCTTCTTGAAAAGCAACAGCTTTAGCTGCGATTACATGAACAAGAGGTCCACCCTGAATTCCTGGAAAAACAGCTTTATCAATAGCTTTTGCGTAATTAGCCTTGCACATGACAATTCCGCCTCTTGGTCCCCTGAGAGTTTTATGGGTTGTAGTGGTTATAAAATCAGAATAAGGAACAGGAGAAGGGTGCAGTCCTGTCGCAATTAATCCAGCAATATGGGCAATGTCTGCCATTAAATAGGCACCTACTTCCTTTGCTATTTCAGCGAAGGCTTTAAAATCAATAATTCTTGGATAGGCACTTGCTCCCGTAATGATAATTTTAGGTTTATGTTCATGGGCAAGCCTTCTTACTTCTTCCATATCAATGTAACCTGTTTCTTTATTTACCCCATAAAATACTGTTTTATAAAGTTTACCTGTAAAATTAACAGGTGAGCCATGAGATAAGTGTCCTCCATGGGGAAGGCTCATCCCCATTATAGTATCTCCTGGCTGAAGCATAGCAAAGTAAACTGCCATATTTGCCTGTGTTCCTGAGTGAGGCTGAACATTTACATGTTCCACATTAAATAACTTTTTTGCTCTTTCTTGGGCAAGTCTTTCAACTTCATCAGCATATTCACATCCACCATAGTATCTTCTGCCCGGATATCCTTCAGCATATTTATTTGTAAATAAAGAGCCTTGAGCTTCCATAATTGCTTTACTTGCATAGTTTTCTGAAGCGATCATAAGAATTTTACTTGTTTCTCTCTTTTTTTCTTGAAGAATTAGTTCGTAGATATCAGGATCAACTTCTTTTAGGGATTTCATTTTCATGAATTAATAACCTTCCTTTCTATAAGATTTATCTTTTCAAGTCTTTTTTCATGCCTTCCGCCTTCAAAGGGTGTAGAAAACCAAATATACACAATTTCTTTTGCCAAGTCCTTTCCAATAATTCTTCCACCAAGACAAAGAATATTAGCATCATTGTGAAGTCTTGACATCTTTGCGGTAAAAAGGTCATTACAGAGTGCTGCTCTTACATTTTTGAATTTATTTGCAACAATTGACATTCCAATTCCTGTTCCACATATTAATATTCCTCTTTCAACTTTTCCTTTCGAAACAGCATCTGCAACAGCTTCTGCATAATCTGGATAATCAACTGAACAAGATGAACCTGTTCCCATATCAATAACTTCATTTCCCATCTCTTTAACTATATGGGAAATCATTTCTTTTAATTCAAATCCTGCATGATCAGAACCAATAGCCACCTTCATGTTGAGTATTATATATAATTTTATAGAATTAAGTGAAGCTCCCCGACCAAAGGTCGGAGCTTCACTTTCTCAAAGGGGCTTTAGACCATTTGAAACCCCAAAAGATATTTTTCCTCTTTGGGAGTTTGAGGGGGCTAAAGCTCCCTCAAAGTTTACGAAAAATGCCATCTTTCCATTCATCCCCTGCCAAAGGTTGTGGCATTCTGGCATTTTTCGTAAAATCGATTGCTATAAAAAATAATTGTTTGACTTTTTTGCAATCGTTTTTCAAAAATATTTCAATCAATGAACATTTTTAAATGGAAATAATACTTAATGAATAATGAAGAGATATTAATTAAAAAAATTGCAAAGCAAGATGAAGAGGCATTCAGAGTATTGTATGAAAATACATCGAATAAAGTTTTTAAATACATATATGGATTAGTTAATAATAAAGAAACAGCTGAGGATATAATGGTAGAGACATATATACAGGTCTGGAGGTCAGCAAAGAATTTTAAAGGAATGTCAAAAGTTATGACATGGATATTTGGAATAGCAAGAAATATCTCAATGAGTGAAATAAAAAAACAGAATTATTATAATTTTGATGATAATGAAAATTTAAATAATAAATTTACGGTAACACCTCAACAGTTTCAATTAACTGCTCAAGTGGAAATTGATGAGATTATGCAGATTGCATTAAATAAACTCTCTGTTAAACATAGAGAGGTTCTTGATTTAATATTTATTCATGAAATGAGTTACGAAGATATTGCAGAAATACTCTGTATTCCCATTAATACGGTAAAAACAAGAATTTTTTATGCGAAAGAAAAATTAAGAGAAATTTTAAATGAGATGGGAGTAAGTAAAGATGCGTTCTTCTAAGAATTTTGATGAATTACGTTCTTTGCTTCCATTATATTTAAAGGGTTCTCTTCCAGAAAAAAAATCTAAGAGTTTGGAAAAAGCTTTATCAGAAAATGAAGAATTAAAAGAGGATTTAAAGTTTTGGGAAGCTGTTAAAAAGGGATATCAAAAAATAGAAAGCCAACTACCAGAACATGATTATCGAATATATCATAGAATATCAAATAATATAAAAACTCAAAATAGCAGGAATGCTAAAATATGGAAATTTTTCAGTCTTCATCCCAAATTTTCCTTTGCGATAATAATAATTCAAACTTTAATTATAATATCTTCAGTTTTGTATTTTTTGAGTATCGAAAAGGAATTCAAAACTCTTTCAGTTTCCAACATTCAAGCAGAAGATGGAGTAAAAATAAATGTAGTTTTCCATGAAGATGCAAAGGAAAAAGAAATTAGAAAGCTTATTAATGAGATTAATGGAAGAATAATTGACGGTCCTAATAAAAAAGGACTGTATGTTGTTAGCATAAAAGATAAAGAGAAAATTAATTACACATTAGATATTTTAAGAAAAAATAAAATTGTTGTCTTTGCCGAGCTTGCCTATTAATTAACATCATATTTCTAATTTTTAAAAAATTTTTTGAACAAAATTTCTTCAATTATTAACTATTAAATAAAAAAATGTGGAGGCATAAAATGAGAGAAAAATTGTTATTTTTAACATTATTTGTTTTTTTGACGATAATTTTTTTTTCAAAAGCTTCATTTTGTGAAATTAAACCTTCGATTCCACCATCAAAAGTAACTCCAGCACCTAAGCAGCTAGATGAAAAATCCAAACAACAACAACCTTCACCTTCTCCATCACAAATGGTTCCATCTTCACCTCATTTTTTATCTATACAAAGTTTTACCGCTTCTTCATCTGTAATCAATTACGGAGATGATTTAAACCTAAGATGGGTGATCAAAGGGAAAAATTTAGGAAATTTAAGATTAGAGATAAAACCTGATATTGGACAAATTCCCTTAACAAGGACTGATTATTTTAATGAATCATTTACAATAGAAGGATCTAAAACTATAAAACCATTACAAGATACCAAATATACTCTTGAAATATCTGCTCCCGATCCTTTTCGGTTAGATATTGATCCAAGAACTGGAAGAGTATTACAGCGTTCTTTAATTGCAAGTAAAGAATTATTTATAACTGTAAAGAAACCTAAAATCGAAAATGTTAAACCGTCAGTTGATCAGAAAACCATGAAGATTAAATTTTTTGCAAAAAATACAGGGAATGGTGATTTTTTATCAAGTCCAATTGAAGTTAAATACTCTATAATTACAAGTCTAACAGGTCCTTCTTTGGCAGAAGGTAGTTTTACCACTTCTAATTTAACTATCAGAGTTAGTGAGCAAGTCGAATTAGGGAATATTACATTACCAGACAGAACCAAAGCATTAAATGCAGATAGTTTATTGATTAATGTGATTTTAAATCCAAAATATAGAGCACATCTTCCACAAGATGTTGATTATTATGAACATGCGTGGGAAAGAAATAGATTGATAATTAATAATCAATTGATATCTATATTTGGAAGTTTACTTACAGGGTCTATAAGATTAAATAATTTTGATGGCTCTACTGGTATTTTAAGCCATAATCCCTATAAAGCAAATGACTCTCATATTGAAATAATGGGAAATCGTACAACTTTTTCAATTCCGAGATTTGATTATTCTAAAGGAGAGATATATGATTACAGAGGCTTTGTTAATGATATAAATGCCTCATTTTCAGGACAAAGCGCCTTTGCTATAGAAGATGGAAAAATCAAGCTAAAAATAAATTTTGAAACTTCTGGCACAGAAATTAGAGGTTATGAATATACATGGGGAGTATGGCATGACGTTTCAGCCCCTGATTATAATTTTACACAAATGGATATTACCGTTTATTTCATTCCTGCATTTAAGAATGGAAAAATTACATACAAAGATATTCAGGTAATTCCTTACATTAGAGGCACTTTTGTTGAAGCTTGGGATGCTTTTCTTTCAGAAAGACTGGAAAGAGATATAGATAATAAGATTAAAAATGTTATAGCTTCTAAATTAAAAGAGATTTTAATGTCTGAATCAGTTAGAGTGAGAATAGAAAATAAAATTGAAGAAGCAATTACTAAAAATCCATTATTTAATATTTTTCGTATTACTAATGTTATAGGCGAGGGTGAAAACATTATTATTGAATATATCTCTAAATAAATGTATAATTTAAAAATTTATCATTTCGGGTTGCTTAATCTGCACAAGTTTAAACAATCCTGACATGATAAATAATAAAATTCAAGCTGGAGGATAATATGATACTACTTGGCATTATCGGTGTGAATTTCGTATTTTTATTTTTTTATTGTTTTTCCTATGCAGAGACTACAAATTCTTCTGTTAAAATTCTATCACCGTTAGATAATTCAACAGTCATTGATAAAAAACCTGAAGTGAAAGTTGAATTTGATGAAACAGTGATGCGAGATACAATTGTTGTAATTTTTGATGGACAAGACATAACTCAATTAATTACTTTCACAGATAAGGGTTTTGAGTTTAAACCTTTCATGGTTGTACCGCCTGGAACTCATAATCTATCAATCACAGCTAAGAATAAAGAGGGAATGCAAATAGAAAAATCAGTTACCTTTACAACAAAACATTCGGAAATCTTTGATGAAGCTTGGTCAAACAATAATGCAACAATAATATATCAAGGAATTTTAAAAAAACCAGAATCTTTCGGAAGCCAGCCAAATTCAAAAATTGAAGGGAACCTAACATCCGAGACAAAACTTAAAAATCAAACATGGGAGTTTAAATTCAATACAAATCTTAGATATTTTGACCAGAATGAACCCCTTATGCCACCCCAAAAAAAAGGATTTGATATAGTCAACTGGATATTGACTGGAGAATATACTAAAGATTTATTTAAAACAAAAGTAAGCATTGGAGATATACAAATTACAGAAACCCCTTATACATTATCAGGACTCAGCAGAAAAGGAGGTTTGATTAATATTGAATATGATATTTTTCAATTTAATGTCTTTACAGTAAAGAGTGAAGCTATTTATGGAGGAAGAGGCGGAACAGGTATTGAAACATCTTCAGAAGACCATATAATGGGAGTTTCTGCTGGATTAAAACTTTTTGATAAAAAAATGGAAATTAAAACTATTTATGTAACAGGAGGTGAACCATCTTCAGGATTTGGCATATCAGGTACAGATGGAATTAAAAAAGGAGATGTCCTTGGTTTTCTTGTAACATCTAATTTTTTTGAAAATAAATTAAACACTGATTTTGAAATTGATTTTTCAAAATATGATCCCGACACCTCAGATGAATTCGGTAAAAGCAGTGATAAAGCTTACAGGGCAAAAATTTATGGAAATATTGATAAATATAATTATGAGGCAATGTATGAGTATATTGGAAGAGACTATCAAGTGGTAGGTAACCATATTCAAAAAGACCGTCAGGGTTTAAGTTTAAGAGGAGGAGCTAACTGGGGAGAACATGTATTGAATCTGAATTTCTCAAGATACAATGACAATGTAAGAGGTGATGAACTTTTTCCAAGAGTTATTAACTATCAGAGTATGGTTGATTATTCCTTCAATAAATTTCAAAATTTTCCAATAGGACTGACATATCAAAAATCAATTCAAAAAAGTACAAAGGAACCCGAAGGTACACCTAAAATCCATATGGATAACGATATTTTATCAGGAAGAATTAATTTCATACAAGATAAATTAAATATAGGATTTATGACAACTTATTCGGTGATGAATGATAAATCCGAACATAATAATGATACAAAATCAATTACATATACACTCACTCCAGCATACAATGATGAGAAATATTCTTTAAGTACAAGTTTCTCTCTTAATCAATCTAAAGTTAAACTAACTGATGTAAGAACAGACACATATACTATAAATACTGATTTCAGAACAAAATTTTTTGATCAAAAAGCGTCTTTTGATGTAGCAGGTACTTATACAATAACAAAAACAAATGATGGCTCAGTCAACACAAGAAATCTTAATGGAACTGTTCAGCTTGCCTATGATCTTGCAAAAATAGTTAAAGATTATATGAAGCCAGTTATAGCACTTAAAGCAACCTATTCAAAAATAACTGATAAGATTAATCCATCTTATAATAATGATGAGTTTGTGCTTTATCTTGTATTCACAACAAATATACCATTTTCATTTTAAGGAGGAGAGAAAAATGAAAAGATTGATTTTATTATTTATATTGATTGCTGTGTTTTTCATCCATAACATAGCTTATTCTGCAATAACAGTAACTGCTTCTAAAAGCAATATTCCCAGAGGACAGGCTTCTGTAGTTATTCTTACATATCAGTTTTTTGGAGGAGCTATAAATGTTAATAATTGTTATATAGAATCTTCTAGTGGTTCCTTTAATGCTGGAAATAATATATTAGAAATTAATTCAAAACCTTTAAGAATCAATGTGTTAAATAATAGTGGAACTGCAATTGAGACTTTAAATATACCTATCAGAGTTTTGGAAAGAGCCATAAATAAAGGATATAATAGTTTTACTTATCAAAGAAGTTTTATGAATGGTAATTGTGGGATTTCTACCACAGATACTTATGCTACTTTTTACATAACCACTGAAGCTGCAGCTGATTTTGATATAAAAAGAATAGAGCTTTACTTTGAAAACAGAAGGGCAGAGATTACAGTACCAAAATACTATGAAGGACTCAAGGCTTTTGCAGATATAAAATTTTCAGGCTCTGGATTATTGCAAGGATACTGGGAAGTTGATGGAAGAATTATTTCCTATGTTAATCAGCACATTACCTATGGAAACACAGTTACTTTTCAGACTCCTCAAATTCCTTCTTTGCCAACCTTTGAACCAGGAGTTCATGTTATAAGATTTGTAATTACAAAACCATCTATTCAGATACCTATTCCATCAGCCTTATACTTTGTAACAACAGAAGAAGTTAAAAAAATTATTAAAATAAAATTACAGAACCCTGAAAACAATGCTAAACTCGAATATGCTCCTATAAAATTTGAATGGGAAAAGCTTGAAACGCCTTATGTTTATTTGATTCAATTTTTTGAAAAAGAAGATTCTGTCCCTATTTTTTCAGCCTATACAAAAAATGAATATTACATGCTCTCTGATGTAATACTCAATAAAATATTCCAGCCTAACAAAAAGTATTTCTGGAAAGTAATAGGATTTGATATGAACAATAGCAGAATTGCAGAAAGTGATATAAGAAACTTTTCTTTCTTTGAAAAATCCTTTGTTCCTGGACAGATTATTATATCAATTACAAAAGCTGATTATAATGATAACTTTTTAAATGAATTATCAAAAAAATATAAACTTCAAATGATAGAAAATTACTACTTGAAAAATCTTGAAAGCTTTATTGTTTTATTTCAATATGATGGAGATGTTTTGGGATTAATCGAGGAATTAAAAAAAGACAACAGAATTACAATAGCTCAACCAAACTTTATATTTCATACTTTTTCTGACCCTCTATGTAAAATGATTTATGCTTTTGATTTAATGAAAATAGATAAAATCCATCGTTACTATAAAGGAAACGGCATTAAGATTGCCTTGATTGATACAGGAGTTGACTATGAACATAAAGATTTAAAAAATCAGATAAAAGAAATTAAAAATTTTATTAAAAATGAAGAATATAAAAAAGAAATACACGGAACAGCAGTTGCTGGAGTAATTTCAGCAAAAGAAGATGCTTTTGGAATAAAAGGAGTTGCTCCTCTCTCAGAAATATATTCTTACAGAGCCTGTAGCCAAATTGGAAATAATCCAGAAGGCAGATGCATTTCTTCAAACATTGCAAAAGCCCTTGATGAAGCAATATCAAAAGGTATGAATGTTGTCAACATGAGTTTTGGAAGCATTCATTATGATAATTTAATTGCTTCTTTGATTAAAAAGGGCTATTCATCTGGTATATTATTTGTAGCTCCTTTAGGCAATTTAAAAAATCCATCACAACAAACATTCCCAGCCTCTTTATCAGAAGTTATTTCAGTAGGAGGTCTTGACGAAAATAATACACCATATCCAAACGAAGCTATAGCTAATAAGGCAAAAGTATTAGCACCTGCTGTTAATATTTTTACCACTTTTCCAAATAATAAATATAATTTTCTATCTGGTACATCTCTTTCCTCAGCTTACATAAGTGGGCTTATGGCTCTTTTCTCTGAAAAAAATAAATCCAGCCATAATAAGAATTTACCTGCCTATCAAGGCAATATCTGCAAATGGGAAGAAGAATTATTCAAAATAGAACTTTGTGAAAATTAATTTTGAACTTTTTTATTATTTAGTAATACTAATTATTTAAAACTTAAATAGGAGGAGAAAGTGAGAAGTTTAATATCCATCAAAGGTGTTGTAACATTTATTATTTTTGGTTTTGTTATTTTTTTAAATGTTTTAAATTTAAAGGCTGAGCAAACAAGAATTCAACCAATGATATCAGCGAATTTAATTAAAGTGAATCCAGAAATCTATGAAGGAGCTTGTCCAAAATTTATACACTTTGAAGGAGAAATTAATGTTGCTAATATACAAAATACACCTTTGCAGGTTCGCTATACTTTTGTGCGTAGCGATGGTAAATATACACCTGTTAAAACCCTTACATTCGTTAAAGATGGAAAACAAAAAGTTGAATATTTATGGGAAGTAGATAAGACTCAAGATAGCTTGGTTTCGCTTAAAATTTTAGAACCTCGAATTATTGAATCAAATAAACTGAATTTCAGGGCAAAATGTCATATTCCAGATTTATATGTTAGTACTATTGAATTATCAAAAGGATATTGTTATCTACGTGTTAGTATTTATAGTTTTTCAGAATTTAGCGTTCCTATACCTGAAAAAGCATATAGTTCTAATGAAGGGATTAGAATTAAAATTTTCAAAAATGGGCAATTATGGTATAACAAACATTTAGCCGAATTTGATCCTCAAAAACAGTTAATGCAGGCCAATCTTCGTAATGTTGCTGCGTGGAACAATGTTGAACCATTGGAAGATGGACAGTATACGATAAAAGTGGTAATTGATAATCCTAATATTTTGGAGTTAAATAAGGCTAATAATGAAAAAACAGTGACCCTAAAATGTGAAAGACATGCAGAAATAAAGAGCATTAATTCTTTAGATATTTGTGCTAAAAAGGGTGGAAAAATACATATAATTGGAAACAGATTTGGGACTCAGGAAGGGAAAAAAGTTATTATGTACTGGAATGAGCCAAAATTTGAATTACCAATAGTTTCATGGAGCGATACACATATAGTAGCAAGAATACCCAATGATGACCCGAGAATAAAAGATGATATGAACTATAACATAAAAATAGTAAGAGTTATAGATAATCAAAACATTAGCAATATGAAGAGTATTACAACCTGTAGAAAACAATAAATTAAAGAAAAAATGGAATGTGAAGGAGGAAATTAGGATGAAAAGGTTTTATTTACTCATTATTTTATTTATTTTGCTTATTTTATCAAATCCAATCTTCGCTCAATCTTTAGAGGAATGGAAAATATCTCGATTATGGACAGAGCCAACTTGCTACAATAAATTACCTGATAAAGATTCTACAATAACTGTTAAAGCTGAATTCCAGTGTGTTGTAGGTCCTAAAGTTTCAAAATGCCAAGACATCACAATAAAATCCTACTGGGATAGCAGTATAGAACGTGTGGAAAGGAAAATAAACTTAACCCAAGCAATAATTAACACCTGTGGACCATCTGCAACAGCCTGCACCATAATGATAGATGGTGAAAAGATGGATGTTAGAATACTTCCAGGAAATAAAATTTTAATAAGCAAGACTGGATTTATCAGTCCGAGGTTAATAGGTAATGTAAAACTTACCCTTGAGGCTTATACAGGAGTAAAGCTTACTGATAAAAAAACAATTACTGTCATGCCCTGTGAAAAAAAACCTGATCTTGCTGTGGAAAAATTTGAAATTCCTGAGATTATTAATTCATCAGTACATGACAAATGGGGTAATATAAATGGAGTTTTAGTTATTAAAAACATTGGCACAGCTCCTTCTGCAAACTTTTATGTAGATGTTCGATTTCGTAAACAAGGTCTAACTTCAAGTATTCAATATAATGTCCCCAGTATTAATTCTGGTGGAACCTATACTATTAACATATTTATCAGACAACCTGAAGGAGATTATAGCGCATGCGCTATTTTGGATAATTATAATCAAGTGTCAGAATCCAATGAAGAAAATAATTCAGCTTGCCGTAATTTTAGAATAGTAGGAAAGTAAATAATGATGATGAAAATAAAAATTTTAATAATATTATTAACCAGTTTTTTTATATTTTCTTTGATTTATGCCCAGCCACAAATAAAAAGGGAAGAAATTCAAAGAGGAGTACCCCAACAACAGAGAGAACACCAAATTTCTGATGACCCTGTAATTCGGGAATTTTCAGCAAATCCCACAGGTGTTGTGCAAGGCGGGCAGGTAACTTTTAGTTGGAGAGTTGAACCAACACCTGGAGGTTCACCTATTACAGATATAAGGATTACTGTAGGTGCTATAGAACTTCACCGTTCATCTTCTGCGGTCGGAGAAAAGAGAATAGTTTTACCTTCGACTTTAGCTCCCCAGCTTGCTTGCCAGATTGTCTTAACCGCTACTAATTCTGCAGGAAGGTCTAAACAAAGAACACTTAATTTAGAGATATTTGCAGATACGCCTGTTATTAGAGAATTTTCTGTTGAGCCAGATGTGGTTATGGCAGGAGGAGAATTTAAAATGAGATGGAGAGTTGAACCAAGACCAGGAGGAAGCAGAATTACAAATGTTAGAATAGGACCTGATACCGTACTTTCTTCTGGTGAGCGGACTATCAGAATAGATAGGAATAATTTTGATGAAAGAAGGCGATATACTCTTGTTGCTACCAGTGAAAGAGCACAGTCAGTAAGTCAGACTAGGGAAGTAGAAATAAAGTCTATACTTTCCGTTAAAACAAGTATCCAAAATTTTCATATGACTATGGAGCCAAGAGAAATTCCAGAAGACATAAGAGGTAGCTTTATCATTACATTTGAAAATTTAAGCGGTATAACTATTGAAGGAGTAAGTATTACTTTAGTTTCCAAACCAGAAGAGGTGAGTCGAGGAGCTTTACGGGGTAAAATTGTAGGAGGACTGTCCAATCAAACAATTCGCCCCGGTATGAATGAGTTTAGGATCAGCGGGGTGATTTCTTCTCGCGGATTTACTCCTAAACCAAGGTTTATGGGTATAATTTTAGACCTTTCCCCTCAACCAGAGGATCGCATGGAAGCTACTACCCCTATTGAAGTTAGAACAATAGAAAGTTACCACCTGCGTAACAGAGGCGATTTTAGAACTATTTTTCATTGAGGATTAAAAATCAGAACTTGAAAGAAGGAGCAAAATGAAGGAAAAAGAAGTCGCAATCCCTTTTAAATGAGGTCAAGGTAGAGAGCAGTAGAGCAACAGAGCAGTAGCGCAGTAGTTAAAGACCTTTTTGAAAATTCCAAAGAAGTTTTCCTGCTTCTTCAATAAGAGATTGAATTTCAGAAATGTCTGTTTTTATATAGCCCAACTCTTTAGAAAACTCCAGTAAGTATTCTGTCTCCGCAAGACTAACCCTTGCCATATCAAGAAATCTGGAAAGTTCAACCTTTGTTTTCCTTCCATAATCTTCAACAATGTTAGTAGGCACTGATAGTGCTGCACATCTAATCTGAGAAGTTATGCCAAAGGTCTCCTTTTTAGGAAATTCTTCTGTGAGTTTATAAATCTTCAATGCAAGTTCATTGGCTTTCTGCCACACAATAAGATTTTTATATTTAGCCATAAATGATTATATCAAAACTGCTGTTCTACTGGTCTACTGCTCTGCTGGACTAATCCAATCGCAATCCCTTTTAAATGAGGTCAAGTTTCCTACTAAACAATTTAAAAAACATCAAGAGCCCTGTTTTACGTCGCAATCCCTTTTAAATGAGGTCAAGTTTCCTACGAAGCAGAAGAAGGTGATAGCGATGAGTTGAGTGAGTCGCAATCCCTTTTAAATGAGGTCAAGTTTCCTACACTCCCTCACTTCGACGACTTCGTCGAGTTCAACGTCGCAATCCCTTTTAAATGAGGTCAAGTTTCCTACGTCCTTCTTCAGGCTGCAAAGGCAAGCCTGAAGAAGCGTCGCAATCCCTTTTAAATGAGGTCAAGTTTCCTACCCCCGTGTCAAGGTAGTGAAATATTCTACAACGGAAATGTCGCAATCCCTTTTAAATGAGGTCAAGTTTCCTACCGCTGTCGGAAGATGGTTACTACGATGATATTAATGTCGCAATCCCTTTTAAATGAGGTCAAGTTTCCTACATGTAGAAAACGGCAGATTGAAGGCGGCTATAAAAGTCGCAATCCCTTTTAAATGAGGTCAAGTTTCCTACGAAGAAGCAGGGTTGTAAACGATAAATGGGCTATTAGTCGCAATCCCTTTTAAATGAGGTCAAGTTTCCTACTTAGGGATTTTCTGACCCGTAGCAGAACAGGCGGGCACAGGGACGTCGCAATCCCTTTTAAATGAGGTCAAGTTTCCTACAGGTCAGGGAATTTTAACTTTATTTTCAGGCAAAAGTCGCAATCCCTTTTAAATGAGGTCAAGTTTCCTACAGAAAATGCAAGTAGGACAAAGATTCAATCCTTTGTCGCAATCCCTTTTAAATGAGGTCAAGTTTCCTACTACACATTTTAATACAGCAAAGCGTAGGTTATTCTTTGCGTCGCAATCCCTTTTAAATGAGGTCAAGTTTCCTACAAAGGTGCTTCACAAAACATCAAAATATTACTTTTTATGTCGCAATCCCTTTTAAATGAGGTCAAGTTTCCTACTTAAAGAGCTTCCACCAGATACAGAGGTTCCTGAATATGTCGCAATCCCTTTTAAATGAGGTCAAGTTTCCTACCAAAAAATGATTTACATCAAAAAAGAAGATTTGACAAGATTGTTGGTCGCAATCCCTTTTAAATGAGGTCAAGTTTCCTACCGGAGAATATAAGATATATGAGTATGGAGGCCGCAGTCGCAATCCCTTTTAAATGAGGTCAAGTTTCCTACTTACTTAGAAATTACAGAGTGGAGAGGTCCAATTCCGTCGCAATCCCTTTTAAATGAGGTCAAGTTTCCTACAGAGTGCTTTTGAAACTATCAGATTATCCAGAGGTCGCAATCCCTTTTAAATGAGGTCAAGTTTCCTACGAGAAACAGAAAATGGGTCGTAAATGTATATGCTATGTCGCAATCCCTTTTAAATGAGGTCAAGTTTCCTACCGAGAGACACTATACGAAATTTGGGACTTAAAGCAGAAGTCGCAATCCCTTTTAAATGAGGTCAAGTTTCCTACTCTTGAAAACAGGCTAAGGGACATTATCCATTAGCATGGTCGCAATCCCTTTTAAATGAGGTCAAGTTTCCTACTGAGGTCATAGATGAAAAGGAAGGGGGTGATTAAAAGTCGCAATCCCTTTTAAATGAGGTCAAGTTTCCTACTTAGAATTAGCATTACTTCAACAATTTGCGATTTAGATGAGTCGCAATCCCTTTTAAATGAGGTCAAGTTTCCTACAGTGGAAACAGAAAACGGATTAGTGGCAATTGGAGAATGTCGCAATCCCTTTTAAATGAGGTCAAGTTTCCTACTCAAGGGGATTACGCTCCATTTGTTAATTGGGACAATAGTCGCAATCCCTTTTAAATGAGGTCAAGTTTCCTACGATGCAATTAGCCCGTAACATGAAGGGGGAAGTGGCAGAGGGGTCGCAATCCCTTTTAAATGAGGTCAAGTTTCCTACCTCATGATAAAAAAAAATAAATTAGGAGGTGGAGATATGGTCGCAATCCCTTTTAAATGAGGTCAAGTTTCCTACGATATAATCATGATAAAAAAAAATAAATTAGGAGGTGGAGTCGCAATCCCTTTTAAATGAGGTCAAGTTTCCTACTTTAAAGGGTGAGGTTTTAAACAAGTTGACAAGCAAAAAGTCGCAATCCCTTTTAAATGAGGTCAAGTTTCCTACGAAAAATAGGAGGAAAACATGAAGGAGAGAAAAGAAAAAAGTCGCAATCCCTTTTAAATGAGGTCAAGTTTCCTACGAAGAAACCTTCTGCAGAGAAGGTTTAACAGGGATTAAGTCGCAATCCCTTTTAAATGAGGTCAAGTTTCCTACGAGAGGGGGTGAAAGAATGAGGAAGGCATATATAATTTCGTCGCAATCCCTTTTAAATGAGGTCAAGTTTCCTACGAGAGGGGGTGAAAGAATGAGGAAGGCATATATAATTTCGTCGCAATCCCTTTTAAATGAGGTCAAGTTTCCTACGAAGGACAATTTTCCATATCCCAACACATAAAAGTTGTCGCAATCCCTTTTAAATGAGGTCAAGTTTCCTACAAGCAAAAAAACGGTGGAGGATATCCTCCACCGTCAAGTCGCAATCCCTTTTAAATGAGGTCAAGTTTCCTACATCAAGAAGTGGAAGGGAATATATAAAACACATGTCGCAATCCCTTTTAAATGAGGTCAAGTTTCCTACGGATAATACGCCTGAAATTATTGGAAAGGTAAGTCGCAATCCCTTTTAAATGAGGTCAAGTTTCCTACCAGATTGGTAGGGGGAGAGGTTGAAATAGCATGTAGGGATTATGTCGCAATCCCTTTTAAATGAGGTCAAGTTTCCTACTAAATAGAAAGATTACTGAAAATGAGATTGACGATGTAAGGCGTAGTCGCAATCCCTTTTAAATGAGGTCAAGTTTCCTACAAAATATGAAAGCGCAGTAAGAAATCTTAATAGAATGTAGTCGCAATCCCTTTTAAATGAGGTCAAGTTTCCTACCCAGCAGGAAGGGATTAAAACAATGCACATTTGTCTATGTTAAGTCGCAATCCCTTTTAAATGAGGTCAAGTTTCCTACATATTGTTTAAAAACAGCATTAAAATCATGAAAGATTAGTCGCAATCCCTTTTAAATGAGGTCAAGTTTCCTACTTATTGGAAAAGTAGTTGAAAAGAGATTTTCTGAAACGTCGCAATCCCTTTTAAATGAGGTCAAGTTTCCTACAGGACTTAACGCAATTTGTACTTGATTTATAAAGGGGTCGCAATCCCTTTTAAATGAGGTCAAGTTTCCTACATATAAAGCAACGATAACAAGAGGCAGTATTGCAGTCGCAATCCCTTTTAAATGAGGTCAAGTTTCCTACAGACCCCCTCTTTTTTTCTCTTATTTTTCAATATGTTATAAGGAGGGTTTTGCAAATTTTTCAGGAATTTTTCACTTACGGTTATTCTGTAAACCATTGATATTGCTTGATTTTCTGACATAAGAAAATCAGCTATTTTCAATGGATTATGAAACATCAATATTTAAAACTTGATAAAATGAGATCCTGCTAAGGAGAAGATTCTTCGCCTTCGGCTCAGAATGACAATTCACTTAGTCTGTCCTTCCATTTCCCTCTCATTATTAGATTATACCCCATATTCATAATATACGATGACAAAAAAGAAGCTCAGACGCTTTCTTTAGGCTTCGCTCTCTAAATAATACTTCAGCTTTTATTTTTTCGGGCTTTGCCCTCTAAAAAAGACTTCGTCTTGTCAAAGAACAATTTTTTATATAATTAAATCAAAATATTATTTCGTATGTCAACTGAAATTTTATGCTAACAGGTTATTGTAACTAAAATATTTTATTTTGCTTGAACCTGTTTTTTCTCGGTATACATAAATATGTTCTGGAATAATCTGTTTTAATTCTTCAAGATGAGATATTAATCCTACCAATCTATCCTGTGAGCGAAGTTCATTTAATATGGAACAAAGAGAATCAAGAAGGTCTTTATCAAGGGAACTAAAACCTTCATCAATAAAAAAGAACTGTACCGGTCTTCTTCTTCGGTGCTGTATGTAATATGACAAAGCCAGTGCAAGAGCAAAGGAGACTATAAAGGTTTCTCCACCTGAAAGTGTTGCCACTGAACGAGTTGAATTATAAAAAAGGTCTTTTATTGTAAATTCAAGATTTTGTGAAACAGTTAAATAAAATCTTCTTCCAATAAGCTCTTCAAGAAGTTTGTTTGAGAGAGAAACGATATCTTTTATCAGATACCATGAGAAAAATTTTACCATTTCTTTTCCTCTTATAATGTTTTCAAGAGTTTTTATGTTTTTAAAGTTTTTTTCAAGACTTGTAAGTGTTTCAATTAGCTGTGCTTTTTCTTTTAGTAATTCTTTTTCTCTTTCTATGTTTTCATGTAAAGCACCGAGTTTTTTATTTAGCTCTGCAATATTTTTCCGCACTGTCTCTAAAGCTATCTTTGTTTTATCAGGTTCACCTGTAGGAAGTTCTTTTATCTGAAGTTCTTCTATTTGTTTTATTATTTGCAGTAAGGCTCCTGATTTTGAGTTTCTTTCTTTTTCATAATTTTCAACTTCTTTCTTTATTTTTTCTTTCAATTTTTCATCAAGGAAGAAATTTTTTAATTGATTAATAGATACTCCTTTTTCATTAGCTTTTTCTGTAAGACGCTTATTAATGTCATTGTATCTTGTTTGCTCATTTTCAAGCTCAGTTTTGATTTTTTGTAGTTGAAGTTCTCTTTCCTGTTTATCTTTTTCTTTACTTTTAAGGAATTTTTCGAGATTTTCCTTAGTATTTTTAAGGTTATTTAACTCTGTTTCTGCTTCCTTTTTCAAATCTTCAGGATTTTTTCCTTTAGTTTTTTGGTTCAGTATATCAAGGTTCTGTCCTATTTCTTTATTTAATCTCTCAAGTTGGGGTTTAAGTTGTTCTAATGTAACAGACATTTGGGTTTTCATGTTAAGTTTTTCATTTAAAAGATTGTTTTTTTCATTAAACTGATTATTTAGCTTGTTTAAATCAGTCATTAATTTTTCGCAGTTTCTTTTTCTTTCTTTTAATTGATTGAAAATTTCTAATGCATGGGGAAAATGCTCATTGGGAAAAATATTAAAAAGTTTTTCTTTTAATTTGCTTAATGTTTCTGTTTTTTCCTTTATATCATTCTCTGTTTGACTGATCTTAACATTTGTTTCAATAATTTCATTAAGATGTGGCTTTATGTCTTTTTTGAAAGTTTCAATATCTTTAATTTGATTTTCAATGACTATTATTTCATTTTCCATATTTTTAATTTTTTCTTCAATTTCACCTGAGGCTGGTTGAGGATGAAGAGTACTTCCACATACAGGACAGGGTTTACCTTCTGTAAGTTGTCTGCTTAATGTAATTGCCATATTTTTGAGTTCAAGTTCCTTGAGTGTTTTTCTCTTTTCATCAAGGAGGTTTTCAAGTTGTTGTTTTCTTATTTCAATAGTAGAGAGTATTTCTTCAGAATCTGTTATAGTTATCTGAAGCTTATGCAAAAGCATCTTTGCGATTTCTCTAAAAAGTGATTCTTTATTTTTCTTTGCTTCAGTAAGGGTGGTTTTAAGTTTATCAATTTCTACCTCAAGATTTTTAATCTCGTTTACTTTTGGTAAAACTTCTGGTAAAAGATTGTAGAGTTGCTCTTCTTTTTCATTCAGTGATATTTCTTTAAATTTATTCTGATTATCTGAAATAAGAGCTTTTAATTTTTCAACTTCATTAGTAATCTTCTGAATTTCTTTTTCAATTTTCTTTTGATTCTCTTTAGTAAGTGAAATATTTCTTTCAATTTCCTGTTGCTCAGCCTTCAATTGTTCAATCTTCTTACTTATTCTTATTGCTTCTTCAGCATCAGCAATGGTTCTTATTAAGTCCTCATGTTTTTTGACAAAAGAGGCTTCAAAATCTTCTTTTTGTTTCGAGATTTTGTTGAGTTTCTCTGAAATTTTTTCTAAACTTTCCTGTATTTCTTGTTTTATCTTGAGATTTGCCTCAATTGAACTTTTAAGATTAATCCATTCATTATAAAAAATTTTATATTGCGCCATTTCTTCGTCAATTTTTATCTTTTCTTTCAGTTTTTCTATTTCTGTAGATTTTTTCTTTAGTTCAGCTAATGCGTGTTCTAATTCTATTTTTTGGTTATTAAGTTCATGAAATCTATTAATAAGCTCAAGTTTTTCTGATAATTGTTTTTGCTGATTTTCAAGTTCTTTCAGATTTATGGTGGCTTTTTCTATCTCCTCTTCTTTAATTTTGATAGATTTTTCTGATATTTCTTCGAGCTCTTTTAGTCTATTCTCAACAGAGGATTTCTCAAGTTGTGTCTTATTTGCAAGATTTTTTACAACTTCAGAAAGAGGTTCTCCGAATACATTGAGGTCAAAAAGATTACCAAGTAATTGAGCTCTATCTGCTGGTTTAATTTTTAGAATTTCTGCAAACTGGTTTTGGGGTAATATGACAACTTTACAGAATTCTTCATGTTCTAATCCAATGATCTGTCTAATGGCATCTTCAAATTCTTTGCTTTTTTCTGCTTTTGGGATTTTTACATTGTCTTTTACTTCATATAGTTTGCATTTAGAATCTTTTCCAATTGACCTTTCAATAAGATATTGTCTACCTGATATTTTAAAGATAAAATTTATTTTTATTCTGTCCTTTGTTGGATTAATTGCTTCATGTAAGTTCTTACCGCCAAGTCTTGGTGTTTTTCCATATATGGCAAGAATAATTGCATCAAGAATTGTAGATTTTCCTGCTCCAGTGTCTCCAAAAATTCCAAAAAGTCTGTTTTTATGAAATTTTTCAAAATCTATCTCCACTTTTTCGGAATAACTCTGAAGTCCTTCTATAGAAAGCTTAACTGGAAGCATTTCTTGCCTCCTCAAGACACTGAAGAAAGAGTTTTAAGAGTTCTTCATCGGGTTCATCATTGTACTTTGACTTGTAAAACTCTTTAAAAAGTTGTTCATCTCTTAATGTTGAAATATCAATTGTTTGTTCTGTTTCTTTAATTTCTGTTGTCTCGAACCTCCAGCTTATAAGTTTATCCTTATATGCTTTTATTAAATTTTCTATTTGATAGGGGCTATACTGTTTTTCTGATTTGATTAAAATATAGTAAAAACTATCATCATCTGGTACTTTTTCTATTGCAGATTCCACTGTTTCAAACACTAATTTTTTTATCTTAGGAATGGTAGAAAATTCAATAAACTGAAGATTATTTTCCTGCCACAGACAAACTCCTTTTTTATGTTCTACTTCTCCGATATCAAAGGGATATATAGAGCCTGAGTATATGAATTTTCCAATATTTTGATATCTATGAAGATGTCCAAGAGCAATGTATTGAGCCTTTTCTGGTAAAAAATCAATAGGAATACTCTCAACTCCGCCGATTTGAAGTATTCGCTCTGAACCCGATTTTTGAGCACCATTTATAAAAAGATGGGAAACAAAAATAAAGTAATCGCATGTAAATTGAGGTTCCTTAGATGCAATCTCCCTTAATTTTGTTAAAAAATCTTCACCACTAACTGCCATTCTGACTTCTGATGGATAGGGTAGGGCCTTTATCGCTAATGTTTTGGCAAATTCCTTTAATTGAACTTTTATAAAATAGTCTTCAATGCTAATTTTGAAATTACTATTTTCAAAAATATTATTATATTTCTTAATTAAATTGCTAATAATTAAGATTGAGTGCTTTCCAGTTATTAATGGTTGAGAAATCTGAAGTTTTTCTGGAGAATCATGGTTTCCAGCAATTGCGACAATAAGAGAATTTCTCTCTGCCATTGAGGTTATTGTTTCATAAAAAAGCTTTTCTGCTTCAAAAGATGGATTGTAAGTGTCGAAAATATCTCCTGCAAGGAGGATAATTTGAGGGTTTTGTTCTTCTACGATTTTATGGATTTCCTTTAAAATCAATTTTTGAATGGGGAGAAGGTCAAAGGTGGTTTCTTTAAAGGTTTTCCCAAGATGCCAGTCAGAACTATGAAGTATTTTCAAGGACATGATTATATTATAAAATGAAATTTTGCAAAATTATTTAAAACAATATTGCAGTAATATTGCTAATGTCAGAATAAAGGTTAAAATATTTTAAACCCAAATTATGCAAAGTTGTCCTCAAAAAAATAAACTTTTACCTTTTTGAAACTCAAAAATGCCTTCATCGGCATAATGAAAATTGCCATCAACATATATCCAGACAAGGTAACCCAATTTTTTATGAAAAAATCATGTTAAAAACCCTTATACTGAACCCCTCAGTTAAGTCTGCTTTATATGAATTAAAGCAAATGTTTCTGAAAATCTTCTAGTATCCTGAGTTTTTCCTCTATCTGTTTTTGAACTTCTGTCTTCGGTTTGAAAAGTTTTCCATCAAAAAAATTGCTTCCCATACTCTGCTATATGGGTTGAATCCACTTTATCTGTCCCTTCGACTTCACTCAGGACAATCTTTACCCTGCTTATCTTGACTTCAATAAAATTTTTCATTGAATAGAGATGGATAATCTCTCTAAGCTAAATACTCTGCCAGTGTTAAATGATATACTCCTGTTTATTCCATAAGTATTAATACCTCTGATTTTTCTAAATCCCTATCATCGTGGGTTTTATACAGGGTTTTAACCCTAATGTTTCAGTCCAGGTTCAGGAAGTGGAAGGACAGACTAAAACATTCTGAACGATCTCTAAGGACCAATGACGGTGAACTTAGTCTGTCCTTCCAGTATCTTCTCATAATCAAATTATATCCCATAATCATAATATAGGTTGAGGGTAGAGGATGTAATTTGTGTTATAATCACAATTAATGGTCTCATATCTCATTAAAAGAGCTTTTCTAATGATTCCAATTCTTTTTGGTATTACCCTTATTTGTTTTGTTGTGATAAATCTCGCACCAGGCTCTCCTGCAAGTTTCACTGAAGAACTATCTCCAAAGGCTTCTCCAGAGGCAATGGAGGCTCTTAAAAAGCTTTACGGACTTGACAAACCCATTCATGAAAGATACCTTAACTGGCTTCGGATGGTTGTCACTTTGGACTTAGGAAAAAGTTTTGTCGATGGAAGAGCTGTAAAGGAAAAAATTAAAGAAAGACTTCCAATTACTGTGACTTTGAATCTTCTTTCTCTTCTTTTAATTCTTATTATTTCAATTCCTATTGGAGTTTACTCAGCCCTGAAACCAGGAAGTATATTTGACAGAGCTCTTACAGTTTTTGTTTTCACAGGTTTTTCTATCCCAACATTCTGGCTTGCTTTGCTTGCAATGATTATTTTTGGAGTAAATCTTGGATGGCTTCCTATATCAGGAATTCAAAGCATTGGCAATGAAAATATGCCTTTTTTACAAAGACTCCTTGACTGGATAAAACATCTTATTTTACCAGTTACTATAATGTCTTTTGCAGGACTTGCAGGTATGTCAAGATATACTCGTTCAAGTATGCTTGAGGTATTAAGACAGGATTTTATTCGAACTGCAAGAGCAAAGGGCTTACCTGAAAAAGTTGTCATTGTAAGACATGCACTAAGAAATGCCCTTTTGCCTGTTGTTACACTTTTAGGACTTGCCATTCCAGGACTTATTGGTGGAAGTGTTATTTTTGAAAGTATTTTCTCAATTCCCGGAATGGGTCAGCTTTTTTATGCCTCAGCTATGGCAAGGGATTATCCTACAATAATGGGGATTCTTATTATCGGTGCATTTTTGACATTAATAGGCAATCTTCTTGCAGACATTGCATATTTCATCATAGACCCAAGAATTAGAGTTAAAAGGGATGTTTAAATTAATCATAAAAAGAGTATTGAAAAATAAGTTTGCAGTTGCAGGGTTAATATTTATTTTTATTGTTTTCTTTATAGCAATTTTTGCAAATAATATAGCTCCCTATGATCCCTATAAGATCAATGTTTATAAGGTTCTTGAACCACCATCTAAAGAACATATTTTAGGTACCGATGAACTTGGAAGAGATGTTTTATCAAGAATCATCTATGGAGCAAGGGTCTCTCTTAAAGTGGGTTTTATTGCAATGGGAATAGCAATTCTAACAGGAACCATACTTGGTTTAATAGCAGGATACTACGGAGGATTCATTGATACAATTATAATGAGATTTGTAGATGTTATGCTTGCTTTCCCAACACTTTTTTTAATTCTTGCTGTTGTTGCTGTTTTAGAGCCAAGCATTTATATAATTATGGTAGTTATAGGACTAACTGGCTGGATGGATGTTGCAAGACTTGTTAGAGCAGAGGTGCTTTCCCTTAAAGAAAGAGAGTTTGTTCTTGCAGCAAGAGCAATTGGTGCAAGTTCTGGAAGGATTATTTTTAAACATATACTTCCAAATGCAATCTATCCAGTTATTGTTGCTGCAACTTTCTCCGTAGGAGGAGCAATACTCATTGAAAGTGGATTAAGTTTTCTTGGATTAGGAATTCAACCACCAGAACCAAGCTGGGGAGGAATCTTAAGCGTTGGTAAAGACTATATTACAGTTGCATGGTGGATGAGTTTGTTCCCTGGAATCGCAATATTTTTAACTGTCCTTTCCTTTAATCTTCTTGGAGAAGCCTTAAGAGATGCCCTCGATCCAAAACAATGGGCAGAAGATTAATTATTCATTTCTATAGATTTAATCAATTTAATAGAAAAAAACTATTTTTATTATATACCTAATAAATGTTAAATTTTATGAAAAACATCAGAGGGGGTAGGTTATGGAAATTGTTGATGCACGAGGATTAGGCTGCCCAAAGCCAATAATTCTTGCAGAAGAGGTTTTATCAAAAATAAATGAGGGAATTATTACTGTTTTGGTTGACAGTGAAGTATCACGTGATAACCTGAAAAGATATGCAGAAAGATTTGGTTATTACTATGAAATAGACCAGGAGGACTCATTCTGGAAAGTAAAAATAGTTAAAGGATATACGTGTTCAATCCCGACTACAGAAAATAAACCCTCGAAAAAATTACTTCTTATAATATCATCTGATATCATTGGTAGAGATGAGAAACTTGGAAGAATTCTTATGAAAGCTTTTTTAGAAACTATGATAGCTATAAAACAACTCCCAGATGTGATTTTTCTTATGAATACTGCAGTAAAACTTACAACCATAGATGAAGAGTTCGTCGAATTATTTAAAAAAATCGAATCTATGGGTACAGAAATTTTTACTTGTGGTACCTGTTTAAAATATTACAATCTTGAAGAACAATTAAAAGTTGGATACAGAGGAACTACCAATCACTTTGTAGAAGGTATGTTCGATTTTAATAAAACAGTATGGGTAGGATGATTTTCACAATGCTCTGGCTAAAGTAAAGGCATGAATACTTTTTGCACCACCTCTTTTTAAAACCTTTGCACATTCAAGAAGGGTGCTACCAGTGGTAACAACATCATCAATTAATCCTATGTTCAAATCTTTAACCTCTTTCTTCAAGTAATATGCATTTTTTACATTATTTTTTCTTTGATTAACATCAAGGGATGCTTGATCAGCCGTATCTTTTATTTTTATAAGAACTTCAAGTTCTAATTTAATTTTCCATGACTTTGATAACTCCTTTGCTAAAATTGCTGTCTGATTGAATTCCCTTGTTTTAATCTTTTTATTATGTAATGGAACAGGGATTAAAATATCCAAGACAGGAGGTGAAATTGTACTTAAAAGTTTTCCAAGTTCTCTACCAAGTCTTATTATTTTACAATATTTAAAATAATGTATAACCTCCTTTATAGTTCCTTCATAAGGAGCAAAAGTATAAAGAGAATCAATATATTTCCAGAATTCTTGATGAAATTTGCCAGTTGTAATTTTGAAATTTGGTAAAGGCTTTATTTCATTCCAGCAATCCAAACAAAAAGGAGAATACTTCCAATATGATTTCTTATTACAAATTGGACATTTATCTTGAAAAATTAAATCATAAAGGAAACTCCTTAATGATAATTTCATCTCTTTTTTGTCCTGTTGAAATAATCTGGATTTTAACCTTTAATGAATCTTCAATAAATTGTAGATATTTTTTTGCATTATCTGGAAGATTATCATAATCTTTTATGCCTTTAGTGCTTTCATTCCAGCCAGGTAACTCTTCATAAATAGGAGTACATTTTTCAAGAATTTCAAGTTCCTTTGGAAATTCTTCTAAAACAGTATTTCCATATTTATAACCAACACATACTTTTAATTTATCAATTCCATCAAGAATATCAAGTTTTGTTATTGCAATGCCTGTAAATCCATTTACTCTTGCAGAATGTTTTAATCCTACAAGATCAAGCCATCCACATCGACGAGGTCTTCCTGTAGTTGCACCAAATTCTCCACCCTTTTGCCTTATTTGCTCACCGAGTTCATCCTTTATTTCAGTAGGGAAAGGTCCTTCGCCGACTCTTGTGGTGTATGCTTTTACAATACCTATTATTTTATTAATTTTTTTTGGACTGACTCCTGCTCCTGTACAGGCACCGCCAGCTACAGTATTTGATGAAGTTACATAGGGATATGTTCCATGGTCAATATCAAGAAGAGTTCCCTGAGCACCTTCAAATAAAACATTTTTACCATTGTCTATTGCATTATTTATCATAATATCTACATCATCAATATATTTTTTAAGCTTCTCTGCATAATCCATATATTGACTGAATATTTTTTGTTCATCAAGAGTTTCTGCATTGTATAAATTTTTTAGTAAGAAATTGATAATTTCAAGGTTTGCCTGAATTTTATTTTTAAGTACCTCAGGATAAAGAAGATCAATCATTCTTACACCATTACGGGCAATTTTATCGGTATAACATGGACCTATACCTTTTTTGGTTGTTCCGATTTTTTTCTTCTTTTCTGATTGCTCTTCTATGGCAATGTGATAGGGCATTATTAGATGGCAGTGCTTTGCGATGTATAGATTATTATCAATTTCGACGCCTTTTTTTATAAGAGTATCTATTTCTTTTAATAAACTTTCAGGATCAAGAACTACACCATTACCTATTATGCATTTCTTATTTTTGTGAAGGATGCCTGAGGGAATTAGATGAAGTATATATTTTTCATCGTCTACAACTACTGTATGACCAGCATTACAACCACCCTGAAATCTTACTACATAATCACATTTTTCCGTTAAAAAATCTACGATTTTACCTTTCCCTTCATCTCCCCATTGAGCACCTATAATAACAACTGTTGGCATTTTTTCTTCTCCTTATCGATTTAATGGGCAGAGATATAAACTGATTTTACTTCCAAAACATTTGGAAGTTTCTTTATTTTTTCAATTATTTCTTCTGTTAAAGAAGCATCAATACTTATTACAGATAAGGCTATGCCCCCAGGTTCTTTTCTTCCAAAATGCATGTGACCAATATTTATATTGTTCTGCCCAAGCAGTGTTCCAATATTACCAATAACTCCTGGACGATCCCAGTTTCTCATAAATATCATGTTACCTTCAGGAATAATTTCCATTGAAATATCATTAATTTGAACAATTCTTGGATCCTTTCTACTTAAAAGTGTACCAGCAATAACTGCCTTATCATCTTTGCCAATAAGAATTATTTTAACAAGGCTTTGATAATCACCTGCTTCTTTTCCTTTTATCTCTCTAACTTCTATGCCTCTTTCTTTTGCAATGAATGAGGCATTAACATAATTGACAGGTTCACCAAGAATTGGGTCTAAAATTCCTTTCAATGCCGCAGCTGTTAGTGCCTGAGTGTTTAATCCCGAAATTTCACCAAGATATTCAATTTGAATCTGTTTAATGCCTTTTGTAAAAATCTGAGATACGAAACTTCCCATTCTTTCAAGTAACACAAGATATGGTCTAATAAGAGGTACCTGGTCAAAGGGAATGGAAGGAAAATTAACGGCATTACGAATTGTTCCGTTTATCAGATAATCTACTACTTGTTCTGCGATAGCAACTGCGACATTTTCTTGAGCTTCAACAGTGGATGCACCAAGATGGGGAGTACAAATTACTCTTTCATCAGCTATTAAAGGGTATCCTTCTTCTGGAGGTTCTTTTTCAAAAACATCAAAGGCAGCGCCAGCAACTTTTCCAGACTGAATTGCTTCATACAGGTCTTTTTCATTTACTATACCACCTCGGGCACAGTTAATTATGTAAACTCCATTTTTCATTTTTGCGATTGTATCTTTATTGATTAGATACTTTGTTTCAGCGGTCAATGGAGTATGAATTGTTATAAAGTCTGCTTGAGCAAAGATGTTTTCAAGGTCAGTTTTTGTAATTCCGAGTTCTTCAGCTCTTTCATCACTTAAAAAAGGATCATAGGCTAAAACATTCATTCCCATGCATTGCATTCTCTTTGCTACTTCTGAACCAATTCTTCCAAGTCCTATTATACCGAGTGTTTTATTATAAAGTTCTACTCCCATGAATTTTTTCTTTTCCCATTTGCCAGCCTTCATTGAAGCAGTAGCTTGTGGAATTCTTCTTGCAAGAGAAAAAAGCATTGCAATAGCATGTTCTGCAGTAGTTATTGTATTTCCACCAGGGGTATTCATTACAACAATTCCTTTTTTTGTTGCAGCTATTTTATCAACATTATCTACCCCGGTTCCTGCTCTACCTATTACTTTTAGTTTATCTGCTGCTTCAATAATTTCAGCAGTTACCTTTGTAGCACTTCTTATGATCAAAGCATCATATTGGCCTATTATTTCCTTTAATTCCTCAGGTTTAAGTCCTGTTTTTACATCAACCTCAAACCCTGCTTTTTTTAAAATGTCAATTCCCTTTGAAGAAATGTTATCACTTACAAGAACCTTCACTTTTGATTTTCCTCCTTTGAAAAGATTTCCTCTGCCTTTGCAACACCTTTACCAAAAGTTACTGGATAACCAAGTTCCTTAAGGGTCATTTCAAGAGCTGAAATACCAACAATCACATCAAATTTATCAGCATATCCAAGATGAGCAAAACGGAAAATCTTACCTTTAAGTTTATCTTGTCCTCCAGCTGCTGTAATACCATGTTTTTCCCTAAGAGTTTTATAAATTACCTGTCCATCAATACCCTGAGGTGCCTCTATAGCAGTAACAGCATTACTTGGTGTGCCTTTAGGGAATAAATTAAGTCCTATTTCTTTCACTGCCTCTCTTGTAGCATGAGCTAATAGAGCATGTCTACGAAATATATTATCAAGTCCTTCTTTTTGCATTAATTTGAAAGCCTCATTAAGTCCTATAATAAGAGATACAGCTGATGTAAAATTTGTTTGATTTTTGGCAAGATTTTCTCTTTCTTTTTTAAGATTAAAATAAAATCTTGGCATTTTTGATTTTTCATTTCTTTTCCATGCCTTTTCACTCACACTTATAAAAGCTAATCCCGGAGGAAGCATAAATCCTTTTTGAGAACCACTTACCATTACATCAATTCCCCATTCGTCTGTTTTTATATCATGGGCAACAAGAGCAGAGATTGAATCTACAATAAATAATGTATCCTCATAATTTTTTACTATCTTTCCTACTGTTTCAATATCATGGTATACCCCTGTAGAGGTTTCACTTGCTTGAATAAAAACTCCTTTTATCTCCGGATTTTTTTTCAATTCTTCTTCAACTCTATTTACATCAACAGAATAACCCCATTCAACAGGAATTTCTATAACATTTAAACCATAAGCTTGAGCAATTTTTACCCATCTTTCCCCAAATTTACCTCCATTTATGACAAGAACTTTTTCGCCTTGTGAAAAGAAGTTATTAACAGCTGCTACCATTCCACCTGTTCCAGTTGAACATAGAATTAAAACATCATTCTTAGTTTGATAAATCCATTGAAGACCTTTTTTAGCAGAGTCAAGGATTGGTAAAAAATCAGGGCTACGATGGTGAATTATAGGCATTGCCATGCTTACAAGGACTTCAGGTGGGACAGGAGTTGGTCCTGGTGCAAGCAAGTATTTTTTCAAAACCATTTCATTTTCCTCCTAAATAATATTTTAGTAGTTTAGACTATATATATTACCATAAGTGATTTAATTGTGAAAAACCAATTTTTATTTACAAATATTATTGTTGGTATAATAAAAATATGAAGGGTAGGGGAGTTTATATTAAAACATTTGGTTGCCAGATGAATGAACATGATACAGAAAGAATGCTCGGGATTCTTGCATCTCGAGGATTTTTAGAAGTTGAGGAGCCAAAGAAAGCTGATATTATCATATTTAATACCTGTGCTATCAGAGAAAAGGCAGAACAGAAATTTTTTAGCAGTCTTGGAAGGCTTAAACACATAAAAAATAAAAAACCAGACCTCAAAATAATAGTAGCAGGATGTTCAGCTCAGATACAGGGAATAAATCTTTTAAAAAAAATGCCCTTTATTGATTATGTCATTGGACCAGACAATATTGATAAACTTGAAAATATAGTTGAAAGTAAAAATGAAAAACCTAAATTGTTTCTTAGTGAAAATCCTGATATAGCAATTAAAGAATTACCTGTTTTACGAAGAGATTCTGTAAAAGCATGGATAAATATAATTTATGGATGCAATAATTACTGCGCCTATTGTGTTGTTCCATATACCCGGGGTAGGGAAAGAAGTAGACCTGCAGAAAACATACTTAATGAAGTTAAATTTCTTGCACAACAAGGATATAAAGAAATCACCCTATTAGGACAGAATGTGAATTCTTATAGAGATGGAGATATTGATTTTCCTTTATTGCTTGAGAAATTGAATGAAATTGAAGGAATCGAAAGGATTCGTTTTGTAACATCGCATCCAAAAGATTTATCAAAAAAACTTGTTAATACTATGAAAGACTGTGAAAAAGTATGTGAACACATTCATCTTCCTCTTCAAGCAGGTTCAAATAAAATTCTTAAACTTATGAATAGAAAATATACCTATGAGGAATATATTGAGAAAATATCCTGGTTGCGTGAAGCTATTCCAAATATCTCAATTACATCAGATATTATTGTTGGATTTCCTCAAGAATCAGATGAAGATTTTGAAAAAACTATCTTAGCTTTAAAGGAAATTAAATTTGATGGAATTTTTGCATTCAAATTTTCTGCAAGACCAGGAACTGTTGCATCTAAGATTGAAGGTAAAATTCCAGAAAGCATTAAATCAAAAAGGCTTACAGAAGTTTTAAATCTACAGGATGAAATAACCGAAAGAAAAAACAAAATTTATGAAAATACAATTCATGATGTTCTTATTGAGGATAAAAATGAAGAAGGTGTGACCATTGGACGAACAAGAACAAATAAAATAGTAAAAATTAATTGTGATTTACTTAAAGGACAGACTGTAAAAGTTAAAATTGTAAAATCTAATCGGCATTCCTTAGAAGGAGAGTTAATTCAATAATGAAAATATGCCTAATTACTTACGGCTGTAAAGTAAATCAAGCAGAATCTCAAAAGTGGGAACGAATTTTAAATGCCTATGGATATGAAATTACAGATGAAAAGGATAAAGCTGATTTTTGGATTATTAACACCTGCGCTGTTACCCATAAAGCTGAAATTCAATCCAGACAAATCATTAATAAAGCAAAAAAACTTGGAATAAAGACTTTTGTTACTGGTTGTTATGTAAATCTTACGGAAAATTTAGATGGAGGAAATATAAAATTTATTCCAAATTGCAATAAAGATTTAATAATTAATAACTTTAGTCGGATAAATGAAAGTAAAAATTTAAAAATTTCAAGACATCGAGCTATTATTAAAATTCAAGATGGATGTAATAATTATTGTTCTTATTGCATAGTCCCTTATTTAAGAGGAAAACCAAAAAGCATTCCTCCAGAAGAAATTTTAGAAGAAATAAATTTATATGAATCAATGGGAATAAAAGAGATAATTTTAAGTGGTATAAATTTAGGACTTTATGGAATAGATTTTTCAGAAAAAAGAATAAATTTAAAACAGCTCCTTAAACAAATACTTAAAAAAACTTCTATATATAGAATAAGACTAAGCTCAATAGAGATAAATCATATAGACGAGGAATTTTTAGATATTATAGATAATAAAAGAATATGTAAACATCTCCATATACCATTACAACATGGAAGCGATAGAATATTAAAACTAATGAATAGACCTTATAATACAGAACTATACTTAAGAAAATTTGAAGAGATAATTAAAAGATTTCCTAACATCTCAATTGGAACAGATGTCATAATTGGATTTCCATCTGAAAAAGATTACGATTTTATAGAAACATTAAAAATTATTGAAGACTTAAGTTTTTCCTATCTCCATGTATTTCCATATTCAAGAAGACCATTTACAAAAGCTTCTAAAATGAGCGAACAGGTTCATGAGCAAATAAAAAAAGAAAGGGTAAGCATTTTAAATGAACTTGCAAGCCGAAAAAGGAATAAATATTTGAAAAATTTTATTGGAAAAATTGTTGAAGTAATTGTTGAAAGTAGAAAAAATAATTTATTTTCAGGAACTTCTGATAATTATATTAAATGTTTCTTTAAAGATTCAAAATTGCAGAAGGGAGATTTAGCAAAAATTATTATAAATAACATTGATAAAAACCAAGCCTTTGGAAAATTAGTTAATTAGACTGTATCTTTTTAAAATACTTAGGAATATAAACTGCCTATTTATAATTCAATTTAACAATTTACCATAAAAATTAAATAGTTAGCATTATTACAAACACCTTTTTAAACAACTTTTTAACGGTTTTTGATTGTATTTAAAATGTCTGATAATGTATATTATGTTAAATTTATTCAAGATGAGATAAGGAAAAGTATAACGGTATTATGATATACTTTATAAATTATTAAACCTACTTATGGAGGGGTAAAAATGAGATACACTAATCTTTTTATACCAACAATGAGGGAAACGCCTGCTGGTATTAATGCTTTGTCACATATACTAATGTTAAAGGCAGGATATGTTAGACAACTTGCTGCTGGTCTTTTTATATTTCTACCCCTTGGTTGGAGAGTTCTGAATAAAATCAATTCTATATTGAAAGAAGAAATGGAAAGAATCGGCGCCCAAGAAATTTCAATGCCCATACTTCATCCAGCGGAAATATGGCAACAAACAGGTAGATGGTACACAATAAAGGAGGAAATGTTTCGACTTAAAGATAGAACTGGTAGAGATATGTGTCTTGGAATGACCCATGAGGAAATAATGGCATGGATTGCTGCTAAAGAAATTAAATCTTATAGACAGCTTCCTCAAGTATGGTATCAAATTCAAACAAAATTAAGAGATGAAGCAAGACCTCGAGGTGGTATTTTAAGGACTCGGGAATTTATAATGAAAGACAGTTATAGCTTTGATGCTGATGAAGAAGGACTTGATAGAAACTATAAATTACATGCTGAAGCATATCATCGTATATTTACAAGGTGCGGGTTAAAATATTATCAAGTTGAATCAGACCCTGGTATTATGGGAGATATGGAATCCCATGAATTCATGGCACCTACTTCAGCAGGTGAAGATGATATTGTGTTATGTGATAAATGTGGTTATTCTGCAAATATCGAGGTAGCAAAAAGCAATATAGGTTTCCCTCCTCCAATTAATATGGAATTTAAAGAAGTTTATACACCAAATAAAAAGACTGTAAAAGAAGTTTCAGATTTTTTAGGATTCGATGAGAGATATTTTATCAAAAGTCTCCTTGTTATAACAGAAAAAGAACCAGTATTAGTTTTGATAAGAGGTGATCAAGAATTAAATGAAAAAAAATTAGCAAGAATAATAGGAGAATTTTCCTTTGCTTCTCCAGATGAAGCAATTAAAATTATTGGTACTGAAATAGGATTTATTGGACCTGTTAATCAGAAAATTAAAATTTTAGCAGATCTATCAATTGATAAAAATCTTTATTACATTTCAGGAGCGAATAAAAAAGATTATCATATTCAAGGCATTAATCCAACTAAACATTTTGATGCTGAATGGGTAGATATAAGAAAAGTTAAAGAAGGAGATACTTGTATAAAATGTGGAGGTTCTTTAAGAATAGAAAAAGCTATTGAAATTGGAAATATATTTAAACTCGGAGTTAAATATACTGTACCTCTAAATGCTTTCTTTTTAGACAAAGACGGAAAAGAAAAACCAATTATTATGGGTAGCTACGGGATTGGTCCTGCAAGAGTTGCTGCAGCAGCAATTGAGCAAAATCATGATAAAGATGGCATTATATGGCCTAAAAGTATCGCGCCCTTTGATATTGAGATAATCCCTCTTAATATGTCAGATAAAAAAACTGTAAGTATTGCTGAAGAATTATATGAAAAAGTATCTGAAATATATAATAGTTTTGCTGATAGACATATGGAGGTTTTACTTGATGATAGAGATGAACGTCCTGGCGTTAAATTTAAAGATGCAGATCTTATTGGTATACCAATACAGGTAATAATTGGAGAAAAAGGACTAAAGGATAACAAGATTGAAATCAAGAAAAGAAGAACAAAAGAAAGTAAAATGGTATCCATAAATAAGGCTGTTGTAGAGATTGTTAATGCCTATTACGAAACCTATTGAAAATATTGCAGTTATTGATATTGGAAGTAATACTATAAGACTTTTAATTGGAAAATTCGAGGATGGTTTAATAAAAAGAATTTATACTGACAGAACAGTTACCCGTTTGGGACAAGATTTAGCCTTTACAAAGAAACTGAATCAAAATTCAATAGAAAAATCAATAGAAACTATAAGTAAATTTAAAGTAATAGCTGAAAATTTTAAATCAAATTTAATCATTGCCATAGGAACAAGTGCACTAAGGGAAGCCGAAGATGGAATTCTGTTTTGTGGCAAAGTACAGAAAAATACAGGATTAAGGGTATATATTCTATCAGGAGAAGAAGAAGCATTTTTTACTTTTGAAGGTATACTTATAAACTTACCCTACTCTACTCATCCTATCTTTGCTATTGATATTGGTGGTGGAAGTACAGAATGGATATATTCTTTGAATAATAATATCTTTAAAGGTAGTTTAAATATAGGAGCATTAAAAGCCTATTCCAACTTTTTTAAGGATAATAATGAAAAAAAAGCTATAATAAATTTTCTGAATTTTCTTAAAGATATTATATCTAAAACGATTCCAAATTTAAAAACTAAAACAATCATTGCTACAGGAGGTACATCTATTACACTTGCGATGATTGATTTACAAATCTCAAGTTATCTCCCAGAAATCCTACATGGGCAAAAAATATCATCAAAAAAACTTAGAAAAATTGTAGAAAAAATTTCTTCAACACCATATGAAATAAGAAAAAATATAATGGGTATTTTGCCAGACAGAGTGGATATTATATTACCCGGATTATTAATCTTAGAATCAATAGTGAATTATGTTGAAGCAGAAACAATCATAGTAAGTGATCATGGATTAATGGAAGGAGTAATGAAAAATTATATGAAATTCTGTTATAATCAAAAATTATGAAAAAGGTATTTTCTAAACCAAAATCATTAAAGGATGTTCCTTTTAGATATTGTCCAGGCTGTGGTCATAGCATTGCCCATAGACTTATTGGAGAGGTTATAGATCAACTTGGTATAAGAGAAATAACAATAGGGATAGCACCAGTAGGATGTGCAGTTTTTGCCTATGATTATTTTGATATTGACATGCTTGAAATTCCTCACGGACGCCCTCCTGCAGCTGCAACAGGAATGAAAAGAGCATGTCCTGATAAAATAATATTTACCTATCAAGGAGATGGTGACCTTGCTGCAATTGGAACTGCTGAAATAATTCATTCTGCAAATAGAGGAGAAAATATAACTATATTTTTTATAAACAACGCTAATTACGGTATGACAGGCGGACAAATGGCTCCTACAACTCTAATAGGACAGAGAACAACTACTTCACCATCTGGTAGAAGACCAGATTTAGCTGGATATCCAATTCATGTTTCAGAGCTTTTATCTGTCCTTGAAGGAACTTCTTTTATTGCAAGGGGTTCTCTTGATAGTTACAAAAATATTATTTTGACTAAAAAATATATAGAAAAAGCTTTTATATATCAATTAGAAAATAAAGGTTTCAGTTTCGTTGAAATGTTATCTCCTTGCCCTACTGACTGGGGAATGACTCCAGAAGAATCTTTAAAGTGGCTTAGAGAGAATATGATGAAAGAATTCAAATTAGGAGTTATAAAAGACAAATGGAAAAACGCATAATTATTGCAGGTTCTGGTGGGCAGGGAATACTTTTTTTAGGTAAAGTAATTGCCCATGCAGCAATGAAGCAAAATAAGGAGGTAACCTGGTTTCCTTCTTATGGAGCAGAGATAAGAGGGGGAACAGCAAATTGTATGGTTGTTGTATCTGATGAATTAATTGGTTCTCCAATTGTAACTGATTATTTAATTGTTTTAAATCAGGCTTCCTATAATAAATTTATGAGCAGAGTAACTCCAAATGGATATCTTATTTATGATGCTTCCCTTATCAAGAATTCTCATGGTAGAACAGATATAAATATATATCCTGTTGAAGCTTCTAAAGAAGCTTCATTAATTGCTAACCCCAAACTTGCTAACATGATTCTTTTGGGTTCTTTTATCAAGTTATCGAAACTGATTGAAATTGATAAAGTTATTGAAACAATAGAAGAAATTATTCCTGCCAAAAGAAAAGAAATGATTGAAATAAATAAAAAACTTATATTAAGAGGTTTCTCTCTTTTTGAAAATTAGAAAAGCAAAAATATCCGATATTAAAACAATTCACAAACTAATAAATGATTTTTCAAAAAAAGGTCAAATGCTTCCTCGATCTTTAAATGAATTATACGAAAATATTAGAGACTTTTTTGTTGCTGAAGAAGACAGAAAAATTCTTGGAGTATGCGCTTTACATATCCTATGGGAAGACCTTGCAGAAATTAGATCTCTTATTGTACAAAAAGAGTACAGAAAAAAAGGCATTGGAACTCTTCTCGTAAAAAAATGTCTCAATGAAGCTAAACAATTTGGAGTAAAAAAAGTTTTTGTTCTGACCTATATTCCTGAATTTTTTAAAAAAGTTGGATTTAAAGAAATAGAGAAATCTAAGCTTCCACAAAAAATTTGGGGTGACTGTATTAGATGTCCCAAATTTCCAGAATGCGATGAAATGGCTCTTATTTATAATTTTAAGGAATAAAAACTATTTTAATTTCTGAAGTTTCACGTAATTCTTTAATATATTCTTTAAGTTTGATATTTAATTCTTTTTCAAACAAATATTTTTCAATTTCGTCTCTAACTGAATAATAGGCTTTGTCTTTAAAAATATTTTTGTGTTCTTCGTAATAATCTCTGATTTTACTGTCAGGAACAATTATTTTTGACTTTATTTTTAAATCTATATAATTGTTTATAAGTTCTTCATCTTTACCTTCAAAAAATATCTCTTTAGCTTTTCTTAAAAGCAGTGTTCTATTAATAAGTAATTCAACAATTTCATCATTTTTAATATCTGGTATTCTTTTTTTAATATCAGTACTAAATAACTCAAAATCTCTAAGAGTAATAGCTTGGTTTTCAACATAGGCTACTATTCTGTCAATTATTTCACAATAACAGGTGCTTGCCAGTATTATATTAAAAAGCGTGACCAATACTAAAATGAATTTCACCACGGGATTCACCTTTTTCTCTATTTAATTTATATCCATAATCTATTCTAACAGGACCAACTGGAGTTTTATATCTAAGACCTAATCCAGCTGTATACTTAAAATTTGGAATATCAATATCACCTACTCTACTCCAGACATTACCAAAATCAAGAAAATTTACAATGAAAAAATTTTTTCCGAGATAGGTTCTAAATTCAATATTCCCCATTAGAAAGGCATTTCCACCAGTTGGTTGATTGTTTTGCTTTGGTCCAAGGGTATTTTGAGCATAACCTCTCACAGTGTCTCTACCTCCAAGAAAATATCTTTCAGATATAGGTAAATTCTCTGTTTTTCCGTAAAGCCATGACCAACCTCCTCTTAAAGAAGTTGCCAAAACTATATCTTTTATTAATTCTGTATATTTATTTATATAAAATGAAGTTTTCATGAAATTAATCTCAGAACCAAACAATTTGTTACTTAATTTTGAGGTAAAACCGGCAAGCCATCCTTTTTTGGGATCAAAAGGGTTGTCTCTACTGTCATAAATAAGTGAAGCTTTTATTCCACTTATAAATATTTCTCCTATATCTATATCAGAAATAATAACATCTGGTATCACATCCCATATTTTTGAATAAGTTGCTTCATAAAGAATTTCACCTTTAAAGTAATCTAAAAACTTTTTTTCAAAACCTACTGATAATCCATATCTTTTTAATTTATATAAAATATCTTTGGTATCAATATTTTTAAACTCTGTATTTTCATAGGTTAAAGAAGATTTAAATATTAAATCTTTCCAAAACCATGGATCAATATAAGTTATATAGCTTCTCTGTTCAAGCTGGCTAAGTTCAACTCTTGAAAAAATTTGCTTATTCATACCAAATAAATTTATATAAGAAAATTCTGCGAATCCTTTAAATCGTTCATATTCTCCATATCCGAAACCAAATTCAAAAGCTCCTGCAGGAGCTTCTTCAATGTTGTATATTATATCAATCGAATCGTCTATATTTTTATGATTGATGTCTAAACGTGAAAAAAGCCCTGTACGATAAAGTATTTGTCTTTCTTCCTCTAATACAAAAGGATTATAGGGCATGCTATCTTTAGGATGTAGTCTGTCATAAATAAATTTTGTTTTTGTTTTTTTATTTCCTAAGATAATCGATTTACCAAAATATCTTTTACTTTGAGGATTAACAGAGATATCAATATGGGCTTCATTATCCTTTATCTCATAATAAACATCCATTTTAGTATCAAAATATCCTTCTTTAACATATATTTCTCTTATTTTTCGTTTAATTTCAAGAAGAATTGATTCATTGAATATTTTTTGTTTAAATTCTTCTAGTAATTTTATTGAGTTTTCCTTTAATATGTCATCAATTACTTTAAAGTTTAAAAATTTTATTTTTATTTGCTGACCTCTATTGATTTTAAATAAAATTGTTATTTTTTCATCCTCTTCTTGAATTTCTGCAGGATAAACTTTGACATAATAATAACCTTTGGTTCTTAAATATTCTTCTATTCTTTGTCTGTCTGTTTCGATTTCATCGGGATTAAAGTACGAATCAGGACGATTGATAATAATATCTGTTACTTCATCATCCTTTATTGTTTCATTTGTATCTAAATACTTTATTTCTACCTTTGATATTATTCTTCTTTTTCCTTCGTTAACAATATATGAAATCTTTAATATATCTTCTGATTTTTCTATTAAAGGATATACTTTTACATCAATAAAACCATTAATTCGATAGAATGAGATAATGCTATTAACACTATCTTTGATTATATCATCATCGATTTTATCTTTAAAGAAAGATTTTATAATTTTAAATAAATCACCTTTGTTTAAAGAATTGGCTCCTAAAATTTCGATTTCAATAGCCTTTCCTTTCTTTAAGTTAATTATCAACTCATTATTCACAAAAGTATAAGAAATCTCAGTCCCTACTATATTTTGTTTTTCGTAATAATTTTGGGCTTTTTCTATAAATTCTTCTAATATGTTTTGGTCAAAGGGTTCATTTGGATTTAATTTTAAGAAACTTTGGATATATTCATCTTTATCCCCTGTCCATTTGATATTTTTTATTATTAAGGGAGACCCTTCAAATATTAAAAAAGTAATATTACAGAAACTGTTTATACATTCTTTTTTAACATCTACTTTACATTGAATAAACCCGTGTTTTTTTAATGTTTCTTCGATTTTTGTTTTTGAATTTTTTAATGCTATATTTTTGAGTTTTTCTCCTTTTTTGAAAGTAATCAACTTCTTTAAAAAGTTTTGAGAAAAGTACTTGTTGCCTTCAAAATTTATTGATTTAATATAGGGCTTTTCTTTTGCTTTTATATATATATTGTTGTCTTTCTTTTCAATCACTATATCATCAAAAATATCTTTTAAAAAAACTCTCTTTATACCCTCTGTTATTACATCTTTATCAATATATTCTCCCTTATCCAATCCTAAGAGATAAAGAAATTCCTTTTCTTCCATAGAATGAAGTCCTTCTATGTTGATTTTGATTCCTTGAGCATAGGAAAAATTGAAATATAGAAAAATACTAATGAAACTCAAAACGAAACTTAATAGCACCAGAAAGTCCTCCTATTTCATCTCTTAATCCGACAAGATAAATTCCTTTTTTTGCTGAATACTCAACTTTTATTATCTGTTCTGCGGTTGTACCAGTAGCAGTAGAATAAGTAACTGTTAATTTTCCATCCATAAGTTTTTTCCCAACTGTAACTCTTGGCGAAATTGAACCCGTTGTTTTTGAGATGGATGGTTCAACTGTTAATACATCAAGTCCTGTTATTCCTCTTACTCTTTCTTCAATTACGCCATGTATCTGCCCTGTAATAAATGATGTTGCTTCAGAACTTCCGGGTACACTACCCTTCCCGCCATTCTGTCCAATTACTAAGAGATTTAGTAAATCATTTTCTGAAAGAGGAGGATTTGAACTTAGAATAAGGTTAAATTGGTCAATATATCCATTCAAGTTTAAATTTACATTATACTGGGAGATATTGGTTCTTGCAGAAATATTAAGATAGGGTCTTATTGTGTTGGGATCATTGAATTGGATAAGAAATCTAAGTATTTCAAATTTATTATTTCTAAAGTATATCCAACCATCTTTTGCAGTTACCCATCCAAGTATCAAAGGAGTATTGAGAGTACCTTTTAAAATCATATCTCCTTTCAATGTCATTTCCGCAATATTATTATTGATATAAAAAGAATGGGGTTGTATTCTTAAGTTTAAGAATAAATTACTAAACCAACTATTCTTTATAACAGATTTTTTTGCAATATTTGACTTAAGAGCTAATTCAACAAGATCAATTCGTTCCAGATAACTTCCTTTATTAATATTTATATTGCCAGATAGTTGAGGGTTTAATTTAGTTCCACTTAAAAATAGCTCTCCATCTAAGTAAGCCCATGAACGAGGTGAAAAAATCCATCGCACTTTTGAGAAGCTTCCTGTTAATGAGATTCTGTCAATTTCAAAATTTTTTAGATATAAACTACCACCTAATTGAATATCTCCTTCAGAAAATTTTCCATTAGCCTTTTCAATAATGGCTCTATCTTCATTGAAAGAAATTATACCATTTAGATTACTTATGGTCGGAATATCTTTTCTTATGGTTAGAAAGCTGTCTTTTATTTCTATCTCTCCTGCTATTTCTGGATGTTTTCTATTTTCATATATGTATACAAGCATTGATGCCCTTCCCTTTATATCATCTACATTAATAAAACTCTTAAAGGGTCTTAAATCTGTAGAGCCTTCGACAAGAATATCAAAGTAATCAACTACTTTACCTTTTATTTTTATCTCTGTAGATTGTCCTATAAAAGTGATTGGCTCAAAATAAATATTTCCATCTTTTATTATTACAGCTACAGGTGATTTATTATTAAGCCCTACTCCATACAATCGCGTAAAAATACGATTAAAGTTTAATTGACCACTAATTTTTTCGTTTTCATCAATTAAACTATTAATTTTCCCATCAACTAAAATTACTAAATCTTCTGGTAAGTTATTGATAAAAAATCCAACAATTGGATCAATTCTTGATGATTTCAACTCACCCTGAATATTCCATTGTTTTTTATTTAAAAAGCCTGTGATTTTAAAATTTGTATTTTTAAGCAAATTAAAATTTATATGGATTTTTTCTTTTTCAAGGTTTGCCTTTATGTTTCCATCTATTATTCGTCCTGATTTATTTTTAATATTAACTTCACTTTGCATAGATATATCAGGTTCTTTATAGGAATTTATAATATTAAACTTTAAATTTTGTAGTGCGAAAGATTGTAGATATTTTGCACCAATTTTTTCGGCATTTTCTTTTATTAACTTTGTAATATCAAAATTCTTTGAATATCCTGTAATATTAATATTGCCATCGAAATTTATATATCCATTCAAGTTAATATTATCTAATCCAGAATAAAAAACTGACTTATTGATAAAAATGGAATTTTTTTCATATTTTACTGAAGCTATTATACTATCAAATATTTTTTCCTTTCCCATAAAAATATTAGATAAATAAAGGTTTCCTTCAATATCCCCTTTACCTTTTATAGATCCAGTTATATCAATATTTGTATGTAATGACTTATTAAGTGGTTCAAGGTATAAATTCTTAATCGATTGATTATGTATCATAAAGGAAAGATTATAATAGGGCTCTTGCAAATCAAATAAAATTTTAGCTCTTGGAAAATTAATTTTTCCTGTTACTGAAATAATGTCTAAACTTGATAATTTGTTTATGATAAGCTCATTTTTGCGATATTTAAAATCCCCTGATAAGTTATTTATAATTAAAGGTTCGCCATCTAAAGATTTAATAAATTCTTTCAGAAAAATTTTTATCATTTTCGATGAAAATTGAAGATTTATTTGAGGATCCTCTGTTGTTCCAACAATAGAGCCTTGTAATAAAGCATCACCATGAAAGGCTGTTTGATAGGGAGATAAGAGTTCATTAACATCCTCTGTATTGCCTTCAAAATAGAAATTAAGATTCATATTTTTTAGATTCAGAGCCCCATGAGCAAAAGCATTAGTCTTTGAAAGGCTAATCTTTAATGATTTAAAATTATATAATTCTCCATCAGATTCAAAAACACCTTTAATTGATTCGATTTTACCTCTTACGTCATTAGGTAATTTACCCTTTTTTAAATAGACAAATTCTCCTTTCGGTGAAAATTTATTTCCCTCTGATATTAACCAGCCTTCTACTTCGCCTTCAGCAATATGAGGATTCCAGTTTATTAAATCAAAGATTCCTGAACTTGAGACTTTCTTCAATTCAACATGGACATAGTGTTTCGTTACCACTGGAAGATTTATCCAAACATTAGCATTTGCTGTTCCTCCATAAAGATTAACTTTTCCATTTTTAAACTCCAAAATACCATTCTTATAATATATATCTGTATTTATTCTTTTTACTTTGACACCAAGTATATTTCCATCTTCATGTTGTGCCTTTGCAAATACTTGAAAATTCGACAAAGAACCTTCAACTTTCCCTTGAATTATTGTAGTATAACCTTCTAATTTTTCAGTTACTTTTAGTATTCTCATAAGTTCCTGAAGAAGAAAATGTCCATCGAAGTTTATATCTAAATTGACTTTATCTAGTAATTCTGTTGCATTTTGAAATGAAATTGTTCCATCAAGATTAATCTGTCCATTTGACTTATCTTTTATTCCTAAAAAGTTCATTAATGAATTAAAAAATATTTTTCCTGTAATAAAAAATTCACCAAAAAAGCTATCATAAGATAAAACACCAGAGGTTTTGACAAGAGAATGAATATCGAATATTTTAATTTCCTGTAACAGAATTTTATTGTCTTTAACATAAAAAGAAGTTTTAATATTTGTATCAATGTTTGGATATTCAGGCGTTGATATTTTTAAATTAGTAATAAAATTAAATTTTAGTTCATTTTTTAAAATTGCTCTTCCGTGAAGATTATTTATATTCAAATTTAAATTATTTTTATCTAACATAGCCGATAGATTTTCTATTTCAAAGGAGCTAATTATAATTTTAAAGGGTATTTTTGTTGGTTCTTTTAGATAAACTTTTATGTTTTCAATTAAGCTATTTAAAAAAACTTCATCAGATGAATAAGAAAAATTAAATAAAACTAATCTTCTTATATCTATCTCCTTATTAATTATTCTGCTAAGAGATATATATATTTTGGCTTTTGAAAGAATAAAAAAATTTTTTTCATTTTCAGGAGAAACAAAAGATATATCCTTCATTTCAATATAAAGAGGAATTAAATTAAGATAAACTTTTCCAATTGATACTTCTAACCTGGTCATATTCTGTATCTCTTTTTTTAGAGGTGTAATTGTCAAAGAAGAGACATTAAATTTAAAAAAAACAGATGAGATAATAAGTAAGATTATTATTAATATTAATAATTTTTTTTTCAAAGGTAAACCTCAAAAATATTTTATTAACAATTCTAATTTTATTTGCCACTGTTGGTCAACAAATGATATAGAAAAATATCTAAAATTATTTAATTTTTCTTAGAAAACCATGTCTGAAGCTTATCCATATAAAGATAAAATACAGGGGTTACAAAAAGGGTGAGCATCTGCGAGAAAAGTAATCCACCAACAACTGCAAGTCCAAGGGGCTGACGAACTTCTCCACCTGCACCAATTCCAAGAGCAATTGGTAGTGCCCCAAAAAGTGCTGCAGCAGTTGTCATCATAATGGGACGAAATCTTATAAGACAAGCGCTGTAAATAGCTTCCTGTGGCTTCATACCTTCGTTTCTCTGAGCATGAAGGGCAAAGTCTATCATCATAATTCCATTTTTCTTCACAAGTCCAATTAACATGATAATTCCAACAAAGGAATAAATGTTTAATTCGACTCCAAAAATTAGCAATGTCACCAAAGCTCCAAATCCTGCAAAAGGAAGAGCAGAAAGAATTGTAAGAGGATGAATAAAGCTCTCATAAAGAATTCCTAATACTAAATAGACAACAAAAACTGCTACAATAAGCAAAAACCACAATCCCTGAAAAGACTCTTTAAATGCCTGTGCAGCACCCTGAAATCCTGTCATTATAGTATCTGGCAAAGTTGACTTTGTAATTTTCTGAATCTCTGTTACAGCTTCACCAAGAGATACTCCTGGTTTAAGATTGAACGAAATTGTTACAGATGGAAGTTGACCTGTATGATTAACTGTAAGGGGACCCAAACTCTGAGTTATCGTTGCAACAGTATTAAGGGGAACAAGTTCTCCTCTTGAAGATCGAATATAAAGCATTGAAAGTGCTGAAGGGTCCTTTTGATACTCAGGTTTTAACTCAAGTATGACCTGATACTGATTATTTGGAGCATAAATTGTGGAAATCCATTTACTTCCAAAGGCTCCCCAGAGGGCGTTTTCTATCTGCTCAGCTGTAACACCAAGAGATTCAGCTTTCAATCGGTCAATTTCTACATTTAGCTGGGGTGTTTTTATCTGCAAATTTGATGAAACATCTTGAATAAATGGAAGCTGTTTCATTTTTTCTTCCATGATTTGAGCATAATAATAAAGCTCCTTTAAATCGCTCCCTGATAGAGTGAACTGATATAAAGCCTTTGTCAAAGTTCCACCGATTCGGATTGTTGGCGGGTTTTGTGGATAAACTTTAAGTCCCGGAATTGAATTAAGCTTTGGTCTTAGTTGTTCAATTAATTGATCCACATGAGGTCTTTCAGAACGAGATTGTAAATGTATAAACATTCTTGCATTATTTGGAGCAGGGCTGGCTGGACCTGGTCCAACAGATGTCATAAAACTCTTAACTGAAGGCTCTTTTAAAACAAGTTCTGCTAATTGAAGCTGATGCCTTACCATTTCATCAAAGGATATGTCTTCTGAGGCTTCTGTTATTATAAAAATCTGATTTTTATCTTCACTTGGCAGAAAACCTGTGGGTATTTTAATAAAAATATAGATTGTAATAATCAAAACAGCTAAAGAACCAATTATGATTAATCTGTGATGCTTTAAAGACCAGCTTAAACTTACTTTATATACATTAATCATCCATTCAAAGCCCTTCTCTAAGGCAAGATAGAGTCTACCATGTTTTTTCTCTTCAACCTTTAAAAACCTACTGCACATCATTGGTGTGAGCGTCAAAGAAACCAATCCTGAAATTAATATAGCAACTGAGATTGTTACAGCAAACTCTTTAAAAAGTCTTCCAACAATTCCACCCATAAAAAGAACAGGAATGAAAACAGCAACAAGAGAAAGAGTCATGGAAAGAATAGTAAACCATATCTCCTTTGAACCATTTAAAGCTGCCTCAAAGGGTTTTTCTCCTCTTTCAATGTGCCTTACGATGTTTTCAAGCATAACTATCGCATCATCAACTAAAAATCCAATTGAAAGAGTAAGTGCCATAAGAGAGAGATTATCAAGGCTATATCCAAGAAGATACATAACAGCAAAAGTTCCAATTATTGAAATTGGAAGGGCAGCAGAGGGAATTACAGTTGCTGAAAGCCTCCTTAAAAATAAAAAAATTACAAGTACTACCAGAAAAACAGTAAAAAGAAGGGTAAACTGAACATCTCTAACAGATTCTCTTATTGATTGAGAACGGTCATAGAGTAGATGAAGAGAAACACTTGCTGGCATCTGTTTTTTCAGTTCATCCACCTTCTTTTTTACATCATCCGCTACCTGAACTGTATTTGTTCCCGGTTGACGATAAACTGCTACAACCATTGCTCTTTGAAGTTTTTCCCCGCTTCCATACCACGCAGCCAATTTATCATTCTCAACGTTGTCAATAGCTTCACCGATGTCTTTGATTTTTACTGGAGAGCCTTCTTTACTTTTTACAATCAATTCATTATAATGGGAGGCATTTAAAAGTTGACCCGTTGCTTCAATTGTAAAGGCTTGATAATTTCCATAAAGAGTTCCTGTTGGAAGCTCAACATTACCCTTTTTAATTGCCTGTTCAACCTCATCAATTCCTATTCCCTTGCTTGCTATTGCCTGAGGGTCAATTCTTACTCTTACTGCATACTTTTGTGCACCAAATATCTGAACCTGTGCCACTCCGTTTACCATTGAGATATTCTGAGCTAAAAGAGTGTCTGCATACTCATGAAGTTTGTAAAGGGGCATTGCAAGAGAAGTTATAGCAAAATAAACAATGGGCATATCAGCAGGGTTTACTTTATTATATGTTGGAGGAGTTGGCATATTTGAAGGTAGTTGTCTTGCCGCTCTTGCTATTGCTGTCTGAACATCTTGAGCTGCTGCATCTATATCTCTGTTTAAGTCAAATTCAAGAGTTATCTGAGTTACACCTTTAGCATTAACAGAATTCATTGATTTTAATCCAGAGATTGTTGAAAACTCTCTTTCAAGGGGGGTTGCCACTGCTGATGCCATTGTTTCAGGAGATGCTCCTGGAAGGTTTGCAGTAACAAGTATTGTAGGAAAGTCAACATTTGGTAGCTCAGCTATTGGAAGAAAACGATATCCGACTAACCCGAAAACAACAATGGCAATCATTAAAAGAGTTGTCATTACAGGTCGCTGGATGAAAATTTGAGAGAAGTTCATTTACTTTTTAATCTCCACTTTGGCATTAGGTGTAAGCTTTAGTTGTCCATCAACAACTACAATTTCTCCCTGAGAAAGCCCCTTTTCAATTGTTACTTCATCGCCAAATCTTAATCCTGGGGTAACCTCTCTCATTTGAGCAGTTTTGTCTTCTTTTATAACCCATACATATTGACCCTTTTGCCCTGTTTGAAGTGCCCTATATGGAATTATCACAGCATTTTTCTTAACTCCAAGAGTTAAAACTACATTAACAAACTGTCCTGGCCAAAGCATTTTATCTTTATTAGGGAACTCAGCCTTAAGCTTTACTGTTCCTGTTGCTACATCAACGGCATTATCAATAAATACAACCCTACCCTCTGCAGTATAGTTTGAATCAATACCTTTAACAACAACTTCTGTTTTTAGGGACCCCTGAGACATAGCCTTTTTAATTCTAAAAAGTTCCTGTTCTGGAACTGAAAAACGAGCAAGTATTGGAACAATTTGATTTATCACGGCAATCTGTGTATCATTTGCCTTTATCATATTTCCTGGATGAACAAGAAGGGAGCCAATTTTACCATCAATGGGAGAATAAATATAACAATAACTGAGTTGTAACCTTGCATTATCCAGGATTGCCTGATCCGCTTTTACTGTTGCTTTAAGAGATTCATAGGTAGTTCTTATTTTTTCATACTGTTGCCTTGATACAAGTTCTTCCTTTAGGAGTTCATCATATCTTTCAAGATCAGCCCTTGCAAAATCAAGCTGAGCTTTATCTCTCAATAAATTTGCTTCAGCCTGTCTCACAGCCTCTTCAAAGGGTCTTGGATCAATAACAAAAAGAAGCTGTCCCTTTTTTACTTCATCTCCCTCTTTAAAATTTGCTTTAATAAGCTGACCTTCAACTCTTGATTTGATTGTAACTGAGGAGTAAGCCTCTACATTTCCAATGGCTGTTATCTGAACTGGAACATCCTTTAAAACCGTTTCTGCTACAACAACAGGAACTGGAGGCATTTGCTTTTGCTTGGGAGATTTTGAACAGGAAAAAATAAAAAATAAACAAAAAACCAATGAAATTATTTTATATATATTCATTTTACCCCCTTACTATATCAGCATGTAAGCACTTACTAAAATAAAAGAAAAATGTTTTTTTTGTCAATTAACTCTTGATTTTATTATTGACCATATTATATAAAATTATACCAATGAAAGTAGCCAAACTATATAAATTCAATAACATTAGAATCGAAGAAATTCCAGTCCCTCAAATAGGTAAAAGAGATGCCCTTGTAAAAGTCAAAGTTTGTGGCATATGCTCTGGAGATGTTATGCCATGGTATATAGAGAAAAAAGCTCCCCTTGTATTAGGGCATGAAATTTCGGGTGAAATAATTAAAATTGGCGATGAAATAAAAGAAAAAATTAATCTTAAAGAAGGTGACAGAGTATCAGTTCATCACCATGCACCATGTATGGAGTGTTTTTATTGTCAAAGAGGAGACCATGTTCAATGTCAAACATGGAAGGAGTCAAAAATATTTCCAGGTGGAATAGCTGAGTACATTTTACTACCTGAAGTTATTCTTAAAAATGACACCCTCAAGCTTCCTGACAATGTATCTTTTGAAGAAGGAGCAATGGTAGAACCAGTTGCTTGTGTCGTAAAATCTCTTAAAAGAGCAAACATAAAAAAAGGTGATACCATTCTTGTAATTGGACTCGGTGTTATGGGGCAAATACATGTAATGCTTGCAAAGGAATTTGGTGCAGGAAAAGTAATTGGTGCTGATATGGTTGATTTTCGATTAAAAAAAGCACTTGAATCTGGAGCTGATTTTGTTATTGATGTAAGCAAAGAAAATATTCTTGAAAAATTAAAGGAATATACCAAAGGAGTAATGGCACATTCAGTTATCGTAGGACCAGGAGATGTTAAAATTATTGAAAAATCTTTAAGTCTGCTTTCAAAGGGAGGTACTTTATTGATATTTACACCTACCCCACCTGAGCAAATTTTATCTCTTTCGGTTAATGAAATATATTTTAATGATATTACCATTACTACAAGTTATTCCTGCGGTCCTGATGATACTAAGAAAGCACTTGAATTTATATCCAATGGAAAAATAAATTTCAATATTCTCATTACTCATCGATTTAAAATAGAAGAAACAGCAAAAGCCTATGAGATTACAGCTAAAGCTCAAAATTCTTTAAAATGCATTATAAATTTTTAAATTAAGGAGGTCAGTCACATGAAAAAAATGGTCTTGTTACTATTTTTTATTATCTGTTTTATACCTGTTTTAGTTTTCGGTTCAACTGAAATTGTATGGTATGGCCATTCAGCCTTCAAAATTAAAACTCCTAATGAAAAAATTCTTTTGATTGACCCTTGGATAACAAATCCACTTAATAAGGAAAGCAAAAAACACATTGATGAACTTACAAAGGTAGATTTAATTTTTTTAACCCATGCTCATGGTGATCATATTGGTAATTCAGTTGATATAGCTAAAAAAACAGGAGCAAAACTTGTAGCAACCTATGATTTAGGAAAAGCTATGGTCATATATGGAGGATATCCAGAAGCGCAGTTCGGATATGAAACTACTGGAAATTTTGGTGGAGAGATTGTATTACTTGATGGTGAATTAAAAGTTCTATTTGTTCCCGCAGTTCATAGTTCTGGATTTGAAATTCAAAATACTCCTAAAGGATTATCCTACGGTGGAAATCCCGGAGGATTTATTATTTCTATTAAAAATGGACCCATTATTTATCATACTGGAGATACGGATTTATTTGAAGACATGAAAATAATAGCTTCTCTTTATAAGGTTGATATAATGATGGTATGCATAGGAGATAAATTTACAATGGGACCCAAAAGAGCAGCAATTGCCACAAAATGGATTAATCCAAAAATAGTGATTCCCATGCATTTTGGAACTTTTCCTATTTTGACAGGTACCTTTGAAGATTTTCAAAAGGAAATTCTGAATCAAAATGTTAAAAGCAAAATATTGAAGATGAATATTGGTGAAGTATATAAATTCAAATAAATCTATTTTAATGGAGATTTTAAATGGAAAGTAAAATAGCTAAAGCTTTAGGAATGGAATTTCATCCAGTTGCCATAATATGGTCAAATGAAAAACCGACCAATGCGTTGCAATTTAAAGAAGGCAAATGGGGCTGTGTGATGTGGATGTTTGCTAATACGGCAAAAGGTAAAACATCAGTTTTTGATAGAAGCACTTACGGATGTTGGGGAGGGGGAGTAGGGTTAGGATTTGGGAATGCTTATTTAAATTTCCCAGGTAGTATCGAATGTTTTTACTATTTTCTTTCTAATGGCAATAAAAATTGGGAACAGGGAAGAAAAATAACCGAACAGATAAAACCTTTCGCAACAAAAGAATTTGTTGATGATTTTTATGAAGGCGAAAGATATCTACGGACACCAAAACAGGTTAAAAAGTTTGTTGAACAAATGCCGATCATCGATGTTTCTTTTGAGTATGTAATTTTAAAACCTCTTAAAGAGGTTGATATCAATAAAGATCACCCAGAAATTATAGTATTTCCTGTAAACCCTCACCAACTCTCAGCATTGATAATACTTGCTAATTATGGGCGAGAAACTTTTGACAATGTGATAATTCCGTGGGCAGCAGGATGTCAAACAATAGGAATTTTTGCATATAAAGAAGCAAGGTCTAATCCACCAAGGGCTGTTATTGGGCTTACTGATATATCAGCCAGAAAAAATATAAGAAAGCAATTAGGAGATAATTTATTTACCTTTACTGTGTCATTTAATATGTTTATGGAAATGGAAAACTATGTTGAAGAAAGCTTTTTACAAAGACCAACATGGAAAACTCTTCTATAATTTTGCCATGTTTATAACCCTTGATTTTAAAATAGGCGCGGAGGGGATCGAACCCACGACCTCTTCCGCGTCAAGGAAGCGCTCTCCCACTGAGCTACGCGCCTGAAGTTATTGAATTATAAACATTCTCAATCTCCTCTGTCAACCCTTCGACAGTACTACGTGGTTAAAATATAGAAATGTCACACATAATTACTAAATTAAAAACTTCCAACATCAAATTGATATGGCTATTCTCTGTACTGCACCCCAATTTTGTGGACACTTTTTAGTGTTTCAATTTGTAGAGGTCTATGCAACATTTCTTTCCCTCTCAATGTAGTATTTTAACTCAAATTCCTCAGGAGATAGATACCCCAAACTACTGTGAACATAAAACCTATTGTAATCATTCATTATCCACTTCCTTATACATTCTCTGGCTTCTTCAAAACTCCCAAACTCATTAAGCCATATCAGTTCTTCTTTGATTGTCCGCATTACCCTTTCTGTATCTGCATTTCCTTTGGGATTATCATAGGAGGTAAATATCTGTTCAATTCCAAGCAATGCCATCTCCCTCATGAAGGATGTTGAAGTTGGCTGACTGCCCCATTGTGGGAGTATAATAAGAATTGTGTCTATTAATGGCTTGTTTGGGTAGTGGATAAAGTAAGGCTCAAATAGGATAACATAGGAAGATGAAAAAAAGAAAATTAAAAAAGGAGGAAATGGAAAAAATGGGAGATTTGAATTTAGAAAAGGTTTTAGATGAAATTTCAAAGATTGACTCAAGAGAAGGTATAAAAACAATAGCAGCATTACTTTTAAATGAACTCATGAAAAAAGAAAGGGAAATCTATTTAAGGGAAAGTATAGACAATAAAGCAAATGGCTATTATGAAAGACAACTTGCCAGTTTTTTAGGGAATTTAGGTATTTCAGTTCCCGGAGACAGGAAATCAGAATTTCGTCCTGCAATACTACCTTCCGACTGAAAGAAAGCTGATGAAAGTTTTCAGGAATTTATTCTGAATTTAGTGCTTCAAAGCTATTCACCGAATAAAATAAAGGCATTGCTACAGTCAATGAATCTTCCCTATTCAGCAGAGCAGATAGAAGAGATAAAAGAGGATTTATATAACAAAGCAAAGGAATTAAAGACAAAAGAATTACCATCTGATATGTTTGCCCTGTTTATAGATGCCTATCATACTCAGATAAAAGATGAAGAGACAAACAGGATAAAAAAGGCAGTTGTATACAACATAGTGGGAATAGATATGGAGGGGAGAAAAAGTCTGGTTTCCTATTATATTTATTTTGGCTCAGAAAGTAAAGAAGACTGGTTACAGATACTGAATGATTTAATAAAGAGGGGACTTAAAAGAGTAATGGTTATAGTATCAGATGATTTTCCTGGGTTAAGTCATGCAATAAAAAATCTTTTTCCTCAGACAGACCATCAACTTTGTTTTCTTCATATGCAGAGGAACATTAAGAAAAATATGTCTAAACAGGATGCAAAGCAGTTTTATGAAGAATTAACCTTAATAAAAAGGATTGAAGATTATGAAAAAGCAGTAATGAAATTTGAAGAACTATGTAAAGGCTATGAAAAGAAATATCCAGAGGCAGTGAGGAAATACATTTACACAACGAATGTAGTAGAAAACATAAACAGCAGGATAGAGCTCATAAGGGCGAACACAGGTGGATATTTTCAATCAATAAAGACAGCGGAGGTGGCAATATATGTAACAGTAAACAGGATAGAGAAGAATAAATGGAAAGAACCGCTTCCTTTGGTTAAATCTGCTTTATATGAATTGAAACAAATGTTTGTGAAAAAATTTTATGGACAGACACAATTCTCTTGACAAGTGTCGTCTTAGGGTTGAAAAGTTTCCCCTCAAAAAATTGCTTCCCATACTCTGCTATATGGGTTGAATCTACTTTATCTGTCCCTTCGACTTCACTCAGGACAATCTTTACCCTGCTTATCTTGGCTTCAATAAAATTTTTCATTGAATAGAGATGGATAATCTCTCTAAGCTAAATACTCTGCCAATGGTAAATGATATACCCCTGTGTGTTCCATTAGTATTAATACCTCTGACTTTTCTAAATTCCTAATGTAAGATTTAATCTTTTTTTCAAATTCCTCAGGTTTAGAGGCAATCTTAAAGGTTTCTCTCTTGTCATGAAAAATTACTGTAGTTGTGAAATAATCTTTGGATACATCAACTCCAAAATAAATTTTGTAATTATTCATATGCCCTCCAGAGATATTGATTTTTTGAGAGGACTTCCTTTAACCTATCATCGTGGGTTTTATACAGGGTTTTAACCCTAATGTTCCCGTCCAGGTTCATTAGATCGGAAGGACAGACAAAAACATTCCGAACGGTCTCTAAGGACCAATGACAATTCACTTAGTCTGTCCTTCCATTTCTCTCTCATTATTAGATTATACCCCATATCCATAATATACGATGACATAATCAGGTTTTTTCTATCGGCAATTTTTGGGTAAAAATATATGGTTGCAGTTTTTAAATTTTTCAGGTATACTTGAAAAATCAAAAAAATAAGATAAATAAACTCGAACATGAAAATTAAAAAATTTTTAATAATTCTTTCAATATCCTTTTTTTCTTTATTTTTTATAACCTTTGCCCAATCTCAATCTGATATTGAGCAGAAATTGAGACAAATAGAACAGCAAATGCAGGATAATACAAACCTTAATGACATTATGCAGAAATACAAAGAGGTTATTGATATTATTGACAAAGTAAATATAGAAGAAAGCTGGGTTACAGGTATGCAGAATATATCTGCAAAACCAGCAGATACTCCTGAAAAAGAAATAAAGAGACGCAGGGAAATAATAAACAACCAATACAAAAATGCAAAATATTTACTTGATAAGCATTCTCCACAAGAGAATCAAAATCCACAAATTGCTGAAGCTATAGCAGTTGAAGGATATATATTAGTAAACGGTGGTGAAAGAGAAATTTGGTATAACAATCAGTTAAAGACTGATATCTTGTATAACATCAAAGAAACTTTTACAGGAAATCTTATTGTATTTCATACTTATAACATTAAAAAAGGAAAATTTGAAAATGAAAAAGATTATGAGATTGATTCGATATCAACAGATATAAAATTACAGACTCTTGCTGGAAGAACATGCACCAAATGGAGTCCTGGTACACCTACAGTATGTTTAAGTTATGCTAATTTTATAAATTATGAGATTGACAGAGGTGAATATTTCCCTAATTTTTACGCAGGCGTTGTAAATATTACATCTGACGAGATTGGACATCTGAAAATAGAAGCAAATACTCCCAAAATCACTTTCTACGCCATAGATGGTATTAATAAAATAGGAGCACAGACAGGATGTTTTGGGGCTGAATGGACAATTAGCAAAAAAGAATTTGAAAATTTGATAAAAAATGGAACTCTAATTCTTAAAAAAGATATTGGAAAAAAATCTCAGGCTACACCAGGATGTATGATAGGTTCAACAATGATGCTTTATATTAAAATCAAAAGGGAGGAACCCGAAGAATGCAAAAATATTAAAAATATAAAAATTGAAATTATAAAACCTGCTAATAAAAACAAATATTTATATTCTGATGATGGAGATACAGGAAGACTAATTTTAGAACTTGAAGCAAAAGTAACACCGACTAAATACGAAAACCTTATAGAGTGGGAAATTCCAGAAATGGAAGGTTCATACAGGATTATTCAGCCTTCTTCTGGTTCATTTAATCCAAAAGGGCCAAGAGCAGAGGTAATGTATAAAGGATTACCACCTAATGTTGAAGCCTTTGGCAGACAGAAAGTTAAAGCCCGCATTAAAATTGATGGTTGCACATTAGAGGATACAAAAGAGGTTATGATTTTTTATCCTCGTGATGCAAAAAACAATCCAGAAGGTAAATATCCTAACTGGTTTTATTACTGGAAACAAACTCCATCTGCCATTCCTTTTGGACAGAATGTTAACATCGAGTTTGGAGGAACAGAATTTGATTTATGCACAGGTGAACATGTAATGGCAATTTTTAAGCCTGATTATCTATTCAAAACAATACATGTATGTAATCTCACAGAAAAAGCAGATAAAGATTTTAAAATTACAATTCCTCTTGTAAACAGAAATGTTCCCTCAACTCTTACAGAGAAAAAACTCGTTACATATACTCACATTGATACTTTTGCAGTTATAATCATGCATGAATTTACTCATTTTAACCATTACCATACATGGTGGAGAGGAAAAACTCCACAGAAGATATCACAGGAAGACAAAGATGGTGATGGTGTACCAGATAGATTAGAATCTGCTATGGGTTTTGATCCTGCGAAGTTTCAAACTTACTGGGGTGATGATGAAGATTTTAAAAATATTAATGGTGATGAAGAATTTCTTGCCTATGAATCAACCTACGATTATCCAATAGGTAAATATGATAATTATGACTGGGGAAAACCTGGTAAAAACTGGAATGATTAACGTAAATATACTAAAAAATCATATAGTTTTCTATTTTTGTTTTTTCTCTATTTTGCTTTACTTGGAGCGGGTTTAAAATAAGATTGATTTAGTTTAAATTTAATTCCATGATTTCGCTCACCCCAATAGCTTGTATCTCCTATAGATGTGATTTCTTCATCTTCACTTCCTGATTTAGTTCCAATAAAAGTTCTTGTTGCAGGATCATAACATAATTCAACCTTTTCCCATATTCCCTTTGCAAAATCAAGAGTATTTTTAAATTCAAGTGTTCCGATCTTATACCTTTGTAATACTTCAATACTTATTGGTATTTTCTTATAGGATAAAAGAGGAATTTCAAAAATTTGATCTTCATATTCACCTATTGCATTACCCCAAATTCCGTCTCTATTATAATCTTTTAGTAATTTTGTATAGCTTTGTCCGTCAATATTCACGCTAAGATAATAATCTACAGGTTCAATATATAATTTTTCATTTTTTGGAGCATATGGAGTAATTCCATAAATTTTATCAATTTTTAGCCATAATCTATGGTCTTTTTCTGCATAAATTTTTTTGTTTATAATTTTATTGAACATTGCAGAGCTTGGAATTCTTAATCCATCAAAACTATAAAACTCTATCTCAAATTTTTTTGAGCCTATTAGATAATCAATTTCTCCCCATACATATAAATTTCCTGATAGAAGTGTCATATCATTTGTCCCATTAACAGAAAACAAAAAATATGAGTAGTTTTCTGCTTTTGATGATTGCATAAACTTTAATTCAGCACTTAAATCTAAGATATCCCTAATGAGAATAATTTCTCCGCCGATACCAGCTGAAACTATTTCATAACTTGCTCCCAATTCTCCGTATGTTTTTAGTTCAACAAATGGAGTGATTCCAATTTTAGTCTCTGGTGGGCTCAAATTAAGAAGACCATAAGCATCAATCTTTGCTATTCCTTTAAAACCTATTTCTCCTTTTATGTTAATGGGACCAACTGGAAATTCAAACTCTGTATTCCATCCAATATTTCTCTTAAAAAGTTCTTTTTCATAAAACTGATTTAAATTGTATTCTACATTTTTCCATTCTGGAAAAGGTGTTAAAGTTAAATAGGTTACTTTAATTTTGGTTCTATCTATTTTATCAATTTTTAAAATATCTTCAATTTTTTCACCAAAAAGCATTATATTAGCACGGAAAAAAGGATTAATATTTAAATCATTTTGTTGTCCCGAAATATTTAAGAATGAAACAAGTTTCACCCCAAAGTCTTCATTACCAAAGGATTCATCACATTTCCATTCCCAGTTAAAGGGTACAGAGTCCTTTGGTCTACCAGATAATTCTGATTTACCCTCTGAATAACCCTCACAAGTAACCTGAGAAGGTAAGGGAATTGTAACTTTCTTTAAAAAATCCTTTGATATCATTTCCTTTTGCAGTTTAAAATGTTCTCTTGGATATATATATTTGATTTTTATAGGTTTGTTATCTCTCAGACTGTAACCTAATTTGTTCAGACCCTCTTCTATCTCATTTACTTCCTTCAAAAATTTTTGAAAATCTACTGTTTTAGTTTTTCTTGTAATTAAAGGCTTGTCATTAAACCATATTGTCTTTTCCTTTAAAATAATCACTTCTTTACCATCTTTATCTTTTGTGACAAATCTGGCGAATTCATCAGGCTGAAAACCAATAAATTTTATCGGAGGAAGTTTTTCCATTAAAAATTTTTCTTGAGGTATTCGCAGAACCCTACCCTTTTTTAATATACCTTCAGGAATCTTCGATACTTCAAGGCATTTAGGATGAAAACTCTTTTTGAAATCAGGATGTGGATGACATTCATTCTGTTGTTTATAGTGTTGATTATTGTAGATAGAAAAAGATGCATAAATTGCAGAATCCCTACACTGTAGAGGCTCTTTTGAAACCCATCCCCACACATCAATATATCCTTTTTGTAAATCTTTTTCAGTTACTACAAATCCAATAACTGGAAATCCACTATAATGATAGACAGGAAAAGCTGGGGTTGGTCCGTAATACTCTAAAAGATTAGTCTCATTTTCAGAATATTTGATTCCAATAAGCCTCAAAGACATAGTTTTTGACCATGATTTGACAGCCAAGCCTGATGGTCCTTCAAATGCACAATCATATATTTTTTGGTATTGAATTCCGGGAATTGTTTTTTTCTGTGTAAATCTGATCCTGACTCCAACAGATAATTTTTGTCCCTGATCAGGTTCTTTAGAAAATAAAATATCTTCTATCTCAGCACACCAATATGTTTTTCCTATATCTACCGATTTTATTGTCGGAGGTGTTGTTGTTTTCATCTGGGCATCTAAAAAAGAAGGAAAAACTAAAATAAACATTAGAAATAAATATAAAAATTTTGTTCTCATTGCCTTACTCTCCGTATATATCAATTTTTAAAACATCTTCGACATTAAAAATTTTTCCAATTTTATCAAAATTTTATTGACTTTTCAACAGTAATTTCAATTAGTATGAAAATCCTTAAACTTTAAAATCAAAAATATTTGACTTGATATATAAATTTTTTATATACTTTTTTGGCTGGATTCAAGGGAAGTGAGGTGAGAATCCTCCGCTGCCCCGCAGCCGTGTTGGGAACGAAAGCCCATTAAGCCACTGTCATGGGTAATACCATGATGGGAAGGCGGGCAAGTAGGTGCATTAGCCCTAAGCCGGAAGACCTGTCCAGCTGGAGGCTCTTTGAGCTTCCAATTTCCTCGCGGGAGGGTGAACTTTATGTTTATAGTTTTACTATCTTTAATTTTTTTATTTTCCTTTCAATCAGTTTATGCATCAGAAAATCAGTTCGAAGATATTATAGTTACAGCAACGAGATATGATGAAGAAATTTCCAAAATTCCCTCATTCATCACAGTAATATCAGAAGAAGATATTAAAAATTCAACTGCCCAAACAATCCCTGATATCTTAAAAAAATTTGGTATCCATGTAAGTGATATTACAGGAAATAAAAGATCTTACAATATAGATATTCGAGGCTTTGGAGAAACCTCTCCTTCCAACTTACTCGTTCTTATTGATGGAATGAAAATTAATCAACCAGACCTTAGTGGAACGGACTGGTTATTAATTCCTTTAGAGCGAGTAGAAAAAATAGAGATAATAAGAAGTTCAGCGGGAAGTGTTTTATACGGAGATAATGCAACTGGTGGAGTTATAAACATTATAACAAAAAAAACAGAAAAACTTAATGCAGGAATAACAATTTCAGCTGGTGGTTACGAGACATTCAAGCAGTATGCATACGCAACTGCGGAGTTAAATGCCTTTTCTCTTTATCTTTCAGGTAGTTATTTAAATTCCAATGGATACCGAAGAAACAGCGATATAGAATCTAAAGATTTCGGCTTAAAATTAAATTACTCTATTAACGGTAATATCAATATAAAATTTAATAGTGGATATCACAAGGATAACACAGGTCTTCCAGGTGCATTAAAGGAAAGTGATATTTCTGCTGGTATTTCAAGGAAAGAGTCAACTCATCCAAATGATTTTTCAGAAACAGAAGATTACTATTTAAAGTTAACTCCAGAGATTTATTTTCTGGGAGACAATATATTTAAAATTGACCTTTCTTACAGAAAAAGAGCATGGATATCTTTTGCTTCAGGTGATTGGGGAGATTTTTTAGGTGATAGTGAGATGAAAACTTTTGGAATTCTTCCTCAGTTTATTTTTAAACAAAAGTTTTACTGGGGGAAAAACTCTTTAACAGCAGGCTTTGATTATCAAAAGACAACTAATAAAATCATTAATAATGGAGTATTTTTTGGTTTTCTATTTACCAGTGAATATAAGCTAAGAAAGAAAAATTATGGTTACTATATATATGATGAATTAAATGTTTTAGATAATATATCTATTTCTGCGGGATATAGACATGATAGAGCAGATTTTTACTTTTATCCTTCAAATACTGAAACTGTATCTATGCAAGAAGATATCTATACTGTAGGTGTAAACTATAAATTTTATAAAGAATCTTACGCCTATATCAGCTTTACAAAAAGCTTTAGGTATCCTCTTTTAGATGAACTTTACAGTTTCTATACCAATACTGTCAATACAAAATTAAACCCTCAAAAATCTTATGACTACGAAATGGGCTTGAGATATTACTTTAATGACAATATATACTCTAATATTAACTTCTTCAGAATTTACACCTATGATGAAATATTCTTAAATCCTGTCACTTATAACAATGAAAATCTTGATGGAAAAACAAAAAGAGATGGTATAGAGATTTCTTTAAATGCAAAAATTTTTAGCTGGCTCACAGTATTTACTAACTACTCTTATATTAATGCAAAAATAAAAGGTGGACAATATGAAGGTAAAAATATCCCAAATGTTCCAAAACATAAAGCATCTTTTGGATTAAAATCTGATATTACTAAAGAATTCAGCTTCTATCTTGATTGCATCTATATTGGCAGTCGTCCTTTCATCAGTGATTTTTCAAACAGTTTTGATAAGCAGAAAGGTTATTTAGTTTTTAATACAAAAATAACATATAAAAATAAAAATATAAGAGCATTTTTAGACATAAACAACTTATTTAATAAAAGATATTCAGAATATGGCGTTTTGGGAGGCTTTCCAATTGAAAAAACATATTATCCATCTCCAGGGAGAAACTTTCTTATAGGATTATCGGTTAATTTGTAAAATGTTTGTTTTACAACTTATCTTTCTGTTTATTTTTTTTACAAACTCTGTCTTGGCTGAAGAGCCTCAGCGAATAGTTTCTTTAGCGCCTAATGTGACAGAAACTTTGTATTATCTTGAAGCTAATGATAAACTTATTGGTGTTACAAACTATTGTAACTGGCCTGAGGAAGTTAAAAATAAACCTAAAATAGGAGGGATGATAAATCCCTCCTTTGAAAAAATTTTATCTTTAAAACCTGACCTTGTAATAATTTCAAGAGATGGTACCCCAAAAGAAGTTTATAAAAGACTTATAGATTTAGGACTTAATGTTTATGTTTTTGCACCGAAAAATCTAAAAGAACTCCCACAGGAAATAATCAAACTTGGCAATATAATCGGCAGGACAAAAAAAGCTAAAGAGGTTGCTCAGAATTTTCAAAGAGAAATCAATAAAATAAAAAAGGTTTTTCATGGAGAAAAAGCTCTTTTTATTATATGGCATGAACCAATTATAGTTGCGGGAGAGTCATCCCATATTGATGAAATCATGAAAATTTTAGGATTAAATAATATTGCAAAATTTTCTTCGATGAATGTTGAAGAAATAATTAAAAAGAATCCTGAGGTAATATTTTTAGGTACAGGACATGAAGTAACTGTAAAACATTTACTTTTTCAACTTAAAGATACAACTGCTTTAAAAAAGGGAAATATTTTTTATGTTAGTGATAAGGTATATCGTTTAAGTCCTCGAATCATAGAAGGAATAAAGGAAATGGTAGATATAAAAATTAAGAAGTAAGCTTTGCTCCTAATTTTATCATCTTTTCTTTTATTTTAAATATTTTATCCCTTATTGTAGCTGCTTTTTCAAATTCAAGATTTTCTGCTGCATGTCTCATCTCAGATTCAAGTTTTTTAATAGTTTCTTCATTTAGCTCATATTCTTGAACTTCTTCTTCTACAACATCAACAGTAAAGTAATCTCTTTCATAAATTGACGAAAGTATATCTTTAATCTTACTTTTTACTGTTTCAGGGACAATTCCCATTTTTTTGTTGTATTCAAGCTGAATTTTTCTACGTCTTTCAGTCTCTTCAATTGCTTTTTTCATTGACTCTGTAACGGTATCTGCATAAAGAATTACAGTGCCATTTACATTTCTTGATGCTCTTCCTGCTGTCTGTATAAGAGACCTTTCTGAGCGAAGAAATCCTTCTTTGTCTGCATCAAATATTGCAACAAGGGAGACTTCAGGAAGGTCAAGCCCTTCTCTTAAGAGATTTACGCCTATCAAGACATCAAACTTTCCGAGTCTGAGATCTCTTAAAATTTCAATTCTTTCAAGGGTGTCAATATCTGAATGTAAATATTTTGCTTTAATTCCTAAGCTTGTATAATAATCAGTTAAATCCTCTGCCATTTTTTTTGTAAGGGTTGTTACAAGAACTCTTTCTCCCTTTTCAACTCTTTTCTGGATTTCATCAAGAAGGTCTTCAACTTGATTTTTTGCTGGATGCACTTCCATTTTTGGGTCAACAAGACCTGTTGGCCTTATAATTTGCTCAATTATTCTTCCATTTGATTTTTCAATTTCATAATCCCCTGGCGTTGCAGAAACATAAATTACATAATTCATTCTATGTTCAAACTCTTCAAATTTCAATGGTCGGTTATCAAGTGCCGATGGAAGTCTAAATCCATAATCAACAAGAGTTTGTTTTCTTGAACGGTCACCCTCATACATTCCGCCAATCTGAGGCACCGTTACATGACTTTCATCAATAACTGTTAAAAAATCTCCCTTTGATGGTCCTGCATATATGTAATCAATCAAAGTGAATGGAGGCTCACCAGGAAGTCTTCCACTAAGATGTCTTGAGTAGTTTTCTATTCCATGACAGTGTCCAAACTGGCTTAAAAGTTCCATATCAAAACGGGTTCTTTTTTCGATTCGCTCTGCAAATTGATCTTCTCCTCGCTCTTTGAAATATCTTATTCTTTCCTCCAATTCTTCCTCAATTGTTTTTAATGCTTCTATGAGTCTCGGCTCTGGAGTTACCCAATGACTACCTGGTGGAATAAAAATTCTATGAATTCTTCTAATCCTTGTTCCTGAAAGGGGGTCTATTTCATAGATTGCATCAATTTCATTATCAAAAAATTCTACCCTGTATGCTTTATCTAAACAATGGGATGCGTAAATATCCACCACATCTCCACGAACACGAAAGGTTCCTCTTCTGAACTCATCTTCTGCTCTTGTATAAAGAATTTCAACGAGTTTTCTCAGTAAAGCCTCCCTTTCAGTAATCATTCCTTCTTCAAGATTAATATGCATTGCCATGTAGTCATCAGGAGAGCCAATTCCATAGATGCAGGATACAGAGGCTACAACAATAACATCTCTTCTGGTAAGAACACTTAAAGTAGCAGAGTGTCTCATTCTGTCAATGTCATCGTTTATTAAAGCATCCTTTTCAATGTAAGTGTCTGACTCAGGTATATATGCCTCAGGTTGATAATAATCGTAATAGCTTACATAGTATTCAACAGCATTATATGGGAAAAGTTCCTTTAATTCACCGTAAAGTTGTGCTGCAAGGGTTTTATTATGGGCAATAACCAATGTGGGTTTGTTAATTTTTGCAATTACATTTGCAATTGTAAAAGTTTTTCCAGAACCTGTAACACCAAGTAAAACTTGATGCTTGTATCCCCTTCTTATGCCTAAGGCAAGCTCTTTTATTGCCTTTGGCTGGTCTCCCTTTGGTTTAAAGGATGTGGATAATATAAATTTATCCATTAATTATTTTTGAAGAAGTTTTGCAGCTTTCTTGGCAAAGTATGTAAGAATTATGTCTGCTCCTGCTCTTTTTATTGCTGTAAGTATTTCTATCATTACAGCTTCTTCATTAAGCCAGCCAAGCTGGGTTGCTGCCTTTACCATTGAATACTCTCCACTTACATTGTAAGCTGCAACAGGAACATGGAATTTTTGCTTTACATCTGAAATTATATCAAGATAGGCAAGTGCTGGCTTAACCATTACTATATCTGCACCTTCTTCAACATCAAGGGCTACTTCTTTAATAGCTTCTCTTCTATTTGCTGGATCCATCTGATAACTGCGTCTATCACCAAAGGCTGGTGCACTCTGTGCAGCTTCTCTAAAAGGTCCGTAAAAGGCAGAGGCATATTTTACTGCATAGGATAGTATTGCTACATCTGTAAATCCTTCATCATCAAGTACTTTCCGAATCCTTCCAACTCTTCCATCCATCATATCTGAAGGAGCAACAATATCTGCACCTGCACGGGCGTGTGATAGTGCTTCAAGAGCCAACACTTCAAGTGTAGAGTCATTGTCAACTTTACCATTTTTTATAATTCCACAATGTCCGTGCGATGTATATTCGCAAAGGCAAACATCAGTTATAACTATTAAATCTGGTAAAGCATCTTTTATTGCTTTTACTGCTTGCTGAATCACACCTTTTTCATCATAGGCAGAGGTTGCTTTTTCATCTTTATGTTCCGGAATTCCAAAAAGAATAATTGCAGGAATACCAAGAGAGAATACTTCTCGGGCTGTTTTTACTGCTTCATCAACACTTTCCTGAAAACATTCAGGCATTGAGGAAATGGGGTTTTTAATGCCCTTCCCAGAAACAACAAACATTGGATAAATAAAATCCTGAGGAGTGAGAGTTGTCTCTCTCACCATTTTCCTCAGGATATCTGTTTTCCTTAGTCTTCTTGGGCGATGGATTGGAAACATCGCTTATACGCCGCAGCTACCTCCGCTACTTCCGCAACCCGGTCCACAGGAAGGCATTGGACCTTTAAGAATAAATCCTTCCTGTTCTTCATCCTCGTAGTAATCAAGTTCAATTTCACTTAATAGATCAAAGGTCTGTTTATCCATAAAGACCCTTAATCCGTCTTTTTCTACTACTTCATCTCCTTCTTGAGGATTTTCATCAATATCAAGACCAAATGATGGACTACAATATCCTTCTGCTGAGAATATTCTCAAACCCCAACCTTCTTTACCCTCGTTTTTGAGGATCAATTTTGCCTTTTCGGCTGCCTTTGAACTGATACTAAACACATCTACCTCCTAAAAATTTTTTCTAACTTCAGAATAGCAGTTTTTGACTATAATTTGCAAGAAAAAAATTATAAAGTTTAAAATAACATATGAATCCATTAGAAATTAAAAAAATCATCATTTTTAAATCAGATTCAAAACAACAAATTGATGATTTTTTAGCTATTGAGAAAAAAATAAAAATTTTTATCAATGATCAAGAAATAGTTTCTCTATCCGCTTCTCCAATATACATAAAAGAATTAATAACTGGTTTTTTACAAACCGAAGAAATATTAAAAGGAGATTGGTGTCCTGAAAAAATATCTATATATGACAATGGAAAAGAAATAGAAGTTAAAGTTTTGCTTGAAGGATTTGTATCCCTTGAGAATAGAACAATTACATCTGGTTGCATGGCGTCTGTTAGTTTTATAACAGATTTAAAAAACAAAATAGAAGATGATTTAAAAATAAATCCGGAAAAATTATTTACACTCTTCAAAGATTTTCAGACCAATTCATTACTATTTAAAAAGACTGGATGTATTCATGCTGCGGGGTTAGCAGATGAAAATAATATTTTATTTATTGCTGAGGATGTTGGAAGGCATAATGCAGTCGATAAAGTTATAGGATGGGCTTTGTTGAACAAGATATCCTTTAAAAGAAAAATTATGCTTGTAAGTGGTAGAATATCTTCAGAAATGGTTTTAAAAACTGCTAAATGGAAAATACCTATGATTGTAAGTAGAACTGCTCCAACATCTCTTGCAGTTGAATTGGCTGATAAAGTAAATTTGACTATAATAGGATTTTTGAGAGGAAATAGATTTAATATATATACAAGTCCAGAAAGGATAAAAATGTGAAAATAAGTAAAAGTGAAATTTTATTTTTAATTCAAAACACAGCAGATTTATCTGGCAAAGATTTAACAGGCATTAAACTTTCAGAAATAGACCTCATAGGAGTTAATTTTAGCAAATGTATTTTAAAAAATGCAGATTTAAGCAAATCAAACTTATCTCTCTGTAATTTTGAAGAAGCTGACTTAACAAATTGTAAAATTGACAGTTCTAATGTATCAGGTGCATCCTTTAAAAATGCCATTCTTAATGAGGCAGACTTTAATTTTTCATTTCTACCAGGAGCAAACTTTTTTAATGCCCAGATGAATAAAGTCAATTTTTTGAATGCAAAAATAACTCTTTGTAATTTTGAAAATGCAAATCTTCAGGAAGCAATTCTTCAAATGGCAGAGGCTTTTCTTGCTAATTTTAAGAATGCAAATTTAAAATCAGCCAATCTAAAACAGGGATCTTTTACAGGAGCAGATTTTTCCAATGCCCAGATGAATAATGTAGAATTTTTTATGTCTGATCTTTCAGGTGCTAAATTTATCGGAACAAATCTTGAAAAAGCTGAATTTATAAGATGTTTTCTGATAGCAACAAACTTTTCAAAGGCTAATCTAAAAGATACACTCTTTGAAAATAACAACGAATCAAGAGTACAAAGATAAGGTAAAAATTTTTAAAGCCACATTAATTTGTCAAATTCAGGATTTGGGACATGTATTTTAATAAATCCCACAGAAGGAGCTCTTTCAATCGTATGATTATTCATAAGAATTTCAACAAATAAATATATATTTTCTTCCTCTTTTATTCCGATTGTTTCTAAAGGAATTTCTATTTCGAATATAGAATCTAATGCAACATTTTCAATTTCATAATTTTTTATCCATTCTTCATTTTCTTGTTTTATAATTTGAGCAAACTCTTCAGGATATCTCCATAATATTTTCATTCTTACTGGCTCGATGATTTGAATTTGAATGCTGAAATCCTTAAAATCTTCTATTGGACATGAAGGATCGAGTCTGATATAAAGAAACTTTTTGTTAAATCCATAATAAAGCTCTGAAAGTAATCCTTCTGATTTATGCATACTTCCACCAAACCTCTTAAGTACATACTTTCCAGCCTCAAGCCATTCAAAATATCCTGTAACTTTTCCATCAATTTTAGGATAAATAAAGCCTTTAGGCTCAATATCAGGTTTTATCTCTCTCATTTTCTTACTTATTGGAGCATACAAGTATGAGGGAGGTTCTTTCCCTATTTCACGATAAACATTGATTAAGTGGTGTCTGTATATTTCATCGAAAACATCCTTAGTTTCTGTATAATGTTCATCTCCGTACCACCAGTTCCAGTCACTTCCTTCAGCAATATATATTTCCTCCCAGGCATTTGATAAATCTTTAGAAGGATTCTCATTTTGATATTTAATTAGATCCTGTCTTGTCTGATATAAATAATCCCAAGATAAATTATCCTCCTCATGTCCAATCCAGATAGAAAAATTTGCATTAATCCATGAACCAGGAAAAACTCTTCTTAAGCTTTTTACTGGAGGATTTTCGGATAAATATTCAGAAAAAGTTACTGTTCTTATCTCTTTATCTTCTGATAGAGATTTATATAAAGTTCTTAAAAAATCTAAACCATCTTTTTCATAGTATTCCCAAGCATTTTCTCCGTCAAGAATAACTGGAATGATGATGTTGTCTTTATAACTTATTTTTTTTAACCTTCCTATAAAATCATTCACTGCATAGTTATGTTGCCATCCTGAATATACAAATCCAATAAGATCAGAAAGTATTTTATCTCTAAAGAAAATCTTTACTCCTTTGAATTCATATACACTGTAAAGTTTTTCTGGAGCTAAAACCCTATCTCCTTCCCTTAATTTTTCTCCTAAAGATTTAGATAAAATTTCTTCATCAGTAGCTATCCATGATATTTTTGAATCTCTTATTAATTCTATAACTTCCTCACTTACAGAGCCTTCGGAGGGCCACATTCCGTGTGGTTTGAATCCAAATGTTTTTTCAAAATATTCTATTGCTCTGTTAATTTGTTTTTTTGCATCTTCAGGTGCAATAAATCTATATTTTGGCAACACAACATTTGGCATAGGCTCCTTAGCCTTAAAATTATCATAAATTAATGGTAATATTGGATGGTAAAAGGGAGATACAGAAAGTTCAATTTGTTTAGACAAAGTCATTTTCTTATAAAGAGGTATAATTTTTTTTAAAATTTCAATTTGTTTATTTATTAATAAATTTTTTTCCTCTTCTGTATATTCTCTACCCTTCCTTTCTAATTCCTTTAAAAATTTGTCATTTTCTCTGTGTAATGGGTCTATCCAGACAAGATTAAATAAAACTTGAAGATCTCTAAATTCTTGAGTTGTGAATTTTTTAATTGTCTTTGACAAATCTCCATAACTTTTACCTCTCTTTTCAAGAAGCTCTCTATATCTGGGAAAGGGATATATCATAGTTTGCCAGTTAGCAAGGAAAAAATTTTCAAGAATAAAAATTTTTTGCTCATCTTTAAGTTCTTCTGCTGGAATTAATGTAATTTCCATAAATAAATCTGTTGCGCCATTTTCATATTCTCTTATTTGTTTAAGAAGAGATGGAACCACATTAAAGGTTACTTTAACATCTTGAAACTCCTCCAATATCAAAAGCATATCAAGATAATCTTTAGTAGCATGAAGCCTTACCCAAGGCAATATAAATTTATTTTTTAATGGATCAAAATAATAAGGTTGATGCATATGCCAAAGTATGGCTAAATTAATGCTCATTTCTCACTGTCTTGAAACTGGAAAATCATTTCTCCAGGTTTTATGAGTCCAAATTGTTCTTTGGCATATTTTTCTAAATATTTAGGATCTTTTTTTAAAAGATTTATTTCATGTTTTATTGAATCATTAGTTTTTTTAATTTGATTTATTTCAGTCAAAATTTTTTGTTCATTTTTTTTAAGTTCTCTATATTTTAAATAACCCATTTCACCAAAGAAAAAGTTGTATGCCAGTATCATAAACAATAAAAGAAAGAAGATAAGGTATAATCTTGACCTTATCTTCTTTTCTTTTTTAAGTTGTTCTTTTAGCACATACCTGCTCATTTAAAAACCAAGATTATAAAACGCTGAAATACCCTTAAATTGAGCTATATCTCCTAATTCCTCTTCTATCTGAAGAAGTCTATTGTATTTTGCTATTCTTTCCCCCCTTGAAAGAGAACCTGTTTTTATAAATCCTGTATTAAAAGCTACAGAAAGGTCTGCTATCATAGTATCTTCTGTTTCACCAGATCGGTGAGATATTACTGCTGTATATTTATTGTTTTTTGAAAGCTCAATTGCTTCAATGGTTTCAGATACTGTTCCAATTTGATTCAGTTTAATAAGTATAGAGTTAGCAATTCCTTTTTTTATCGCCTCTTTTATTATTTTTGGATTTGTAACTACAAGATCATCGGCTACAAGCTGAATTTTTTTACCAAGTCTATTTGTAATAATCTGCCAGCCCTCCCAATCTGTCTCGCTCATTCCATCTTCTATTGAAATAATAGGATATTTATCTACTAAAGCTTCATAGTAAGATACAATATCCTCTGAACTAAGTTTTTTACCATCAACATGGTAAAATCCTTCTTTATAAAATTCCGATGCTGCTGGGTCTAATGCTATATATATCTCTTTTCCAGGTTCATAGCCAGTTTGTTTTATAGCTTCTAAAATTAATTTTATTGCCTCTTCATTATTTTCAAGCATTGGTGCGAATCCACCTTCATCCCCAACAGCAGTGCTAAGTCCTCTTTTTTTAAGTATTCCTTTTAAAGTATGGAAGACCTCAACAGCAGATCTTAAAGCACTGGAAAATTTTGTAAAACCAATTGGAACAATCATAAACTCTTGAATGTCTAAATTATTGTCAGCATGAACTCCACCATTAATTATATTCATCATAGGAAGTGGTAGCACCTTAGCATGAGTTCCACCTAAATACCTATAGAGAGGAAGACCAAGTTCTTGGGCTGTAGCTTTACAAACTGCCATAGATACTGCCAAAATAGCATTTGCACCAAGTTTACTTTTATTTTCTGTCCCATCAAGTTCAATTAAAAATTCATCAATTCCTTCTTGGTCAAGGGATTCCATGCCAATTATATTAGGAGCTATTTCATTGGTAATATTTTCTACAGCTTTCAAAACTCCTTTTCCCATATATCTCTTTGAATCTCCATCTCTTAACTCAAGGGCTTCTCGTGTACCAGTTGAAGCACCAGATGGAACGGTTGCAATACCCCATGCTCCTGAATCAAGTAAAACTTCAACTTGCACTGTTGGATTGCCTCTTGAATCAAGAACCTCCCTTGCGATTATATCAATAATTTCTCCCATAAAATTGCTCCTCCTTTCAATTTAGATTAATTATAATATCTCAAAAAGATATATTCAATCAATGCAACAACAAATATTATTAAAGTTGCAGGCACAATTTTTTTATAAATTCCCAAAATGTCTGCTTTAAAATAATCCTTTGTTAGAATCAAACAAAGATGTAATGGAGACAGAAGAACTCCAGCATAACCAGATACAAAGGCAATTGATATTTCATATGGCAAAGTTTCTTTTAAGTGAAGTAAAATAGGAAAAGTGCTTCCAACAAATCCAACGCTTACTCCGGTAATTAAACCTATAAAAAAGGGAAGCGTGATAAAAATTATCAAATAGGGAATTTGAGCATAGGTTATTGCTTTTGCAATACCCTCAACAGCACCTGATACTTGAAGCATTTCCTTAAAAATCATAACTCCAAAAACCAAAACAACAACATCCCATGTAAAACCGTATTTTAATATGGAAAAAGTTTCCTTAAAGTTTTTTTTGAAATAAAAGCATAAAAATAAGATGTTTAAAAATAAAGTAATGGAAAGGTCAATTTTAAAGATTATTACAGGTAAAAGCACAAGTAAAATTGGAATAAAACTTAATAATGAATTGTAAATATCTCGACTGTTAATTGATTTTTTTTCATTTTTTAGATTTTCCATACTCAATAAAAAGCCTATTGTGAAAAAAATAACTGCAATAGGAAAATTCAAAAGAATCAAATCTCTTAGTGAAACTCCTGAAACTGCTGAAGCAAGCACTATACCAGGATAAAGTGGTAAAATAAGTTCCCAGGGATGTCTGTACCAGTAATTTATAAATGCTTTCTCCTCCTTTGAAATTGAAGTATTCTTTGTTGCTGAATCAACCATCGGAGCTGAAAGATAGGCTCCTCCAAGAGAAGGTAACATTCCAATTATTAATGGCATAGATATTATTGAAAACTTTTTATTATTAACAAGTGTTTGTGTGGCAGAAGTCATTTTCTGCATTAATCCTGTTTGCCTTAAAGAATATTCAAAGGATTTTATTAATGTAAGAGAAAAAAGTAAATTTAAAGTCGTGTGCGAAATTAAGCTATTAAAGAGAGCATGAAAAGTTTTATTAAAATTAAAGGGATATAAAATAATAAACAATGATGCACCAGCAAGTAAAGCATATCCGATATTTATTTTCTTGCGAAGTAAAAAGAGAATAAAAATAAAGATAAAAAAAATCTTTATTATATCTATCATCTATCTATCTTATGAATTGCTTCTCCATATATATCTCTTACAGCTTCACCAATACATTCAGAAAGTGTTGGATGGGAGTAAATTAAATCTTTAAATTCCTTGCCTTTTAATTTAAATTTTATGGCAATACAAAGTGCATGGATTAATTCAGAAGCTTTCGGACCAATTATATGGGCACCTATAATTCTGTCACTTTCTTCGTCTAATATAATTTTTGCAAATCCATCAATCTCTCCAATAGCATGAGCCTTACCAACAGATCTAAAAGCGAATACTCCTTTTTTAATTTTAAATCCTCTTTCAATGGCTTCGGTTTCTTTTAATCCCACAGAGGCGACTTCAGAAACAGTAAAAATTGTTGAAGGTATTACGCTATAATCCATTTTTTCATTGAATCCCATAGCATTCTTAGCAGAAATTTCACCTTCGGTATAAGCTACATGAGCAAGAAGCCATTTACCATTGACATCACCTGCTGCATAGATACCTTCAATGTTGGTTTGCATAGATTCATCTACAAGGATTTCATTTTTCTTGCCAAGTTTTATTTCAGTATCTTTTATGCATTCAGTATTGTATTTTCTACCTACAGATACAAGAATAATATCTGATATAACCTTTTTACCATTTGATATTGTTAACTCAATAGAATTTTCCAAAAGTTTTAAATCTTCAATCTTAACACCTGTGTAAAACTCTATTTTTCTCTTTTTAAGTAGTCTTTCAAGAGCCTTAGAAATATCCTCATCCTCCATAGGTAAAACTCTTGGCATAAGCTCTATAATGGTTACTTTACTTCCTAATAAATGGAAAATCCACGCAAACTCACAGCCTATTGCACCAGCACCAATAATTGTTATTGATTCTGGTATAGATTTCAGATTCCATAGATCATCACTTGAAAGAATCCTTTCTCCATCGAAATTAAGCATAGGAATCTGAGCAGGTCTTGAACCTGTGGCTATAATAATTCTGTCAGATTGTATTTTCTCATTATTTTGCTTGAGAAAAACTTTTTTAGGATTTATCAATTCTGCTTCGGAATGAATAATTTTTACTCCTCTTTCTTTTAAAAGAATGGTTAAACCCTTTTTTTGAGTCTCAACGACACTATTTTTTCTTTCCATTAAACTCGATAAATCAACTGATAAATCCTTAAAGGATTGTTGAGAAGAATACTTTTGTTGCTTAATTTTATCTAATTGTTCAAGAGAGGCTATAATAGTTTTTGTAGGAATGCAACCTCTGTTTAGGCATGTTCCACCAAGTTCATCTTTTTCAATTAATAGAACCTCCGCACCTAACCTTTTTGCAGTAATAGCAGAAACATAACCTGCAGGTCCTCCCCCAATTACTGTTAATTTCATTCCTTTTCTTCTTCAAGATAGCTTTCATATTCTTCATAATCCATCAAGTCATCGACTTCTTGTAGATTATCCATCTCTATAACAGCAATCCAACCTTTTCCGTAGGGATCTTCATTAATAATTTCTGGATGATCAATTAATTCTTCATTAACCTGGACAACTACACCACTTACAGGTGCAATAACTGGGGATGAAGTTTTTGTAGATTCAATCTCTGCCATTTCAGAATCAGCATCAACATGACTGTCAACTTCTGGTAATTCAATGTAAATAATATCACCTAAGGATTCTTGCGCATAATCCGTAATTCCTACTTTAACCTTTTTACTTTTTCCAGATAATTTAATCCAGGTATGTTCTTTGTGAAACTTATAATTCTCTAAATTCATTTCCCCTCCAATAAAGTTTTTTTATTTTGATTTTTTAATTAGATAAACAGAAATTTGTCAAGCAAAAAATAAAACTACTGTTTTTTTTCGAGTAATTCTTTGATTTTATCTCGAATATCAATAAGCAAATAAACAACATAAGAAAAGATAATTATAATACCTGTTCCAATTACAAAAACTAATAGAAAACTCAAAACAGCATGTAATATATTATTTGATTTCAAAAAATTGACATATCCTGCATTAAAGGCTAATACAGTACTACCTACTATTCCTAAAATTAAATATAACGAAAGAATTAGTTCTCCATATTTTAAAATAAGCTTTTTCATCACAAACCTCGAAATTTTTTCATAATAGCATTGATAAACATAAAATGGCAATATTAAAAAATAATTAAATTAATCGTCCAATCATTTTTATAAATATTTCAAGGAAATTTTTATCATAAGATCCTTTGTCTTGAACTAAAATTTGTAATGCATTAAAGGGTGTTAAACTATACCTTAATGGTTGTGGAGTTGTCAATACATCATATGCATCTACGATAGAAATAATCTTACCAAAAATTGATATTTGCTCTCCCTTTAGTTTAAAAGGATAACCTTTTCCATTTAATTTTTCATGATGTTGAGCTATACCTTCAATCACTTTCTTTGGTAAGTCTAATTCTTTAGCAATGTTTATAGATTCAATAACATGGTTTTTATATATATTAAATTCTAAATCAGACATTCTGCCAATCTTTGATAAAATTATAGGGGATATCTTTATTTTACCTATATCATGTAAAGCTCCTGCCATAGCAAGTAATCTCAATTCCTCATGAGTGATGTTTATTTTTAAACCTAACGAAATACTTAATGTCATAACATTTATCGAATGAATGTAACTGTAGTTATCATGTTTTTTCATTATGAAAAATTTTTCTAAAATGTCAGGGTTTAAAGTACTATAATTAATAATTTCTTCAATTTTGTCTGCTAAAATTAATAACTTATCTCTATTAGTTGGTTCATTGTATACCTGTCGTATTATTAACTTTGTAGTTTCTTTAATAATTGAAGGTTCATTGATTTTTTTCTTTGCTAAATTTAGCAGATAATCTTCATAAAGATGTAAATCTTCCTTAGCTATTAAAATATCACCATCGGGAATTTCATTTTTTATAGAAAATGATTCCTTTTCGTTGCACTGATAAATAAGTTTTAAATTTTTTCCATCATAAACATATAAATTTAAATTTAATGGTAACTCAGGATCAAGGCATTCTTTTTCAATCTTAAAATAAAATTCATTTTTAATCGTATATCTATCTAACAATCTGTCTATATATTCCTTTGGATTAACTTCAAATATTAAATCTTGAAAATATTTTTTATCTTTGGTTTTTATGTAAACTTTATCAATATTTTTCTCTTTTAGAGTTTCCTTTGTAATAAATGAAAAAATTTCTCCTTTCTTTAAAAATTGTTTTATTTCGCCTTCCTCAAAAATAAAAATATCGAATGGAATCTTTATTCCTGCTGGTAGGAGTTCTAATTCTACATCAATGTAATCTGTTATTTCTTTAATTCGTGTAGGCATAAAATTTTCGGAATACAGACATGCGATTTTATTTTATAATAAAAATTTATTTTTTTAATTAAAATGCCATAAAATATTGTAATTTAAACATTAAAAAAATAAAAGAAATATTTTTTGATTTTTAAATTAAAATTTGATAAAATAAAATAAATCTCAAACTACTATGAACTATTCTGCTTGTTGAACATCTGAAATTACATTATTCAAAGGTTGTTGATTTTAAGCTTCTTAAGAAATTGCCTTTTAAATTTTATAACAGAGGAAATCCGCCTGCTGGGTCATCCTCTGTTCTTTAAAAAGGCGGCAAAAAAATAACCCAGCCATGTCAGGCTTTAGCCTGAGAAAGGAGGTCTTTTAATGAATGAAAGACCGACTTTATCGGTTGATGTTCGGGTGCTAACCACATATTTCCCCGAGATTGTTCAGTGCCTCAATGCTCCCAATCTTGATAGAAAATGCACAGGCTGCGAATTTAAACAAGAATGCAAAGTTATATCAATTGTTGGATTTATGATGGAAAAAATATTATTTGATGTAGTTGTTAAAAATTCTAATAATGATTTGATTAACTAAGTATTATATGGAGAGCCTCTGAAAGAGGCTCTCCTCTCTTTTCAAACATTCTGAAACAAAGCCCTCCTTATTAAAGATAAATTGACATAAAGCAACTTTTTTGATATTATCTAAGATAATTAAAAAGAGATACACTATTAAAAATGAGGCTTAAACTAATTTTTAGTCATTCTGAAAAATCTTTTATTACCCTACCCTGCCATTACAATGAAATTATTCAGGGATTTATTTATCGGCATCTTGACAGCTGGCTTTCAGAAAAAGTCCATGAACAGGGATTTAAAGATCCAAAGACAGAACGAAAACTTAAATTTTTTACCTTTTCAAGGCTTATTCCAAAGGAAAAAGCATACGTCAGAGATGGTAAGATTAATCTCTACGGAAATGTAAAACTTATTGTATCATCGCCTATTCAAGATTTTATACAATCCTTTGCAATGAACTTAATGAAGGCTTGCTTAACTGTATTTCTTTTATTCATAATATTCTGTCATGAAGAATCTTCAAAGAAAAATTCTAAATCTTATATTTGCAAGGCTTGATGGTGATAAAATTAATGATAAAATATATGTTAAATACATTGAAAAATTAGTAAAAGATGGTATAGGAGGTTTTGTTCTTTTTGGTGGAAAATATGAAGAGATAAAAAACTTTATCTCCTATATTCAGAGTTTATCTTCAAGAAGACTAATTATATCTTCCGACATAGAAAGAGGAGTAGGACAACAAATAAAGGATGCAACAATTATTCCCTCACAAATGGGAATTACTGCAGGTTTTGATATTTCGCAAAATAAGATAGAGCTTGAAACCATTTATTTAAATGTTATAAAAGAAGCAATAGATGTTGGAATAAATCTTGCTCTTTTACCTGTTTTAGATGTTAACACAGAACCTGAAAATCCTATAATCTGTACAAGAGCTTTTTCAGACAACTCAGAAATTGTCTCTGAATATGGCTGTTTTGTCATTGAAAAATTTGAAAGCTGCGGATTAAAAACATGCGGTAAGCATTTTCCAGGACATGGTTGTACTGTCTCTGATTCTCATCTTGAACTTCCAATATTCAATGGAGAATTAGAGTCCCACTTAAAACCTTTCAAGGCAGCTATTAAGAAAAATGTCTCATCAATTATGATTGGCCATTTGTTGATCCCTGAGTTAGATGAAATGCCATCTACTTTGTCGGAAAAAATAATTAATAAATTGCTTCGACAGGACCTTTCCTTTAATGGAGTTGTTATGACCGATGCTATGAATATGAAAGCATTAGAAAATTATAAAAATCCCTGTACCTTAGCATTTAAAGCTGGTGCTGATATAATTTTACATCCCGAAGACCCTTATAAATCAGCAGAAGAAATAAAAAATGCCTATGAAAAAGGATTTATTTCTGATAAAAGAATACAATCCGCTTTAATAAAAGTTGAAACCATAAGACATAAAATAAATAATCAGAACTTGAATACCTTAAAAGATCCTTTGCCTCAATCTTTAAATTTAGTGGAAGTTTTTAAAAAAACTGTAACAGTTATAAAAAATGAAATAAACCATATAAACAAATATAGAGTGGTTTCTTATCTTACTGGAAATTATAATGAAGAGATTAAAAAAATTTTTATGAAATATTTTACCACTGTCGATGACTTGGAAAATTTAAATAAAAAAGATGAAAATTTACCACTTATAGCCATCTTTACGGACATCGGATTTGGCAAGACGCATACTCTTAATAATTCAGATATAGTTATAATTAAAAATTTCATAAAAAAAAATGATGCCATAGTAGTATCCTTTGGAAATCCCTATGTTTTAAAGTTCTTCAATAATGCAAAAACAATTGTTGCTTTATATGATTCTAACGAATTTTCTGTGAGAGCCTTTTTAGAAAATTTTAAAGAGGGATTAAAGGAATCTGGAAGACTTCCAGTAAGGATTCCATGGAGTGATGAATAAAAGAACAAAGGATTTAGCAGTTGTAACAATTCTCGGATTTGCATCAGGATTGCCCTTTCCTCTTATTAGTGGAACTCTTCAAGCATGGCTTACCTATGAAGGAATTGATATAAAAATTATCGGATTTTTAACAATTCTAACTTTTCCTTACAGTTTTAAATTCTTATGGTCTGCTTTTTTTGACAGATATAGTATCAATAATTTAGGCAGAAGGAGAGGGTGGATTCTTATATGTCAGTTATCAATTATAGTAGGTATTGCATTGATGATTATATTGACGCCTCAACATCTTATACCTTTTATTATTATTGCTATATTTGTTGCTTTTTTTTCCGCATCCCAGGATATTTCAATTGATGCTTACAGAACAGAGATAATTAAACCAAAGGACAGAGGGCTTGCTGCATCCTTTGCAGTTACCGCTTACAGATTAGCTTTAATAATTGCTGGTGGATTATGTCTTCTAATGGCAGATCATATTGGATGGAAGATAGCATTAATGATTGTAACTTCTCTATTATTCTTCGGTATTATCTCTACTTTATTAGCAAATGAACCTGATACAGTCAAAACGCCCAATTCATTGAAAGAATCCTTTATAGAGCCCTTTAGAGATTTGCTAAAAAGAGATAAAAGTATACTTATTTTATTATTTATAGTACTTTACAAACTCGGAGATGCCTACGCAAGCTCACTTAGCACTGCATTTTTTATAAGAGGTGTAGGATTTTCTTTAACAGAAGTAGGCACAGTTAATAAAATAGGTGGATTAATATCAGCAATTTTTGGTTCCTTGATTGGTGGTATCCTTTTAACCAGAATTAGTCTTTATAAGGCATTAATTCTCTTTGGTATCTTTCAAGCATTGTCTAATCTTATGTTTATGGCAATAGCCATAGTTGGTAAAAGCTTACCTCTTTTTATCTCAACAGTGGTTATAGAAAATGTTACAGGTGGTATGGGAACTACAGCATTCCTGGCTCTCCTGATGGGACTTTGCAATCGTGGTTTTGCAGCGACTCAGTATGCTTTGCTTTCTTCATTGGCATCTTTGGGCAGAGTTATTATAGGTCCTACCTCGGGTTTTGTAGTTGAGAACATTGGATGGACAGCTTTTTATTTTATTACTTTCCTCGTCTCTATTCCAGGATTGTTTTTTATAATACCCTTAAAAAATTATATAAATTCCTTATCTAAAAATTAACTTTATTTTAACTCAACTATACTCAAATATGTTTTATTTTTTATTATATTTTAAATATGATATACAAGATTTTGGCAGATTTGACTGTCATAATTCATTTTTTATGGATTCTTTTTTTAATTGCGGGAGCTTGGATTGGAAGAAAATATAGATTAATAAAATATTTTCATATTGGTGGATTGGGATTTGCTCTTATAATTCAGATTTTTGGATGGTATTGTCCATTAACGCACCTTGAAGTATGGCTTAGAGCAAAACATGATCCTTTACTTACCTACAAAGGCTCTTTCATTGTTAATTATATAGAAAAACTAATTTATATTGAATTACCTGAGTGGTTAATATTTCTGCTTACTCTGACTATAATAACAATAAATTTTTTGATTTATAAAAAATGCAGAATGAAATAAAAAAATCATTCCTGCCCATTCAATTGAAGATTTTGTTTTACAAAAATTGTAGCTATGAGAAGTTGAGTGACTTCTTTCATAAATCTATAGTTGAGCTTATCTGGAGTGTCTTCTTTTGTATGATAATAGGGATTTCTAAACATCGCAGTATCAGTTACCATAACTGCCTTAAAACCTCCATTCCAAAAGCTGGCATGATCACTGAATCTTGTTTCTATTGCAAGCCAACCATTTAATGGAGCTATATAAGTAATCACATTAATCGACGGAATATAATATTTTGCTTTATCAAAAACTTCTACAAGGGATTTAGATTTCTTATTTCCAACTACTCCTATAAAATTTCCAGTATCAGGTCCTTTTACAAAGGCTGGTAAATGCTGTGAACCAGGTTTGTCTGAATAGTATCCAACTGATTCAAGGACAATAGCTTCATATTTGTAACCAAGCCTTTTCATCTTTTTAACAAAATTTTCACTTCCAATAAGAAAATTAATAGAAAATGGTTGAGGTTCTTCAAGGGTAAAGGCAACAAATTTTATTTGATCGGAAATAGATGAATCTTTTAAAATTCTTGCTACTTCAAGCATAACCGAAACAGCACTTGCATTGTCATCGGCTCCTGGAGAGTCAATTGCAGAGTCATAATGAGCACCTATTAGAAGCCAATTTTTACTTGATTCAATACCCTTTTTCGTTGCAATAATATTTCTGTAAGTTCTTTTATGATATGAAAATTCGTCAATCTCGATTATATACCCATATTCATTAAAAATCTCTTCGATGAAGTTTGCAATTCTGCAAAGCTCATTATAGTTGTACCATCCATGTCTTGGAACTGAAAGGGCTTTTACAATATATTTGAGATTTTCTTCATTGACTTCCTTTATCAGGTTATCGAATGATAATGGGTTCAACACAATAAATGTATTATAAAAGTTCAATTGATATAATTAAAATTCTATTGGAGAGGTGCAGTGGGAATCGAACCCACTACGGCTCTTATCAATTATTTCACCGTAACCATGGTTTTGCAGACCATGTAAGGCACCAGCCCCATGCACCTCCATGTTATATTATAATAGATTTTTTCAATGTTTCAAATAGGAAATTTATATCAATAAATGAATTAATATAGAACTTTTCTATTCGATATTTTGAAAAAAGTTTCAAAATAAATTTTGGTGGTAAATAGACCGATAATTTTCCTACTCATTAATTTTTTGCTTTTAATTAAAAATTATTTAGTATCTCTGTTTAGAATTTTTTGATAATGTATCACATTAAAATAACGACCAAATATTAATCCATAAGTAGATTTGACTGTTTTATTATGTTTTTGATATGCTAAAAAATTAATACAGGAGATAGCCAATGAGCGATAAATTAAGAAAAAAAAGAATAGAAGAAATCAAAAAAAGATTGATAAAACAAAAGGAACAAATTCTTATAGATGCAGGTATAATGATTGCAAATTTACCAAATGGAGAAAATTTATCTGAGATAGGAGATATAGCATCTCAGGAAATTGACAGAAGCTTTCTTTTAAGGCTCAGAGATAGAGAGAGAAAGCTTCTTAAAAAAATTGAAAAAACTCTTGAAAAGATAGAAAATGGTACCTATGGTATATGTGAATCCTGCGGTGTAGAAATACCCATTGAGAGACTTGAGGCAAGGCCTGTTACTGATTTATGTATTGAGTGCAAGACAGAACAAGAAGAGGCTGAAAAACTTAAAGAGAGTTAATTTTTAGAAGTCTTTTTGGATTTTTTTCTGCTGCGAGTTTTATTTTTTGTTCATCGATATTTAAATATTTTAATCTATCTACAATATTCTTAAGAGACATTGAGCCACCCAGAAGTATTTGTTTTTCTCTCCTCTGTTTAACCATATCAGATACCAAAATAATTCTTTCTGGATTTTTAACTTGGAATATCCATTGTAAAAGATTGTCATTTAGATGTTTACCATCTCCGATTAATTCTATATAAATTTCTTGATTTATGAGTCCAAAGCCTGCTATCCCTAATTCTCTATGATGAATTCCTCGCATTGCATTAAAAAGATGGGTTATAAGTTGAGCACCAGCTATGAAGCCTTCCTGAGCTTCTTTATATGTAGCATCAGAATGTCCCATACTTATAATAATTCCAGTTTCAGTACATTTTTCTATGATTTTCAATGCTCCCTTAAGTTCTGGAGCCACAGTAATTACTTTAACAATATCCTCAAATCCCTCTATTAATTTTTGTAAAGTATCAACATCAGGTTTTAAAAAATAAAAACTATCCAGTGCACCAGCTTTTTCAGGATTTAAAAAGGGACCTTCAAGATAGGCACCTAATATTTTTGCTCCTTCCTTTTGATAAAGCATTGCTTTTTTTATGTTTAGAAGAGTTTTTCTCATAAAATTAATATTGGACGGGTAAAGGGTAATAAGGAATCCTTCAACTCCTGTTAAGCCATATTCTTGAGCAATTAGTAGAATTTGTTCTGGACTTTCAGCATCTTTTATATCTATTTTGCTTGTTCCATGAAAGTGGATATCAATCAAAGACATGTTTTATCATAACATATGTATTTAAAAACAGGTAAAATTGAGATAAATAACATTTTAAACAATGTGAAGGGATTTTCTGTAGAATTAAAAATAGCTGAAATTTCTAAATATTTTCTTGGTATTCCCTATGAAAAAAACACTTTATTAGGTAGTCCTACAAAAGAGGAAGAACTTGTAATTAACTTTGAAGGCGTTGACTGCATGACTTTTATTGAGTATGTGGAGGCATTAAGGCTTTCTGATGATTTAAGTTCCTTTATTGAAAATTTGAAACATGTTAGATATTTTGATGGTATTGTGGATTTTAAAAAACGAAGACATTTTTTTATTGACTGGCAGAATTTAAAATCAATTAGAGATGTTACTGAAGAAATTACTGATAGAAAGTGCTACATCGTTATGAAAAATTTAAATTTTATTGAAGGTATAGAGCCTAAATTAAAAATTATTAATTATATTCCAGCAGAAGCGATAGAAAAAATAGCGTCAAAACTTAAAACAGGTGATTATTGTGGTTTTTATACATCCAAAGAGGGACTTGATGTTATCCATGTTGGAATAATTATTAGAGATGAAAACAATTTTAGACTCAGGCATGCTTCAAGTATCAAAGGATACGTAGTTGATGAAGATTTTTTTGAATATTCAAGACAAAAAGAAGGGATGATAATTTTCAGACCTCAGGAAATTTAAATGTTACATCTTCACGAAAGAAAGAAACAAATAAAAAAAGTTCTTTTGATTACCCTTTTTTTAAACCTCACAGTATCAACAGCAAAAATAATTTATGGGTGGTTAACAAACTCTGTTGCTATCTATTCCGATGGATTTCACTCTCTTTTTGACGGAATTTCTAATATGGGTGGTTTAATTGCCCTTTCAATAGCAAGTCATCCTCCTGACAGAGAGCATCCCTATGGTCATAGAAAATTTGAAACAGTTTTTGCAATTTTTATTGGTGTTTTAATGTCCCTTACTGCCTTAGAAATAATCAGAAATGTCTATCAGTCTTTTATTGAGGGGAAAAAACCCGAGACCGATGAAAAAGCCTTTATTGTTCTTGTATTTACTTTAATAGTTAATATTTTTGTTGCATTCTATGAAAAGAAAAAGGGTAAGGAACTTAAAAGCGAATTTTTAATAGCTGATTCAGCCCATACAAGAAGCGATATTTATATAACCTTAGGAGTCATAGGAAGTGTTACATTAACAACATTTACAGAGTTTTATTTTATTGATCCCTTAGCAGGTTTGATTGTTGGAGTATTTGTTGCAAGAGAGGCAATTTTAATAATAAAGGAATCTGCTAATATTCTTGCTGATAGAACTGCAATTGATGGTAATAAAATTGTAAGCCTTGTTGAAACCTGTAGTGATGTAGAAGCCTGCAGAGATGTTAGAACACGAGGCACAGCAGGACAGATATTTGTTGATTTAAAAATTTTAATAAATCCTTCAATATCAGTATCAGAAGCCCATGATATAGCAGAAAAGGTAGAAGAATTAATTAAAAAAGAATTTCCCGATGTTGTTGATGTAGTAGTTCATGTAGAACCCTTTGAAAAGAATTAAAGTATTTTTTCAGAATCGAGGGAATTCAATGAATTTAGATACTGTTCCCATTCAAGAGGAAGCATATATTTTTTTTTATTATTACATTCTTTGCAGGCTGGCACTATATTACTTTTAACTGATTTACCACCTCTTATAAGAGGTATCACATGATCCATTGTTAGTTCTTTTTCAGGGACTTCTTTGCCGCAGTAATAACATCTTCTTTTTGAAATTTTCTTACGCCACCAGGAACTGTTTTTAAGAATTCTTGCTTTTTGTTTTTCCTTCTTTATTTCTTCTTGAGTTACATAAGGGATAAATCTATCCATTAACGACCAAATCTCTTTTTTTCCTCTTCTTCAAAAAATTTGTTGTAAAGAATATTCCATTCAGAACTTCCTTCAACAATTTTCTTTGAAAATGATTGAAGTTTTCTTTTCACCACTTCATCAATTGCTTCACCAATTTTTAAAGCCTGAATAAAGCTTCTTTTAATTTCTCTTCTTACTTCTTGCTCTTCAACCTTTAACTTGATTAAACCTTTGTTTATTAAACCATTGAATAAAACATGTGAAGTATGTGTTATTTTTTCATCTGAAAGTATCATAGGACTAAATTTCTCTGTTTTACAAGTTTTTGTTTAGTCATTTCAAAAAGTTTTCTGTAATCAAGCTTACCCTTTTCAATTTCAGATTCATATTTTTTCAGAATTTCTCTTACTTCTTCATTAAGCCTGTCTTCTACCATTAATTCATCTAAAATCAGCTTTTCAGCTTCTTCAATAAGTTGTTCCTTTGGAACAATTGATTCAATCATATTTTTCTTTAAAAGATTTTCTATTATGGTGTTAGCTATATAAGGTATCCAGTTTTTTGGAATCCTCATTTTTAATTAAATCTCAATATATGGTAATAATGCTATTGACCTTGCTCTCTTAATTGCCTTAGTCAACTGCCTTTGATGTCTTGAGCATGTGCCAGTCATCTTTCTTGACAGAATTTTTCCCCTTTCAGTCATGTAGTTTCTTAGTAGTTTAGAATTTTTGTAATCAATAAATTCAATCTTCTCAGCACAAAATTTGCAGTATTTTTTTCTAAAAAACCTTCTTTGTGATCCTTGTTGCATAAAATTCCTCCTTTAAAATGGCTCTAAATCTGTATATTCTTCTGGTGGAATCTGATCTACTTCATGAGATTCTGTAGTTTCTCTTTTTGGTAAAAATCTTATATTACTTGCTATTATCTCAAATTTACTTCTTTTTTGTCCTTCGTATTCCCATCTTCTTTCTCTCAATCTACCTTCTACCAGAACCATTCTTCCTTTATTAAGATACTGCGTACATGTTTCTGCCTGTTTACCAAAAACTACTGCATCAATAAAGAGAGTTTCTTCCTTTAGTTCTTCACCTTGTCTATATCTTGAATTTACTGCGATTGGGACAGTTGCAACCGCAACACCTGTAGGAGTGTATCTGATTTCAGGATCTCTGGTTAAATTTCCTATCAGTATTATTCTGTTGTACATTTTATCCCTTTGATACTATTTCTGAAGGTTCTACTGGTATTCCCTTAATCTCAGGCGGTAATTGAGCAATTTGTTTTTTACTTAATTTAATAATCATATACTTAAATACAGGATCATAGACCTTATAAAATTCCTCCATGATTTTGATAGATGATGAAGGCGCTTTAAAAATGAATAAAATATAATATCCCATAGTTTGCTTATTAAGCTTATAAGTTAATTTTTTCTTCCCCCAGTTTTCTATTTTTAAAACTTCTCCACCATTATCTTTAATAATGGAAGAAATTTTCTTAATAGAATCTTGAACCTCTTCTTCTGAAAGAGTTGGCAGAAGAAGTACCATTTTCTCATAAAAATTTGTCATAATGTAACCTCCATATGGATTTTAAGCCCTCCTCCTAAAGAAGAGGGCATGGAGTATTAAAGTCACAATCATTTTTATAACATATTTAAATTAATTAAATCAAATTATAGTTTTTTAGTTTTTTACTTAAAGTGTTTCTGTTTATACCTAAAATTCTTGCTGCCTTAACTTGATTGTTACCTGTCTCATTTAATACTAGAATGAAAAGAGCCTTTTCAACTTCTTGAATTACTGTATCATATAAATTTGAATTATCTAAGTGACAGAGATCTCCTAAAATGTTTCCGAGTTTTGATTCAAGAAAGTTTTTTATTGAAAATTTATCATTATATTCACCAAATATATCCTTTGTTTTTAGTTTTTGATGTTTAGTCATAAGATAAGCTTTTGTCAGGCATTGTTTTAGTTGATAAAAATTTTCAGGCCAGGGATATTCTATGATAGCATCTTTTGCTTCCTTTGATAATTCTTTTAGAGGCATACACAAAAATTTGGCTATTTCATGTAATAACATATTTGCAAGAGGAATAATGTCTTGTTTTCTTTCTTTTAAAGGAGGCAAATAAAACTTTGTTGAATTTTTCAGAATTTCATATTTTTCATGACTTATTTTGTTAATTTTATACAACATTTCGTAATCAAAGTTGGATACAATAATGGCACATTTGAAGTTTATTTGTTTTTCTTTTAGAAAGGAGATATCGATTTTTTCTATATCTGTTATAATGAAAATAAAGTTTTCTTTCTTGAGAGATTTAATATCCAATCCTTGAGAGAAATTGATTATATTAGGATTAGATATTTTGTTAATTATAAAACTCACGACATGCTCTTTTTCAGTGCCTTTATCGCCATAAATGTAAAATATTGAATTTTCGTAAATAAATTTATTTAGAATCGCAAAAATTTCTTTCATTGAAGAACTCTTATATAGGTTATAAAGTTTTTGAATCTTTGAAAAATTACAATCGAAATCAAAATTTATATACATTTTTTACTCCCTGTAAAGTTTATTCTGTTCAATATAAATCCTTACCTCCTCAGGTAAAAAATAACGAATGCTTTTGTTTTTTCTTATCCTTTCTCTTAAAAAAGAAGAAGATATCGAAACTGGAAAAATTTCGATATAGTAAGCCTTTTTATCAGAATTTTTTAGTTTAAATATATTTTCAGCCTCTTTACCATTGACTAGATCCGAATACTCCAAACTTCTGTAACCTGGTCTTGACATAATTATAAAATCAATAATCCTTATCAATTCATCTGGTTTATGCCATTGTTTAATTTCATAAAAAGAGTCCACTCCAATTATAAAAAAAAGAGTATACCTCGGGTAAAGTTCCTTAAAGAATTTTAAAGTATTCACAGTATAGGAAGGTTCTTTTTGTCTTATTTCATAGTCTGAAATTTCAAAATAAGGATTTTCTTTTAATGCTAACTCTGTCATTTTAAATCTATGGGAAGCTTCTATGATGTCTGATTTTTTAAGAGGAGGCACTCCTGAGGGAACAAATATAATTTTGTCAAGCTGAAAATATTCTCTTACTTCCTCAGCACCAATCAGATGACCATAATGTATTGGGTTGAAAGTGCCTCCAAAAATACCGATTTTCATTGTCTAAGCTGTCCATTTCCGAATACGATAAATTTAGTACATGTAAGCTCTTCCAGCCCCATTGGTCCACGAGCATGAATTTTATCTGTTGAAATTCCTATCTCTGCTCCAAGTCCGAATTGATATCCATCATTTAATCTGGTTGAAGCATTAACAAAAACTGCTGAAGAATCTACTTCCCTTAAAAATCTCATAGCTTTTTCATAATTTGTAGTTACAATTGCATCGGAATGGGCTGAACCATATTTTGTTATGTGTTCGATAGCCTCATCCATGTCTTTTACAACTTTAACATTTAAAATTAAATCTAAATATTCTTTGTAGTAATCTTCTTCTTGAACTTCTTTAACATGAGAATAAATTTCTTTTGTTTTACTACATCCTCTAATTTCAACTCCTGCTTTCTCAAGTCTTTTTAACATTTTTGGTAAAAACTTTTTTGCAATTGTTTCATCTACAAGCATTGTTTCCATTGCATTACATGTAGCTGGTCTTTGAACTTTTGCATTGAAACATATTTCTTCTGCCATCTTTAAGTCTGCATCTCTGTCAACAAATACATGACATACACCTTTGTAATGTTTTAACACAGGGATCCTTGAATTTTCAGTTACTGTTCTAATGAGTCCTTCTCCGCCACGAGGAATTATGAGATCAATTATTCCTTCAAGTTTTATCATTTCAATTACAGCTTCTCTTTGAGGAATATCTATGTATGTAACAACACCATCGTGCATATCTTCATCTTTTAAAGCTTCCTTTAGAATTTTAACCAAAGCTACATTAGAGTTTATTGACTCTGAGCCACCTCTGAGAACAACAGAATTCCCAGCTTTTAGGCAAAGACCTGTCACATCAACTGTTACATTTGGTCTTGCTTCATAAATTACACCAATTACACCAATTGGAACTCTCATTCTACCTACAAGCATTCCATTGGGTCTTAACCACATCTTGGTGATTTCTCCGACTGGATCGGGTAGATTAACAACTTCCTCCAATCCCTTAATCATCTCATAAATTCTTTTTTCATTGAGGGTAAGCCTATCAATAAGAGCCTTTGTAAGCCCCTTTTTTTCTGCATTTTTTACATCTACATCATTAGCTTTAATAAGTTCATCTTTTTTCTTTTTTATATAGTCTGCCATTCTTAAAATTATTTTGTTTTTCTTGTCTGTTGATGCCCTTGCAATAAATCTTGAAGCATCCTTTGCTTGCATCGCTTTGTTTAAAATTGTTTCTTTCATAAGTCTTTCCCCCTTTAGAAAATTTTAATTTGCATATTTTAACTTTTTTTGGTATATTTTATAAAAATATATCATATTAAAAAAAGGAGGAGGTATTATGCCAACACCAGTAGTTGATTTTGACCTTTGTGTTAGTTGCGGAAGCTGTGCAGAAGTATGTCCAGAGGTATTTGAAATGAGAGATGACAAGGCATGGGTAATTGGTCCTGACAAATGTGACACCTGTGACTGCCAGCAAGCTGCTGATCTCTGCCCATCTCAAGCAATCAGATTTGAGTAATGCGTGAGGGTAGGGGGTATCCTCTACCCTAAATTATAAATTTTCGAGCAAGCTCTATAAATCCGTATATTTTTAAATCAATAAAATCGCCTTTTTCCCTTTGTTTGTCTAAAAAATCTAAAGTTTCTTTCTCGCTTACTTTTATTACCTCAATATTTTCTATTTCATCGGGAGGATAAAGTTTCTTTAAATGGTCTGGTGCCTCTTTAACATTTTTAGCAATAAATACTGTTATTACTTCCGTTGAAAGACCTGATGATACAGGTCCTTCAGCTAAGAAAATTATTTCTTCTGTCATTAATCCTGTTTCTTCTATAAGTTCTCTTTTTGCCACTTCCAATAGAGATTCCCTTTTATCATTCAGTCCTGCTGGAAATTCAATAACATATCCACCAAAGGCAGGTCTAAATTGACGGATAAAAACGAATTCTTTATTTGCTGTAATTGGAATAACTATTACAATACCTTGATTGTTTATTCTCTCTACAGCTTCCCATTTTCTTGTTTTACCTTCTTTATCTATGAAAGTAATAAGGACTATTCTTAAAAATCTACCCTGCCATAGAGTTTCTTTATTGATGATTTGCATAGTTGGTTATCCAGGAGGCCAGTGCATTTTTCTGCCTGCAAGCAGATGAAAATGAACATGAAAAACAGTTTGTCCACCATCACTGTTACAGTTAGTTACTATTCTAAATCCCCTTCCATCTATATCCTTTTGCTTGGCAATTTTTTTAGCTATGACAAATATGTGTCCTATTAATTCTTTTTCATTATCATTAATTTCAAGTAAAGTTGAATAATGTTTTTTGGGAATAATAAGAATATGAATAGGTGCCTGTGGTGCGATATCTTCAAAAGCTAAAACTAATTCATCTTCATAAACTATTTGAGATGGGATTTCTTTATTTACAATTTTACAGAATATGCAATTCATATTTTATCCTTCGGTTTTTTATATTTTTCTATAAAAACAAGTTCTATTACCTGTATGACAAGCACCACTGCCATGTTGTTTTACCATTACTAAAAGGCAGTCTTCATCACAGTCGTAATATATTGATTTTACTTCCTGAACATTACCTGAAGTTTCACCTTTTTTCCAGTATTTTTGTCTTGACCTTGACCAAAAATGGGTATATCCTGTTTCTATAGTTTTTCTTAGAGCTTCTTTGTCCATATAAGCTACCATTAAAACCTCCTTGGTGTCTATTTCTTGAATTACTGCTGGAATTAGTCCTTTATCATCAAATTTAAGTTCTGGTATCAATTTTTTTCTCCTTTTTACTTTTATAAAGCTTGTAATCTATACTATCTACAATTGCCTGCCAAGAAGCTTCAATTATATTCTCTGAAACTCCTACAGTACCCCAAACATTTTCATCGTCTCCTGATTCTATCAATACTCTTACTTTTGAAGCAGTACCTCTACCTGAATTAACAACTCTAACCTTGTAATCCTTTAATTTCACTTTTTTAAGTTCAGGATAAAATCTTTCTAACGCCTTTCTTAAGGCATTATCAAGGGCATTAACAGGACCATTTCCTGTTGCTGCTGTATGTTCAATACGTTTTCCAACTTTGACCATTATTGTAGCTTCACTTAAAGTTGGTTCATCTCCCTTTCTTTTTTCATCAATTACTCTGAAACCTATTAAATCAAAGAATTTTCTCTTTAATCCGAGAGTTTTATTAAAGAGTAATTCTAAGGAAGCCTCTGCTCCCTCAAATTGAAATCCCTCACTTTCTAAATTTTTAACTGCATCGACAATTGCTTGCACATCTGGCGAATTTGGGTCAAGAAGAATCCCAAACTCTTCTGCTTTTTTAAGAATATTGCTTTTACCAGCCAAATCAGAAACTAAAACTCTCTGTCTGTTTCCAACAAGTTCTGGTTTTATGTGTTCGTAGGTTGCGGAACATCTCATTACAGCGCTTACGTGAACACCGCCTTTGTGAGCAAATGCACTTTCTCCAACAAATGGTTGCCTTTTAAAGGGATTTATATTGGCTATTTCGTAAACAAATCTTGAAATTTCAGTTAATTTTTTTAAATTGTCATCATCAATACATTTAAATCCCAATTTTAATTGAAGATTAGGGATTATTGAGCATAAATTAGCATTACCACATCTTTCACCAAAACCATTCATGGTGCCTTGAACTTGAGTAACTCCATTTAAAACTGCTATTATGCTGTTGGCTACAGCGCAATCTGAATCATTATGTGCATGAATTCCCAAAGGTGATTTAATTTTTTGTTTAACTTCTTTTACAATTTTTTCCACTTCATAGGGAAGGGTACCACCGTTTGTATCACAAAGAACAATACAATCTGCTTTGGCTTGCTCGGCAACTTGTAAACATTTTATAGCATAGTTAGGATTACTTTTATATCCATCAAAGAAGTGTTCTGCATCGAAAAAAACTTTATCTACATGTTTTTTTAAGTATGTGATTGTGTTGTATATTAAGTCAAAATTTTCTTCAAAGGGAATTTTCAATGCCTCTTTAACATGAAAATCCCATGTTTTTCCAAAGATGGTTATAGTATCTACTTGTGCAGAAACTAATGACTTTATATTAGGGTCATCATCAACTTTTATTCTTGGTTTATGAGTGCTTCCAAAGGCAACTACTTTAGCTTGTTTTAATTTTAGTTTTTTTACTTTTTTGAAATATTCTGCATCCTTTGGATTAGAACCAGGCCAGCCTCCTTCGATATAATGAATACCAAGTTCATCAAGTCTTTCAGTAATTCTAAGTTTGTCATCTAATGAAAAGGAAATATCTTCTGCTTGAGAACCATCTCGCAAGGTTGTATCATATATTTCAACACTTTTTTGCATAATAGTAATATATTATATTTTTCAAATATTAAGCAATATATGTTATATTATATACTAAAATTCATAAAAAGGAGATTTCTATGAATAAAAAGTTAATGCTTGGTACTTCAGCAATTGCTCAGGGAGCAATAGAAGCAGGAATATCTTATGCTGCTTCCTATGCAGGAACGCCTGCAACGCAAATACTTGAATATGTAGCACAGAACTCTTCTGTAAAGGCTGAATGGTCTGTCAACGAGAAAATTGCCTATGAAGTTGCATATGGTGTATCTCTTGTTGGAAGAAGAGTTCTTTGTTCAATGAAACATGTTGGATTAAATGTTGCATCAGACCCTTTTATGACCTCTGCTTATCTTGGTGTAAAAGGTGGATTTGTACTTGCAATTGGAGATGATCCAAATGCTTATTCTTCTCAAAATGAGCAAGATAGCCGATTTTATGCCTCATTTGCTAAAATCCCTTGTTTTGAACCTTCTGATCATCAGGAAGCAAAAGACATGACTTTTTTAGCCTTTGATATATCCGAAGAATTAGGCTTGCCTGTAATGATTAGAAGCCATACAAGACTTCTGCACTGCTATGCTCCTGTTAAAATAGGCTCTGTAAAAGAAGAGAAACCATTAAAAATTGAAAAAGACCCAGAACATATGATTGCAGTTCCTAAGCATGTTATTAACCTTCACAAAGAATTAAATGCAAAACAGAAAAGAATTCATGAATTGATAAAAAAATACGAATTCAACAAAATTTACCCAGGAAAATCAAAGAAAGGCATAATAGCCTGTGGAATAACCTTTCAATATGCAATGGAATTGAATAAAAAATTTCCGATTTTAAAAATTTCTGGATATCCTGTTGACGAAATTTTATTAAAAGAATTCGTAAATGGATTAGATGAAGTATATGTTTTTGAAGAGGGCTATCCATTTATTGAGAAATTAGTAAGATATTTTCATCCTAATGTTAAAGGTAAAATTTCTGGAGACTTACCAATGGAGGGCGAACTTGGTATTAATTCTATAATTAAACTTTTTAATAAATCAAAAAATAAAAATAAAGATTACGATGTAGATAAATATCTTATCCCAAGACCTCCTTTTCTTTGTCCTGGATGTCCCCATCGGGAATTTTATAAAGCTCTAATTGAGGCAAAACCAAACTTTGTTACAGGAGATATTGGTTGTTATACTCTTGGAGCCAATCCACCATTAAATGCCCTTGATACCTGTCTTTGTATGGGAGCAAGTATAAGTAAAGCTTCAGGTATTAATTCACAGGGAGTAGATAGGGTTGTTGCTGTAATTGGAGATTCTACATTTATTCATACAGGAGTTCCCGCTTTAATTAACGCAGTATATAATAAATCTAATATTCTTGTATGTATTCTTGATAATTCATCGGTTGCAATGACAGGTAATCAGCCAACACCAGCAATAGGAATAACTGCCAAGGGTGATGAGACAAAGAAGCTTAACCTTGCAGAACTATGTAAAGCCTGTGGAGCAGACAGTGTAGAAATTGTAGACCCCTATGATAAAAAGGCAACCTTTGAAGCTCTACAAAGAGGATTAAACAACCCAGGCGTCAATGTAGTAATAGCAAAAAGAGCCTGTGTTTTAATTGCAAAAAAATTAAAGAGCTAAAACATCATCCCAGGTTAAAAGTTTAATATTGCTTTCCTGAAGAATTGATATTGTTTTATCAAGATTTTCAGTTCGAAGGACTACAACTGCCTTTTCTCCCGATTTTTCAACAAAGGCATAGATGTACTCAATATTTATATTAGCATCATAAAGATACTTCAATGCCTCTGCTAATCCTCCGGGTTTATCCTTTACAGCCATAGCAATTACATTTGTAAGCTTAACTGTAAATTCATTTTTTTCAAGAATTTCCTTTGCTTTTTCAGGATCTGTAACTATCATTCTTAAAATTCCAAACTCAGATGTATCAGCAATTGATAGAGCTCTAATGTTGATATTAGAATCTGCAAGTGCCTTTAAAGCTTCATAGAGTCTTCCTCTTTTGTTTTCTAAAAAAACTGAAAGCTGTTTTATTTTCATGATTACCTCCTAATCATGTAAACTTCTTTTATCAACTATTCTTTTTGCCTTTCCTTCACTTCTTGGCAGACTCTTGGGCTCAACCAAAGTAACCTTAACTCTTATTCCTGTTATATCTTCGATTCTTTTTTCAAGTTTTCTTCTAAGATTTTCAATATGTTTTACCTCGTCAGAAAAGGTTTCTTTGGACATCTCTACCATTACTTCAATTTCATCAAGATGTTGTGGTCTTGTAATTATTATCTGATAGTGTGGTTCAACTCCTTGAACTTCTAAGATTGCCTTTTCAATCTGATAAGGGAATATCATTACACCTCTTACTTTTATCATGTCATCTGTTCTTCCACGAATTCTTTCAATTCGAGCAAAAGTTCTACCACAGGCACACTTATCCCGAATTATTGATGTTATATCCCTTGTTCTAAATCTTAACATTGGCATTCCTTCGCGGGTTAGAGTTGTAAGAACAAGTTCACCTCTTTGTCCATCGGAAACAGGGTCTCCTGTATCAGGATCTATTACCTCAACAAAAAAATGGTCTTCAAAGACATGTAATCCCTTTTTTTCAGAACACTCATGGGCAACGCCTGGACCTATAATTTCTGTAAGTCCATATATGTTATAGGCATTCAGATTAAATCTTTTTTCAATCTCTGTTCTCATTGCTTCTGTCCACATTTCTGCACCAAAACATCCTGCCTTTAGTTTAAGTGTTGCTGGCTCAATTCCCATTTCCTGAGCAACTTCTGCCATGTAAAGAGCGTATGATGGAGTACAAGCAAGAATTGTTGTTCCAAAATCTCTCATAATTTCTATTTGTCTACGAGTATTTCCAGCTGAAGCAGGAACAATCATTGCTCCTATTTTCCTTGCTCCATAGTGAACTCCAAATCCACCCGTAAATAATCCGTATCCATAAGCTACTTGTACTATATCATTTTTTGTAGTCCCTGCCATTGTAAGGCATCTCGCCATTACTTCTCCCCAAATCTCTATATCTGATAGAGTATATCCTGCTACAATAGGCCTTCCTGTAGTTCCACTTGACATATGAATTTCAACAATTTCACTTAGGGGTGAAGCAAACATACCGAAGGGGTAAACCTCCCTTAAATCTGCTTTACTTGTAAAGGGTATTTTTCTTATATCTTCAAGTTTTTTAATATCATCAGGAGAGACTTGAGCTTCATCAAATTTCTTTCTGTAGTAGGGAATCTTTTCATAGGCTCTCTTTATTGTTGTTTTTAATCTTTCAAGTTGGATTTCCCTTAGTTTTTCTTCATCAATACATTCTATATCTTTATCCCAAAACATAGTTACACCTCATACAATTTCTTGGGGTTTTAAAAATTTTAGGTTTTCTTCTTTAAGAGACTCCATTGCCTTAGCAGTGTCTTCTACTTCCACTATTAAATAGGCTTTTTTTCTGGTCTCTGCAACATACACTGAAGCACTTTCTATATTAATTCCCTTTGAAGATAGAATTTTTACTACCTCATACAAACCACCAGGCTGGTCTTTCATCTCAATTCCAATTGCCTCATTAAGGGATACAGTGAATCCTTTCTCTTTTAATAATTTATATGCTTCCTGGCATCTATTAACCATAAACTTAATAACTCCAAAACCATTTGTACTTGTAATAGAGAAAGCTAAAATATTTATATTAGCCTCCGCTAAAACTTTAGTAACTCTTTCAAGTCTTCCTGGCTTATTTTCTGCAAATACTGATATAATGTAGACTTTATCCATAAAAGCCTCCTAAATTGTTCTGTTGTCAATAACTCTTTTTGCTTTTCCTTCACTTACAGGTAGAGTTCCAGGCTCTAAAAGTTCCACTTTTGGCTTTACCATAGTAGCTGAACGAATTTTATCAATTATCTCTTCCTTCAATTTTACAAGTCTTTCAATTTTCCCATCGAAAAGTTCTCTATCAATTTCAACCTTTATTGTCATTTCATCATAAGATTCAAGAACAATCTGATAATTCTGGGCTACACCTTTAATGCTCATTAATATCTGCTCAATTTGTTGTGGGAAAATATTTACACCTTTTACAATAAACATATCATCGGAACGACCAAGAATTCTTGTAATTCTTCTGTGAGTTCTTCCGCAACTGCATGGTTCAGGAATAACTCTTGTTAAATCTCGGGTTCTGTATCTTATTAAGGGCATTGCTTCTCTGTTTAGTGTTGTAAGTACAAGTTCACCAATTTCTCCTTCAGGAACTGGCTCTCCTGTTTCTGGATTTATTATTTCCATCAGGAAGTTATCTTCCCATATGTGCAATCCAGATTTATAGGGACATTCAAACCCTACTCCTGGTCCGTTCATCTCTGTAAGCCCATAACAGTTATATATGTCTATTCCAAGCATATTTTCTATTTTTCTTCGAGTTTCTTCAGAATAAGGTTCTGCACCAAGATAGGCTCTCTTTAATTTAAAATCTCTTTTGGGATCAAATCCTTTATCATATATTACAGAGGCTAAATAGAGAGCATAACTTGGTGTGATATGTAACATATTTGTTCCAAAATCTCTCATTAGATTTATCTGTCTTTCTGTATTACCAGGACCTGCAGGAATAACAAGAATGCCTACTTTTTCAGCTCCATAATGCATAACAAAGGCTCCAGTAAAAAGTCCATAAGTCATGCTGTTTTGTAAGATTTCACCCCTTTGGGCTCCTGTCATAACAAGACATCTTGCAATAAGTTCAGCAGAATTGTTTATATCTTTCTTTGAAAAAAATATAGCCTTTGGTTTTCCTGTTGTTCCACTTGAAGTATGAAGCCTTATAAGTTTATCAATAGAAACAGTAAGAAGTCCAAAGGGATAATCTACATAGAGGTCTTCTTTTGTTGTAAAAGGGAGTTTATATATATCTTCAAGGTTTTTTATATCTGATGGTTTTATTTTTGCCTGATTAAATTTTGTTTTATAGTGGGGTACTTTTTGGTAAACCTTTCTTAAGGTTTTTTGAAGTCTTTCAAATTGAAGTTCTCGTAACTTTTTTCTTTCTAATGTTTCTATTTCCTTGTTCCAAAATGGCATTTTTCTCTGCTAACCTCCTGCCTTCTTTGAATGCATTTATATTCAAATCAATCGTTTTTGAAGGAACAGAATCTTTTATTACTTCAATCCATAAGTCTTCATTGAAAGGTAAAAAAATTGATAGAACCCCTAATATGACAGAATTTTCAACTTTTATATTACCCAATTCTTTTGCCTTTGATTCCGCATCTACACTAAAAACTCTAAATCCATTTTGTGTTAGGAAAGATTCAATATTTTCTGGATATGAACTTAGATCTGTGCCAGCAGGAGGTATTTTTTTCTTATTTAAAATTATTATACCTTCAGGTTTAAGAAAAGACAAATATCTAATAGCTTCAACTTCTTCAAGGGCAACCATTATATCTGCGCTTTGATAGGGAATATGAGGAGAAAACACTTTGTTTCCAAACCTTATATGACCAACAACACTTCCGCCTCTTTGAGCCATTCCGTGAATTTCGCTTTCCTTAACATCAAAGCCACTTCTAAAGGCTGTTTCAGCAATAATTCTACTTGCTAAAACAATGCCCTGTCCACCAGTTCCTGACATTATAATATTAGTAACTGACATAAGTGGAATTTTAACACATATTAATTTTAAATTGCAATATATAAAACTTATTTGATAAACTTTTTAAATAATATGGACATACATCACTTAAAAATTTTTGTCTCAGTGTATAAAAATAAAAGCTTTTCAAAGGCTGCTAATCAAAATTTTTTAACTCAACCTACAGTAAGTGAACATATAAAAAATCTTGAGACATATCTTAATTGCAAACTTTTTGACAGAGTCGGCAAAAAGATTATTCCTACAAAGGAGGCTGATATTCTTTATGAACATGCATTGGAAATTATTGATAAATTGCAAAATTTAAAAGAAAATATTGAAAAAATAAAAAAAATACCCTCAGGAAAAATTTTAATAGGAGCAAGTACTATCCCTGGTACATACATTCTTCCTTCATTTATTGCATCATTTAAAAAATTTTACCCTGACATAAATATTCAGATTAATATCTCTGATTCCCAGAATGTCATTAATAGTATATTTTCAGGTGACATTTTACTTGGATTTGTTGGGACAAAGATAAATAATTCTTTAATTGATTACATCCCCTTTGTAGAAGATGAATTAGTTGTTGCATCCCCTAATTTTTTTGATAAATCATTTATAGATGTTACAGAACTTTTAGAATATCCGTTTATTGTAAGAGAAGAAGGCTCTGGTACTCGAAAAGAAACAGAAAAATGGTTAAATCATCTTGGGATAAAACTTGAAAATCTTAATATTGTTTGCACTTTGGGTAGCACAGATGCAGTTAAGCAAGCTATCAAAAAGGGAATTGGAATTTCTATACTCTCTATTCATGCAATAAAAGATGAAATCGAGTGTGGTAAATTAAAGGCATTAAGAATTAAAGGAAATGAAATAAAAAGGACTTTTTATATAGCAAAACACCAAAAAAGAACATTACCCTTTATTTATCAACTCTTTTATAAATTTTTAAAGGAACAGTCCTTTACTGAATAATAGAGTCAAGCCCTTCTGGTGAAAATCCAACAAATCTTTTTCCATTATATGAAATAAAAGAAGGAGTTCCATTTATGCCAATTTTTTGCATTAACACAATAGAATCTTCTATTTTCTTTAAACCTTCATCACAAACTTTGCCAGACCAATTAGAATTTAAATAATCCTTAAATTGCATACCTGAACATATCCCTTTTACAGATTTTTCCTTTGCCTGTGGATGAATTCTCTCTAAGGGAAACAATATAACCTTGACCTCAACTTTTCTTGCATCTGCCCATTGTTTTACAAGTTCCTTTGATTTTTCGCAAAAGGGACAATCAGGGTCTGTTACCATGTAGATAAATTTTTGAGCGCCTTCAGGTTTGTAGGAAAAGGCAACTACTTTTTCAATATCATTTTTGTATTCTAAAAAATTTTTTTCTTGAATTTTGTTAAGTGTAGCTTTGCTTAAAAACACTCCATCTTTATAAATATCTCCGCCTATAAAAAATGTCTTTATATCTGAAGAAACATATAAAACACCAAAATTTCCTCCCATTTGAAGGACAACCTGACAAAGATTAGTTCCTTTTACATCATTTTTTTCTAAAATTTTATCAAATTCAACATTAAATGCCTTTTTTAATTGATTTTTTAAATCGTCCTCTTTTATCTTAGTACATGGATTTGAAGTTATATTGCATGATATAAGAAAAAATATTGATAAAATCAAGATAAATTTTTTCATTTTTTCACCTCATAAAGATATTATTTTTTAGCTTAAACTCAAATCAATTAAAAAGTCAAAAATTTTGAAAATATATTTTGTAGGAAATTTCCTACAAACTTGTAGGAATATTCTGATTTACAAACTTATTTATATTTTTCATAATTTCATTGTAAAAAAATTTTTTAAGGAGGAGGTTAAATTATGCCCTGGAAAATGGATATTAACCCACTGGGGAGTCTTGTCTTAAGTGCTCTTGTTGCAGCAGTGCCTATCCTTTATCTTTTCTGGGCTCTTGCTTACAAAAGAATGAAAGGGCACTGGGCAGCAATTTCAGCAGTTCTTATTGCAATGTTAATCTCAATTGTTGCTTATGGTATGCCTGTTAATCTCTCCGCTCTCTCAGTTTTTAATGGTTTTATTTTTGGTCTTTGGCCTGTTTGCTGGATTGTTGTTACTGCAGTTTATATTTATAATCTTTCCGTTGAAACAAAACAGTTTGAAATCATCAAAAACTCCCTCGCTACAATTACTGATGACAGAAGAGTTCAGGCAGTAATAATTGCTTTCTCCTTTGGCGCATTTCTTGAGGGTGCAGCAGGATTCGGAACTCCTGTGGCAATCTCAGCAGCAATGCTTGCAGGTTTAGGTTTTAATCCAATATATGCCTGTGGTATCTGTCTTATTGCAAATACAGCACCTGTTGCCTTTGGTGCAATAGGAATTCCCATTGTTGTTGGTGCAGCTGTCTCCGGTGTTGATATGATGGCATTAAGTAAAATGGTTGGTAGACAATTGCCCTTCTTTAGTATAATTGTTCCATTTTATATGGCTGTTGTTATGGCAGGATGGAAGAAAGCTATGGAAATTTGGCCTATTTTACTTGTAAGCGGTGGGTCCTTTGCATTGACTCAATTTTTGGTTTCCAATTATATCGGACCTTATCTTCCAGATATATTATCAGCAATAGTCTCAATTATTGCAACAGTAATATTCGTAAAAATATGGCATCCTAAAGAATCATGGACCTTTGAACATGAAGCAGCAGCCACAGGAAGAGCAAAACTACAGTACTCAGCTGGACAGGTATTCAGAGCATGGGCACCCTTTATTCTCCTTTCAATATTTGTTGCAGCTTGGGGAATTAAACCAGTAAAGGCTGCTTTGGATCAAATTGCAACATTTAAATTCCCAATTACAGGTCTTGACAAGGAAGTTATAGATCATCTTGGAAAACCAAAAGCAGCGGTATACTCCTTTAATTTACTTTCAGCAGCTGGAACCGCTATACTTTTTGCAGGAATTCTTTCAATACCTGTTATGGGTGCTTCTATTAGTACAGCTCTTAAAGTTGCAGGAAGAACTTTAAATCAGCTTAAATGGCCTATTGTAACAATTGGAACAATTCTGGGATTTGCATACCTTTATAACTTCTCTGGAATGGCTATTACACTTGGTTATGCCTTTGCTACAACAGGAATAGTTTTCCCATTCTTTGCAGCTTTTCTTGGCTGGCTTGGAGTTTTCATGACAGGTTCAGATACATCTTCAAATGCTCTCTTTGGAAAGCTTCAGGAAGTAACAGCCCGTCAGATTGGTGTAGACCCTGTGCTTACAGTGGCTACAAACTCCTCAGGCGGAGTTTTTGGAAAGATGATTTCACCACAGTCAATAGCAGTAGCAACAGCTGCAACTGGTTATGTTGGTCATGAAGGTGATATTTTCAGATTCACACTTAAACATTCCATAATTCTTACCATAATGATGGGTGTAATAGCAATGCTTCAGGCATATGTATTTACATGGATGATTCCTCAATGGGAACAGGCTGTTCAGGCAGCAGTAGCCGCAGCAAAACCTGCTGGACCTACAGGAATCCCTGCAGAGGGAATTAATTATCTTATTATCACATTTGCTGTTTCATTATTAATCGTAATACTTTCAAGAGTTGTTGGAAAAGGAGCTGTAAAATGATCGATAGCAACTTCATTAGTAAATGTAAGAATATCTTTGGTGCAGAAAATGTTCTTACAGAAAAAGCAGATTTAATAACATACAGCTATGATGCCACCCCAGGGATTCCTCGGGAGATTCCCGGGGTGGTTGTTTTTCCTGAAAATACCAAACAAGTTCAGGAAATGATATTTCTTGCAAGGCAAGCAAAGGTTCCAATATATCCAAGAGGTGCTGGAACATGCCTTAGTGGAGGGCCTGTTCCATTAAATAAAGGGGTTGTAATATCCTTTCAGAAGATGAATAAAATCATTGAAATTGATCCAGACAATCTCACTGCAACAGTTCAGCCAGGTGTTATTATCGCTGACTTAAACAATGCTGTATCAAAATATGGACTTCTTTATCCACCAGACCCAGGCTCAATGGCAACAGCAACAGTTGGTGGCTCTGTTGCTGAAAACTCAGGTGGATTAAGAGGATTAAAATACGGTGTTACAAAACATTACATAATGGGAATGGAAATTGTACTTCCTACAGGTGAGATTTTCCGTTATGGTGGAAAAACAGTAAAAAATGTTACAGCCTATGATTTTACAAGTCTTTTTGTTGGTTCTGAAGGAACTTTAGGAATAATTACAGAGATAATATGTAAACTCATTCCTACACCAAAATACCGTAAATCAATGATTGCCTTTTTTGATAAGCTTGAAGATGCAGGAAAAACAGTTACTGATATTGTAAGAGCCCATGTTATTCCAGCAACTCTTGAAATAATGGATAAAGTTACAATTCAGACTGTTGAAAACTACGCAAAAGCTGGACTTCCCACTGATGTGGAAGCTTTGTTGCTTATAGAAGTTGATGGTATGGGTAAGGACAGTGTGGAATGGGAAGCAGAAAATTGTATTGAAATAATAAAGAATAACAATGGAAAATTTAAAATTGCAGAAACAGATCAGGAAAGAGATTCCCTTTGGGCTGCCCGTAGAGCTGCGCTTCCAGCTTTGGCACAGGTAAAACCTGCAACAATACTTGAAGATGCCACTGTTCCAAGAACAAAACTTGTTGATATGCTTGTTTCAATTCAAAAAATTGCCAAAAAATATAATCTTCTCATTGGAACCTTTGGACACGCAGGTGATGGAAATCTTCATCCTACAATTTTAATTGATCCTCTTGACAAAGACGAAATGGAAAGGCTTCATAAAGCAGTGGATGAAATATTTGATGTAGCTTTATCCTTTGGTGGAACTTTATCAGGAGAGCACGGAATCGGTATAGCTAAACTTAAGTATCTTAAAGATGAAATTGGACGCTCTGGAGTTGAAACAATGAGAAGAATAAAGCAAGCATTAGACCCCGATAATATCTTAAATCCTGGAAAGCTCGTCCCGATGGAGGACTAAAGTGGCAAAAACAGTTTTTGATGATTTAGAAACTTTAAAGAGAGAACTTATCAGATGCATGAAATGCGGAAACTGCATGGCAGTTTGTCCTATTTACAATGTGGAAAAAAAAGAATCCTCTGTTGCCAGAGGTAAAATTGCTCTTGGAGAGGCTGTGCTGGAAGATAAAATTAACATAGATGATGAAACTCTTGTGAAACTTATATTTAACTGTCTTGTATGTAAATCATGTATGATGGCATGTCCAAGCGGAGTTCGCTTTGACAGAATTATACTTGGTTTAAGGTCAGCTATTGCAAAAAAGAAGGGAATTCCTTTTATTAAAAAGGCTCTTTTTGGACTTCTTAAAAATCCAGAACTTTTTGACAAGGGTATGAAAGCCTTTGCAACAATGCAGGGACTGTTTTTCAAAAAAGAAGATGAAAAAACAAGAACTCCTAAGGGATTTTTGAAACAGTTTGGGAAAAGATTTGATGACGATTTTGTTTTACCAGAGTTAACAAAAGAAAGTTTTAGAGATAAAGTTAATGAAGTAATGGATGTTCAAAATCCACAGGCTAATGTAATATTTTTCACAGGATGTTCAGTCAATTACTTTTATCCAGAGGTAGGACAAGATTTACTTTATGTTTTAAAAAGAAATAATATTAAAGTTATAACTCCCAGAAATCAGAACTGCTGTGGTATGCCTGTAATGGTTCACGGAGATATCGAAACTGCAAGAGAGCTTGCAAAGAAAAATCTTCAGGTTTTTGAAAGTTTCAATCCACAGTATATTGTTACAGTTTGCGGTTCATGTGGAAGTGCTTTGAAACATGAATATCCTATTATTCTTGAAGGAGATACAGTTTATGAAAAAAAGGCAAAAAAATGGGCTGAAAAAATTTATGATATCTCTACATTCCTTTTAAAAATTATAAAATTTGAACCACCGAAGGGAAAAGTGGAATTAAAAGTTACTTATCATGATTCCTGTCATCTTAAGAAATCAATGAAGGTATTTAATGAACCAAGACAACTTCTTAAAATGATTCCTGGCTTAACTTTAGTTGAGATGAAAAAACCCGATGCCTGCTGTGGAAGTGGTGGTAGTTATCATTTAACTCATGCTGACACTGCTTTAAAAATTACTCAAGCAAAGGCAGAGGATATAAAACAAACGCAGGCAGATGTAGTTTGCACAGGATGTCCTGCCTGTATGATGGAACTCTTTGAAGGGATTCATCGATGGGATGGTAAGTGTAAAGTTTTACATACTGTTAATTTGCTTGCTGAATCTTATAAAAAGGAGGCTTAGGTGTTTGAACTTTTCAAACAAAAAGCAGAGGCAATAAATGCAGAAGTGCACAAATTTAGCAGTAAAGCAGAGGCTCTTGATTTTATAAAGGATTTCATTAAACAGAATACTTCAACAAAGATTTCAAAGGAAGTAGTATGGTGTGAATCAGAATTTCTTGAAGGAGTTGATAAAGATACACTTCAAAAAGAACTCCCTCAGATTGAATTCAATATAGACCTTAACTCAGCATCATCGGCAAAGATAGGAATTAATCAGGTTGACTTTGGTATTGCAGAGACAGGGAGTCTTGTTGAAATATCTGATAAAATTTCAAAGAGACTTTGTTCTTCTTTAACAGAAATTCATATAGCAATTTTACCGCTTAACAAAATTTTACCTGATATGGAATCAGTGATTAAACAAATAAATTTAAAAAATATTCCATACATGACAGTAATAAGTGGTCCAAGTAGAACTGCTGATATAGAAAGAGTTCTTACAATAGGAGTACACGGTCCAGAAAGGGTTATCATCCTTTGTATTGATAATTTTTAGGGGGTATAGATGATTAAAGAAGAGATAAAAAAAGCTTTATCAAATGCCAATTTAAGCGGTGCATTAACAAGATTTTCAGAAGCCTATGCTGTAAGCAGGCGTAAAGCCTATGAGGGGCTTGATTTTGAGGGAATAAGAGAAAAAATTGCAAATATTAAATCCTATGTAGCAGATCACCTTCAAGAACTAATTCAAACTTTTATAAAATCTGCTACAGAAAATGGTGCAAAGGTTTTTTATACTAAAAGTCCAGAGGAAGTAAGAAATTATATAATTGAACTTGCAAAGAAAAACAATGTAAAAAGTATCGTCAAATCAAAATCAATGGCAACAGAGGAGATTCACTTAAATAAGTATCTAAAGGAACAGGGTATCGAGGTAAACGAAACAGACCTTGGTGAATGGATTATTCAACTTGCAGGGCAAAGACCTTCCCACATGGTGCTACCAGCAATTCATCTTACAAGGTATGATGTTTCAGATGTCTTCACAAAAAAAGTTGAACCTGTCCAGCCAGATATTGCTCAGATGGTTAAATTTGCCCGTAAGCACTTAAGAAGAAAATTCCTTTCTGCTGATATGGGTATAACAGGTGCCAATATAGCCATTGCAGAAACAGGAACACTGGTGCTCTTTACCAATGAGGGTAATGCACGTTTAACAATGTTACTTCCTAAAATTCATGTGGCTGTTGTTGGCGTTGAAAAACTTGTTGCAAAACTTGAAGATATATTTTCAATTATAAGGGCACTTCCAAGAAGTGCAACAGCACAACTTATAACAAGTTACATATCTTTCGTTAATAAACCTGAAATTCACATAGATGGTTCTCAAAAAGAGTTTCATATAATTCTTTTTGACAATAATCGCACTAATATAGCACGAGACCCTGTATTTAAACAGAGCCTTCAATGCATTCGTTGCGCCTCATGTCTTAATGTATGTCCTGTATTCAGGATTATTGGTGGCCATGTTTTTGGTAAAGTTTATACCGGTGGAATTGGAACCATACTTACTGCTTGGACCGAGGGACTTAAGGCATCTAAGGACATACAGGGACTCTGTATTCAATGCGGAAACTGTGTAAAAGTCTGCCCTGGTAAAATAAACATTCCTGAACTTATTCTTGAAATAAGAAAAAGACTTTCGAAAGAAGAAGGATTAGACTTTAAAACAAAGGCAATATATTCTGTAGTAAACAATAGAAAATTATTCCATTCAATTTTAAGAACTGCCTCAAAGCTTCAAAAACCCTTTGAAAAAGGCGGATTTATAAGGCATCTGCCATTCTTTCTCTCGGAATTAACAACTGAACGAAGTCTTCCTGCTATTGCTGATGTTCCATTCAGGGATAGATTTAAAAAAATTGAACAACCAAAGTCTCAAAAGAAAGCTATATTTTTTGCAGGATGTCTTATTGATTTTGCCTATCCTGAGATTGGAGAAGCTTTAGTTAAATTGCTTAATTCTGCTCAGATAGAAGTCCTTTTTCCTCAGGAACAAACATGTTGTGGAGCACCTGCAAGATACTCAGGAGTGATGGATGTAGCAGCCAATAATTCAAAACAAAACATAGAGGCACTGCTTAGCGTAGAAGCAGACTATGTGGTGTCTGCCTGTCCTACATGTACAGTTGCTCTTAAAAATCAGTTTATTAAGGACTTAAAAGAGCAAGATTATGATGAAAAAATAATAAAATCTGCAGAACATCTTTCAGAAAAAGTTATAGATGCTTCAGAATTAATTTATAGACTTGTAAAAGAGGGTAAAATTCAGTTTAAAAAACTATCAAAAATTGATTTTACCTATCATGACCCCTGTCATCTAATAAGAAGTCTTAATATATCTCAACAACCAAGGGAAAGTTTGATAAATGCAGGATTAAAACTTATTGAGATGTTTGAATCGGATACATGCTGTGGAATGGGTGGAAGCTATTCATTGAAATTCCCAGAAATATCAGGAACAATCTTAAGAAGAAAGCTTGAAAATATTCAGAAAACAGAAGCAAAACTTGTATGCACAGACTGTCCAGGCTGTGTAATGCAAATTCGTGGAGGAGTTGATAAAGAAGGGCTTCAAATTGAAGTAAAACATTCATTAGAAGTGTTAGCTGAAAGAATTAAATAGGGGGTAGAATAAATGATTAAAAATTTTAATGTTAAAAGAGTTTTACAGGGTAGACTTTATAAAGGAGAAGAGATTGTATCAAGCATTGTAAAATTTTTAAAAGAAAAATCAATAACTTCTGGATTAATAAGCGGAATAGGAGCTGTGACAAGAGTTAAAATCGGATATTATGAACAGAGGGAGAAAAAGTATATCTCTCATGAATTTAATGAACCAATGGAAATACTTTCTCTAAAGGGAAATGTTTCAATTAAAGATGGAGAGCCTTTTCCGCATATTCATATTGTTCTTTCAAAGGAAGATTTTTCATGTATTGGAGGGCATCTTTATGAAGCTGAGGTTTTTGCTTTTGAATTTGAAGTTATAGAACTTGATGGTATATCCTTTGAGAGAGACTTTGATGAAGATACAGGGTTATTTTTGTGGAAAAGTTAACCCAACATTTCTTCAAGAGTTACTTTAATACATTCTGACAGAGATTGAAGATTATAACCACCTTCGAGAACAAAAATTTTAGGGGCGTAAGAAGATCTAAGAATACTTCTTACTATACTTCTTACTCCTTCAGTGGTTACATTTATATAGCTCATTGGATCATCTTGATGCATATCATAACCAGCAGATACGAGTATAAGTTCAGGTTTAATTTCTCTTATTTTTTGTGGTAGTATATCTTGAAAAATCGTTAAATATTCCTTTGTTCCTGAACCAGACCTTAAAGGAATATTGTAAGTACATCCTTCTCCCGCACCTCTTCCCATCTCAAGTTCTCGTCCTGTTCCCGGATAAAAAGGAAATTGATGGGAACTGAAAAAAAACACTGAACAGTCATCTTCAAAAATATGTTGAGTGCCATTTCCGTGATGGACATCGAAGTCAATTATAAAAATCTTTTTAATTCCCTTTGTTTTTGCATAGGCTGCACCAACTGCAACATTATTAAAGATACAAAATCCCATTGCATGGTCCATTTCAGCATGATGACCTGGTGGTCTTATTGCACAAAAAGCACCATCAAAATTTTTGTTCAAAACACCATCAACAGCATCAAGCACAGCACCTACTGCATAACATGCAACTTCATAGGAATGTTCACTTAGATAAGTATCTGGATCTAAATAGCCAGGTGGAGAGTTCTTTATTTTTTTTATGTAGTGAGATTCATGAACCAAAGCTAATTCTTCTTCTGTTGCTTTTCTTGGTTTTATGTGGAGCAATTTATTCCATAGCTCTTCTTTTTTGAGACGGTTTACAATTGCAATAAGTCTATCCTTTGACTCAGGATGACCAGGAGGAGTTTCATGCTTAAGGAAAATATCATCATATATAAAAGCAATTTTCTTATCCATAAAAAATGATAGCTACTTATGATTATTAAAGTCAAGAAGATTAACAGGACTAAATCAAAAAAGGATGATATTATTTATTCCGGCTGACTTTTTAGGTTCAAAGCCAACAAAAATAAGAAAAATCCTGAAAGTACTGAAATAGGCACAGCCAGTATGGCTACTAATGTGAATTTTTCCAATTTCTCGATCAGCAATTTTAGTCTAATTATGTGTCTATTTGCAATTTTTGTATAAAATTTGTAATTTTTGCATTCTTGCTATGATATCTAATTGTTATAAAAAAATATTTTCCTTTGTAAATCTAATCTAATTTTAAATTGCTTATTTTGGTAAAAAATTTGTGGATATCGAAGTTTCTGTAAGAGATGGCAAAATGACTGATTTTTATTTTTCTATAGGAGATTATTACCGTATACCTATCCTATTTTTAATTGTCAAAGAGGCAAGAGTTGAGCCAAATTTAGTTATAAAATTAAGAAGAGATGGATACAGGTGGTATGAAATAATGTTAAAATTTGGCTCAAAACCTTAAAGAGTATTTGAAAAATATATAACTGACAAAGTTTAGCATAAATGACAAGGAATACTATTTAAAGAACAAAATGGACAAGACAGGGAAAGCATTATTTAAGGCATTGAAAGTATCCGAACCAGCCCATATAACAGCCAAGGAAGACTTCGTAACATAAAAAGATAATAAAAATAAGGGAGTTACAAGTCTGTTGTACAAAAATTTGCATTTTTAAAAAATAAAATTCAATTTTTTCAATGACTTACAAGGATTAAATTGATAAACTCAGGTTGAGCGTAACTACAAAGTAAATTCAGAATCTTTGAAATTGGAATAATTGCAACAGAGGATAAGAAGAAAGGAAAATAAAAATAAAGTTATAATGCCGAAGGCGGGATTTGAACCCGCACGGTGTAACCACCACCAGATCCTGAATCTGGCGCGTCTGCCAGTTCCGCCACTTCGGCATATAACTTTATTTTAAGCTGCTTTCTTAAATTTTTCCATTATCTTCCAGCTTTTAAGAATATCAATGGCTCTTTGAAGTTGATTGTCATCCTTTTCATCTACTTCTTGAGGTGCAGTCTCTTTAGGTTCAACTTTTTCTCCCTTTAAGTGCTGTTCTAAGTCTTTTTCTCTTATTACAGGAACTTCTTTCCCGTTTTTAGTCTCAAGCTTAACAACGATGTCTGGATTAATACCTACAGCATGAATGCTTCTACCCTTAGGTGTATAATATTTAGCCGTTGTAAGTTTTAAAGCAGAACCATCGCTTAGTGGTATAAGACTCTGAACTGAGCCTTTTCCGAAGGTTTGAACTCCGAGAATTAAAGCCCGTCCCCAATCCTGTAAAGCTCCTGCAACGATTTCCGAAGCTGAGGCAGACCCCTGATTTACAATAACTATCATTGGCACATCTGTGTACATAGGTCTTAATCCTTCTGTATAGTAATCCATTTTTTCTCCAGATTTTCCCTTTATAGATACAACTAAATATTTTGGTGGTAAGAACTGTTCTGCAACATCAACGGCAATGTTTAGGAGTCCTCCTGGATTATTTCTTAAATCCAAAATAAGTGATTTCATGCCTTTTTCTTTTAGTGTTTTAAGAGCATTAGCTAAATCCTGAGCTGTGGTCTCTTGAAATTGGGTGAGTTTTATATATCCTATTTCGTTTTCTATCATTTTGAATTTGACGCTCTTGATTTTGATTATATCCCTAACAATAGTTATATCTTTTGGTTCTTTCCATTCATCTCGCTGGATTGTAAGAGTTACAGGCTTTCCCTTTGGTCCACGCATCCGAGAGACAGCGTCATTGATATTCATGTCTTTAGTTGATTGTCCATCGATTTTTATTATTTTATCGCCTGCCTTAATACCAGCTTTCCATGCTGGTGTATCCTCAATGGGAGCTATTACTGTTAATGCACCATCTTTAATGCCTATTTGAATACCTATGCCTCCAAATTCACCCTTTGTTTCTGTTTGAAATTCCTTGTATTCTTGTGCAGTTAAATAGGCAGAGTGAGGATCAAGAGATTTTACCATACCTTTAATAGCTGAAAGTATTAGTTCTTTTGAATTTGCTTCATCAACATAGTGTTTTTTTATTGTAGTAAAAACTTCTGTAAAGGTTCTTAGATCTTCGTAGATTGAATCGTTTGTTTGAGCTACAGACCATCTACCAATAGTGATCCCAGATAAGGCAATAAATACAATTAAAACAGAGATAAATAATATTTTTTTAATTCTCATTTTTCCTCCTTTTTTATCTTCTTAACCATTGTTCAGGATTAAGAGGTTTCCCTCTGTATCTTATTTCAAAATAAAGGGCTGTTGTTTCTATATTTGATTTTTCTCCTAAGGTACCAATCACCTGCCCTCCTTTTACAAAACTACCTTCTTTTACATTCATTGATGCAAGATTTCCATAAACTGTATAATATCCTTCTCCATGGCTTATTATAACAAGGTTTTCATATCCTTTAAAATAGTTGGCATATACAACCTTTCCTTCTGCCGATGCTTTAACAGATGTGCCAGCTGGTGCTTGAATATAAATTCCGCTTCTAAACATAGGTACATTAAATAATGGATCCCTTTGATTTCCATAGGAAGCAACTACTTTTCCACTTACAGGCCAAAGAAGGGTTCCTTTTCTTTTTACAAATGTGCCTTCAGGTAAGTCTACCGCACCTGTTCTTTTTTCTTTTTTTTCAGTTTCCTGTAAAAGTTTTGTAAGTCTTCGAGCATTTTCTTCAAGTTCTTTTATTTTTCTTTCATACTGAGATTTTTCCTTTTGAACTTTAGCGAGTAATTTTTCTCTTTCTTTTTTCTTTATGACCTGTTCCTGTTCAGTTTCTTTAAGTTCTCTTTCTTCCTTTTTTAGGGATGCATATAATGTTTGAAGATCCTTTTGTCTTTTGACTAATTCTGTTAATTCTTCTCTATATTGTTTAATTAATTTTTTGTCAATATATATTATTTTCTGGGTATTTCGTATTATTCTTAACGCCCTAGTGGTATCTTCTTCGGTGAGTAAAAGTAGATAAGGGTCTGGTTGATAATGAAGTTTTTGAATTCCTCTAATTCTTATTGAAAGATATTTTTTTCTATTTTCTAACTGATTGCTATATATTTTTATGTCCTTTTCTGTTTGTCCAATTTTTAACTGGATAGATTTTATTTTTTCTTTATGAGCAGAGATTTTCTTTTCTATTTCATATAGTTCCTTTGTCACCTTTTGTAATTCCTCAATAAGATTTTTTTCTAATTTTTTTGTTTCTTGTAATTTCTTTTTATGAATATCAATTTCTTTTTTAATTTCCTTTAATTCTTCCTTTGGTTGGGCTGAATAAACAGTGCCTACTATGAAACTTAATAATATAAATACAGCTAATACAATATATATTTTTTTAAACATAGTGTTACTGATATTTTATTTTACCTAATGCTACAAATGACGAAGCTACTCCTAAGAGCAATCCTATACAGGGAAGTATATATAGAATCTCAAAAGGAAAAACTAACTGAGTAATAGCAGGTAAAAATTCAATTACATTTTTTGAATGCAAAAAGAAATAAATTATTACAATTGATATTGTAGCTAAAAGACTACCAAGGAGTCCTAAAATTCCGCCTTCAGTAATAAAGGGATATCTTATGTATGAAGGAGTTGCACCAAGAAGTTTTAAAATTTCGATTTCCTCTGTTTTTTTCCAGTAATGATTTTTAACAGTTGCATAGATTATAAATAAAATTGCCAAAGAGAGAAAACAAAATATTATTACTCCGAGATTCCACAATGTAATTTTTAAAGTTTTTAAAGCATATATTATTTTTGATGGATAATAAACATCTTCCACTAAATCAGATTTTTTAATATTCTGAGTTATCTCTTCTATCTTTTCTATTTTTTCATCTTTTATAAAGGCTTCGACAGTATTGGAAAGGGGATTATAACCAATTAATTCAATCATTGACGGCTCTATTATATTTTGCATTTCTTTTAATGCATCTTCCTTTGATATATATTGAATCTTTGTAAAAAACCCAGTTTCTTTAAGTTTATTAATAAATTGATATATTTCAGTTTCAGGGATTTCATTTTTTATATATATAACAATAGTTGCTTTACTTGACAGTTTTTTACTGAAAATATCCAGATTATAAAGCCCAATTAATACCGCAGTAACTATAAAAAAACAAACTCCAATACTTACAATTGCCATTAATGTTGACCACTTACTTAACCAAAGATTTTTAATTGCGGACTGAAGAGGAGATTTCATTGTAAAAATTTCCCCTCTTTCAAATGGATTACTCTATAAGGAGTACTTTGAAAAAGTTCGGGATTATGAGTAGCAATTACAACTGTGCAACCCATAGCATTTACATTTCTGAAAAGAGTCATTACTTCTTTTGATGTATCGGGATCAAGATTTCCAGTTGGTTCATCGGCAAGTATTATTCTGGGATTTGTAATAACTGCTCTTGCAATGGCAACTCTTTGTTGTTCTCCTCCAGAAAGAGTTCGAACAAGACTGTCTGCTCTGTGTCTAAGTCCGATATTTTTTAAAGTATCGTATACTTTTTGTTTTATGTCTTTTTCTTTTTGTCCTAATATGAAAAGTGGAAGGGCTACATTTTCATAAACTGTAAGGTCCTGTCTAAGTCTGAAATCCTGAAATACAAATGTAACAAATCTTCTTAAATAAGGAATTTCTGATTGTCTGATTTTTGAAAGTTCAAAATCTCCTACTCTAATTTCTCCTTCATCGGGTCTTTCACTACCAAAAATCAATCTAAGTAGTGTAGTTTTCCCCGCACCAGATGGACCAGTTATAAATATTAATTCTCCTTTTTCTATTTTAAAAGAAATATTCTGTAAAACTGGTGTTGAATCATAATATTTATAAACTCCCAAAAAACTTATCATTTCTTGAAAAATTCTTTTGCAACTTCGACAATATTTTGAGCGGTAAGTCCATAAATTTTTAATAATTCTTTCCAATCTCCAGAACAACCAAAAGTATCCTTAATGCCTATTCTTCTTAAAGGAATAGGATAGTTTTCAGCAAGAAATTCTGAAACAGCTCCTCCAAGTCCACCAATTATTGAGTGTTCTTCTACAGTTATAATTAATTTAGATTTTTTTGCAATTTCCAAAAGTGTTTCTTCGTCAAGGGGTTTTACAGTTGAAAAATTGGCCACTCCAGTATGAATTCCTTCTTTATTTAGTATTTCAGAAGCCTTTAATGCTTCAGATACCATTAACCCATTAGCTATTATATTTACATCTTTACCTATATTAAATACATGGGATTTTCCAATTCTAAATTTATATTCTAACGGCATAACAGCAGGCACTTTTGCTCTGCCAAGTCTAACATAAACAGGTCCATAATACTCTGAAATAGTTACTATACACTGACTTGTTTCATAGGCATCAGCGGGCACAATAACAGTCATACCGGGTATTACTCTCATTAATGCCACATCCTCCAATGCTTGATGAGTTGCACCATCTTCACCAACAGTAATTCCACCATGAGTTGCAACAATTTTCACATTAGCATTAGAATAACATACTGTTTGGCGAACCTGTTCCCATGCTCTACCAGTTGCGAAAATGGCAAATGTTGAAGCAAAAGGAATTTTTCCTGTTAAAGCTAATCCAGCAGCTGTGCCTATCATATCCTGCTCAGATACACCCATGTTAAAGAATCTTTCAGGGAAATTTTTCCTAAATAAAACTGTTTTAGTTGAACAGCTAAGGTCTGCATCGAGAACTACTATATTTGGATTTTTCTTGCCGAGTTCAACAAGAGTGATACCATAGGCATCTCTTGTTGCCATATCCTTTCCACATAATTCAGTTAATTCGATTAAGTCACAACTACACTCAATTTTTCCCATTGCTAAGCTCCTTAAGTGCAATTTCAAGCTCCTCTTTTGTTGGAGCAATTCCGTGATACTGAACTTTACCTTCAAAAATAGAGACACCTTTACCTTTTATTGTTTTTGCCACAATCATTGTAGGTTTTCCTTTAATCTTTTCAGCTTCATCTAAAGCTTCTACAATTTCTTCCATATTATGTCCATCTATGTTAAAAACATTCCATCCAAAGGCTTTAAATTTTTCATCAATAGGAGAAACATCCATTACTTCAGAACAACATCCGTCAATTTGGAGATTGTTGTGGTCAATTATTGCACAAAGATTATCTAATTTATAATGGGAAGCTGACATTGCGGCTTCCCATATTTGTCCTTCCTGAATTTCTCCATCCCCCAAAAGACAGTAAACTCTTGATGGAAGTCCATCAAGCCTTAATCCTAATGCCATACCATTGGCAACAGAAAGCCCCTGTCCTAAGGAACCTGTGGATACTTCTATGCCAGGAAGACTTTTACAACAAGGATGTCCTTGTAGGGGAGAGTTTATTTTTCTTAGAGTACCTAAAAGGGATTTATCAAAATATCCTGACATAGCTAATGCTGCATATAAAACTGGAGCAGCATGACCCTTTGAAAGAACAAATCTATCTCGAGCATGCCAATTGGGGTTTTTAGGATCATGTTTCATTTTATAAAAATAAAGAGCAGTTACTATGTCAGCAGAAGAAAGACTTCCACCTGTATGACCTGAACCAGCTAATGCAAGCATTTTTACAATTTCGATTCTCAAATTTTTTGCCATTTCTTTTAAAAATGCTATATCCGCCACTGTGCCTCCTAAAAATTCTATAGATTAATTTTTTAATTATAAATCAAAATAGCAAAAAAAGACATCTTTAATAAATTGTCCTAAAATTGTCGATAGAAAATTCAAAGAGTGATTTTTTGACTCTAAAAGTCCTCTTAAGAGGGGATTTTATCTAAAATTTTTCATCTACCTATCTTTTACATCCATTTTTTATCCCTTGTATCCACCTGTCTATCTTCTCCTTTGCCTCATCAAAGCTCGCAAATTCATTGCGCCAGTATAAAAACAAACAATAGTAGCTTTACTTTTGAATGAACTTATGAAGAAGGAAAG